>JBCCHB010000146.1:0-40819 GCA_039028975.1 Chloroflexota bacterium
ACCCGAGCACCCATCAAGTAGACTGTTAGCAGATTACCCTGCACAACATCCCACATATCCCGGCTGAGAACCACCACACATTCCAGGCCTAATTTACGTGCTGCCGCGGTAGTCAACCGAGCGTGATTGCTCTGCATGGATCCACAGGTAACCAGCGTATCCGCACCAGCCGCTCGCCCCTGGGCAATCTCGTATTCAAGCTTGCGGGGTTTGTCCCCACCCAAGGTGAGATCAGTCAGATCATCTCGCTTGAGGTACAGCTCTATACCGAGTTGCTCGCTGAGATGGGGAAGAAAATCGAGAGGCGTTGGCGTACGCGTTAACTCTTCACGGGGATACTGCTTTAAGGAAGTTTCGATGGACATATATTTATCGTTTTCTAACCTAGAATTATCTGGCGAACCAGTAGGACGGCAGAGACAATCAAGGCTACCGCAGCAAATCCCCGTAAGCGTTCTGAATGTACCCGATGAGCAACTTGCGCACCAATCCAAACGCCAACGGCTTGGACAAAACCCAATGCGGTCCCCAGCATCAAATCAACCTGGCCAAAGAGCACAAATCCAATGGACGCTGAAATAGCAATCGGTAACTGGATTCCCTGAACAACGCCGACGGCTTTGAGCACAGGAACACTCAGCAGTAAAAAGATGGGCATCAACATCACTGCTCCTCCTGTTCCAGTCAGGGCAGAACCAAATCCTACGATTATGCCGATACAGACCAACCAGTGCGGAGCAATTATCGTCCCGCTACTCCCCAAGAGTTGTTGTTTTACCAACGCATTCCAAGCTGAGTAAAGCAGAACCGCAACCAAAATTCCGGCCAATACGTTCGTCGGTAAGCTCACATTGGTACGAGCACCAACGATGGATGCCGGAATAATCCCCAACACCAGCCAGCCAGACATAGCCCAATCGATAGACCCTTTGCGCCCATAGACAACGACTCCCATCAAGCCGGTGAAAAGAAAGCTCCACATGCTTGTTGCCATGGCAAGCGGAAGATCCATGCCTAACAAGAAGACCAATGATGGGGCCAATAAGACTCCACCGATGCCTACCGTTCCGATCATGGTGCCGACAATGAGGCCAATCAAGCCCACTAAAATAATGAGTGACACGTCTTCATTTACTCACTACATTCCTCAGAAACGGTGACACGATTACCGAAGCCCCTTGACCAAAAAGCGCAATGGATCTCGAACCGTTTTGACAGCACCATCTTGTGCCTGAAACTGATACTCATCTATGTAGCGTTCTATGGATGAATGGGAATATCCAAGACGACGATAAAGGGCATAAGCTCTTGGGTTCTCGTGTGCAACCCCCAATCCGATCTGCCTAAAGCCTCGCTTCTGGGCTTCCTGCTCACACGTACCAATTAGTTGAGTACCAATTCCCTGGGATTGGAAGTCTGGGTTGATACCAAGCCGATAGATCTCTGGGCAGGTTGGATAGGCCTTGTGTACATCTGGGTCCCGGGGACCGTCCCAACGAACAAACCCCGTTCCAATGGGTTGATGCTCAAGCCACACCACATAAAATGTCAACAAACCCAGGGATTGGTCGCGCAACTCAATAGCGTGGGGGCGCTTGTAAGAGGCCCGAACGTTTTTATAGAGTATAAAGAGAACATCTTCAGAAACTGGACGAATGTCTACATGCATAGCGAAATTTTCTTAAGAATAGAAGGGAGCTTTCTGCACATATAGATGGCCAGAAAAGTTCTGTCCTTCCTTCCGAGATTTTCCAGAGTGGATTGAACAAGAGTTGGGACAAGGCTTTTCTAGCGAAGTATATCTCACCCAATCTACAAGGGTTGTGCAGTAGAAACCGTTGTCGTATCCATGAGAAAATTCACAATCCACTGAGCCATGATCTCGTTATCCACCTGACGTTCAGATGTTCGGACTTCAGCAATGTTGCTCTGTTCTTCCTCAACCATAGGGCGCAGTAACTCAATTGCCCGATGCATTACGTTGGCGGTGAATTCGGGATGAGCCTGTAAACCCAATACCTGCTTCCCAACGATAAACATACCGTTGGGGCAAAAAGCATTTCCTGCCAACTGAATAGCTCCTTCTGGCAACCTCATCACCTGATCCTGATGGCAGAAGTAGAAATTGCCTTGGGGCAATCTTGGTGCCATCCAGGGCTGCAGTTTGGCAATCTCTACCGTATTCGGCCCGATTCCCCATCCCTTGCTTGATTTCTCTGTGTGGCCACCCAATGAATGGGCTAACATCTGATGACCAAAGCAGATGCCCACCAGCTTTTTGCCATCTAGATAGCTATCCCGGATAAAATCGCCCAGTTGACCAATCCAGCCTTCATCATCATAGACGCCCTTGGGGCTACCTGTAATCAGGTAGGCATCGCATTCGTCAGTGGTTCGCGGGAATTCGCCTTCTGTGATGCGGTATTCAATCAGCGTCATCCCATGGTCAGCCAAGGCAAAAAATTGGTCAAAGTTCTGAAATTCTTCCGCCTGAAATTCTTCCTCATCCTGAGGAGTGCAGGCATTTAGGATACCGAGTTGCATTGTATAACCCTATTGTTGATAGTTAATGACTCATCTTCTCGGCAATTTGGGTCATCAGCGCCCATGCCGCGGCCACGTCTTCTCGCTCAGTCGGGTAAGCGCCAATACTCACGCGCACCATCCACTTTCCGTCAAGCGTGGCTGGCGTTAAGTACGCACCACCAGATTGATTAACTGCCGCGGCCCACGCTTGCGTATGTTGATCGAGCGCCTCATCCTCAAACCCTGGCGGTTCATGGCGGATACAGACTGTTTGCAAGGGGACCGGTGCCAAGACGCTCCAAGTGACACGTCCCCGGACTTCGTTCTCTAGCCATCTCGCGTTGGCCATATCACGACGCAGACGTTCCTGCAGCCGGGACACACCCTGTTCCCGAATGAGCGCCCAGAGTTTGAGTGCTCGAAAACGACGCCCCAATGGGATGCCCCAATCGCGGTAATTCTTCACCGCTTCGTCTGCTGCACTTTGAAGATAGCTGGGATTGGTTCCCATCACACGAACCAAATGCTCTGGATCTTGCACATAGTATGCGGTACAGTCAAAAGCCGCCCCCAACCACTTATGGGGATTGAGCACCAGTGAATCCGCTCCTTCAATGCCTTCCCAAAGATGACGACATTCGGGCAAAATCATGGCAGAACCGGCTAACGCAGCATCTACGTGAATCCAAATTCCGTGGGGTTGGGCGACATTGACAATTGCCCCGACGGGATCGATAGCTGTTGTGGTGGTTGTGCCCGTGGTTGCCACCACGGCGCAAGGCTGAAGACCTGCAGCGAGATCCTCTGCGATGGCTTGCGCTAACGACCCAGGCGCCAATGCAAAGTGCTCATCCACGTCTATCAAGCGAACATTCTCCCGTCCAAATCCAGCCAGCAGTGCCGCTTTATCAACCGAACTGTGCGCATATTTGGAGACGTAGACGACCAGCGGTTTTTCGGCTGCTTGCAATCCGCCCTTAGCCAATCCAAATTGGGTGGAGCGTTCCCGAGCGCAAATTAGTGCCAACAAAGTGCTTGTAGAGGCCGTATCCTGAATGACGCCACTCCAAGCATCAGATAATCCCACCATCTGGCGAAGCCAATCGGTGGCAACCTCTTCGACTTCCGTTAGTGCTGGTGCGGATTGCCAAGAGAGACCTAACGCCCCTAACCCAGTGCTCATATAGTCACCCAGTACGCTAGAGAGCATTGAATTGGCCGGAAAATACCCAAAGAAGCTGGGGTGTTGAAAGTGGGAAATCCCTGGTACGACAATTTTATCTAGATCGGTCAGGATATCTTCAAACGATTCTGGTTCAACAGGTGGTGATGTTGGCAGGTTTGCGCGAACGTCACCTGGCTCTACCTGAGACATAACAGGAAACTGACGGATGCCAGCACGAAAGTCGGCGATCCAGTCGATAAGTTGGTGGCCAGCGGTGCGGAATTCTTCTGGTGTCATAATGTTGCCGAATAAATATATCGCAGTATATGGTTCAAACAGTTTTGGTTCAACCAGATCTCACGTGGTTGACAGAAAAAATGAACAGGGATTAGCCAGGTTATTAAGATTAGAAGAGAAAAATCTTCTTAATCTTTAAAATCTTTGTTCAATAAAGTTGTCAACTACATGAAATCCCAAAGAATCACAGTTTTTAAGAAATGGTAATTAAATAACTTACACATAAGGTGACAGGCACTTACGAAGTCACTTGGTAGGCCAAGCCTTACGATCGCTAGGAAGTTAGATGCCACAGTCGCAAGCGACTGCTTCGCAAACACCAACGCGCAAGTTATTTAAGACCAACTCCTATGGAAGAACAATTGCCTGACAGCGAATTAGCTGGGCGGTCTCTGTTCCCAGGTTCTGCACAATCACTGCTTCCCCCGGAGGCACAAAGGCGACACCTCGGTTGGGAATGCTCCAGGACTCTCCAGCTGATGCAATCGTGGCTGTGCCCTGCCAAGCAAACCAGATCGATTCGCCTTCGGTCGCCGATCTAGATATCTCTCCATTTGGCTCAAGCTCATAATAGTTGAGATGCATCTCTTTGGTGCCAGTCTCCGGAGACGCCGCGTGCCAACTCTTTATGCCTGCCAAGTTTGTTGGTTGCTCCTCAGTGAGCTGGCGAATCTGCACTGTAGTCACATGGCCTTCCGGTGGCCTGGGTGTCACGCCGGTGTTGGCTGGATCCCGATCGCCAGAGTAGAGTGACTGGTCCGGAGGTGCTTGAAAGCTAATGAGGATGGCTTGGGCATGGGTGGTATTGACAGTCCCGTGGACCTCACCAGGTGGGATGTATGCAAAGTCTCCTTGGTGGATAGGTGTGTATTCATCGCCTTGCCGCACCGAGACACCTCCCTCCAGCACAATAAAAATATCAGCGGAGACGTCATGAAAGTGTTGGGGAAATTCATGGCCAGGCTGGAAGATCGAGTAGTTCATGGTGATGCCCTGGGCACCAATTTCAGGGCTGACCAAGTGACGTGAATCGCCTCCACCCATTTGAAAACGATTGCCTTGCTCTAAAGGAATAATTTTTGTCATATTTCGTTCCCCACTACGCCTTGGCCCCTTCTGCTGTAACGGCTTCCACCTGTTCAACAAACTCCTCTACATCTAAGGCAAGCAACCCTGCATCAGGTGATTGGATGGCTTCATCAACTTCGGCCTCTAGTTCTGCCAGAGCTTCATCACTCAGCAATCCTTCGTGAGCCAGGTCACTCAAGGCAGAGCGCTGGGCACGCAACACCTCTTTACGAGTCAGGTAAACGATCTTTTCATGGAGTTCTGGATGCTCAGTGAGCATATCATTGGTGGCTTGGTTTAGCGCCTGCTCATTTGCTTCTAGCTCTCGGGTCACCGTATCCCAAGCGGCTGGGACAAGAGCCCCCTCCTGGTAGAGCCGATCCAGATGGCGACGGGCGGCTCTGGTTGCCAGGAGCTTCCCTTGCAACATCTCGTATTCGACGGGCGTTGTGCTGGCTTGGGTCATACCAAGGCGACGAAGAAGTGTAGGGATGGTAGTTGCCTGAATGAGTAAGGTAAAGAGCACCACCGCAAACGTCATGGCCAATAGTTCACTCCGCTCCTGCACAGCAAAGGGGATACTTAATACCAAAGCCAAGCTGATGGCTCCCCGCAATCCCCCCCAGTACAAGACGTGGAGATAGGATTGAGGCAAGTCGGGCTTAATGAGCCGAATTAGCGAACCCAAACCATAAACATTGATGGCCCGTGAGGCAAGGACAGCGACCACAGCCAAGATAGCAGGCACCAGGAATTGCTGTAGAATAGCACCATCTACATTGAGGCCGATCAGAATGAAGACCAGAGAGTTGGCCAAAAAGGCTAAGTATTCCCAAAAATTAAAGAGTACAATGCGCGTTGTAGGCGACATACCCCGCGGCCCTAGAGCACCGCTAAGCAACCCAGCCGCAACCACGGCCAAAACACCACTGAAGTGGAAATATTGACCTAAGGCAAAGCTGGCATAAGCGGCCAGGGTAGTAATGGTGATTTCAATGAGATAATCATCGATTCGGGCAATCAACTGAGCCGCGAGATAGCCAAAGAGAGCGCCGACCGCAATACCGCCCACCGACTCTTTGAAGAAATCGAAGATGCCCTCGATCAAAGAAAATTCGCCATGTTGTACCAGGGCCAACACAATGCCAAAGAGAACAACCGAGGTTCCATCATTGAAGAGGCTTTCCCCTTCAACCAATGTGGTTAATCGCTTGGGAGCGCCAACAGAGCGGAACGTGGCTACCACAGCCACTGGATCTGTAGCCGAAATTAGAGCGCCAAAGAGAAGCCCTACCGGAAAAGAAAGAATGCCCAAAAAGGCCAATACGCCCCCAACCACAAAGGCACTAAGGAGCACACCGGGTATGGCCATGGTCAATATGGGAATAAAATCAGCACGTAGTTTACGTATATCAACATGGAGCGCTGCTTCAAAAAGCAAGGGAGGGGCAAAGACAAAAAGCACCAGATCGGGTGTCATCTCCAACTCGATATTGGTCTGAAATGCTAAGACAAGGCCCGCAAGGACAAGAGCAACTGTATAAGGGATGTTGATATACCGAGTTATGATGGCCACTGCAGAAGCTACCAATAAGACAATAATGATTTGGATTTCTGTAATGAGGAAGACTGATTCCATAATTCACCTTTCTCAATTTGATTTACCATACCGCAGTCGTTTTCAAACCGAGCTGAGTATAGAACGGTGACCAGTTCTCAAAACCGGATATTGACGAACCGAATACTAACAGACTGGATAGTGACCGGAAAACGGCCCAAGAGTTCTTGCGTTTACAAGTATACTTATAGTATCAGGATGTACGACATTCTACAAAGGTACAATGTGGGTGCAGCCACCATGAGGGCATTGCGTTATTTCTACACCATCACTACCTGGGCTATGCTCTATCGCGCAGTGATGGTGTTTGACAATCCATGCCGAACCTGCTATAGTCCTCTTCAAAATTGTGACCTTATCCAGAGAGGTGGAGGGATCGGCCCCATGAAACCTCGGCAACCCGGCAATCACGCAATGGAGCGTAGAGTATGCGCCAGGGTGCCAATTCCGCAGCGTAGTTCAGTACTGGAAGATGAGTGTTCGCATCATATTGGTTTGGGCAGCTTTTCATCACATATTCCCCAGTAATTGCCCAACAACCGATAGATTCGCAACCTCTACCTTCCTGGTAGGGGTTTTTTGTTATATACAAGTCTATCTTATATCAAAGAGACGAAACGATTAAGGAGAAAATTCAAGATGAGTGATAATGGCAATGAACGTGCATACGGTTTTTCTACCCGTCAGCTTCATGCAGGGCAGCAGCCTGACCCCACAACGGGCAGCCGAGCAGTTCCTATCTATCACACAACCAGCTATCAGTTTCGGGATACAGAGCATGCAGCCAATCTTTTTGGTTTGCAGGAGTTTGGCAATATCTACACCCGAATCATGAATCCAACCAATGACGTTATGGAACAGCGGATTGCGGATCTAGAGGGTGGCGTGGGCGCGCTTGCTGCAGGCAGCGGCCACGTAGCCCAGATGATGGCCATAATGACCCTCTGCAGCCAAGGGGATCATATTGTGACCAGTAGCCGCCTCTATGGGGGAACCTACAATCAGTTCCTGCATACATTCCCGCGTATGGGTATCGACGTAACTTTTGTCGACCCTAACAATCCTGAAGAATTTGCCGCAGCTATCCAAGACAATACCAAGATTCTCTATGGCGAGACGCTGGGCAACCCTGATATCACGGTCTTCCCCTTTGAAGAGGTCGCTGACATTGCCCAAGCGCACAACATTCCTTTGATGATCGACAGCACCTTTGCAACGCCCTATCTCTGCCGCCCATTTGAGCACGGTGCCAACATAATTACCCACAGCACCACCAAATTCCTTAGCGGCCATGGCACGGCAATTGGGGGCATCATTGTAGATGGTGGTAACTTCGATTGGACCAGTGGACGCTTCCCCAACTTCAACGAGCCGGATCCATCCTATCATGGCCTAGTCTATGCAGACTTGGGCGCACCAGCCATGATCCTAAAAGCAAGAGTCCAGATCTTGAGGGATGTGGGTGGTAGTCAAGCGCCGTTTAATACATTCACAACCCTCTTGGGCATCGAGACCCTTAGCCTACGTATGGATCGTCATGTTGAAAATGCACAGAAGGTTGCTCAATTCTTGGACGATCATGCTGGCGTTAATTCTGTTGCCTACCCAGGTCTATCCAGTCATCCTGGTCATGAGCGGGCCAAGAAGTACATGCCAAAAGGGCCTGGCGCGATCATGGGATTCCGCATCAAGGGCGGTCGCGATGCAGGCGAAACATTCATCAACGCGCTCAAGCTACACAGCCACGTGGCCAATGTGGGCGACGCCAAGAGCTTGGCCATTCACCCCGCCAGCACCACCCACAGCCAGCTTTCTGAAGAAGATCTGCAAAAAGCTGGTGTCCACGCCGACTTTGTCCGCCTCAGTGTTGGCATCGAAGACGCTGAGGACATTATCTGGGATTTAGAGCAAGCTCTCCACGCAGCAAACGCGTAAAGGAATTGACGATTTTTGATCGACGATTTTTGATTGACGATTTTTGGTACTTAGACTGCGGTCGATTTGAAAACAGGTGTTTTCCGAAGTTCTACCAGACTAACCAAACACTTGTTTTCAAACAGAGCTGAGTCTAGAAGTAAAGAGATGGATTATAAACAGTCTTTATACAAAATAGTTTACAACCAGTTCCCATAACCTTCCTGCCCAGCAAATCGTCAATCTAAAATCTTCAATCGTCAATCAAAGGACGTTCCCATGAACAATCAAAACTCAGTCGGATTCGTTACGCCCAAGCACTTCACCTTTGCTCAGGATATACCATTTCAATTAGAGAGTGGTGCGACATTGTCCCCTGTGACACTGGAATATGAGACGTACGGTCAGCTCAATAGAGAACGCACCAACGCGATTCTGATCTGTCATGCCCTGACCGGCAGCGCGCACGCGGCCGGATATCACGCTGAAGACGATAAAAAACCGGGCTGGTGGGACGAGTGTATTGGTCCTGGCAAGGCGTTTGATACGAATCGCTTTTTTGTGATCTGTAGCAACGTAATTGGCGGTTGTTACGGTTCTACTGGCCCTATCAGTATGGATCCAGAGACGGGTCTTGCCTATGGGCTGAATCTACCTGTGGTTACCATTGGCGATATTGTTAATGCCCAAGTTAAGCTGGTAGATTCGCTAGGTATCGACAAGCTGCTTTGTGTTGCAGGTGGTTCTATGGGTGGTATGCAGGTGTTAGAGTGGGCAGCCAATCATCCCGAACGACAGCATGCAGCGATTCCCATTGCAACAACAGCTCATCACAGTCCCATGCTTATTGCCTTTAGCGAAGTGGGTCGACAAGCTATTTATGCCGACCCCGCCTGGAATGAGGGGGATTACCACCAATCGAACCAAAAACCAGACGCTGGTCTGGCTGTAGCCCGTATGGTCGGTCATATTACCTACCTGAGCGAGGCTTCTATGCAGGAGAAGTTCGGGCGTCGATTGCAAGACCTAGTCAAGTATGGGTACGAGTTCCAGACCGAATTCCAAGTTGAAAGCTACCTGAAGTACAACGGCCTCAACTTCACCCGCCGCTTTGATGCCAATAGTTACCTGTATATTACCAAAGCAATGGATTACTTTGATTTGAGCGGGGCAACGGGTTCACTGGCTGCTGCATTTGTGAACTCAACCAAGATTAAATACTTGGTTCTTAGCTTTACAAGTGACTGGCTTTATCCCAGTTACCATAGCAAAGAGCTGGTGAGCGCGCTCACAGCTGTCGGTGCTGATGTTACTTATTTGGATGTGGAAAGCGTTTGGGGACATGATGCGTTTTTGTTGGAAGTAGAGACCATGACCGAATTGCTTAGCGGATTTCTGGATCGGCTTGTTCATGAGGAAAACGTGCTTGCTTCTCCCCATTTAGGTGATGGCTATTTAAAGGCAAACGGAACCTATAAGAATGGTCAGCATGCCCAAATAGAGAGACTTGAAACCGCTGCCATCTAATTATCAGTAGCTCGCAGTCATCTAGTCATTTATCAGCTACTCAACTACTCAGCCTTCAGCCTGACGGCTGAAGTGCTAAAACGCTGAAGTGCTAACTGGCTATCTACGGCAAATAGGAGACCCCGATTGACCATATCTATCCCTCAGGGTATTGCCCAGCCCCAATTGACCTTGGGTGACCTAGCCCTACGCCCCGATCTAGAAGTCATTGCTGAAATTATCCCTGCTGATGTAAGTGTCCTCGATTTAGGCTGTGGAGACGGGGCACTTCTCGACCACTTGGTTAACCAAAAGCAGGCTAAGGGTCGAGGTATTGAACTGAGTGAACAGGATATCCTTGCTTGTGTCCGGCGTGGCCTGAGCGTGCGCCAAGGGAATCTTCAAGAAGGATTGGCTGACTATCCCGATAGTAGCTTTGATTACGTGATTCTTGCCCAAACCCTCCCCTTTCTCGACGATCCTGCTATGATCCTCAATGAGATGCTCCGAGTTGGTAACCAGGCAGTAGTCAGCTTCTCCAACTGGGGATACTGGCGTTGTCGTCTCCAATATCTATTCAGCGGCCGCATTCCAGAAGCAGCCGATTTGCCTCAGGCCTGGCATACGTCCCCCCGCTGGCAGGCCTTTACTGTGAGTGATTTTGGCGATTTTTGTAAAAGCCTAGAGGTAAAGACGAATCGACAGATCTATTTGGGGAGGTCGCAGAAATTAAGGCCGACTCGATACAAGAACTTACTAGCAAGGACAGCGGTTTTTGTGTTGGGAAGGGAGTGGATAACGTAAGATTCTCTTAACTTTTTCGTTATGAAGTGTTTACAGTAGCGCCTTATACTGTATCGACGAGCCGTTCGAGGTCCAAATTTTATACCTTCTTAATCTCGGAGAATAAACATTCCATGAATCAACCTTATCGCTCCACACCTTTAGTAAGTACGAGCTGGCGCTGGGCGATACCAGCTTATGTACACGCGATACTTATATTGGCGCTTGTTTTTGCGGGGTTGCTACCTGCACAGGTGACTTACGCAGCGTCCGAATCTGTGACATACTTTACGGTTCCGCTGTCGGGCGTAGTCCAAATCCCAGTTCCAGGAGATCCCAATGGCACAGGCGTAGCTCATCTATCCCTCGATCCAGTTGGCGGTACAGTTTGCTACGTTATTCAGGTCGATGATGTTGAGCTGCTAACGGCTGGTCATATCCATGAAGGGACCGAAAATAGTGGAGGCAATGTGGCGGTTCTTCTCTTTGATGATCCGGCTAACGCAGGCCGAGGTTGCTCTGGTGCAGATGCGGCCACCATCAACGCCATCATCGCCAATCCAGCCAACTATTATGTCAATCTGCACAACGACCCGTTTCCTTCAGGTGCTGTCCGTGGTCAACTGAACCGAACAGCCACTACTTTTATTGTGACCGTTGAAAATGTCTCCGGCGGCAGCGACTTACCTGGTCCTTTTGCACCCGGCGTATACGCTGTGCATGACGCTACAACTGAGCCCTTATTTACCACAGGACAAGCAGACCGAGGTGCTGGCTTGGAAGCCCTGGCGGAGGATGGTGGAGCAGCTACATTAGGGGCCGTAGTTGCTGGCACAGCAGGCGTCTCTTCCAGCGGTGTGTTTAGCATTCCCGTTGGCGCAGATAGCCCCGGCCCGATTACCCCAGGTGGAGCCTATCAGTTCCAGATAACCGCAGGCAATGGGGATCACCTTTCCCTGGCTACCATGTTGGTACAGAGCAACGATGTCTTTGTTGCGCCTGCACCCACCGGGATGGCTCTCTTTGATGGTAGCGGCAACCCTGTCTCCGGTGACGTGACTGCCCAGTTTCCCCTATGGGATGCTGGTACAGAGGTGAATGAAGCACCCGGAATGGGGCCGAATCAAGCACCCCGCCAGGGCGCGGCCAATACAGGACCTGCCGAAGGAGGCATCAACGCCTTTAGCAACAGCACCCGCAGCTTACCATTAGCTGGTGGCCTTGTGGACGTCTCTGTGGCAGAAGCTGGTGGCACGTTCACTATCTCTGTTACGAATGTCTCTTCACCAACGGGTGCTCTCGATACGCCTATTGCACCTGTCTTCTACGCTACCCACAATGCCGACTGGGCACTCTTTAGCAGCGGTATGCCCGCATCGGCTGGCTTAGAGTCGCTGGCCGAGGATGGTTCTCCTGTCGCGCTCGTTGGCGAACATAGTGGCGCTACGGGTACAGGAATGGTGGGCGCTCAGCCCATCACTGTTGAACGGCCCACGGATGCCGCCGGGCCAGCCAATCCAGGTGAAACATTTTCCTTTACTGTTACACCCACCATTGCCTATCCATATTTAACCATTGCCGCCATGGTGGTACAGAGCAACGACGCCTTCTTGGCCTTTGACGCCAAGGGCGTAGCGCTACTCGATTATGCAGGCAACGTCCGCTCAAACAGTGCAATTCTGGCCGACATCAACCGCAAACTGGCTGTTTGGGATGCTGGTACTGAGGCCAATGAAGTTCCCCATGTGGGCAATAATCAGCCGCCCCGTCAGGGAGCAGCCAATACTGGCCCTGTCGATCCAACCCCTGGCGTTCGCATCTACAGCGACTCGACCAATGATTTGGCTGGGGAAAATGCTGGCGGCTTTGCGGTGGTCGATGTGACCAATGGTGTAACGCCTGGAACATTCACCATCGCGCTCATCAATACCAGCGACAGTACAGCATACCCTGGCTTGCTCACCCCCATGGTGTGGGCCATCCACAGTGGTGATACACAACTCTTCGAGGTGGGACAACCTGCCTCCGCGGGGCTGCAATCGTTAGCCGAAGATGGCAATCCTGCCGAACTCGCATCTGAGCTAAGCGGCAACGCGGCAGTACTCTCCTCGGGCGTTATTGGTAGTAGTCCAATTGCAGCTGGTGGTAGCTTTAACGTGAGCGTTACGGCAGATGGCACCAATCGCTATGTGAGCATGGCCTCCATGATCGTACCCTCTAACGATACATTCTTGGCCTTTGAGCCGACCGGGCTGCGCATTATGAATGAAGACGGTACGCCCCGTACGAATGAAGAGATTGCCGCCGATATAGCCGCAACCCGCCTCGCGTGGGATGCAGGGACAGAGCGTAATCAAGCAGGTGCAGGCGGTCCGGACCAGGCTCCCCGTCAAGCTGGTCCGAATACGGGGGCAGATGAAGGCAGTGGCAATGTCACCCTGATTAGTAGTGATACAGTTTGGGACTACCCAGAGCCAAGTGATGTTGTACGCATTGTGGTTGATCCTCAGCCGGTCATCAACGTTATCCAGGCAGAAGCCGCTTTACCTGCTGATACAGCGCGGGCAGCCACAACCTTTACGGTTCGGGTGGAAAATATCTCTGGCGATAGCGACATTCCGGGTCCTTTCGCACCGGGCGTTTGGGCAGTACATGATGCCAGCCGTCCGCTCTTCTCTAACAATCAGCCTGACCGTGGTCAAGGTCTGGAAGGTTTGGCCGAAGATGGTGCTGCAGGGGACTTGAGTGCAGCGTTGAGCAGCCGAACAGGGGTAGCATCAAGTGGCGTCTTTAATACGCCTTTGGGGGCAACAGATCCCGGACCGATCTTCCCTGGCGGTGCCTATGAATTCCAATTTACAACGACCATGTCGGCCACTCGCCTATCGTTGGCAACCATGTTTGTCCAGTCAAACGACATATTTGCCGCACCCGCAGCTGAGGGGCTTCTTCTCTTCGACAACGGTGGGAATCCCATTAGTGGTGATATTACTGACCAGCTACCGCTTTGGGACGCTGGCACAGAGGTAAACGAAGCACCTGGTATGGGCCCGAATCAGGCTCCGCGCCAGGGTGCTCCTAACACGGGTGCACATGAAGGGGTCGTTTCGGCCTTCACCAACAGCACCCGTAGCCTGCCCTTGGCCGGTGGCATTGTTGATGTCGCCGTCTCTGAGTCAGGTGGAACCTATACCTTTACCATCACCAACACGTCAGCGACTACATCGGCCACGAGTAGTGCAATTGATACACCTGTCGCGCCAATCTTCTATGCCACTCACAATGATCAGTGGACCCTCTTTACCAACGGCGAGACAGCTTCGGCAGGTCTAGAGTCGCTGGCTGAAGACGGCTCGCCCGCGGCACTAGTGACTGAACATACAGGTGCGGCAGGTACAGACATGGTGGGTGCTCAGGCCATTACGGTGCAACGCCCTGGTGATCCTGCGGGTCCGGCAGCCCCTGGCGAGTCTTTCCTGTTTAGCGTAACGCCAACCGCGACGTATCCTAGCTTGAGCATGGCCATGATGGTGGTAGAGACCAACGATGCCTTCCTGGCCTTTGGGGCGGATGGTGTGCCCCTGCTCAACAGCGATGGTAGCCCTCGTTCAGTGGCAGATGTATCGGCCGACATCAATCGAGAGCTAGCCGTTTGGGACGCTGGAACAGAAGCCAATGAGGTACCCGGCGTAGGCCCCAATCAGGCTCCACGTCAGGCTGGAGCTAATACAGGTCCGGCTGACCCAACGCCTGGCGTACGCATCTATAGCGATGCCACCAACGACCTCGCGGGTAGCCTAGCAGGTGGTTTTGCCAGCATGACCATCGAGCATGGTCCCATGCCTCTTTCGTTCATCGTAACGATTAGCAATACGAGCGGTTCGACGGTCTATCCTGGTGCGCTGACACCGGTTGCCTTTGCTACGCACAGCGATCAATATCAGCTCTTCACAGTGGGTGAACTCGCTTCGGCTGGGTTGGAAGCTCTCTCCGAAGATGGGAATGCTAGCATCTTACATGGTGAGTTTGACAATGCTATTGGCGTCGGACACCACGGTGTACGTGCGCTGGCCGTGGGCGCAAGCGGAGCCGATCCCATTGGAGATGGAGGAGCCTACCGTTTCATCGTCATGCCCGATGCCGCTCATCCCTATCTGAGCGTTGCCTCCATGATTGTGCCGTCCAACGATACCTTCCTCGCCTTTGGTGGTCAGGGCATTCGCCTGCTGGATGAGAATGGTGTCCGCCGCAATGAAGCAGACATCGCCACCGACATTGCTAGCGACCTGATCGCCTGGGATGCTGGCACCGAGCGCAACCAAGCCGGTGCAGCAGGCCCCGACCAGGCGCCACGCCAGGCTGCAGCCAATACAGGTGCAGATGAAGGCAGCGGAAACGTCACGCTAATCAGCAGCGACTCGGTGTGGGATTATCCAAACATCAGCGACCTGCTGCGGGTGACGATCACTCCTGAGGTTACCTCTGGTGGAATTACAATCTATCTTCCACTAGCGTTCATTGGAGCGTCAGAATAGATGAGAATGAGCGTAGTAAATAAGTAACCACTATAATGAGGCCAAGGGCATATGCTCTTGGCCTCATTGTTCATTCATGACGAATCGATCAATCTAGTACACTGGGGCATAAATAACTATAGAGTTACAACAGCCGAGCGATCTCGATACTTGTCATTTCGCTTGGTTACAGTCGCAAGGCGACAACGGGTCAGCGAGACTATAGGGTTCAAAAGCGAGTCGATTCTCAGCCCGAACAGTTTCATTTGAGCGAGCAGAGCAGTCGAGAAATCTGGCATTTGCTCACCTATCTACCCAACTATTTAGAACCTTACGCTGCGCTGCACTAGTGAAGGGTTTCGTATTCACCCTCATCCCGGTATCTATATAGAAACTTACGCCTTGTTGTACTAGATAATACCCCAAGTGATAAGGATTGAACTGAAGACTATGCCTATTATCTTACTTGGCTTCAAAGAACACAGACTCCCCCACCATTACCGAACCCAAATCCAACAAATCGCCCCAGATTATGAACTAGTCGTCACCCCAGAGCGCGCCCAAATTGAGGCTGTGCTGGACGACATTGAAATCGCCTTTCGCACCTTTCCCCATGATCTGTTGGATAAAGCTCCTGATCTGCGCTGGTTCCAATGCTGGGGTGCTGGCGTTGACTGGATACAGCGCTATCCTGAACTGATAGAGAATGACCTGATCATCACCAACGCCTCCGGCGTTCACGCCGTCCCCATCAGCGAACATATTATGGCTTTTCTGCTGGCCTTTGCCCGCGGCTTTCCCGAACAGATGCGCAACCAGGTCCAATCCAAGTGGGCTGGTCCCCAAGACCGCAATAGCCTCTTTGAACTAGAAGGCAAAACCATGTTGCTCATTGGCGTGGGGGCAATCGGTGCGCGTACAGCCAAGCTAGCCAACGCCCACGACATGAAGGTCATCGGTGTGCTGCGCAACCCAAGTCGTCCAGTCGATTTCGTTGAGCAGATGATCAGTCGCAACGACCTCCTCAACCATCTACCCCAAGCTGATTTTGTTGTTCTTACTGTCCCCCTCACCACAGAGACCCGCGGCATGATTGGCGAAGCCGAATTACGCGCCATGAAAGAGAGCGCCTACATCATCAACATCGGGCGCGGCAGCACCATTCAGCAAGAGAAGCTGATCCAGGCCCTGCAAGAAGGCTGGATCGCTGGAGCTGGTCTAGACGTGGTCGAGAACGAGCCGTTGGCTGCCTCGTCGCCTTTGTGGGCCATGCCTAATGTAATCCTCACGGCCCACTATTCGGGGTTGACACCCCAGTATACAGAACGGATTATGGAGATCTTTCTGGACAATTTGGGGCGCTATGTGAGGGGGGAAGGGTTGAGGAATGTGGTGGATAAGGGGGTTGGGTATTGAGGTGATGAAGCGGAGAGAATGTTGATAAAATCTTGATAGACGCTGGCAACAAGTATATGGTATAGTTAAATTAATCCCCTTCGTCTATAGTTGGCTCTGTTTGAAAAGAGGAGTTTGATCTCCTGAGTAGAATGCTGATAAAACATCAGAAAACTCCTATTTTCAACACAACTGCACAATAATTCCTCCGCTGCCCATCGTCTCTGCGACAAAGGAGAATGCACAATGAAGTGTAGATATGCTCTCAGCCCATTGATCCTTATCATCGTCATCTTAGTCGGCACCTACCTGGAGTCAAAAGCGACTTTAGGACAATCCTCTTCAGATTATCAGCCCAGCGGCATTCTTGCGGCTGATTTGAGCGACGAACTGCCGCCAGGTCGCCTTAATGTACGGTTGTTACCCCAGAAGACAGTTGATGAAGTCAACAGTGAGCGCTCGCCGGGCTTAACCACCAGCCGCGCACCCATTGAATCGAACATAGTTGATGCTGTTCCAGAAATTACTCCAGAAATTGAATCACTCGCTAATGGATTAGAACGTGATCCGCTAGCAATTTTTGATTATGTCCACAACCATATAGAGTATGTGCCGTCGTGGGGGCTGCTGAAAAATCCGCGCGAAACCTTGCTAGCCAAGATGGGCAATGCAGTTGAACAGTCGGCTCTTCTCAGTGTGCTGCTAAATTCAGCCGGCTTTGAGACGAGGTATGTCTGGGGGCAGATTCGTATCAGCAAGTCTACTACACTCAACTGGACTGGAGCGTCCGACCCAGATGCTGTCGGCAATCTCTTTGCCAGCGGCGGCATACAAACAATATCAACTGGTGATGATCTCCTCATCGACCATATGTGGGTTGAAGTCATGGTTGATGGAACATGGCATCCGTTGGATCCCAGTTTCAAAGAATATGAGGAGCAAGCCGGTCAAGATTTATCCACGCTTCTGGGGTTCGATCAAGATACATTTCTCAACACCGCTATAGAGGGTGCCACAATCACAGATGATTCTGTGCAGAATCTTGACCATGTCTCTATCCGAAACAATTTAGCCCAATACGCAACAAATTTTATTAACAATCTTCGGATTAACGAGCCGTTTGTTACGCTCGAAGACGTTATTGGCGGACGTCAGATCATACCCGTTGAGTCTGCCACATATCCAGATCCGGCAGATCTTCCATATACGCCAGGTACATCTCTACAGCGAGGCAGTAGCCTACCAGACGAGTTGCATTACACGCTCAACATTCAGCTACCTAGCGTCAATTTCACGGCACGTACCTCAGAGATTGCTGGGGAACGCATTACGATCTTTTACGAATGTGCAACAGAAGCGGATTGTTCACGGCTTAAAGCCGCTGGCGATATTTTCAGTGTGAGTCCTGCATACCAGGTGAATGTAAAACCGGTTCTGCGAATTGGAGGAGTAGTTCAGGCGAAGGGGGATACGATAACCCTGGGGGCATTGGGGCAAAGGCTTAACCTCACAATAACCACACCTGATAATGACATCTTTCGCACTGCTCAATTTCTGACAGCGGGCGCATGGTATGCATTGCCACTACGACTTCAAACCATCTCCAACAACCAATTGGATCGTCAGATTAGTTTGCTTGATGACTCGATAGCCCAAGGGCGTACTTTAGATGACGAAGAAGTTTTAGGTGGACTGCTCAATTTACTTGGACTATCCTATTATAATGAAGTTGAATTAGGTAATACAATCGACGCTCAATTATCCGAAGTCGTTCATTTGCCCCATTTCTCCATTATGATTGCCGCACGCAATATATCTACATTTGTCGATCTTCAACAGCGTCCGGTTCGATTGGAGCCTGGTTTCCACTCGGTGGACGTCCGGTTGAGTATTGAAACCGCAATTTCAGCACAGAATCCTGCCGACGCTACCCGGGAGCGGGCTTGGTTTTTAAGCTCCGGCATGCGCGGCTCGGCTGTAGAGCATGCTATCTTAGAGCAGTTGCAGAAAGCTCCAGCGCTTTCTACAGTCCAAATTTTAAATGCGGCAATTGAAGACGGTCAGCCAATCTACTATATTACACCTGACAATGATGAAATCATTTCACAGTTAGGGCATTCGTCCAATGTGTTGGGAGCCATTGAGAACGACATTATCGAAAATGAGCGTCATATTCTCATTTCGCAAAACCCCATTTTATTAGGCCAATGGCAAGGTTCCGGCTGGGTTTCTCTCGATCCCAAATCAGGCTCAGCAGGATATCTTATATCAGGCTTTCTTGACCCTTCAATAGAAGGTACACCTTTGATTCTTCATGGCGGTAGTCAAATCTATCCGCAACCACCTAATAAAACATTACTAATTTATTTTGAAATTCAAAAGATACGCAGAAAAAAACGAGATAAGAATCGATTGTTCTTGTTAGGCGATAAGCAGAAAACGATTAAAGAAATCGCAAAGCAACAACCATTAGATCCCGATGTTGTGGATTCTCCTGATGATACACCAGGTCGATTCATTGGTGATCCAGTGGATGTGGTCACAGGCAGTTTTGTTTATAGCCACGAGGATTTGCCTAAACTAGGTGGTGATGGGATTCCGTTGCAATTTGAACGATTTTATAGCAGTTCGCAGCACCAAAATAACAGCCCTCTTGGCTTTGGTTGGAATCATACCTATAACATGCAACTCTCAACAGGTACCGATTGGCCGCGCGGTTTTGGTGAACGCATGGCATTAGAAGCTGCGGCATCTTTGGCAGCGGCACAAGTGGGACTCGACTTATTTGATACTGACGATTTCCGTCAGAGCTTTGCACCTGATGTTGTTACAACTCAATGGTTGATGACCCAAATTACAGGCAATGCTATCACTATCTCAGAGCCTAATGACATTGCCGCTACCCATGTTCAACTGGGAGATGGGACCTACCAGCCACCTACGGGTAGCCGCAACCTATCAGAGGTTACAGTTAATGACAATGGACAGACAACACTCCAGTGGGTAGATGGCACAAGCACACATTTTGATGCAGAAGGTCGACTGAGCAGTTTCGAAGATACACATAGCCATATTACCAGACTTACTTATGATGATAGTGGATTGTTGAGCCAGATTGCTGATTCAGTCGGTCGTCAACTGACACTCGCCTATAATGAGCAAAATCAGATCAGTACACTTACAGACTCGGCCAACCGTACGTTTAGCTATACATATGACACTCTAGGCAATTTACAATCGTATACGGATCCCAATGGTCATGTGACGACATATGCCTATGCAAACGAACACTACATGGTTAGTATTACCGATCCTACAAATATAACATTTGTTACCAACGAATATGATGTCTTAGGTCAGGTCGTTGTGCAGACAAATGGAAGAGGCCACCAGACAAGGCTCTTTTATGGTGGGAATCGTACCATTGTTGTTGATCCACTAGGGAATCGAACCATCTATACCTATGATAACCGTGACCGATTGGTTGAGGTCGAAGATGCTCTAGGCATGCAGATATCCATCCAGCATGATGGCGCTGATCACCCCATTAGCTTGACTAGTGTGGATGGGGCCATTACGTTCACCTATGATTCTACGGGTAACTTAAGCACAGCCATAGATACTCTGGGCCATATAGAAACATGGGCCTATGATAAATCATATCTTCCCATTCGCTATACGGATAAACATGGAAAGAGCTGGCAATTCACCTATAATGAACAGTATGATCTGACGGATATTACGGATCCATTGGGGGGGATTGTAACATATTCTTACAATACTCAAGGTCAGCTAATTCAAGCTCAAGATGCGATGGGGCTATTTGCTACTTATGCATATGATATCCACGGGAATCTTACTTCTATCAAATTCCATGACCAAGAAATTGGTTGGACCTATGATGTAGTAGGTCGCGTTACCGATAGCATTGACGGAGTAGGTAATATAATAAAGTACGTCTATGATGCAAATGGAAATTTGACGCAACGTACTGAACCATTGGGTGGGCAAACAGCCTATGTGTATGACGCGAACGGGAATCTGACAGAAAGGATTGATGCGAACAACCACTCAACAATCTATAGCTATGATGCACAATTCAATCTAACACATGTAACTGATGAATTGGGTAGTGTGACGACTTACACCTATGATGCCAATGATGACTTAGTACAGCTTATAGATGCCAATGATCATCAAACAATCTATGAACGCAATCCTTTAGGTCAAATTATATCAATTACGGACCCGTTGATGCGTACTGTAACCTATACTTATAATGCGAATGGTCAATTAATAGAATATGGACGACCAGATGATAGCGTTATCCGTTATCAACGAGACCCGATGGGGCGCCTTATAATAATTGACTACCCAAACACGCCAGATATTACATTTACCTATGATGTATCAGGCAATAAAATCAGCGCGGCGCACGGGCAAACTTGGCAAGCCAATTATCAGTATGATGATAGAGGACAGCTTACTCTCATCGAGGATACAAATCGCAATCTAAAATCAATGTATACCTACGATTTGGCCGGGCGAAGGACAGGATTACGAGTCGAACGTGATTCTAAAATCCTATACGACAGTGTATATATTTACAATGAAGCGGCTCAACTAGTAAGCGTTGCCGACGAAACGAATGAGGCATCTGAGGTTATTCACTTTGAGTATGATATGGCTGGCAGATTGAGTAAGATAACCGATCCAAGCAAATCCAGTTCTTCCTATGAATACGATGGAAACGGTCGGCCCGTAGCGATCACACATCGAAACAGTCAGGGAGAGCTCATTGCCGCCTACACATATACTTATGATAATGTGGACAATGCAACAGCCATAAACGAGATGACGCCCATCCACAGCGAGGATATTGTGTACGCCTACGACGAGGTAGATCGACTAATAAGGGAAGCCTCGGCAAGGCGTCAAATTGATTATGTGTATGATCCAGTGGGAAACCTAATTCGTCGTACAGATGGTCGTGGGATCTTGGTCTATACATATGATGAAGCTGATCAGTTGCAAACCCGCGGCAGTAATCTGTTTACATATGATGATCTTGGAAACTGGCGGACATGGCAACATGCAAATGGGATACACACTTATTCCTATGATGATGAGAACTTACTCTCTACTGTTATCTTTGCGGACGGTTCAGAAATGGCTATCAGCTATGATGCGTTTGGTCGTCGTATCAGTATAGATGCCCCAAGTGGACAACGTGATTTTCTCTATGATGGCTTCAATATCTTGCTGGAAGGTGACCCCACTTTGCAACAGCCAATAGCGCGTTATTTACACGGCAATAGCTTGGTGCTTGGCCGATACACAGAGCAGTTAGGGTTCGCTTCATATCATGGGGATGGTATGGAAAATGTGCGTTACATCCTAGATTCCAATGGGCAACCTTTTCATAGATACAGCTATGAAGCATTTGGTCGAACGATTCAATCAACCGGTATAGATCCAAACCCCTATCGTTACCTTGGTCAGCGCAATGTCCGCAATGTTGGCGGTTTAAGTTGGCCAACCCTATTCACATTCTATCGCGAATATAATGTACTCAACAATCGTTTCTCGACACGCGATCCGCTATCAGGCAACCTATGGCGATCCAAAACCATAAACGATTATGCTTATGGGTTAGGCAATCCACTCAGCTATCCGGATCCGACAGGCTTGCGAGCGATCCCTGATGATGCGCCTATTGATCTTGATGAGAATCCAGAAAATGTATTGGCGATGTCGATTCAGTTAGAAGGGTTCTTACTACGCTCGCCCCAAACAACTTTAAATCTATCAGCAAAGCGTAAAAAAGCGCGCCCTGTAGCGTTAACCCGGGATCAGAACTTTCCTGTTGAAATCGCATTCATGTCACCTGGATTTGAAAAATATTCAGGTCGTGTTTTGCCGAAAGATGATGTGCAGCAGTGGTTACCCATTACTGGTTATGGCAGTGTATATGCATTGACCTGCACCACTGGTCATGGTTTGCTGGCAGGTAGCTTCCAGGATGGATTACTACAAAGTATCGATTCCCCTTATAATGTTTGGAAACTGCTTTATGAGGACAGCATTAGCCATATTTTGACGATGAATGATACATTTTACGTAGGCACATGGTCCAACGGCCTATTGCGCAGTCAGGATAGTGGCTCCAAATGGACCTTCGTCAATGAAGGGCTATTGTCTAACACGATTTACGCTTTGGCCATCGATCCCAATGTGCCAAACCGACTTTTTACAGGTACGGAGCAGGGTCTTTTTGTTAGCATAAATGGTGGCAATACCTGGAGTCAATCAGAGGGAGACTTGCCTGGTTATTCAGTTACATCATTAACATTCAGCGATGCTACTCTGTTGGCCATTACAGATATGGGATTGTATTTGAGCCAAGATGGTGGCACTTCTTGGCAACCACCTACACAGAACCTGCCTCCTGTACAGATTAATGTATTACAGGCAGATATCACCACAGGCACGGTATATGTCGGTTCGTCCATTGGGCTTTATCGCTCAATTGACAATGGGTCGAATTGGACATTGGTGAGTGTAGATCTACAAGGACAAAATATCCATGCCGTCGCAGCTAATCCGTCTGATAATAATCATCTAATTGTAGGAACAACCGGTGGGCTGCTGCATAGCTATGATAGCGGTGATACTTGGCAAGCCGATACGTTTTCTGGGTTAGATGGCATTGCCTCGCAGATAAGGAATATTGCAGTATGTTCAGATGATAGCGGTGTGAATCTCTACCTAGGAACAGGGGGAGGCCTCTACGCCTTACGTACGCCTACGGCACCGGATTCTGTTGGTTTGAAGGGGTTGATTCAAGGTGAACTTGGGGTGAATTATACATTTACAGCCACGGTCTCACCTGCCGATACGACACTACCGATCAGCTATACTTGGCAAGCTAGCGATTACCCAGTTATCAATGACAACAACGGTAGCTTGCTCGAAACACATAGCTATACCTGGAATACCGCTGGTACCAAAACTATCACGGTTACAGTCAACAACGGCTTAGGCCCTACAATGACTGCTGTCCATTCCATACAAGTTGAGCCTGCTACCATAGCACCAAACTCTGTTTCGGTTAATGGTTCAAGCCAGGCTACTGTGGGGATGACGAGAATCTTCTCTGCCACCGTCACACCTGTTGATACATCACAACCTCTCAGCTACACATGGCAGGCAACTGATCACCCAACGATCATTCACACCGGTAGGGGGTTGTTCGACACAAACAGCTATAGTTGGGGTACTACGGGTACCAAAACTATCACAGTTTCAGTCGATAATAGCTTAGGTTCCACAGTGGCTGGTGTGCATAAAATCCAAGTGAAGTCTGTTATCGTTCCACCAACCACTGTTTCCATTAAAGGTTTAAACCAGGCTACTGTAGGCATGACAAGTATCTTCTCCGCGACCGTCGCGCCTGCTGATACATCACAACCCCTTACTTACACATGGCAGGCAACTGGCCACCCAACAGTGATTCATAGTAATAAGGGTTTGTTCGACACAAACAGCTACAGTTGGAATACCGCTGGCACCAAAACCATTACTATAACAGTTGACAACGGTTCAGGGACCATAGTATTTGAAAACCATACGATTGAAGTTGAGAATGTTGTTATAGCACCAGAAGCTGTTACCATTAATGGTCCAAACCAGGCCACTGTAAGGATGACGAGCGCGTTTTCTGCCACTGTGGCACCCGCTGATGCGACACAACCTATTCGTTATACATGGCAGGCAACCGATCTTCCAGCGGTCATCCACGAAAATGGTCGTTCGCTTGATATGGTTGAGTTTATGTGGACTATAGCCGGCACCAAGGCGATTACAGTAACAGCTGAAAATGGTGCTGGTAAATCCGTTGCCGCAGTCTATGCCGTTCAAATAATTGAACCTATTAGCCCAGTATCTGTCACAGTTAAAGGTCCAACTTCAGGAGAAGTGGATACCCCCTACACATTCACAGCAATAGTTGGGCCTCTCGATATCACGCCACCGGTTACATATACTTGGCAAATGACTGACAAAGAACCTGTAGAGGGTACTGGAAGCTTTGCCCAAACCATTACCCACCAATGGCAGACTCCTGGCGAAAAGACCATAAAAGTCATGGTAGGCAATGGTAGAGGAGATCCAGTAACTTTCTCATATACTATTTGCATAGAAAACTGCCCTAGATATCTACCGATTATCTTGAACGATATACGACCATAGAATCAGTAGATAGCAGCAGAGCAGGCATCCTCACACGGGGCGTAAGCGGTATCTGAGGATGCTTGTTGCCTTGTAGGTTGCGGTCAAATGAGAACTCACGATGATTCTGTGTAGATCAATATCTTCGATGCTCAGTATCAGTCGATCGCAATGTCATTCTTCTCTCCGCTCAGAATCTCTCATTGATATTGCGAACGACTAAGTATGCTCAGCTTCGCTTGAAAACGAGTATTTAATCTCTTAGTAGAGTTTGGGAAAACATCCGTTTTCAAAGCAACCGCAGTATAGAATAGCGGAACGTGCGAACAAGATGAAAATAGAACAGAATCCAATTTACCATATTGGGAGACGAATACAACGCCAAGAAATAGCCGCTAATGATGCCATTGCTGAGATAATCAGGCAATGCAAAACAGGCCATGTAACGCTACACCATGTTTTGGGGTGCCATAAGTATGTTAATACGATAGCTGGATCAGGCGGGGAAGAAACTATTGAACAAATAGAACGATCACTGACTCTTGCTACGCTCAATTGCAATGCAGCCAACGTTCTAAAGCATGAAAAATTGCTGGGCAATTGCCATAAAATGCTCGGCGGTCTTTATCTAAGAAATCATGATCTAGTTCTTGCACGCACCCACTATCAACAAGCATTGCTCATTTTTCAATCAGATCCAGCATTATGCATCATTGTTGTCCAAATCCGGCTTGAGTTGGGCGAAATTGAGGAGCAACTAGGCAATTTAGATGATGCCCTTGTGCATTATGACATCGTCGCAACAATAGCACCGTCATTAAACCGTCCTGATATTGAAAGTGATGCCCAGACTTGCTTAGGTAACATTTATTTTGCCCAGGGAAACGTTGAGGATGCGTCTCTAGCCTTTTATGAATCGCTACACATTATCCGAACGGCAAAAGAAGCAGAGTTAGAGGCATCAACATCTCAAAACGTCGAGCAAATCAGTTACCAAAATGCACTCATGAGGAATGAAGCGGCTGCATTGGGCAACTTGGGACGCGTTCACTATTATCTTGGGGATATTGAAGAAGCAAAAAGGCACCATGAGCAGGCGATTGAGTTGTGTCAAGAGGTCGGGCATCGTAGAGGTGAAGGACGCCAGCTTGGTAGTTTGGGGAGTCTTTTGATTAGCTTAGGAAAATATGATCAGGCCGAGGAGAAATTACAAGAGGCGTTGACGATTGCCGAAGAATACAATGATTCTGCCCATCAATATAAGCAGCTTGCCCGGTTAGGGAACTTAGCTCAGGCTAAAGCTAATCAAGCCAAAGATGTTAAGCGAGCAACCATCGAATTAACAATGGCTGAACGTCGATATCTAGCGGCCAAAGATCTTGCCCATGAACACAAGAACGCTCGAGGCAAAGGAGAACAATTGATCAATATTGGTCGCATTCTTTTTCAACAACAGTTGTACAAAGAGGCTTGCCAATGCTACCAACAAGCTCTAAAGCTAACGATTGGAATTCAATCCGTACAGTGGCGCGTTCGGTATGCCTTGGGCAATTTATACATGATTGTAGGGCAAATTGATGATGCTTTCAACGACTATCAAGAAGCGATTCAGATCGTTGAAAACCAGCGCTACCAACTGCATATTGAATCGCGCACCCAGTTCTGGCAGGAGAAATCAGCACTTTATAAAGCAATGGTGCTTTGTTGTTTGCAGTTGGGGATGTGGTGGGAGGCGCTGGCTTATACCGAATTGGCCAAGACGAGATATTTGGCGGATATGATGCAAGAAGGTAAGTCGAGCGATAAGAAGCCTTTATCAGTCCACGATACGATTCGGACAATCAAAAATACGCTAAATTCGCTACTACCAGAGAGCGCGATCATTGTCTTCAACGTGACCAGAGACGAGACAGTAATCTTTGTTGCTCTTCCCGAAACCCCAAAGAGTAATAAGCAGGAATTAGATAACCAGTGGTATGTCGCTGGCAATTTATATGTAAAACGCGTTCAGGGGTTTGGTGATCGGGGGTTGAAAGATCTTCTAATTTTCACAGATGATGCCACGAATAAAATCGGAGGTTACTTAGGCGATTATTATGATCCCGATATTGAATGGAATGACACGCTTGAAGATACTATCATTGTTTTATCTCAAAAGCTACTCAGCCACGTTTGGCCGTTGCTTAATCAAATTTCAGTGCAACAGATCATTTTTATACCGAACCTGGAACTTTCGTTGTTGCCACTACATGCCTGTTTTCAGACAGAGGAAGTGGATAATTTCCGGTTTATTGAGCGATTCGAGGTAATCTATATTCCAAGCTTTTACATGCTCGGACAGTGTATGGATAGCGGCAATAAACGAATCGACAAGCCATCTCGGTTACTCGCCATTTCTGACCCCACAAGTAATCTGATCTATGGTGATCTAGAGGTTAATTTAATCAAAGAACATGTTGTGGATGCTCACGTATTAGAGAACAACCCTGTACACCAACCGACGTCGGATTTTGTATTTGACAGTGCCTATCGTTATAATCTTCTCCATTTTTCCTGCCATGGCTATTTCAACCTATCTCAAGTACATGACTCCTTTTTACAATTGTTCCCAGAAAATTTGACGTTGAACGATCTCCTCAGAGAAAGGCTCCATTTGCCGAATACATGGCTTGTGGTGATGAGTGCCTGTGAGACAGGGTTGGTCATGCCCAATGATTTGGCCGATGAATATATCAGTTTTCCGGCAGGAATCCTTTTGGCTGGTGTCCCAACTGTAATCAGTACTCTATGGGGCGTGGACGAGTACGCGACGGCGTTGCTCATGAACCGATTTTATGAGAACTTGTGCGACGATCTCTCGATTGGGGAATCACTAGTTGAGGCGCAAATGTGGCTATGCAATCTTTCTGCTGCCAGTGCGGTCCAACTCACTGAAAATTTTTGTCGGGTATATCAAAAAAAGGATAAGAAAATATATTCGATTTGTGAAAAGATGCGTCAATACCTGAGCAAACAAGCGACGACTGCAAAACCCTTTGCTCACCCCTATTATTGGGCGGCCTTTGTAATTACTGGCAAAGCCGCCTAATAAGTGGATACGTCCCATTTTTGAGGACCAGGTCGAGTGCGTGTGACAAGTCTATCTGAGTATCCTTAAATATGTGGTCCGCACCCTACTGACATTGGTAGGTAGACAAATCGACTTTGTTTTGCGCTGCCATCTGCTGGATTCCTGCATATAAATCTCCTAGCCGATGAAGGCGCTGCATACGTCTGACGAGTTCACGAACCTTGCCTTGTCGACTTTCTCCTCCCAAATCCTCATATTCAATTTCGATGCGAAAACAGAGCGTGCGCAATTCTTCTGTGTCCAAGAGCGCTAGCATCAGATCAAACAGACGAAGTGCATCTGGCTCAAATTCATGGTCTAGACCGGAGCTGAAAATCTCTAGCTCTACAGCTCCGGCAACTTGCGCTGGTTCTTTGCGGGAACGTGTATGGATTCGAGCGCTGCCCATATTATCTCCATCATACAGAACATGAACAATGATACTTATACGACCTCGTTTTTTGGGTCTAAGGTGAAAGAAAAAAATTGGTGAGTCGAGTCCGCGATAGAGACGAATAGAGGGGTCTGGGGCCTCATCAATTTCACAATCCGGTGCATTGAGTTGAATGCGCAGCTGTATATAGTCCTGTGTTCTCGGCCAGTCCAGCAGCATCGTGTTTGATCGTACCAAAGTTAGCTCTTCTTCACTTATCTGCGCTGAAGTAGGTTGCCGCACGGCCACAGCTAGGATAAAGCTATGCCCAATAAAAACTTCCTTCGGAACAGCCGCATCAAGGCGTAATTGCTCGGGTCTGGCCGTCACAGATGGGTATAAGGGCAAGTTTGAGAGTAGCGAATTAATAAATCCTTTTTGACCAAATGGAGTCTCAGATGCGTTACCTGAATCGTCCTCACTTGTAACTATTTTCGTGAGCGCATCTTTTGACGGAACTTGAGTATAGTAGAGCGAACCATCCTTCGTCCCAACAATAAAATGTGATCCTGTTGTTGAAATGGCGGCACTATTTATACTGTTGTTATGAGGCGTTTCATACAAAATCTCCCCGCTCTTGTCCAAAATATAGACGCTGCCTGTATACGTCCTGGTCATTACAGGAAATCCGCTCTCACCAACTGCCGTGTCAATCACGGCTGCGTCAACTTCATGATGCCACAATAATTGACCGCTGTGATCGTATTGGTATAGATCTCCCTCTTTCCTGCCACAGCCGACCAGCAGAGTTTTCTCTTCCGAGTTGATTGTTACGGACCAGATTTTGTCCGCAACAGGCGCTTTCCACAGCAGCTTCCCTCGGCCATCAAGGTTGTATACCCATCCATCACTATCACCCACTACAATATTTGTACCATCGTCGGACACGTCCAATGCAGCGACAATTCCGCGTGTTTGATACGTTGCCACTGGTACACCATCATGGCCTAGAATATATGCTTGATTGGTGCCAGCATACACGGCAACAACATAACCTTCAGCAGAGAGTGCAACTCCTCCATGTTCCGTATATGGCCCGATACCAGATAACTGTTGCTGGTTTAGTTCACCGCCTAATTCATTGAATAGACGTAGCTGCCGAGTGGAGGTTATGACGGCAATCGTACGACCGTCGGCAGAGAGTGCCAATCCTAAAACCGAAGTTGTCAAATTCTTCTGCCAACGTAATGATCCACTGGGATCGAAACAAAAAATTCCACACTTATCTTGCCCCCATAATTGTCGACTATTTGTTCCGATGACTGCCGTTTCGCCATTACGACTCAACCCTACTTGCCAAGCGATGTTATCAAAATTGCTTTTCCATCGTAAAGCACCGCTTCCATCTAAACAAACAACCCGTTTGTCTGATAATCCAGCAAGTACAGTATCACCATTAGCTGCTATGCAGACAGTAGTAATGCTCTGTCCGATATGATATTTCCAAGTCTGTATATTTATGTTGCTAGCGGTCATTTATCGATTCCATAATAATTCGGATTCTTTAGTTCGATATTCATTTTAGAGAACATCCGTCTCTTCATAGTATCTGCTAAGCTGTTTAGCGGTTAACAACATGGCTCCTTTTCTGGAAGGAGTCTATGTTCTTTTACTCTGGAGTTGAAGGAATCTTAGTGGTTAAGGTAACTTTCATTGTATTCGTCTTATTTGCCTCACCACTGATATTATAAAAAAGATAATTTATACCTCCAGAAGCTTTAATATCTAGGGTTCCACTAATTTCAATTTGCAACTCACCCTCTGAATCCAACGAGTCGCGAACTACATTTTTCACTGATTCCAGTATATCCTTAAGTTGTACGGCTATTTTCTCTTCACTACTACCTAATGTCTCAAGGATCTCTGAGTCATTGAGCCGAACCGTTGATATATCATCAGTAGAGCCGAATGTTACAAATATTTGTAAACTCATGGCATTAGCTCCTATGTACTTTTGCTCACAATTGGACACAGCTTGCATGTGAATGGATTACCATACAAACAATACAATAACCAAAATGGGTTTTCACGATGCGCATTTGATTTTGCAAATGACATCGCTTCGCCAACGGTCGAACCTTCTAGAAACTTTTTATAGAATTGTTCAGCAAATTCAATTGCATATTTAGTTGGGACTAGCCCAAGGGTACCGATATATGCGTCGGCTCCTTTCTTGTAGAATTCCCAGCCAAAATTGCGTAACACACCTAGTAATGGCCCAGACCGTCCAGATGTGCAGGCATTGGCAAAGATAACGCTATTTGAGACATCTCCTAAACTGTATAGGTCCAAAACATCCAAATTATCGACTGGGGAGTTTTTATTACCGCCTACCTGCAAGCTGGGGCTAGACTTAATACTGCCATGGCAAGTAAAATGGATCAAATCGGCAGTTTCCATGGCTTGAAGTATAGTATAAATTTTTTGACATTTTTTTGTTTCAACGATCGACTTGTCGACAACGCAAAATAGTCGGTAGATCCGCTCTACTGACGAGTCTGTCAAATCGCCTCCAATAACATTTACTACTTTTGAAATTCTCTTTCCTTTCTCTTTCTTAATTAGCTTGTCTGCGTGCGTGTAGCCTGAACGTTCTGGAATTTTGGGAATTCGTGCCAAGTTAAACTTTTCACCCCAAAAACCATAACCATCATACATCAATTCCCATGGGATCCGCTCTTCATTGGAACCGATATAGATGACTGAACTTTCTGGCCATTTAGAAGCATGATTCTTCAACTCGACTGGCAAAAATCGTTCATAAAGATCCTGTCCTAGCCCTCTCATACCCAGCCAGAGGCTCTCTAGCTCTTTTGGGCATAACCTATCGCGTTCCACACTTATCTTTAAAATACGATCCAAATCTTGCCAAAATTTTTCCAAGTTTGGCAGTTGGTTGATGGATACATTTCCTCCGTCTGAAGGGAGATCATTTGGTTTCATAATCCAATAATGTATGCCGCTGTTCTCATGTAAGTCGGCGAGAATTGTTGCAGTTGGAGGCTCAACCTTCTTCAGGTTTACATGTTCGTAAGCAACGCTATTTACTGGCATTTTGCTTCTCCGTTTGGCTTACAATCTCTGAAGTGATAACTACATAACCTACCCGGGTTGCTTTATGATAGAATTCCACTTCAATCACGTGTCGTCCCAATTTATGTCCATTTAACTGAAATTCAACTCTTTCGGAATCGCTATTCAACGGGATCTTGAGATCGCGCCATGCCTTGTCAGCAATAAAACCTTCTGAGGAAACCTTAACAAATATTATTGGAGAAAGTTGTCCTTCTGTATCGATTTCTATTGCATCAGGATTTCTGCTGCTTGGAATATCAGAAGGTATTCCTTCAGCCCTAACAGGCCGCGATACGGTTAGTTGAATATTTAAGATAGCTATGCGGTTTATAATGGTGCGCTCAGGAAAGCTGACATTGATAAATCTCTTTAAGGGCAATGCTTCAGAAAAAAAGCTAGGTATATCTTGGATAGTATCTTCTTTTAAAGGGTTCCTTTTATTCGCACTTTGTCTATCATCACGGGATGAAATTTTCGCCGCTAGCTGTTCGAGTCTATTACTTCGCTGGAAAAGGCGTACTAATTCCCTTGCTTTTGCTGCTCTACCCTCTCCACGCAAATCGTCAAACTCTACACTTAAGGCAAAGCAAAGCGTACGCAATTCTTCTAAATCAAATGTTTTCAGCAATGTTTGATGCAGTTTATGTGGATCAGTACTATCTTGAACAGATACGTCCACTAACGGAGAAACATCTTGCGCTTGCTTAGAATGGCGAGGATTATTCATTTGTAGCGCTTTTTGACCATGAGCCGTGACAGAAGTGTTTGACACGATATCAAGTAATTCCCAATCCATCGCGCGACAATCCACATCATTCTCAATCAACCACAAAATCGTCGCCGCCCCCCAAAACGCGACCTCCTTGGGTCGATGCCCCATGGGGGCGTGGTCTAGGCTCTTAAATTTGAGCGAACCAGTCATGATTAGTGCTAACCCAGTGTAATACTCTTGCCACTGATTCGTGGTTGCCAGATATTCTCGCGCGGCGTTGCGAATGGTCACCAGCATCACATATGGTGTGACCAGAGCCGGATCAAGCTCTTTTGGCATCGCAAATTGCCCTTCCGAATGGGGTTCTGTTTGGGTCGCGCAATGAACCCAAAAATATAGCGTATAAATCGTCTCGGGCGGAAGTTGCGCGCGGAAGAGTGCTGCTGAAAGCGGATGGAGCAGCGTTTCCATCTCTAGCCGCAGCAAGTCGAGCAATACATGATCTTCTCGTGCGCTGGCACAATCAATAATATTTGTCGTACGCACATCTGGATTGACAAGGACATTACCCATATTTAAATCGCCATGAATTGCGCCGATTTGAATTGTTTGAACTTCTACCATGAGGTCAGTCCACTTTACGAGAGGATTGGGCAAGTAAATGGTTGGGTCAGTCGGCAAAGTAAGGGAATGGGATGACAGATTATGGGGGTCTCTCAACGCCGACTGAGCGGAATCAGTTAATATGCTTTGGCGCGTGACCCGAATTCGACAAAGCACGGGATCGAGAAGCTGACCAGCGACAAATGACTTACCATCTGGCACTTGATATAACCTTACACGGTAAGAAGCTCGTCGACCTTCGGTAGTTAACGGCAAGTTTAATGTTAGGCTTCCTTCATTCGTGTCAACTTCAGTTACGACAAAGTTGCACACAGAGATCGTGACACCTTGCTCTAACTGTTGTAGGCTGGCATCTATCTCTGGGAGGTTATTCGCATCCAAAGTAAAAAAGTCTACGGCAAAACTACTCTCTGGACCATCACACCACGCGAGAAAATCCAACCCCAAGTTAATAGGCAGAATCTGGTCATAGCTATCTTGAAATTTACGTATCTCATGCACCAATGAACTTTGCCACAGAAAATATAATTGCTGGAATAATTGTTCCACCAGCACAAATTGAACGTCCTTGGCGGTAGCATTCATGCTATACATGCGAAGACTCTCAGTGCGAAAGAGCCCATTACCGGATAGAGCGTAGCGTACACCGCCAAAATGTAAGCCATCCTTATCCTGAAAGTATGTTGGAGTTCCATCTATTGGTACATAACCAGGCAACCGATATCGAGCATAGCTCTCAGAAACTTCCCATTCTTCTCGAATCAAATCGGCATTGCCAATTTTAACGACAGCGGGCAATTCGCGTACATTCGATTTTTGGTAAGGGGCAATCAGAAAGACTCGCGTCCCACTTTGCCCATCGCTAAATTCCTTATTGATATCAATTTTGTCATATCCATGAAACATAGAGTGTATGACTGATATAATATTTTCTGTTATGTTGGGAGACGCTAAGGCGACATCGCTGGGTTTTCCATCAAAGGTTACAACTGGCGGATATTTTGATTCACTGTGGTGATCTGAATCTACGGAGCGATCATAGAACTGCAAGACAGGGAGAGATTCTTGCGGGCATCCTTCAATTTCTAAAGATATGCAGCTAGTCTCGTAAGCTTCTGTAATGTTTATGCTTTGAGCGATAGCCTCGTAGAATGCTTCGGAGAACTTTAGCGCAAACTTATCCTCGACATTTGGCCCCATACCCACAACATAACGAGCAGGTCCAAGAAAAGCACTTGCATTAATCTGGGAATTACAGGAACTAAGAATAAGGCAGTCGATGGGCTGAAACATTTCAAAGAAGCGAGCCAAATGCTCGCTATCGACTTGCATTGAGTTGCTGTGTTCATCTTCCAGTACTATGCCACCTGCATCTGTCCCGTGGCCAGAGAAATGAACAATGAATGGTCTATGTCTATACATGGCTCGTCGTATGTCAGCAAACCGAACTGCTAATTCGGCTATGAATGTATATGTGACAGAGCCGTTATTCAGCGCTCGATAGATATCCCGGATCTCTTTATCGAATCGAATGCGCTCTGTATCTTCAGGATTGGCAGCAAAAAACAGTATTGTCTTCTTTGGACTATGCATGGCAAACCTTTTATGTTTCATTAGAACTTTTGATAATCAGTAGATCGCAGCGACCAACTGAGGTACTAACCTGGCTTTCCCTCTGGGAAAAATTGATAGCCACCCTCTGGTTGTCCTCGCCAAGTAATAACATAAGCCGGTTTAGATGGATCCGGTTCCACTTTTTGCCGCAATCCATGAATAATCTGGTGAAGGCTGTCATTAGAAACCCCATTATAGCGCTCTTCCTCCGGCCAGGCACTGATGATCAATTCTGTATAGGTATGGCGCTGATTTGGGTTCTGACAGAGGAATTCGAGTAGTTCGCGCTCTTTAGGCGTCAAGCCAATAATCGGTTCCTCACCATGATAGAGCGTTTGTGATGCTTCATCAAACCAGATTCGGCCTCGGCTCGATTTACGCACCTGGGCGACAAATTCGCCAAAGAGCGTACTAAAATAGGTCCAACCCCCTGCACTTTTTACCACTATCCCTTTCTCCTTGAGCTTCTGAAGAGCAGTCGGATAGCGTCTCTCAAAGGTGTTTCGCTCGCTTTGATTGTTCCAAGTGACCCGTTGCAGTTCGGCTAAAGCGCTTTGTTCTTCTTGTGTACACCCTCGCCAGATATCTTGCAGACGCGTTTGAATGCCAAAGTGAGAGGAAAGTACAGATAGCCATTGATTCAGCGGAGGTCGTTCTGGCGTCACCAACCACCACTGGCAGATTGCCTTTAGCAAGGTTGGATATCCCCCGCTTAGCGCCAACATCTGGCTACACTCATCTTTATCCGGTCTATCCGAACTCAGAGCCATGATACGTTTGATCAAAATCTGGGCATCATCCTCACAAAATGGCCCAACATAGCAAATATGGGTGGCCAACAGCCGATAAAGGTCGCCCAATATCTCTGGCTTGCCCAGATAAGCGGGTTCCTGACGCATACCCACAATGTAGGAAACGGTCCCATGTAAGCTGTCACGCAAGCCTCGCAAACTGTCTCCCATTTCGGGTGTGATCATGCGGCAAAGGATGTCAAATTTGTCCAGGACAAAGACCACGCGATGACCCTGCGATTGGATGGTTAACAAAAACTCACGTAGGGCGCTCTGAGGAAGAAATGCATCACTCTCGCGACGTATGTCCATGTATAAAAAGTTGATAAGCTCTTGAAGATCTGGCGTAAATCGCGCTCGGTTCTCGTAACAAGATCGCAATATCACGCGGTAGAGCGCCGAAAGGGTATTGCTAGGCAAATTGTTTAAGTCAACCGGCACCAGAATAACAGGCAACTCCTGTTTGGGGAGAAGTTTAGTCAGTACATCCGGCCGATGACAGAGAAAGCTAAGCAGATTTGACTTACCAGCCCCGCTGAGCCCCACCACAGAACCACTAGCCCCGGCCACAATCCAAGTCGCCAGACTCTGAATTTCGCGGGTTCGATATGTTGGTGGATAGTTTTGCCATGGTGTACCAGGGTTCATCATTCATTGCCTCCCTAAGCAATGCATCAGTAACGCATCAACTCCTTCCCTTTGTCCTAAGAATGCCTCAACAAATTCAACGCTCATTCTTCTAAGATCTAAGCAGAAACACGATCGTGATTTCATCCGAATTGCTGAATATGTTCATCAAGCGAATGTGCATATGCCATAGGCGGGATCCCTTGGTTCGATGAACATGATTTCCCAAGATACATACCTTATTCGAGCTTCTATCTGGAACTTTCTTTGAGGTTCACTTGATGTCGCTCTGGGTAGAGATATCTTATTTCTCAGGAGATATTAGAGATGAATACGATTAGACTGCGTATATCTACAGTTGTGCTGGCATTGGTTCTGCTTGCGGGTACTCTCGGCTCGATTATGTTCGTAGATAGTTCACTAGAGAGTCAGACTCAGGGTTCGACAATCGATCTTCAGTCTATTGCTGGAGATCATGAAGGTTCAACTGGCGGCGGTTAGGAACGGATCGTAAATACGTTGCGCGTTGGTGACTGTCACTTAACGTCCGAGCGAGCTTAAAGTATGGTCTACCAAGCAGGTGGCTTCGGGAGTGACAGTCACCTTGTGTATCAGTTATTTAATTCCCATTCCTTAATTTAGAGAGCAGGAACGAAATAACTTGTGCATTTGAAATAAGTAGTCTTGAGTCTAAAATACACAGGTTGTAAAATGTCCATTTCTAAAAGAAACAGCGGATCTCGCTTAATTTTTCGCTGTTTCTTTTCTTGCGCTGACGAGATGTCTTGACAACATTTCAAACAAATGCTGATAGCTAGGTAGTGACTCAATTTGAGTTAGATTGTCTAAAGCGTTTTCAAATGTTGTAATTGCCTTTTCTAACTGATTTTGCTCTAAATAAATATTTCCTAATACATCAAGTGCATTACAGAGCGCCCGGATGTTCTTAAGTCTTTTCCACAATCTAATACTAGCAAGACAAGCTGTTTCAGCGTCCTTCAATCTACCAAGGGTACTGTAATCTAGCCCTAAGTTTAGATATGTTCTCGCTAAATTTACCTCATCGTGAACATCGCGGAATGTCTTTTCTGCAAGTCGATATTGCTCTATCGCTTTGCTAACTCGACCAAGCTTTGAATATACAATTCCTAGGTTTAGCTGAGTCATAGCATAATTTACAGGATCTCGAATCTTGCGCAGTAAGAAAAGAGCTTTTTCAAAGCAAGCTAGGGATTCTTCATACTTTTCTTGCCAACATAATGCCAGCCCAAGGTTGCGTAGCCCCCAACCAATTTTACGTAAATCGTCCTGTTGTTCCCAATGCCTCAATGATTGCCTGTAGTATTTTTCTGCTTCTTGCCATTGACGCTTATGTTTGGCGATTTCTCCCAAGACAAAGTGGCTATTGGCTAGATCCGGATCTGTAGAATCCAATAGTGAATGTGCAACTGCCGCCAGCCCTTCAGCGGTATGGCAATCTTCTTGCTGTATTGCTACCATTGCCAATCGATTGAGAGTACGACCTTGCCCTGAACGGTTACCAATCTTTTCAAAAAATAGTTTACTCTTCGTTAACCATTCATTCGCAATATCGAATCGACTGTAAAGATAGCACAGATATCCGATATGTAGTGATAATTCAGCGACTACAGCAATGTCACCTAGAACTTGGCCTCGTTGCACTGCATATTCAAGACATCGAATCCACTCCAAACGGTGTCCAGCTTGCTCCATCTGTGGCGCTAGCATTTGTACGGTTTCTAATGCGAGAGGGGAAGCAGCATTGGACGCAAGCGTCATTTCGAGAATGTGAAGCCCATTGGAGACTTGTTCAGGTTGCCAGGCAAAATCCTGATTCTGTCGTACCTTGTGCAACATCTGTTCAGCAGCACTCACCATATATTCACTAAATAAATGAGCGTAATCTACCTCTTCCATTGCTTTTGCTTCTGTTACACCCACTTCCTTTACATTTGTGGCTATTGCGTCCATTTAGCTACCTGTTTCATCAGGAACGTTCGGGTTAAACTATGGATAGCGTAACGACTCTGGGTGTAATCGCCCAAATTGTTAACGAGGTTACGTCGAACCAACTCATTCAATGCACTGCGCAGCTCACCTGGCTCTAGTTTGCAAATGCCAGCCAGATCTTCTAGTAAACCACCCTCTGTTGAAGCAAATGGCATGGCAAGGAGCGCACGACGTGACACTTCATCGAGACTGTCCCAGGCAAAGCGATAGATGTAGGTATATAAATTCTCAATGGCTTGTCCGCGTGCCTTTTTGAGATCTTGTAAAATTACGTCTAACTGATGAACGCGGGTCTGGCCAACAATAAGGCGTAAGGCCAACGGGTTTCCTCCGACGATCTCATAAATAGATTGCAATTCCTCATCATCGGCGTTCTGCAGACGAGGCTGATTACGTAGTCCAGCCTCGTGCCGAATGAGATCTATTGCTGATGTTTCAGTCAGAGCAGGAACCCGGTAGGGAAAAGTTGCAACCTCGGAATATAGGCTTTCGCGAGATGTGATCAGGAATTTACTTGGGTTTGACAACTGCTGCAATATCGGCAGTAGTGACTCTATGTCAGACACAGTTTCCAGATTATCTATCACGACTAAGTGCGGCATACTCTGAAAACGGGCCTTCAAAATAGGGAAGACTGTTTTTGCTGAGATCGGTTGAGGGAGAGATTCATCTCCTAGAATTTGGGTAGCAAGCTGTTCTAACAGGGCATCAGCGGTTAATGCTGGTTCATTTAACGAATTGATTTTTCCCGTTAATTGAAAGCGTTGGCTTCTTGCACTAATCCAGCCGAAATCTTCAAACCATCCATTAACAATGGCACGTCGAATCATTACATTAGCCAATGAGGTCTTACCTATGCCACCAATTCCCTCCACAGAGATCAACCAGATTCCATCTTCTTTTTGCAATAGTTCACTCACGACCTGAGCCGGGTTCTCTATACCAAAGAGACAGTCATACGAGGGTGGAGCGAGGCGTGCTTGGAACTGTAGATACAATTCTTGCCTAGCAGTTAATTCATCTTCTTGTATAAGTTCAGCCAATCTCGTAATTGCTTGCTTCTGCAAACGGCTTAGATTTGCGGTTGATACAGTCATATGATGTGCAACTACCGTTGCTTTCATACCATCCAGGTAACGCATCGAGATCACTTGGGCCAATTCAGGACTGGTTATCTCTAGTGATTCAAGCTTGTTGAGCAGTAGCTGGTTGACCAGGTTCCGCGACGTGTTAGGCAAATCCTGCCTATGGCTTCGAAAATAAACCAGATGTCCAAGAGGATTATCAGGGCCTGTATTGTGCCAAAGGCGTAATGCCTCTCGAACCTCTTCATAGAGTTGGGGAAACGAGAGAGGTTCAGGCAATAACATCCTATCAGCCTCTTTGATCATTATAACCTCCTTAGAGCAAATGGATATAGATGATAGCTACTCATAATCTACCATATAAAGATAATAAATTGCAACGGCCCTAAAACATCTTGATAGAAGGATGATAGAAAATTGTATGTAAAGGGTAGAAATTCATTAATAACCATCAAAATATTATCATGATTCTCAAATATCGATACAAAATGGAGAAATACCCCATCTCATTTATGGAATATAATCGTCAGACAAGAAGCAATTTTCGTTTAGGAATGACAATTACACGACTTATGAGTGTTATATGGCATCCAAAGAGAATATTAGGCTATTACATCCCTATCTCTTAACTTGATGACCGATTATAAATTCAAAATGATAACAATAGCAGGATAATTAGATGGGGAACAGAACGGGAGCGCTTGTTTTATGGGATAAGTTCTTTGATGAATCGTTAGCCGTCATTTTTGTCACTGAATTTCGAAGAGCCAAAATTCCAGTCCGACTTGTAGGACTGCGTCGCGAACAACTCGCTGGTCGATATGGATTGACTCTCTACCCAGACATTGGTCTACGAGAGGCAATCGATATGGCAACCTATACAAATTGTGTGGTAATTCCATGTGAATTACCAGGGTTAAAAAGGATCGAGCGCGACCCTCGAATCTATAGGTTGCTGGATCGAGCCAATGCCAACAATGCACAATTTGTGCTTAATCAATCGAATCCGAACACAAATGGAGAGCCAAGTATTCTGATAGATTATATGGATAAGGTCACCATATTTCCAGAGCGAACCCAGATTATGCTCTTTGCGCAAAGTATAATCTGCAATCTAATATAATATCAACAAACTATTCTGTGACCACTCCAACCAACAGGCAAACCGCCTCGCTATCGGTTGGCAAATACAGCACCACTATACTGCGGTCGTTTTCAAACGTAGCTGAGTATAGATGAAGCATAACGGCACCTGTTTAGAAAATAGACTTTGTATCGATTTAAACGCACCGCGCCCAAGTGGCACCCGAACACGGTGCCTGATAGCCAAAGCTGTGTTAAAACGCACTGAAATTAACCTGTTTTAATGGAGATAGTTTTGTTTAGGAATGAGTTGTAAATAACTTGCGCGTTTCAATCGGGTGTAGGCCCATCAAGTGCTCAAGTTATTTAATTCCCGTTCCTTAGCAAACACCGAATAAATTCGGTGGTAAACAAATCGGTATAACCTCTAATGCTTGTCAGCCAATCTATTTATCTACCATATAACCTATCCATTTAGGGTTGGCTCATGTAGGGAAGTAGGTGAAATGAGGAATCATAAGAGCCCGAAGATAGTCATCGGAAACAGATTTGAGATTGTGAGTCCATTCAAACATAGCGACATATTGGGCAAGATAGCGTTTGTGAACCCCACGAAAAGG
>JBCCHB010000147.1:0-40521 GCA_039028975.1 Chloroflexota bacterium
AAAAAAAGTTGCAGGCTTTGCGTCAACAGCTTCGCAACATCCACCACTTCCGCGCTCATCCCGATGATTTCTTAGCTCATACTGAGTACCTTTGGACCCTTCCTTACTAAACTTTTGTATGTCCCTTTTGCGGCGACTGCTTTAAAATAAAAAGTCCCTTGGAATATTCCAGGGGACTTTTGTTTATAAAGTGAGGGGGAGGCAACGAGATTCGTAAGTAAATATTCGTTATCCAGCCACAGAACAAATGTCCATTTCTAACCCGCTCGCAGTATAAATCGATACCGCTCAGTCAGAGAACCCTCGCCATTTACACACTTTTTCGTACAGAGTGCAGCCGGAAAATCGGCAGCATTGCTATTGCCTTTGCTAAATTTCAAGCAGTTCACTTTCATTGACCAACAAAAGGGATCCCCGTTGTAATACCCCTGTAATACATAACAATACCTTCCTAGTATATAGTATTTACGAAAGGAGGTGATGCAACTTGAAAAGTCTTCATGACTTCCTAATAGAGAAAGCGTCCGTACTGACGCTAATCATTAGTATTCTAAGCCTGGCAGCTCAACTAATTGAATTAGCTCAATAGGACGCTTCTCTTAATGCTTTAAGGCGGGGTACAGACTTCTGTATCTCGCTTTGTCTTTATTATACAGCTATGCCCTACGATAATCCAGTACCTTATTCTTACGGTTTGCTATCATCCTTACGTAGGTACCTCACCATTCCAACTACGAGACTCCCACACGGCTTTTAAATCAGACAATGCGGTGTCTCGCCCCACCCCAAACTTATCCATGATGTCAGTTCGAGGCACATCCTCAAACTTCATGCCGCTATAATTTTCTTCCAGCCAAGTAGCCAGTTCTCCATGCCGAATTTGCCTTTTGCTTTGTCGGACCTCCACGCTCTTCTGCGCTAGCCACCAGGAGTGCAGAGATAAGGATCAACAAGGTGGCATCTGTGATCATCCCAACAATAAAGACGAGTACGTACATGCAAATACTACTCCTAATTTGTTCCTATTGTCACATAGTAAGGTGAATGTCGTTCCTTCTCTGCCTGCAAGTGAATCACTTGCTTTTCAAGCAACGAGTTTGCTCTACTCATGGTCGTAATGGTTACAGCGTCTCGGGTGCTCTGGTCTCGCAATCGAGCATTTTCGGTCCACAGCGCGACCACTACATAGAAGAGGGCAACAATTATGCACAGACCAAATATTAACGTCATTGTGCCTATCACAATCCCCCCACCCCAGCCACGCCAGGAAAGCCGAAGCGTCCACCCTTGTGAACCTTTACCATTTCGTATCTGTGTAAGGTGGTATTCCACGTCTTGCGCTCTTCCCATCGGTCGCTACACTTCACGACTAGCGGCCTCTTATGCCAATCTTGGGGCACGCCTACCACCAATGGGGTGCCATTCAGCGAGGATGACGTGCTCCCTTTCCACCTCATCTGAACTCGATTTTTGCTGGCTGGTTGCAATCCGGCGATATTGAGCATCTCAACCCAGCCGCCCTTAATATCGAGTAGCTCAAGTAGCTGCTTGCTTGCAGGCAAATGATCGGGGCGCATATTTTGCCATTTGTCGGCTGATGGGCCGTTCTCGTCGTCGGCCAGCTTACGAATTTCCCTGATGACCTCATCCCTTATGGCTTGTTCGCCTTGCTCCTCCAGAAGCCTCCAGCGGGGCGTCAGGCGGAATGAGCCTCGACTTTGTTTCTTTGGCATACTGATTTACTCCTTTACTAATTTATTAGTCTACCGCGGACATAAAGAATACACCGGCCGGCCTCGCTAATTCTGCCGGTGAGGGCCTTCATCAGCAGAATTAGCGAGGCTGCAGAACACCATGGGCTTGCAGTTGGCTTACTATGCACTGACGCTCCAGCAGCGGAAGAGATTTAAAGCGCTTCACCCAGCGGCTAGCCTTCCTTTTGATGCGCTCCCTTTCACGAAAATCAGATCCAAGATACCGATAATCATGCAGCTCGACCGGTTCGGGGTAGTTCGTCCATAGCCATTCTGTGGCCCTGCCGCCTCTTGTTTGGGCTGTAAAAGTAGAGACATTCCATCCCTGAAGCAAGTCCTCATACAGTTGGGACCAGTATCCGCTAATCATGATTTGGCAGGGAAGAGACTTTAGCAGTTCAAGCAACGCTATGTGATCATCGTCCGTGTATTCGTATCGGTAGTAATCCCTCTGTGATGCTCTGCTTCTCATCACGTAGGGTGGATCGGCATAGATAAAGGTTGATGGGGTGAGCAAATGGCGATTATCTTGTAGCCAGGTCAGGCAGTCACCAACCAGGAACTTGCAGCTGGCATCGCTAGTTGCAACGGTAATACCGTCGGGAGCATCGCCGTGGTTAGCGGTGTCGGCCGACACCGCTATATTTGATGGTACTGCAGTACCGCCTATTTCAGCGATAACGGCCGACACACAGCATCCATCGCTATCTATAGCGATGGATGCCGGCGCCGGTCTCTTGTGTCGCAAGACGGCACCGGATCCGAGAAACGGTTCTATGTAAAGCTCGTGCGGTGGAGTCAGATTTATGATGTGCTGGTAGCAGTTGTTTTTTCCGCCTGGGTAATTCATTCCTTAATACCCTTTACTAATCCTCAGACGTGGGAACGAGGCACCTAGTCCCCGCTCCCTCACAATTCCAAATATGTCGTCTGTGCCGTTGCGGCTTGGCGCTCTTTTCCAGCCTGGAGTTTCAAGCCAAGCCCAGCGGCGTGTATATCAAGCGCCAGATGCCCGTGCGAGGGATGGTGCAGGATATATAAGATTACGGCCTCGATAGTTGTCCAGCTACCAGAGCGCGCACGGTCTGCATCTCCTCATTGCGCCATGCAGAATGAACAAATATACGAGTCTCACCCAAGTTGTGTCCATTCGCCTTTAGGTACTCTTCGCAGCCGTTCTCGGTTAGGCAACAGGTGACGAACTCCCAATATTTGTGTGTGTACACTCTTCTATAGGAATCAGGGATACGGCCGTTGCATTTAAGGATAGAATCAAGCAGCTCTGCAATGCCCTCCTCAATGATTTCGCCATCTGAATCAAGCCAGACCCACTCATCGCTGTATGAAGAATCCAATCCGTAAACCGTCCGCCTACTCTCTACCACAAACAAAGGGGACTCTGTGGCCCGGTTGTCTTGTTCCATCATATCTTTGGCTATTTTTTGTATTTCACGCATTACGCCACCACCCCATTCAACATTCCACCCTCTCGTAACGCCTCGATATCTCTTTGAATCGTTCGGGCGCTGCTGCCCAGTTGCCGGGCAAGCTCGCTCTTGTTCAGCTCATCCACAGATGAGCCGTCATAGTCCCGACTCAGCATGTTGAGCAAAACCTGTCGGCGCGATTCGGCATTTGTTCGGCGCGCCTGCACTGATGCCTCCCTCTTTGCCGGATTCATCTCGGCAGCCATCACGGCATCAGGCTCGGCATTTGTGGGAATCTGGTCGCCCTGCGGCCCTCTTGGGTTCGGCGCAGGCTCGGCAACTGGGACATATTGCGCTACCATTTCATCGGCCTTGTGGCGTACGATGCGATCTAGGTGGCGCTGAATATAGGCCGCCGATTTGGTCGTGTCAACGGCGTCGAGCGTGTCAGCAAACGTCTCAGCTAGCTTAAGCTCTAGCCCCGAGTCAGCCTCATCTATCTTGCGCCTTCGCTCTGCGGCTTGGTATAGTGACAAGCCGATAGCGGTGAGGCATTCGCCTGCAAAGACGATGCCGAAGCCCATGGCGGCTGATACGCCCATGGTCAGCCCGTGAGCGATATAATTTTGGGTTTGCACGAATCCTGATACAAATACCATTGTTAGGGTGACGCCCCCAACGGCTATGTATCGCCGCCTCTGCTTGACCATGTCAATCTTTGTGAGCATGATCGCACTAGTGGCAACGCCAGCCCCCAATGCTAAGGCCATGAAAAATGCGACGATGCCGTGGTGGTGAGTAGAGATGAAAAAAGCTGAGACGTTGCCGATACTGGCGAGAGCAAAGACGACCATGACCGCGTGTACGCTCCGTTCAATTGAAACATGCTTGCTAAAATTTAAAAGCATGGTATAATCCTCCGTAGAAATTGTTATGATGATTTGTGGAAGCCGTCTCGATGTCCGTCGAGGCGGCTTTTGTTTTATGGGGCAATACCTTTCTTCCCTCTCCTGGGCTTTTTACGCGTTATTTTTGTAGTGTGGGAATTCGCCGCCCTGCTTTCGGAATGGTTGTACTTGCCATTGTATCCGCTACCCCTAGGATCACTGCTTAGGTCGAGCCTGAACAGTCTGCCCAGTGTTGATTTAGTTATCTTCGAGTACTTTTTTCGGTCTCCGGTTACAGTCCGTTTGATAATATTCCCTTTTTTATCATGGTAGCATGTGATTTTCATGGTTGTTTTCCTTTCGACAATTTGAATAGTTCTCGATCACATCATCCAGCCATTGCCTACGGTCGCCATTCTTGCCACCCCAGACGGCAAAATAAACAGCTTCACGGCTCGGTAGGTTGCTATGGGCGGCTAGCACATATTGCGTTTCTGCTGGCGTCTCTGCTGGCCCTGTTAGCTTAGGCAGCTCATCAATAAGAACCTGATTACGAGACTTACCAGACAGCCTGGAATAAAGGCTCCAATCAACATCGTTATAACTCGTTATAGGCTCGTTATGGGACTCGTTATCATAACGGTTATGCTCGTTACTTGTAACGGTTATGGAATCTTTTTCACTCGAGTAACGACTTTTTTCAGTGTATATCTGAGAGCCTGTAACTAACGAAAAAACGTTCTTAGCACCTTGTTTTGGCAAACCCATCAAATCACAATCAGATTCTGTGTAGAATGTGAGGAATTTTTGCTCTTCAGATGCCTCGTAATCAACAAACTCACCACGATTCAATAACTTGACATCCTTTGGCACGTCAAGCACTTTGTACTGGTGACCTGGTAGCTTATAGGCGACGTATTTCAGATTAGCCTTGATGCTATTGTTGTAGACATCACCTGTAATCGTTTGGTCCAACATGACCACGTGGATCCCCGTCGCCCTGGCCCTCTTCAAGATGGAGCCGAGAATTCCTACGATGGATTTAGCCAGCTTGCTATCTATTGCCCTGATTCCCTCGACGGTCCCACCAAACTCTTCTATGATGATAAGCAGCCTATCTATCGGTTGATCACTTTGCCGATTATAGGCGTCTAACTCTGCGCACCTGGCGTTAGACAGAAGTGCTTCACGATTCTTGAATTCCTGCTCCAACTGCACCACAAAATCCCACATATTGTTTTCATCAATCGGGAACCATTCGATTAGGCCGACATCGTGGTATTTTCTGAAGTCTAAGCCGCCTTTGCCATCGGCTACGATAGTGTGAAATCCATTGACCCGAGCATAGGCCATCAGCATGAGCGCTAGTTGAGTTTTACCCTGCCCCTTGGCCCCGCAAATCAGGAGATTGCAGTCGTCCTTAATGGTGAACTCTGACAATTCACCTGTGGTCTGTGACTGCCCTAGCACCCATGCATAGCGATCTGAGTAATTCATTAGGTCCCGTGTTCCACTGGCCAACTCAATCTCAGCATTGTCAGGAAGTAGCACCATCTCTCGTTCCACGTGCTTAACCTCATACTGCGGCAAATCGTGCTGGCGATAGGCGCCAAGCGCTGTCTTGGCCTTCCCGCTGGTCCATTGTGTACCGTCATTCAGTGCGTGGATCCGCTCAGCTTGGGCATGGATCATCAATTTGGCTGCTGTGGTCTGGTTGGCGTACACCTGCCCTGACTGAAGGTCGAACGTCTCTGAGGTAAACACATCTAGAAGGTATCGACCGTTTCCGGCAACCTTGTAGCGCTCCATGTTGGCGGTGCGAACCCTGGCACGCAAAAGCAAGTTTCCATTCCACAGGAGAGCCACCACGACCGCCAAAACGACGACGTAAAACAGGACCGTGAGCAATGCATCTATCGCTTCTGTGACGAGTTCCGCACGCTCTGCACGCTCTTCAGCCCTCTTGCGCTCCAACTCGGTTTGAATGCGCTCACGTTCCAGCAGTTCGCGTTTCATTTCGCGGTCGATGCTGATGTCGCGGAAAAGCATGGACGCAATCAGGAAGACGACAACTCCAGCCACAACAGGAACGACGAAGGCACGAGTCGTTATTCGGTTAGTTGCGTGTCTCATTTGCATCCCTCACCGGTACTTTGTTCCCGCTGGCGGTATATAGAAAGTTAGGCGCCTGGCTGTCATACTGATTCATATCGCCGCCCACGTCATCCCCCGCTGACTCATTTGGCTCCCCCACTGAAGCCGTATCCCTAGCAGAATTGTCAGACGGGGTAGGCCGAAAGGGGCAGCACTCGCCTTGCCCTTTCGATTGATAATACACAGGTACATGATGCCCATGAACATCATGATGATGCACAGAACCTGTACCATCAGAGTCCACAGCTCTGGTATGGCAATGCCGATAGCAGTAAAGGCCATGGACAGACCAAAGATAAAAATGGTGAGCGCTGCTAGGGCTGGGTGATTCTGCAACGCCTTTACAATCGTTTCCACGATAATCAGATCCTTTCTTTGACAATGTACGCGGCAACCGGATATGATTACTGCGTACTTCTCGGTACATTCGGAGCCAAGCAGGCCGTGAGCAGGCATTGCTTGGCTCTTTGCTTTCTAGGCAGCGGTGGCCTCTGGCTGTGCCTCTTCGTGGAGGCCGATGAGCAGGTCGTAGCCCACTAAGCCATCGAGCTTGTATGAATCCTCCAACTCTAAATCAACAACCAGCGGGTCACGCAGATCGTCTGCCCCCTCCTTTCCAAGCGCCCTCTCGGCAGTGGCGATCTCGGTCGTCGCTTTGATAAGTGCTCGCCTCATTTCGGTGAGACTTGCTCCCGTGGCCGTGATATGCATTTGTAATTTCATGCTACCTCCTTGATTAATTCCATCTGTTCTATTTCCGGCTCCATTTCGCTGATGGCCGGAGGGACCTCTAGCCCTAGCGCCAGAGCCATGCGGCCCAGGGCCTTGCCGGCCGTATCGCACTCGGCCATTTTGCGCTCTTGCTTTTTGGGATTCTCTTTGAAGACCCGCTCCCTCATGCCTCGCTCTGTGGCAATGAAGCTGCGGGCGGTGAGATAGTCCGCCTGAAGTGCTGAGCCTGGCTCGATTAAGGTGGCGGCTTGGATGGCTGCCACCGCTTTGTCAATAGCTTCGCATCCGTCCGTGCGAACAAGAGCATTGTCGTGGGCGGCCATGGAGCGCCGCGCGTGGTTGAGTTCTGCGATAATTTCTTCTTTGGTCATGGAGGATCTCCTGCTTAGTCGCCGTAGCCGTCGCCGTAGCCGTAGCCGTAGCCGTTGCCGTTGCCGTAGCCGTTGCCGTTGCCGTAGCCGTCGCCGTCGCCGTTGCCGTTGCCGTTGCCGTTGCCGTAGCCGTAGCCGTTGCCGTCGCCGTAGCCGTAGCCGTAGCCGTAGCCGTAGCCGTTGCCGTAGCCGTTGCCGTCGCCGTAGCCGTAGCCGTAGCCGTCGCCGTTGCCGTTGCCGTTGCCGTAGCCGTTGCCGTTGCCGCTATACCCTGCGGCAAGGGCCACATAGTATCTCGAGTTCGCACGCCCTACCATAGAAAGCAGGGTCTTTGTATCGACGACCGTTTCCATCAGCCCAAGCCTCTCCCTAGCTTTCTTGACGCCATCGCGGCAAGCCCCCACGGCGAGAAGGTCATTTTCGGTCAGCTGAGGTTTGACTTCAATCATGATTTATTCTCATGGCTTTGCCATGCCTCCTTGGCCTTATCGCTACACTCAAATATACCAGTGATCCCCTGTAGCTTTGCCGCTAAAGCTCTATTCCCGATTATTGATTTTTCATTTGGACCGACATCCGTTAGTTCCAAGAAACCACCTTTGGTCTCCCAGTCAATTGCGCAACGAATCTCCCTCAATTCCACTATGCGCTTGTCCTCATCCTCTCTGACGAGGAATCCCGCGAATACACCACGCCATTGCGTTGTCACCATCACATACTTTTCTTGTTTCATGACTATCCTTTCACTTCCATTTTTTGAATTTTCTGTCGGTGAGGTTCTGGGCAAGCTCCCCACAGCAAGCCCAGAACCTCTGCACCAATAGGAGAAAACCAGGACGGTGAGTACCCAAACTCACCGCCCCCGAACGGACTGGATGCGAGAAGTGCATCCAGTCCGTTCGGGGATTGGCGTTATTCCCAGCATGGATAAACATGATCTTGTCTCCCGCTGGTAGCGGCTGACCAGACCGCCAGAGCTGTAAGCGGTATTGGTCCGTGAGCATTTTGGCTGATGGCGAGATATTCCGCTCTCTCTCGTAATCGCAGAAGGAGCACCTGCACTCATCTTCGTGCCATTCACAGATGGGGCATTCACAATCACCCGGGTGATCGTCCCATGGGATACGCTGGAAATTTGCTGGTGTAATCATTTTGCTACCTCTCCCCTACAGGGCAATTACGCTTCTTTCCCGCCGTGACGATAAGAACGGGACTTGTTGTACTCGGATTTGGCGATGATGGCACCAGCCACGTCAAATCCTTCGCGTTTTGCTGTGTCCATAATGCGGATAATCACATCAGCAAATTCGGCTTCGATGCCACTAAACTCGGGAATCTTGTCATCAGGTGGATTGCCACTTCTGGATGCTTCGCAGGCCTCCGACAGCTCAGAATGCATAAGGCAAATAACCTCGCGCATGTTACGCTCGTCTTTACCATCTGGGCCGTACCAGCCCTTGTCCAAGGCTGTGCGGTGGACATCATTCGCAACCTCGTTGAAATAGTGGACGAACTGATTTTTGTCATGTGTTCCTAGTATCACATCGCCAGTGGCCATATCGACTGTGACTGGGTTAGGCATTTTCAAGTGCGGTAAATTCTTTTTCATGAATAATCCTTTCACTAAACGGCAATTTCCCAAATCGCTTCTGCCGGGGTACCATCTCCCAGCTTACTCAACGCTCGGCGGGCTTGCGTAGCCAGCCTCGACTTTGCGAACTCGCAGGTGTACTCATCCTTGACCCCGACCACCAAGTTCCCATCCCGAATGCCCAAGCCGACCGAGCCGGATAGCCACGTGTCGTAGGTGGCTGGTGGGAGAGCCGTCTCTAGCAGCTCGAGAGCTTCGGCCCAAATGGCTTGGGCCTCTTCGCCCCGCTCGACAGGTTCTGGCTCGGCCTTGGGAGGTGGCTCGATTGGTGGCAGATTTACCAGATTCTCAAAATCGGCTGGTACGCTACGATCCTCCACTTGGGAATTTCTTCGGTGTCCAGTCCCCTCGTCAGCCAAGATTGCTTTGACATAAGCGATTGTCTTCCCGCCGTACTGGACGGCCTTCCTGATGGCCGATTCAACATGGCTTGCGGGGTGTTCCGAAAGCATGTCTTGGATTTCGTCTTTAAGCTCTTCCGTAACGAGCTGATTAAAGTTCTTAGAAACCATGTTGAGGATTAATTCAAAGTCGTCGTCATCGTCGTCAATCTTTGGCGTACTTGTTGAGTTTGACGACGATGACGATCCCTTAGAGATCATAGGATCTACAATTGGTAGTTGATCATTGGTAGTTAATTGGTAGTTAATATATATAGGTTCTGGCGATTTCGCCGAAACCATGGTTCTGGCGGTTTCGCCGAAACGTTCTGGCGGTTTCGCCGAAACCAAATCCCCTTTTGGCGATTTCGCCGAAACGGATTTTTCTGGTTCTGGCGATTTCGCCGAAACCGTATTTTGACAGGCTTTTTTTGCGTTGATTGCGGACAAAATTAGCTCAGACATTTTGGTCGTGATGATGCGAAAATGTAGGCGTGGTCCTGTGTTGACTTTTTGTTTTTTGGTTTCAATTGTGCCTGCGGCTAGGAGGATTTTGGTGTACTTTTTTCGTGCATATTCGGTTAGATGGTTGGCCTCCATCTTGTCTGTGTCTAGCCAAAACCAGCCCTGCTGATCTGCCTTTTGCGACCAGAACAGCAGTTCCCCTAAAAATAGCCCACCAACCAAATCGTCGCCCATCGCCGAGATGTAGACCCGATTGATTGTAATTTTATTTTCATTCCCCCCGATTGAGGCTATGATTTTCCAAAGATCATCCATCGCTTGACAACTCCTCTCTATCCATTTACAATCTGTGCGTTGCACACAGTTATGCCTTCCTCACTAGTGTCATGAAAATATGATTGGCATTGTTTTTCGGGCTACACATTTTGCGCGCATTGTGGTATAATCTATCCCTTGTAGTGAGTCTGTGCCATAAGGGAGTTGGATTATGCCTGTATCAATAAACAATCCACGGCTGCCTACATCGAAGCGAGAGAGAATGATTGAGAGTGTGAGATGGGATCGACCCGAGCAACTGATTGATGTATCGGAATTTTCCAGACTTATAGACGCTTGGCTCGATGACAAATCGAGAACGGTTGTTGAGAAAACCCTCCTTGGGTACCGAGAGAAAATTATGTACTTCCTCGAATATCTCAACGCTTTCGAATTGCGAGAGTGCTCTCGTTCTGATATTGAAGAATTCGCCCGCTGGCTATCTCGCAGACCCAGCCAGCACGATCCCTATCGGGCGCTTGGATGGAACACTCGTAATGATGTTCATCGTCGCCTGCGAGCGCTTTTCCGATGGGCCTTTCGGGAGGGCTATCTCGAACGCTCCTACGCCGATTGGGTTCCTGCGGCCTACGGAGCAAAGCCTGCTCGGGCTGCACCTTCGCTGAGCGTAATTGAGGCGATGATGGACCCCAAACTACATGACAAGGTTGTATATCCTGAGCGAAGCCGAGCTGTTGTGGCACTACTGTTTGGCGTTGGCTTACGCCGGATCGAAGTACATCGCCTAAATGTTGATGATATCAAAATGCCTCTTGGTGGCCAGCCGCATTTACGAATCATTGGTAAGGCCCAGGTAGAGCGCTTGGCCGCGTTTGATAATGTTGTTGGGTACCACCTGGAGCGCTATTTGGAAAAGCGAGGGTACCCAACTTCGGGCCCACTTTTCATGTCGAGTCACGGCACCCGCCTATCGCTGCAAGGCGTGTACCGAGCGTATAGAGCACTGGCGAAACAGGCAGGCGTCTTTGATGAACTAAACGGCACCCATGATGGTCGCCGGATGTTCATTACCCATTGGCGGCGATATCAGCAGGGCGTCAATTCTGACGATCTATTACGTCGTCAAGTTGGCCATTCTAGTACGGATATGACGAATCATTATTCGTTGCAGGATGTTGAGGCCATTGGCGAATCGTTCATTTCTCCGCTTGGCACCTTAAAGAAAGCGCGCCAATAGAAAAAGCCAGGCGATTACGCCTGGCTTTGAGGAGGGCTAGTTAGTCACTGTCTCTCAAGGCGGTAACAGGGGTTCAAATCCCCTACGGGGTACCTTTGGTACATTAAAATGCACGACAATTATCTTCTATACAAATTCTGTTAAGATTTGTTATTTGATTGTTAAAGTGCATACCAAGAGAACCGTTACTCAGTCACGTGAGTAACGGTTTTTATTTTGGTATCGTTTGAGGGATCTGTTATTTACTGCAATAATTCAGTCGATCGCTTAAGCTTTAACGGCCTGAGCGATCTCTTGAAGGAGTTCGGTCTGAACTGTGTGTTCTTGGCTTAGCCTGTTGAGACTTTGCTTGACGCTGCCTTTTCCGTGGATGTGAAACCAATCGACGATAATGCGATTGATAAGGGCTGATGGCATGGTCTCTTCATCAAACTCGGGGAACTCATCCAATGCATAGAGCAGGGCTTTGCGGTTGCTCGTTTTAATTGAGATGGTTGTTTGTGTTCCCCACTGAGATGGAAATTCCTCTTCAGACTCTTCGATTACTCTTTTCGGCACGAAGTTGTTCTCCTACGATTATCCGCAATGTGAGTGTAGGTTGTCTATCATCAAAAGTTTATTGATTCGTAGCGAATCTCGAGTAAAAAGTTAGGTTCAAGGATCGTCAAAGGCCAAGTTTTGGAAGTTAGGGAGACAGTATAGGCCCTGTTGGTTTTGGCCGGGAGCACGATGCGCCGAAAGCCCAGGTCAAGGACCTTCTTAAGAAACCAAGGGACATAAAGCCAGCCATCAAAGGTCGCAGTTTGTGCCTGGATGAAGGGGGTGGAACGGGCCAACAAAGCGAGTATATCATGGAGTTTGCTATTATCGGGTGCGGTCTGTTCATCAGCCACAGCACTTTGGAGCAAGGGCAGCCAGGCATGGGCGTCCAGCGCCGCCGACGCCGATAGAGCAGACGTTCCCCATCGGCCATGCGCTTCACCAAGAGCAAAGTGACTTGGCCCAAGGTCGTTGCCTCGGTGCCTCCCAGTGCCAGATAACGTGCTCCTTCATCATTCAGAATCTGCCACTGACTTTCTTTGACGGGTTGCTTGAGCAGTTCTTTGGCCGTCTGGGCGGGAGCACCATCCAGTGTGTAACGCTGGCTGGACTAACACCCAGCCACGCCAAGCCCAAGTCATCACAGTGGCGCACGTTACGCCATTCTTTGGATTCGATATCTTGGCGGCAAGCTTGGTTTGGATAACGATCTTGGCGGACCCTATCTCGTCCTGCGTGGCCTTGCTTCTCTTTTTCAGACTCTTTCTACTCTTTCTTACTTGCGCATCAACCCTTTTCCCAGACAACACAGCACTTATGGGTGATCACCAAGTTAAGTTGGAGATTGGATTTAACTATCTATCCACTTTATTGGGTGGACTTCAGACCTGCTCAGTTAGTTTGCAGCGCAATATGCAGCCGGAACGTTGTACTTTCGTGATCCATTTCAGCCAGTGGATGGTATCGGACTCTGGATTCTTGCAGCTGCAGGCCCAGATGAGGCGTGGGAGATTGTTGGGACAAACCCAAGAAAGAGGGATGGATTGCTGTCCGATGAAACGCGCGTGGCCGAATGAGGAAAGCCATATAGACCATGCCCACTGCCGGTCCTGCCTGCTCTTCAAGCAGTGGTTGTATCTGATCAAAAACGTCGATGGCTTGATTTAACTGTCCTTGTATGGTCAACATTTCCATGAGCCTTGCGTTGTCATGGATCGTCGCATAGACGAATCCAGCCATGTGCTCGAGGGTAATGCTCTGACGATAGGTTTGCTCTGCGGCCACCTCACCCAAACTGGCATAAACACTCGCTAAGTTGGTTGTGCGCCGACGCGCTGGACCAAACCCAACCCACAAGATATCTTCCGACAAGCGGGTTAGTGCCCATTTGGAGAGTTCGATGGCCAATGGCGCATTATCTCGATACCGAGCAAGATTGGCCTGTGGATGATCGACATCGCCCAATACTTCATTGGCTAGGCTTTGGTCACGTTCCGCGTCAGATGCAGATGTTTGAACGTCGATTGGTTGTTCAACGGCTTGTTCAGCAGCCTGCAATAAGGCCTCAATTTGCTCCTGTTAGCCGGGAAAGAGGAGAAACAACGACCAAGCATGAAGCCCATGGTTCAACTGGTCAAGCAAGCGCGGTCGCGCAACAAGATCAAGGCGGAGTGATGGGATGTGCAGCTTCGTTACCAAGATGGACGTTGTCATCTGGTTTGCCTAAAGTCCGGGCTAGGATGGGGTTGCCATAATATCATTATTCATGATTTCGATTGTATTATAGTATATTATGGCGTAGTCAAATCGATTCAGCCGTCGTTTTTTCGTGGTGCGTACCACATTTGCGGGGTACCTTAAACAGCTTCATTATTTGTGATTGACCATGTCCCAAAAATGGAACACACCGTTCTTTTGTCATCATGCTTTTAGCCACCAAATGCTTTCTTCCTACACTACGCTCTGAAATTGTGACCCGTCCGCGACTGTTGGAAAAGTTGGATGCCGGACTCGCTAGCCGCCTAACGCTGGTTGCCGCGCCTGCAGGCTTTGGTAAGTCGACGCTGGTCAGCCACTGGCTTCAAACGCGGCAAAACAGCAATCTAAGCTGGCTTTCACTGGATGAAGGGGACAGCGATCCCGTACGCTTCTTTGGTTATCTAATCATGGCTTTGCAGAGGGTTGCGCCTAATCTGGGCGACTCATTGAATCCCCTTCTACAAGCTACACCGCTACCACCGTCCGATGTTTTGATGACGGCGCTCATCAATGACTTGGCTGCAGTAGAATTGACTGATCCGCAGAACCAGTGCTTGCTGATTCTCGACGACTATCATCTCATTAACAACCCCTCCATACACGAGGCCGTCACTTTCCTGGTGGAAAATAGCCCGCCTCGCTTTCATTTGTTATTGCTCAGCCGCATCGATCCACCATTGCCGTTGTCGCGCTGGCGCGTACGGCGGCAGTTAACCGAAATCCGTGTGGATGATTTACGCTTTACCGCCGCAGAGTGCGCTCTCTTGTTAAATGAGCAGTTAGGGCTGGTGCTCACCCTAGAGCAAATTGAAGAGCTGGCAGGCCGCACTGAAGGCTGGGCAGCCGCGCTGCAACTGGCCACCATATCTATGCAAGACCGAGATGATCTGGCCGAGTTTATTGCATCATTCAGCGGGAGCCACCACTTTGTCCTCGATTATCTAACGGATGAGGTGCTGGACAAGCAACCCGTGCCCCGCCGCGAATTTTTCATGCGCACCGCAATTCTGGAACGCTTTTGTGCGCCACTCTGCGCCGCGGTTTTGACCAACGAAGATGGGAACAATGCGCCAAGCGAAAATCACATGCAGGAGATGCTGGAATCGTTAGAGCAGAGCAATCTATTCATCACACGCCTGGATGATGAACGGCACTGGTACCGCTATCATCACCTCTTTGCCGAATTTCTGCGCAAGCGGCTCTACGATTTCCTGCCCCATGAAGAATGTCAGGCCCTATACCGAGAAGCAGCCATCTGGTGCGACGTCCAAGGGCACGATAACGAAGCCATCCACTATGCTCTCCAAAGCGGGGACGAAACTTTGGTCCTAACGCTGGCCGAAAAGTATATTCTACTAAGCACGAGGCAGGGCGAGATGCATCGGGCGTTAGGGTGGTTGGAGGCCATTGAGGATGCAGGGATAGAACTATCCCTCTTGCTACAGATCAGGTCAGCATGGGCTTTGCTTTTTAGCAGTCAGATCGAAAAGCTAATGGTGCAATTAGCCGCACTAGAGTCGCGGCCATCCTCATCTAAAGAGGAAGCGCGTAGAATCGCCGGAAATCTATCGGCAATCCATGGCTGGCTGGCTATCTTCCGCGGCGATATTGACCGGTCGGCCAAGCTGACTGCGGAAGCGTTGGAAAGATTGCCTGTCACCGATCTCGCAGCAAGGGGTACTAGCTTCTTGAATCTTGGCAACGCCAACCTGCTACTTGGCAAGCTGCAAGGCGCGATCGAGGGATTTACGGGTGCGCTGACAACATCTCAGCAGTCTGGTGCTCTGATCACAGAGAGCTTTGCCCGCACTTATCTGACACGTACCCTTTTTCATCAAGGTAAATTGCACGCGGCAGAAGAGGGGTATCGACGGATCATTGATCAGGTCAACGCGCAGCGGCAAAATTATTCCCAGGTGGCTGGCGTCGCCTATTGGGGGCTGTCCGAGCTTTTGCTGGAGCGGCATCAATTGGATGAAGCAGCAGACTCGGTCGAGCATGCTATCGAATTATTTGAGCAGATGCGCAACAGCGCAATGCTGATTCTGACCTTGCCGACCAAAGCGCGCATTCAAATAGCCTTGGGCAATGTTGAAATGGCACGGGACGCGCTGCAAAATTGGGATAAAGTAACACTCCTGATGGGTCGAACACAGGCCCCTGAGAGCCACCATGCATTGCGTACGTACATTGATCTGCACAGCGGCAATAAGGCGGCGGCTTATCGATGGGCGGCTGCTCAAACACCCCCTGAGCAAACGCGGCTGGATCAACCTGTGTGGAGGCTCGACAGTTACCAAAGCTACCTTGCGCTGTGTGCCATCTGGAGTGTTGAAAGTCCAAACCAGGCAAAACGCGCTTTGGCGCTATTGGCGCAAACGAAAGAGACGGCCCAGCACAATGGGTTCTTTGGCATTGCCCTACAAGCGCTTATTCACCAAGCGGTAGCTTGGCAGACGCTTGATGATCAAGAATCTGCTCTGGCCTATTTGGAAGAGGCGCTCGTTAAGGCTGAACCAGCAGGCTATCTCTATTCGTTTGTCAGCATCGGTGCGCCCATGCAACGGCTCCTGAGCCACGTTTCTCAACGTGATGTATCCGCACCGTTTGTGGAGAAACTGTTTGTGGCCTTCGCCCCTTATAAGCCTATCCAATCTACGAGAGTTACCAGCCTGCAACAACCCCTCATTGAACCACTTAGCGAGCGCGAGCTGGAGGTATTGGCCTTGCTTGCAGACGGCTGTTCTAACGCACAGATCGCTGAAAAGCTCATCATTACGGTTGGCACCACCAAACGCCACGTCAGCAATATCTTTGGGAAACTGGGCGTTGGCAGCCGCACCCAAGCCATCGCACTTAGTCGAGAGCTTGGGCTGATTTAAGCAGTACATCAGTTAGCGTTTGAAGCTGCCACAAGCAGACAGGCAACGGTCATCAATAACGTCATTGGCCCAAAGAATAGCTTCTCCACATTATTAACGGACACAAAGTTGCCCAGCGTATTGAGCGCCATATAAGCAGTGACAACCCAGGCAGATACCCGAATCCATGTGGGAATTGACATCGCCCCGGCCAGTCCAGCGCGAGTCCGAATGATGTAAATAAAGGCGCCCAGAATGATGACCGCTCCCATACTGGCCACACGGAGGGCAGGGGTCAGTTCGCTTTGCCGCCCACCCCAAAGAATCGAAATGGGTAGGATACCTATAGCAACCAACACCTGCACGCCAATGAAGAAGGCAAAGAGCGCAGTGGCTAGGTTTGCCGTTGTTTGTACAAAGGTCGCGTTAGAAAGGTGAGTCATAATTTTTCTCCTGTGGTATCAAAGAGCGGCCCAATCTTCAGAGGTTGTAACTAATCTTTGAGCTAATTTACGGCAGCACCAATGCTAGTACCGAGTGCCACGTTGTCCAATGCGACTCCGATGCTGGCACCGATTCCGATGCCTATGGTGATTACGACACTATGGGACCTTATCCTTAGCGACATTTGCGATTCTTGACGTTCGTTAGAAAGACAAATGGGATAGACCATAGGGCAATTAGCATGATCAGCACTGTTGTGAGTAGTCTGTGCCGCGAACGAAACCCTGAGATTCATAGTTTCCTCTTTGAACTAGTAAAATAATTTGTGAGGTCATTGTATTTGGTGTGGAATGCAATGTCAGCCTACAAAGGTTCTATTTGAGGGGGTATTCTGGGGGAAGCAAGATTCTGTTGATGGTTCTATGCCAGGGGCAATCACGTAAGTATCGATTGATAATTGGTACGCGATTGCCCTATGGTAGCGTGCAGTTCTTTTTTGCATCTGCGATTTCCTTTCCAAGCCATCTTGAAACACCGATCCCAGATGGCTTGGTCTTCACCGGTGTTGCGTATCAGCAAACTATTGTTGCGTCGTTCTGTACTCAATGCCAGGGAATTGTACCGCATCCGGCAAGAGTGCCTTATGCGCATCCTGATCACCCTTGAGTGTATCCAACAGGAATGCAGTGGAAAAGTGATGAACGATTTCCAGCGGTCTCTGGTGAGCAGGCGGAAACGATGCCTAAAGCAATGTCTATACCCTGCGTCAACAATGAACGCCAGTACACGGGCTCTCGTCTTTGATTGCTCGTCAGCCGTTGTTGCTGAGCTTGACGTCGTAGGTCCGCATAGTGTTCTTGGCGAACCCAATATTCTTGTTCGGTTACAAACATTGTTGTATCCCCTTTTCCACCTTCCCCGCGATGTCTGCGCCCAGAATCCTCGTCTTGGGTTTGCGAAGCCCCTCGCCTAAGCGGATTAAGAATGGGTCACCTTGCATGAGGTGCCAATCTCCCGCGTTTGCAGATGTGGCATGAACTTTTACCAGTACTTCATTATCTTTAGGGGTTGGCTTTGGGATTTCTTCCAGGTTAAGCACGTCAGGCGAACCATATTGATGAAAAAAAATAGCTTTCATATTACCCACCCAGAATCTGGACAATCCGATTGTAAACAACATACGATACCATCACCTTGGTTCCACCCTGTGTATCGAAAAGTGGAACTAGAGGAGTGCCACCTGCTGTGTTCACAAACTGAACCACAACCGTATCAATGTCACTGTGGTAGCGGGCGATACTTTGGTATCCAGGTATCAATCCGGAATGTCCATACTCATAAACAGAGGAGTAAATAGCCTGTTCATTATCATTTAACAATGAGCCATCATTTAAAGCCCTCAAGAATATGCCCACATCCTCTGCTGTTGCGAGCATTGTGCCGTGCGGATCATTCTTCAAATCAGGCTCATAGCCAACCCAGTAGCCGCTCATGACATCGTCAATATCCACATCATCAATCGACGTGTACGTATTGTTCAGCTCGAGCGGTATTAGAATCTCCTCCTCGATATATTGCCAATGGCTATACCCCACCGCTTTTTCAATGAGTTGGGAGAGCAGAAGATAATTCGTATTTGAATAACCGTACTCCGCATTCGGTGCGAAGTTTGCAGGCAAATCAAGCACGAGTTCAAGGGCTGGACCATTTGGTGGGTTTTCCCAATAACCAGGAGAGTCGGTGAAATTGGGAATACCGCTTCGATGCTGCACCATTAATCTCACGGTGATGGTTTCTGCGTTTTCAATTCTTCCCACAAGTTCTGGAAAGTGGTCCGCGAGCGTATCATCCAGCGAGATGCGTTCGTCAGCGACCAGTTTGGTGGTTGCAACGGCGACGTATAACTTATCGATACTAGCAATCTTGAATAATGATTGCGGGTCGGCTGGTATTTGATTTTCTCGATTTTTCCAGCCAGCCGTATAAAATGCGGGTGGTTTACCTGCTTCATCCACATAGACAATCATGCCATCCAAGCCATGACCGATTGCGTCATCGACTTGTTCTTGGACACTGTCAGGTACGGGTGTGATCCAAGCCCATATGCCGTCCCAGGGTGGGAATACCACGATACAGATTAACCCCACAAGAGGCATGATGATTCTAAGTATTTGAACGATACGATTCTTTTTTTGCATTTGTATAATTGTCCTGCTTCTTATTTTATTGCTCGATGGTTATGACGACATTGCCTTTTTTGCGACCGGATTCGACATACCTATGAGCCTCGGGAATCTGCTCTAAGGGGTAGCGTCCATCAATGACTAATTTTATTTTGCCCGCCTCAATCAACTCTTTGAGGAAAATTAGATCTTCTGCTTTATGCCCTGCCGCATCAGTTGCTACTTTCTTGCTGCTTCTCTTTGAAATCCACGACCCCAAAAATTTCTTTGACAGGCTTGGATTCCCGATAAGATAACATCCGCTGTGGGTTAGCGATCTGATACTACGTGAAAACGGGCTCTTGCCTACCACATCAAAAATAACGTCATAGCGCTCACCGTTTTTGGTGAAATCTTCCTGTGTATAATCAATGACGTGGTCGGCCCCAATCGAACGCAGCATCTCCAATTTCTTGGTACTATCCACGGCGGTAACTTCCGCCCCAAAGTGCTTGGCAAGCTGTATCCCCATTGTCCCGATGCTCCCGCCCGCGCCATTGATCAGAACTTTTTGCCCGCTCTGGATATTGCCTTTTCTTAGAAAATGCAGTGCTTCAAGTCCCCCCACAGGGATGGTGGCAGCTTCCTCATAGCTCAAACTGGTTGGCTTGATCGCCAACGCCCCATCTTCGGGCAGACATTTGTACTCGGCGTAAGCACCCATGCCAAAACCGGTTACGGCAAAAATTGCGTCTCCCTTTTTAAACTTGGTCACATTTTTGCCGACTGTTTCAATTTCTCCAGCCAGCTCCTGGCCGAGGATGGTTAATCTTTTTGGCTTCCGGAGGCCCGCATAGATGCGCAGGGGGAGTCCAGGCCAGAGCGGAAATTTGAGGCTGCGCACTTCACAATCACCTGCTGATACGGTTGCCGCATGCACTTTGACCTGTATTTCATTGTCCTTGGGCGTCGGTTTTTCTACCTCCCTGAGTTGGAGAACATCCGGTGCTCCATATTTTGTCCATACCATTGCTTTCATGCCGATCCCTCCTAGGTTGTGAAGCAAAAAAGTTTGGCGGTCATCGTATATTCCGTACATTCATATTAGGACTTTCACATACTATGCCTTCTGCCGATAATAAATGAGCTGCGAAGCAAACCGCGTGATTTCTGCCAGCACGAAGACGAACAGCAGAATATTGCCCATGACAAAGGATGTCGGTGTGAAAAACAGGCTACCAAACGTCATGAAAACGCCTACAGCCAGCACTGTGTACGCGTTGCGGTTCGCCTTCAGCGCAACACTGTGGTCGCGCTGGGCTGGGGCTGGAACTCGTCCGGAACCAATGGCCAGAACGGCTTGAAGCGCTGCCTCAACCACTATGATCAGAACAAGGGTAGCGATTACGAGCTGCCAATATCCAGTTGGCAAGGCTGTGTTCGCCTGTAGTGCTGCTCCGGTTTGAATCATTCCCACAATGTTCATAAAGTAATAGATTGCAATTGACACAACGATCACGAGCGATACGCCGGTACTTTTTTGCTGAAAAGAGGCATTCATTGTCTTATTTTCCTTATTTTCGTAACGATAAAATTGTTCTTATCTTGATATGGTGATTTGTGAATCGGGATGATGTGAGAGAGGAGTATACGTCGATAATAGATAGAGGATACCCCCTACGCAGGTTACGATGCTTACTAACCAACTCGCCGCTCCAATCGTCCATATCCACTCGCTCTTTTGAACCGAACTGATGAATAACCAAAGTGCCGCTATCGCAGATCCGCTGCCGTATACGATTGTAAAGGTCCGAGGGCGTCGGACAATAAACTGCATCAGCGCGTCTGCGAGGGGTTGTCGTGGTGCGTTTACCTTGGCGGTAGATGGTTTTACCCCTTGATGTTGAAGGGTGTCAGCCGGATCCAGTTCTGCATATACAGTTGCTTTCATAAGGTTTCTCCACGATTGCTTATTGTCGATTCGCTGGTTGATTTGCGCTTTTGTATCTTCGCTAAATAGAGAAAAGGGACAAGCCATATCGCGATTAGACTAAACAGAACGATTTGTGAGGTATCTTTATCGTCAATCATGAGCGACGACCCTATCATCGCGGCGGCAAAAACGATTGAGATTAAATAATTAGCGTAAGTCGCTTTTTGGGGCGTCATATTATCCTTCCCTTTTGTCTTTTCTGTTATAAATGACGGGCATCTGCCCTTTCCACTATCGCCAAGTCTCATCATTTGTGATCAGTTCCGCCATAAAGTGACCGACGTTGATGCGGCTGGTGGTTATGGAATCAAAGATTGCGCTTGTAATGGGTGATGGATAGATGTCATATGGTGTGACTTCATCCTCATCAGTCAGGTTGTCGGGACGCACAGCCACCCACTCGATGATCTCATGGTTTTGACCAATCTTGGTGCGCAGGAACTCTGCGGCTTGCTCATTGTCCACATGTGGTGGTAAGAGAAGGCGCAGCAGCCAAATCACACAATGTTGCGCAAAGGAGATTGGTTCGTGGAGATCCCGGTTGCGATTGCCGTTGGTGTTCATTAACACAAACTTGGTCATTGTTTCTGGTTGATTCATCATCACTGCATGGCACAAGCGTCGCGTTGCATCGGTTACGAGCCGACGTGGATGACCATAGAGCCCTTTCAACGTCATGTTGTGGCCGAGACATGATGTCACGGCATCACACTCTTTGACATGCTGGGCCAACGCATCATCACTCAAATCTAGGACGGCGGCTTCAATGACCGATAGATTTTGATGATTCCGAACAGATTTGGGCAAGCTGTTGGCCGAGCGCACAATTGCCTTGACAGAATGGCCCCGTTCGAGAAGTTGTTCGACAAGCAAGCGGCCCGTTGCACCACTAGCACCAACGATAAGAACGTTCATTTTTGCTCCTTTGTGATGTTTCTCATCCAGTGATAAGTAATCCTAAGTGCGGCAATGGTAGCAATGCCAAGCGCAATTCCTATTCCTACAATGACAACGATGTACATTTTTGCTCCTATCGAGCATCCTTCCTCGAATCATATGCAGTACCCAGTGCGGCACCGATGGCGATGCCAAGCGCGATTCCTAGCCCTACGTTGTCCAACGCTGCCCCAAGGGCTACACCAAGGGCCAGCCCAAGCGCAACGCCGATGCCAATACCTGAGTTGCTATTTTTTTCACTTTTGTTTGTATTTGGTTTCATCTTCTATTTCTCTACTTCTATTTCTCTATGGCCTGTCTAAATGCATGGCCTTTTGCGGCTAGTCGTGCAACGACATTTCTGTTCTGCTATGGCCAAATGATATCAAGCAATGTGGTGAGGCGTCATCACATGATGTGGTGATTTGTGATTTGAGATGATGTGTGGCGGGCGATATATTTTCCTCTTATGTCCGATTAATAGCTGATAGATTCTCGTACTGATTTACCATTTAAGCTAGGCTCTGCCCAAGACCATAAGTTGTGCCGTTACTTAAACACTGTTGAACTAAACATTGTTGAAAAACTTATGGTCTCGTCGCGACCGTCGTATTGGCTCAGAGGTGCGTTTTCAGTTACCTAATGCCGTTTCGGTATCTGCATCAATAGCTTGTAGCCAGTCGATCACAACGGTCGCGACGCTAGATGGAGTCAATAAGTCGATGTGGCCAATGTCGGGCAGGAGAATGTACTCGCCGTTGGTCGCGTATTGATTTATCGTCGGTTCGTACTGCTCAGCGATAAACGATTCATCTTCCAGACCAGCAACGAGCAAAAATGGCTGCTGCATGGCGGCCAAATCGCTACCGTAGTCGGCGCGTGGTGCAAAGGAGGTGTTCAGCCGATAGCTGTACGCCGTCGTTGCCGTGTCGCCTAATGCGCCAGTCAGCATCTCTTGAGGCATAGCAAATTGGATGACGGTCATCTCGTTGAACCAGCGAATGCCGACGCTGTTGAGCATGAGCAGCCCGATGATACGCGGGGTTAAGGGTCGTGCCCAACCGCCCGAATTTGGCCGTGTGGTGGGTGCGTTGTACTGCAAATAGGGCGCCAGCAGTAGGTAGCTATCGGCCAGCTTGCCATACTCACTACCCGCAAAACGCACAGCGAGACCGCCGCCAGAAGAATGTCCACCGATGACGATGTCGGACTGTGGAAATCTCGTCTTCACCACGCCAATCAAGTCGGCAATGTCGTCTTCCATTTGGCCGATGTAATCCACATCACCGCGTTTTTCCGGGGTAAAGCCGTGTCCGCGCAGGTCGGGGGTGTAGACATGTGCAACGTCATTCTGACTAAGGGCATTAGCCAGTTGATGAAACTGCATACTGTGCCAGCCAGAAGCATGAAGCAGGATCAGCACGTTTTCGGTCTCTGTCTCGCTTTTGTAGAAACGATAATGCAATGTAGAACCATCACGGGAGGTGTACGGTTGCAGATCGGGTAGCGTGTCGTCGGCAACGGTAGCCCATACCCCAAAATCAAAATGCATCCCCTCCACAGCCATCTCTGTGGAGCGGTTGGTGATGATGAGAATGGCCGCGGTTGCCAGATAGATTATCAACAAAATAAGCGGAATTCGTAAGAACTTTTTCATGCGATTTCTCCCGTTATTGCTTGAGATTACTCCGGTCTTCAGAGGCAATATTAGTATTTGAACCAACTTACTTCTAACCAATCTGCGAACGTCCGTAAAAAAGCCTCGAAACGTCTTTCACTATTTCGGATAGCGCAAACGAGAGAATGGCGAGATTGGCAGTGTAAAATAGGGCCAGTTCTGCTACAAAAACAGAGCCGATGACGAAAAAAATACCGGCGGTCAACACATTGTATGCGTTTCGGGTTGCTTTCAAAGCCGCTGATTTTTCGTGAGCGGTGGTGGCTGGTGCAGTCCCCGTCTGGATGGCTAACGCACTTTGCAGCACAATTTGAGCAATGATGATTAAGGCAACTGTGCCGATAACTAGCGTGCCGAATCCGTCAGGCATGGCGTTGTTGTCGAGGGTGAGGGCGCGCATGGGCCACATGTTTACAATATAGTAGACAGTGGCACCGATGGTGATTACCAACGAAAGTGCTGTACTTTTTTGTTGGAACGAGATGTTGCTCAGATCATTATGTGGGTGATTCAGTACTTCTTGTCTCATGACTATTCTCCATTTCGGCTAGTTGGCGTTTCAGCCAGTCAGCATTTCAGCGTTTCAACACTTTAGGCTGACCAGCTAACAATCTGACTGGCTGACTTTCTTATCCAAATGCGGGGGTAACGACTGCTTGAGCAGCAGATTTCGGTTGACGCAGCATGGCGATACCCAGCCAGGCAAACCAGACGATTTGGGTCAGGCCAAAGATACTGGCACTGATTTCGCTCAGGGCTGGTACAACGCTGACCACGCCAGCCGCCCCGACGACAAAGCCAAGATAGTTGAAGGAGCGGGAGAAGTTTCCACTGCGCAGGGCTGCGACGCTTAGCAAGATGACCCAGATGCCGCCGACAACTTCTACACCGCCGCCCAAACCATTGAATACAGACCCAATTGCCAGCCAGACGGTGGCCGCTTGTTCGGGATTGGTGGTGTAGAGCGAAGCAACCGTTTCCATCCCCACGTTGTAGATCATGCCGCTGGCAATCACGAGCATTGACCAGATAATGCCAAACGCCGTTGCCGTGCGAGCAAGGGCGGACGTGTCGCCGTTTAGTCGCTCGTGTAATGCTAGCGTCAGCACAACCAGCGATGCGCCCCAAACGACGTAGACAATTAGCATCAACCCAGTTAGCACCCCTTGATTGGCGACAATCGCTGCCACCTTTTCGAGCGGGTCGACGATGCCGCCCACGTTCACCACCGCGATAAAGCCAACAAAGCCGATAATGTAGGCCAGGGCCTCGTACAGTGCAGCTGCGCCGCCCCATTTTTGTAACGTGCTCATGTTTGTGTCTCCTTGTTGATTCGTGAATTGTCTTCTGATAACTGCTGGGAATTGATGGAAATCAGCGTCAGGGCCAGATTGTTGATCTTTCTCAGCACGCCATGTAGAGCAGCTTGGTCTTGGATGGGGCCTTGCACAATAGTATGGCGTTCTGGCGTCTGGTCGATGGTGAACCCTTCAAACCATACCTGCCAGTGGTCATCCAACTGTTCTTCGATTTCAATCTCGTAATGGCGCTGTGTGCCTGTGCTGTTTTTCGTCATGAACATAGGATAGCGCAGGCGGCGGCACGGGTCCCCACAGGAAACTGTAGTTGTGGTGGGAAAAAACTGTAGTTGGGACGGCTAAATACATTCTTAGGCAAGACTAAGTTGAAGATCGCCATCCCAACAACAGCATAAAGCCGACAAAACTGCACACAGATTTTGCGGCTTATGCAACTGAACGGGCGGACGAATAATCAGAAAACAATGATTTTTGAATTCAAGCGAGACCACCTAGTACGGTAACTTTCTAAAAATGAGGGGTAATAATCCTTGATTCCTCTGAGATTGAAGGCGTTCTCAAGTAATTCACCCCTCAAAATCGCAAAGTTGTGAACCTAGGTTGTATTCTTGTGGTTGTAGAGATACATGGTCAATGGCGCAAAGACCACAATGAGGATTGCACAGGCCAAAAACGCATAGACTAGCTGCGGGGTGGTGACAGTCCCTTGCATCAAACCACGGAGCGCAGTCGTAACGAGACTCACGGGATTAATGCTCACGAACGCTTGTAGGAATTCGGGCATGGTTGCTGGATCGACAAACACGTTGCTGAGGAAAGTCAGCGGGTAAGTGGTAAAGCCGCTCACCATCGCTACCGACTCCGCATCATCCATCAGCAATCCCAAAGCTGTCCAAATCCAGGATAGGCTGAAGGCAAATACCAGCACGAGACTCAGCGACAGCAAGACCCCACTGAGACCAGCTTCGGGGCGGAACCCCAGAATGACACCCACGATGATGACGATCAACACCATAATCGTATAACGTAGCGTATCCCCCAACAACGACCCGACAAGCACTGCTGGTCGCCAAAATGAGAGGGATCGGAAACGATCATAAATCCCATTGGCGATGTCGGTATTGAGGGCCAGCGCGGTATTCGCAGTGCTCATCGTGACGGTCAGGACGATCATTCCCGGTATCAAATGCTGCACATACGCTTGAACTGAGCCAGCCAGCGCCCCACCAAACAGGAAGGTCATCATCAGCGTCATCAAAATTGGAAATATGGTGATGCCAACCAATTGCGATGGCACATGTTTGAGCTTGAGCCAAGCACGCCACGTCAGGGTTAGGGAGGCGGACAACGCATTCGAACGGCTGGGGCGGTTCTTGGCGCTCATCGCCGATGTGAGCACCTGTTTATCGACGATTCCGGGTTGGGCAGTGTCTAGCATAGCCATCAAGCAATCTCCTTTTCGTTCTTAGTTTCATCCATAATCGGTTGGCCTGTCAGGGCCAGGAACACCTCATCCAGACTGGGTTGCTCCAGTGAGAACTCTGTCAGGACGATATCTGCCTCAGAGAGAGCGGTAAAAATTTTCGCTACGGGTTCGGGGTCGGCAACCTGGACCGACAGCGCCGCAGGATCAGGTTCAACCTGGGCGGTGATCCCCAGCGTTTGCAACACGAGTTGCGCTGCCAAGGGCTGTTGCTCAGCCTTGTTCAGACGAATTCTCAAGATGCCCAATCCCACCGAACTCTTCAATTGTCCCGGCGTGCCATCGGCGATAATCATGCCGTTGTCGATGATGACGATGCGGTCGGCAAGTTCATCGGCTTCTTCTAAATATTGGGTAGTGAGCAACACCGTCGTGCCAGCAGCCCGCAGGGTTCGAATCACATCCCAGATGTAACGGCGGCTCCGGGGATCAAGCCCGGTGGTGGGTTCGTCGAGAAAGAGAAGATCGGGCGAGACGACGATACTGGCTGCGATATCCAACCGTCGGCGCATCCCGCCAGAGTAATGCTTGACCTGACGCTGACCGGCTTCTGCCAGACCAAACGCCTGAATTAGCCCCGCCGCTCGGTGCTTGGCATCGGTCCAGGAATACCCCAGCAGCCGGGCGACCAGAACGAGATTCTCCAACCCGGTCAACTCTTCATCAACCGAGGCAAACTGCCCGGTCAAGCTGACCCGGCGGCGCACCGCATCGGCTTCTCTCACGACATCATGGCCGAATACTCGTGCTGTACCGGCGTTGAAGCGGAGCAAGGTCGCCAAGATGCGCACCGTTGTGGTCTTGCCAGCACCGTTGGGGCCAAGTAGTGCCAGCAAACTGCCTTGTTCTATCGATAAATTGAGTCCTTTGAGAACTTCTGTTTGTCCATATGATTTTCGTAGATTGTTGATTTCAATTGCTTTTGTCATGTTGCCTCCTTTTTCTGATATGCTGATTAATATACACGTTTTCATATATAAATTCTTATATATGAAAACGTGGCAAAAAAAATTTATGCTGGTATTATTGACAATACCTTCGCCAAATTACGAAGGATTAAGACTAGGAAGAGGACACAGGTTGAAAACAGATCTCACAAAATGAAATAAGCGTAGAGGAAAGCCAATAAATTATTGAGCGCGTGCATGTATATAATCAGCCACAAAGAGCCTGTTTTTTCATAAGCCCATGCCAGCGGCAGGCCTAACAAAAACGCGCCAACTATCTGGAGTGGAACCATATGATAGAGCCCGAACAAGAGTGAGCTAACTAAAATCCCGCCCCACATACCCATTCGGTTGCGTATCGCGTTGTGAATAAAACCGCGAAAAAAGAGCTCTTCCCACAATGGGGCCACAATGACCAGGCCCACCCCGGTATAAATAGCGGCAGCGGCTGTATCAAAAGAAAGCGAGTCATTGAGCAGATCTATCCCCCATTCCAGTGCAGGGAAAACATTGGGCAGTTGCTCAAGAAGGAGGGTACGCCCAACTACAAAAACGATGCTTAAAAAGGTGCCTGCGTAAAACCAGCGGCGACTAAACGGAATAAATCCAAGGCTCTGCCAATTGTGCTGCTGCCGCCAGCCGTTTACCCACAATACACTCCCAATTCCGGCTGCTGCACTAATCGCCAGCACCAAAAATATAAAGAGTGGGCTGCTTTGCAGGCGTGTGGATGCAACCCCAAGCCCAAGTGAGCCAAGCAAATAAATAAGAACAAAAAGGATACTAATTTGCCAAATATCACGCTGTTTCCACAGGCGAGACATCGGCCGTATCTTGTGAGCAAATGATTGATTTTCTACGTGTTGTAATTGTGCCATGATATGCACTCCTTAATTTGATAATGGGTCATGTCGTAAAAATGTGCAGCTCAGGTTTTTAAAACCTGAGCTGTCCACCCTATGTTATAAAAAAATTATGCTGGCATTGATGGATAGATTTTTGCCATGCCATGTTGTGCGTTGTATTTCCCTGCTATCGATGGACGATACGTCTCATTGTAGAGCTCAATGTCATCAGCGTGGTGATAGTAGTGTTTCATCATCGCGCGATGGTCTTCACCCCGAAAATATTGCTTGAGCGCATCTTCTGATTCCCAATAGCTGACCATCACCACTTCGCGCGGTCCACAAATGCCGGACTTGAAATCGATACACCCCTCTGCATTTTTCAGTGACGATGAAAAAGTGGGGATGCTCCGAAACATATAAAGTTGTCCGCGTAGATTTCGAGCGATGAGACCATTCACGAACATAATGGCTTGCGGTTCCTTAGGTAAATCGATACGAAATACGTTGCCTTTATTCATGTGTTTGTGTCTCCTTTTCTTGTAGTTGGGTTAATTGTCGGATGGTGTCCTCTAACCATTGAACGACCATCATTTCATACTGCTCACCGAAGTCGCGTGTCGCATCCCAGAACACCCGATGATAACTGCCATTTGGGGTTCGTTGCTCAGCTTCGTCAATCACTTCGACAGACACCGTGCGATAATCTGCGAGTTTCTGTTCATGCAGTGCTTTCTTATACTTGAGCTCCGTCAATACAGCCTCAAGATCATTCATACCTCCAAAGAACAAGCGCAACATGGCCTTCGACTTGACTTGCTCAATATCTGTCTGGGGTTGCTTCAACCACTTGTCGAGCGCATCTTGTCCATTCTCTGTGATGTAGTAGATGCGCTTGTCTGGACGATCATCTTGTGCTTTCATCTCGGATGTGACTAGACCATCAGCTTCCAGTTTTTTCAGCGTGGTATAGATTTGACTGTTTACAATCTACAGCTCAGGTGGCAACTTGAACGTGGGGTTTGTATGGATATCTCCCGCATTCAAGTTGCTCACCTGACAGAACAAAGACAATCATCTACGTCTTACTATAGACACCCAGAAAAAGATTTTCCACTCCCCTTCTCTATAGCGCAGTGGACATGGAGAAGGGTCTAGGGGATGAGGCAAACATACGGAAAATCTTTTTCTTATAAACTATAGACTTTGCCGTCTACGCCCAAATCCATCTGCCCCAAGTTCGTTGTTCTGACGCTAGCTTGATGCCAAAGTAGTATGCCCATCCAATCAGAAACAACTGAAATGGCACCCGAATGAGTAGATATGCTGGTCCTAACGCGTTGCCACCAAATGCCACAGAATTAAGAGAGGAATAGATGTTGGCTGGCAATATCCCAACGAGAAACAAGATTAGCCCAATGCTCGAGAACCGCTCAAGTCCCGGGATTAGTAATCCAATCGCGCCCAATATCTCGAGAACGCCTGTCAGATAAATAATCTCGACTCGTAGCGGGATAAATGAAGGAAGCATTTGGGCCATCTCTTCCGGCACCAAGAAATGACCTACCGCTGTAAAGACGAACATAAAAGACAAGCTGATGCGACCGCGCAAAGCTCGTGAAAGGTGTACGCTCGGTACAGCCGCATTGAGCAGTGTAAGAGCCCCATAAACTCCCACAACAATAGAAGAAAGAATTAGTAGATTTGTCATTGTAATAGCCTCCAAAAGCTAATGAATCTGGCAGCTTCAAACGTTGCCACCGCTAAGTGAATGCCCAAATGTTGACGTAGTCAACATTCTGCCTCACTAGGATACCACACAAAGTTGACATCGTCAACACCTTGTTTTAGAATTTAAGCATGTCTAATAAGAAACAGAGACAATATCATCATGGCGATCTCTATGTGGCTCTTCTGGAAGCGGCAACAGAGATGATTGCCAAAGAGGGTCTGGAGAGTCTTACTTTACGGGCCTTGAGTCAGCGCGTTGGTGTCTCGCGCACGGCACCTTATCGTCACTTCGCAGATAAATCTGCCCTCTTAGCTGCTGTGGCTGAAGAAGGTTTCAAACGCCTATTGCACCGCTTACAGGTTGTTGCAGAAGAAGAAGAGCTGGACGCGTTATCTCGATTTCAACAGATGGGTGTTGCGTACATACTATTTGCTGTCGACAGTCCAGTGCATTATCGATTGATGTTTAGTAGCGAAACGGCCAGCCCCGAGTCCTATCCAGACTTGGCTGCGGTAAGAATAGTCGTATTCAATACGCTGGTAACAGCTATTGAACAGTGTCAATCGGAAGATAAAATTGAATCCAGTGACCCCCGTGCCCTCGCCACTGTTGCGTGGTCTACGGTTCACGGGTTGTCTTCTTTACTGATTGATCAGCAAATCCAAAATCAACCGAGTACACAGGAAATAGCGACTTTTACTACCCAAACCCTAATCGATGGACTCTCCCTCAATCCGCAAAGATAATCGACGATCCCTTATTCCCCATCAAGGCCCACCTGTTGGAATGCAAATAGCCTAACAAGAAATCTTATGCCTTAATCCTGGAATGCGTCACGCCCACTGCGCATTCGGTGGCAGAAAGCAACGTTTAATCTAGTTGCCCCTAGCGACACGTTTGTTAAACATGGGCCTATGATTCGATCAATCTCCAAGAATTGGTCCAACCTCAAGCTACTGAATGAGGCCTAGCTCTCTGGCTTTGGCAATCGCTAAGGTGCGTTTACTAACGCCAAGTTTGCCGTAGATGTTTTTGGTGTGGTAGAGAACGGTGTTGAGGCTGATGAAGAGCTTTTCGGCAACTTCTTTGTTCTTCAGCCCGGCGGCAATGAGGGACAGAATTTCCAGCTCGCGCTCGCTGAGGGGATCGACGAGGGGTTGTGATGGTCGCTGGGGCTATCCTGTAATAGGTGCTACCTCTCTGCAATACAAATCGTAGTATAATTTGCATCGTATCAATGCCAACAAGAGCTTGCTCAAAGACTGTTATAACCGAAAGGGAAAGAGCCATGTCATATATATACTGTATTCGTGTGAATCCTGAAACGACAGATGATGTTAATCTCAAATTTCGGGAAGCTGGCCTCAAGGGTGAAGTATTGGCTACAATGGAGGGTAAATTCTTCGTTTCCCCACAGTTGAGCCATAAGATGTGGTCTGCCTATCCACAATCAAAGGAACCAACAAGCCAAATCGATACGGGATGGGATGAAGCAATTGCTGACTGTGTCAAGCTCTTACAAGACAACTATGGAATGGCTCCGCCCGCGGGTAAGGCAGACTGGCAGGAGATTCAATCTTTCCGCTGTACGAAGATGGAATCTTTTGTTAGAGAATTTGATGTGGTACATACTGTTTGAAGGGATCGATTTCACTGAAAACGATATCCGTTTCCAAGAATTGCTCCAATCTCAAGCTACTGAATGAGGTTTAGCTCCATGGCTTTGGCAATCGCCAAGGTGCGTTTGTTGACGCCCAGCTTGCCATAGATGTTTTTGGTGTGGTAGAGGACGGTGTTGAGGCTAATGAAGAGCTTTTCGGCAACTTCTTTGTTCTTCAGCCCGGCGGCAACGAGTGCCAGAATTTCCAGCTCGCGCTCGCTGAGGGGTTCGACTAGCGCTTGCGACTGTAGCTGGTCGGCAGGTTCGTCAAACGCTGCCAGTAGGTGGGCAGTGTAGTTGGAGATAGTGTAGTTGGGGGCGATATTTTGGGAAACGGCCGCTTTTAACAAGTCAGCCATCGGTTCCCCCTCTTGCACAAATAGTTGAAAATATCCTTGCGGTTGCGCCAGCCGCAGCGTCTCTTCTAAATGTGCCAGCGCACTTTGTTGATTGCCTTGTGCATCCTCAACCAAAGCCAGCAGCAGCAGGCACTCAATCTCGCTCCCCATGCGTTTTTCGGCACGTGCCTTTTGCAACAATCTGTCGAGCAATGAGAACGCATCCTGTAGCAGTTGATGGTCCTGGTCACGCCGATACAGGGCAATGTTCAGCCTTGCCAGCGTTAGATGCTCATATTCACGTAAAAAGCTGAGCTCGTCTATGGGCAGTTGGTGCTGCGTTGCCCACGCCTGCACCTGCGCTAGCTCGCCTTGGGCCAGCCATATGCGACATTGGATTGCGTCAATTGGGGCGTATTCAGCCATCCGCCCGGGCTGGTAGATTGCGGCGGCACGGTCAAGGTGCGCCTCTGCTGCCATCAAATCCCCTACTGCCCAGGCAAGGCTGGCGGCGGCAACCTCCTGCAAATGTTCACGCCCTAGCGTCCCCGCCTGTTCGCTATGCTCGGTACTTTGACTCAGATGCTGCCGCGCCGCTTCCAAATCCCCTTGTTCGCAGTGGAGCAGGCCTAGGCCCCGATGCAGGCTGGCGATTGAACGGAATAACGGTTGACCACTGTCTGCAATCAGACCCAGGGCGCGCGTGTGCGTTGCAGCCGCCTCACGCAACTGCCCCAACCTCACTTTGATCTGGGCCAAAGCCTGCATGCCGCTAACCGCAAAAAGTAAATTGTCTGCTCTCTGAAAATGGACAATGGCCGCCGCAAAGGAATCGACAGCGTCATTCAACTCACCGCCTGTCCATTGGGCCATCCCGAGGGTGACGGTAGGTATGCCGCGATAAAAATGGTCATCATCAGGCACGAGATCAAGTGTCTGTTGGACGTATCGCTTGGTTGCGGCAAGGTCGCCTCGCCCCATTGCCAGATACGCCTGTCCAGCGGCGATAGTCGCTGGCAACGCCTCATATTCCCGCTTGTCTACAACCACCATGTCGCTAGAAGGAATCTCTAGCCAGCGTTCTGCATCTTGCAAGCGCGGCTCGGCAGCCTCAAACTGGCCAGTGTCCAATAAGGCCCAGCCGTATCCAGCACTAAGCACGGGCCGCGCGCGGATCAGTGCATCGGGCAAGGCCTGGACCCATTTTAACCATTTGGCCTCTTGAAAGCTGCGATCCATGTCATGCCAGGCTAGCTCGGTTTGGTCGGCAGCAAGCTCGAAATCGTTGGCCGCCATAGCATGAGCAATGGCCTCATGTCGGGCGTTCTGTTCAACAAACCAGTGGCTGGCCCGCTGGTGACTGATGGTCGCCATCTCCGGCTGTTTGGTTTGCGCGTACGCTTGCAGTACATCGGCGAAGAGATGATGGTAGCGATACCAGTGCCGCTGATCGTCGAGCGGCACAACAAAGAGGTTGTCTCGTTCTAGCGCTTCGAGAATCTCTTGGGCGTGTGGCGTCTGGGTAACGGCCGCACACAGTGGGCCGCTCAACCGATCCAACATAGAGGTCGCTAATAAAAACGTACGAACATCTTCGCGCTGCCGCAACAACGCTTCTTCGACCAAATAATCGATCAGAAAGCGGTGACTGCCGGTAAAGTTTTGTACAAACTGATCCAACTCAGCGGTTGCCCGGTTCTGCATCGACAGTGCGGCCATTTGTAGCCCGGTAATCCAGCCCTCGGTGCGGCTTTCCAGCAGCACAATTTGTGCTGGCTGCAAAGTCAGCCCCATGGTCTCCTGCAAAAACTGGGCTGCCTCGGCCTCGGTAAAGCGTAAGTCATCAGCACGCAGCTCAATCAGTTCCCCTCTGGCCCGCAGCCGCGCAATGGGGAAACCGGGGTCGCTACGGCTGGTGAGCAGCAGCGTCATCTGCAGCGGCATCAGCTCCAGCAATGTTGCCAGCGTCTCATCCACATCAGCCGAATCAATCACATGATAATCATCGAGGATGAGGCAAAATGGCGTTTCGACCTGCGTTACATCGTTGATAAAGGCTTTGGCTAACGTTTTAGCGGGCAGCGGTTGGCTGGATTGCAGCAGTTGGGTAAGGGTGGATTGGGTATTGGGTAACGGCTCTATTGCTGCTGTGAGATAACGAAAAAATTGCTGTGGATCGCTGTCCTCTTCATCTAGTGATAACCAGCAGCTTTGCACATCATCAAGCTGTCGCAACCAGTTAGCGATGAGCGTGGTCTTGCCATACCCAGCGGGGGCAGAGACAAGGATCAGCTTGGTTTGGGGATTCACGGTTAATCGAGCATGCAGCTGCGGCCGTTCTATCCAGTCGGGGCGGGGAGGCGGTGTATAGAGCTTTGTTTGCAGGATGGTGGCGAACATTGCATCTTCCTATAATCAGAGACAGAGCATTGAACTGACCAAGTCTTCATCTCTGATTATAGGACAATGTAGCAAAGGATTATAGTGGGCACCATCCTCATCAGCTTATTCGATAAGTGATTTCAAAACGGTATCTTCTCCTAGATGCAAGTCATCTACCGACTGAACAACGAGCGTGTCTGGCTTTATCGGGCCAATGCCGTGGCCAAGCACCACCGTTGTTGGCATCTCCAACTGGTGCGATCGGTCTACGCCACCAGCTGGAGAGTACGCCTTTCCTATCCTATACAGATCATCCCAAGCAGGATAGACGACGCGGTTGCCAAAGTTGCACTGAGGGAGAAAGTAGTGGTATCAATTGCTTGTCGGGCTGCCGTTTGCACGGTTCATTGCCACACCCATTGCCACACCGAGTGCAGCACCAATGCTAGTCCCGAGTGCCAAGTTGCCAGAGGCAACGCCGATAGCGGTGCCGATTCCGATGCCGATGGCTACTACTACACCAATGGAAAGTGTTTTGTTTTTCATCATTTTGTTCCTTTTGTCATTGATTCATGGTTAATAAGATGTAGAATTGACTGAAAGCAGCGTCAGGCCCAAATTGTTGATCTTTCTCAGCAGACCATGAAGAGCAGCTTGGTCTTGAATGGTGCCACACAAAACCGTATGACCTTCTGGCGTCTGCTCGATGGTGACCCCGTCAAACCATTCCTGCCACTGTTTATCCAAATGCTCTTCAATTGCAATCGTATAATAGCGCTGTGTGCCTGTGCTGTTGTTCGTCATGTGCATAGAATAGCGCAGATGGCTGCGCAAGTCGCCACAAGAAATTGTGGTTGTGGGGATCGAAAAACTGTGGTTGTGGAGATGAAAACTGTGAGGTGAAGAAGAGAAAATTGTGATGTGGAGAGGGGAAATTGTAGCTCTCTATCAGAACTGATCTAATCTCATCTCATCCGCTATTGAATGAGGTTGAGTTCTCTGCCCTTGGCAATCGCCAAGGCACGTTTGTTAACGCCGAGTTTGCTGTAGATGTTTTTGGTGTGGTGGAGGACGGTGTTGAGGCTGATGAAGAGTTCCTCGGCAACCTCTTTATTCTTCAGCCCGGTAGCAATGAGTGTTAGAACTTCTAATTCACGCTCGCTAAGGGGATCGACCAGGGGCTGTTCTGGCTGAGCAATCTCCGGTGCAGCCACGAATTTTGCACGGGCCAACGAGGCACCTGCGGCCAACCGGCGGACGGTCTGCAACTGCATAGGTGGTGGATCTGAACGGCTGAACACACTTTTCAAAAATTCAACTTGCTGGGCCAAGTCCGGATTCTTGATAGAAACGGCCGCTTCCTCAACCGACTCCACGGCTAGCCTGACTGTCTCAGCATCTCCCGCCTTCTGTGCTACCAGCGCCAAGAGCATGCTACTGCGGATGACTCCGCTGGCTGCATTGTGAAAGCGGCCATGGGCCTCCACCTGGGTAATTTCTCGTCGCGCCTCTTCCCAATCCCCTGCCAAAAAGGCCAGATGGGCCAACCCAAGATGCAGGTAGGTGAGTACCGGACTTTGCCCCTGCCCTTGCTCGGTGGCAAGAGTGTACGTTTTGTTCAAAACAGCGGTTGCTGTCGCCACCTCTCCTCGCTGTAGATAGGCCAATCCAAGGTAGCCTCCCGCCACAAAAGCCATGTTCAGATTGGAGCCTTGCTGAGCCAACGCAGCCGATTCTTCCAGCAACTGAACGGCGACATCCCAATCACCATCGACCGCCATGAGCTGCACCACCCCCAGTTGCAACAGTGCTGAACAGCGAGCCTCCGCCCCGTCAGCTGGAGCAAGTTTCAACGCCAGCGTTGCCTCTGCTTGCATCACCGGTAGATTTTCAATATTGCGGGCGTTGTTGGCCCGGATGAGGGCGGTGACGACGCGAGTATCGGGCGCTCCTTGTGTGGCAGCTTCCACTGCCAGCAAGTACGGTTCAACCGCATCCCGTTCTCCCTGATTCATCAGCACCCAGGCGTAATCTAAGCAGAGGCGCGGTTGATCCAGCAGCCGCTCATGCGGAAACGCATCGTACCAGCGGCGCAAGCGGCTGAGCTTACCCTGAAAGAGAAATCTCAGCCCATTTTCTACCAACCAGGGCACCGCCATGTCCAAAGCGCCTGCCGCGATAGCATAGTCGATGGCATCTTCCATCAAATCATTTTCGGCAGACCAAAGGGCTGCTTGTTGGCGGATGGTGCTAGCCGTATCGGCGGACACTTTTTGCCGCAATAGGTCTGCAAAGAGGTGATGGTAGCGGTACCAGCACCGTTCGTCATCCAGGGGCATGAGGAAAGTATTGGTTACTTCTAGTTGCTCCAGAATCTGTTGGGATTGGCGATTAGAGGTCAGCGCTTGAGTCTTGCTGAGAAGCGCATCACACAGGCCGGCATTTAGGCGGTTGAGAACGGCCGTGAGTAACAAAAACGATTGCACGTCGGGCGACACCTGGGCCAGCACCTCGTCGGTCAGGTAATCCATGATGAAACGGTGGCTACCGGTGAAGCTCTGCACAAAGCCTGCCAAATCACTGTGATCGCGATTCTGCATTGAAATTGCGGCCATTTGCAGCCCCGCAATCCAGCCTTCAGTCTGGCTTTCTAAGGCTGCTATCTGCTCGGTGGTGAGCGTCAGACCCATCGTCTCCTGCAAAAATTGGGCAGCTTCTGCATCAGTAAAGCGTAGGTCGGTAGCGCGCAGCTCAATCATTTGACCTCTGGCCCGCAGCCGCGAAATGGGAAAGCCAGGATCGCTGCGGCTGGTTATTAATAGCGTCATCTGCGGCGGCATCAGCTCCAGCAGCGTTGCCAGTGCAGTATCTATCTCTCTCGAGTCGATGGCGTGGTAATCGTCGAGGATGAGGCAAAATGGCGTGTCAACCGGTGTCACATCGTTGATGAATGCTTGGGCCAGTGTTTTGGGGGTAACGGTTGAGCAGATTGCAGAAGCTGAGTGAGGGTGGATCGGGCGTTGGGTAACGGTTCTATCGCAGCCGACAGATAACGAAAAAATTGCTGCGGATCGCTGTCATCCTCGTTCAGCGAGAGCCAGCAGCTCTGTACCCCATCTAGCTGACGCAACCAGTTCGTGACGAGCGTGGTCTTGCCATACCCAGCGGGGGCAGAGACAAGGATCAGCTTGGTTTGGGGGGTAACCGACAATCGATCAAGCAAGCGCGGCCGTTCTACCCAGCCGGAACGAGCAGGAGGCAGGTATAGTTTGGTTTGCAGGAGTGAATCAAACATGGGATAGAATTATAGTGGAAAAGGGGGCAAGGAGGAAAAGGACCAATGGCCGTGCATCGTTTATCGTTCGCGGTTCTTCACATATCGCGAAACAAGTAGACTGATCATCAATAGGAATATACCGGCAATGAGGGTCGTCCAATCAACGTTGGGCAGTCCGCCATCTAAACTGTCGATTGAGGCACCGAACAGAGTAAAGGAGAGTATACCGGGAACCGAACCAATGGCGGTTGCCAGCAGAAAAGCCTTCCAATCCAGGCGCAAGAGTCCACCCAGATAGTTGACGAGATCAAAGGGTAGAAAGACAAATCGCATGATCAAAACGGTCTCAAAGCTATTTTCGTGCATCCGCTTGGCATAACGCTGCATGATACCGTTGCGATTGTCATCCGTCTTGATAAATCCTGCACCAAAGTAGCGGCCAATCACATAGGCAGCCAGAGCCGATGCGTTGCTTCCAAGAATTGCATAGAGCGCGCCCCAAAAAGGCCCAAAAAGGAAGCCGCCGACAATCGTCAACAGTACGGCCGAGAAAAAGATGAGGGGGCGAATGGTGAAGATTGTTATGAAGAGTAGCGGCCCAAAGTCGCTGTTCTGTGTGAGGTTTAAGATCTGTCGAAGCGCAGCCAGCGGCGTCAGTCCATTAGCAGATGTATAGCTCAGATAGGTCGCGACGAGGATAGCCCAAAACGTTAGCACAGCCAGCTTTTGCCGGTGGCGTGAGAGCGCTGCAGATAGAGCATGGATTTTCTGATTACCTTCAGTTGTAATCTGCTGCCATTTGGTATGCGGCTGGGTTGCTAATTTGGTCAGTGTGCTTGTGGACATAATCTACCTTTACATTGTTGGACTTACGCACATCTCTGATTTCGATATGGCTAACGACATCCTACTCAATCGGTGGTCTGCGTAAGTCCTGCCTTGTTTTGAAATGTTAAGTGGTTTTGCTGCCCAGTAAACCGTTAGCCACCAAAATCAGCAGTTGAAAAGACGACGTGAAACGGTTCGCAATAAATCATTACGCCGCCGTATTTGGAGAGATCCACATCAGCCGGAATCTTATAATTCTGGTTGCCGATATTGCCTTTGAGCGCACCGAGATCGACATGCTCGCCAAGGCTGTTATCTGCCCCGTTGCTGTTGTCTGTCCCTTCAATGTTCTCAACCAGAAGCACGCGTAAATCCGGACCGTTGGTCACTTCAAACGCTTCTAAGCGCAAGACGCGTTGATCGCCTTGTTGGAGAACCGTCGCACTGCCCGAGCCACGATGCAAAAAGTTCATATCTACAAAGTGGCCGCGGTTGACGACCATTGCTCCATCCGTTGCAAATGGGAATGGCTCATCAACAACAATGTTGATAAACAAGGGCGACGCCAGCCACCAGATAATTGAAGCGAGGACGACTGCGCCGAGCGTTAGTGCTGCGATAACGATATTGCGTTTTGGGTAAAATGATGGTCTATTACTCTTTGTGTTGAAGGTTGCTTGTTTAAGTAAACTCATGATTCACCTCATTGAGGTATGTGCGCAAGATGTCCTACGTACATACATAATTTGAAATAGATATGGTTTTAGCTAGGCTGTAATTGCACATGTGCAGGAGATGGGAGTGGTTGGGCATCTTCACTAGGCCCTGTATAACTATGCCATTTATAAGCAGCAAGCAGCGCAAGGATCACCGTTGGCAAAATCAGATCGCCAAGATAAAGCACCTCGAAGCCAGCGTTAGATGGTGACCAGTTGTCAAAAAGAATAATGTCACGGATATGAACATAGGCTGCGCCGTAGAGAAAGATTGCCTTACCCAGCGCCAACGCAGTCCATAAGTTGTCGCGAATCCACCACGCTAGTATCCCTACTACACCGAATCCCAAGTGATAGAAGGCCAACTCGATTTGAAATTGGCTACCCGTGGCCCAGCCAATGTCTTGCGCAATCATATCCCCAAAGAAGAAGTGACCTACAAAACCCCAAAGGCCGCCAAAGCCGTAACCAACTACCAAAAAGTAGAGCAGAAAAACCTCCAGCACCCGCTTCGTTGTACGCGGCTGCTTGTCGCGCCAGAGGTGAATTAGCGCAGCCAAGGGAATCAGCGCAATAAAGAGTGTGGTACCAATGTACAAACGGATCATCCAGCCAATACCGATTAACTGAATTACGGGGATAAATCGTAAAACTGTTTTGGACATATTAGCTCTCCTGGAGTTGAGAATATGAAATTTACCAAAAGCCTGGATAGACTATATCAGGATCACCAGTTGCTATCATGTATCCAAAGACACATTGGGCGATCACATGCACGAATGTGTCTTTGGATACATGACAAGTTGCGCAGTGGATTGATAGTGTGAGCAGAGGCAATTTTGTTGACCTGACTATCAGGGTTTCTTCTCTATTTACGTACTTTGTGGCACACGCTCCGAAATGGGAGTAATTATGACAACTATCTATCGCATCCTCGTCAAAGCACACTTAGATCCTGGTTGGTCTGAGCATTTCCATGGGCTTCAGATTGATAATGTTCCAGACGGAACCACTGAGATAAAGGGGGAAATCTGTGATCAGGCAATGCTACATGGTATTCTGGCCCAAATTCGCGATCTGGGATTGGAGCTACTCGTGGTAGAGCAGGTTGAGGCTCGAAGAACCGCGAATAATGGACATCAACATGAATAGCTACTCCTACCCGAAAATAAAGTTTGTCGATGTTTGGGTTTACCCTATAATTGGCAATGAACACACGGTTAGACGCTTTGCCACCGGTTATAGGAACTCCGAATGCCCATCCCAATTCTACAAACCAAACTTTACG
>JBCCHB010000148.1:0-40479 GCA_039028975.1 Chloroflexota bacterium
GGCTTATCCCCGGTGATGATCCCCAACCCGTTTTTGCTTCTCGCAAGCAAGCGGCTACACCGATTCTTTCATTTTCAGCTATCCGCTTTATCGAATGATTCTTGTCAACCTTTTCTTTCCTTAAATCTGTCAGTCACGCAGATTTCGGGGTACAAAGTTGCGTCCTCATCTTCCTTCTAATCCCTTGGGGAGATTTACTCCAATTTCGCTCAACTTTGTTCAAAATTGATTTGTGAAGGCCATCAATCCCTATACCCCATATGGGGTATTTCCTCGAGTAAAAAGTGGAGTATTGGAGCAAATAAGGCGTACGTGGTATTGTCAATTGCTTTTTCTGCTGTTACACTTTGGTTGACCAAATTCTACATCATTTGACTTTATAATTCGGCGCTTGATTTAGCGCTATATGTATGATATAGCAAGCCGCAAATCTATTCGTCATTTGTATTATACATATGGTACAATTATCGGGTCATGGTATAGAGTTTTGGGTTCGACTTCATTCCACACAGAATAACATTTGTTTAACAAATCGGAGGTTAACTTGAAACGTAAACTGTCAGCAATTACGATTATTGTTGGTGTACTCATGTCCTTAATGGTGATTCCCGTTTCTGCACAGGGTCCTCCTGGTACAGGTTGGTGGGTATTTTGGCAGATCCAGAATATTGATACCACAGCTGGGCAGATTCAGATGACGGCCTATCAGCGAGAAGGTGATGGTACAGAGCAGGTTGGGAGTGAATCGTTTGACATTGGCGTGGGCAATGCGCTTGCCTATAACCCAGGTCAGACGCCAAACATTGACAATGGCCTCATTGGCTTTAGTGGCAACATTAGCTTCCGTGATGGCTCCGCTGTCATTAGCTCAGATCGTTCAGTCGTTGCAGTTGCTCAGTTGGGCAACAACCGCTCTGGTACAGCTGGTACAGACGGTGGTACGGCTACTTCTTTCTACCAGGGTATTGGTTCAGGCAATGCTTCTACCACGGTTAACTTCCCACTGGTTAAGAATAACTTTAATGGTCAGACTACCACATTCTACATCCAGGCTGCCGGTGCCGATGCCAATGTAACCATCACCTACAATATGAATGATGGTACAACCCATACGGAAACGCGCAACATTGCTGCTAACCGCATGTGGCAGTTCAGCCCATCCAATGCGTCTCCGGCTATTGCCAATAGCAACTGTGGCGCTGGTGGAACGTCTCCTTGTCAAGGTGCTGCCACTGCCGTATCAAGTAGTGGTCCTATCGTAGGCGTTGTTGTAGAACACCCTGACGCAGGTGCCCCTGCAGCATTAGCCCTGAGCACCCGTGGTTTGACAGCTACGGACCAAGGCACCAAGCTGTTGGCCCCAATCATCAAGAATGACTTCAATGGCTCTACGACTGGTTTCTCTGTACAGAATACGGATGCATCAGCAGCTGCTTCTGTTGAAATCGTCTTGACCGTTACCAACTCACGTAACCCGGATGTTGCCATCGGTGCCCAGTTCCGTCAGACCGTATCTATTGAAGCGGGTAAAGCCGTTGTCTTCAACAATGCTCGTAACAATATTGGTGGCATGGGTACAGGTACATTTGCTTCAGCGACAGTCGAATCGCTCAATGGCCAAAAGCTAGTTGGTACAGTGAACGAAAATAACAATGGAAAGAAAGCTGTGTATGCAGCATTCTGCATCGAAGGTTGTGGTGCTGATGGTAATAGCACACCCACAACGACCAAAGTCGCTGCTCCATTGGTTAAGGACTTCTTCCGTGGCAAGACAACTGGTATTACGGTTGCCAATGCTGGAACAGCCAGCACGAAAATCAAGGCGTCATACACGGATGCTGGTGGTACAGTGCGGGTCATCGAATCATCAGCAGAAGTTGCTCCTGGTGGTGCGGTCTCCTTCTTCTCCATCTACACGAACCCCAGCACTCGCTTTGCCGTGGTTAGTGGTTTCACCGACTTTGCAGACTTCTTCGACACTAAGAACTCTGTCATTGTAGAATCTAGCGATGGCACCACGCCCATTGTAGCGGTTGCTCAGGAATCTGCTCGTGACACTTCTGGTCTTGACATCAAGAACTACGAAGGATTCAACTACTAGGGAATGAGCATTAAATAAGTTGGGTATGTCATCTCGAAGGATTGAGAGATCTTATGCACAAGTTATTTAATTCCGATTCCTAGGTTCGGTAGCTAGTACCAATGTCGTTCGTCAGTAGATCGTAGTTGCTAAACAGGATAGCCCTTATGCAATGCGATCTACTGAAAATAGAATAAATCAATCGTCGTATTGTTAAAGGAAGTCACCTTCATGTTTAGGTGGCTTTCTTTATTCAAACCCACAGTGTAAAGTACTAGTACACTGGGGCGTAAATAACGATACAGATAGATGGGAATTTAAGAGGGACACTTGTAGCCCGTCCTTGCAGGGCGGGGTGCTTGGGCTACCCATCTACCCCGCCCTACAAGGGCTACGGCAAACACGCTATCTGTATAAGGACTTACGCCTTGCTGTACTAGATAGTCTAAAAGTATTATTGCATTTATTGTACAGATGTGTAATGATCCGATAAAGTGTCGAATAATTTCCATATGCTCTTAAAGGCGTTACTATGATACGAAACTATAGATTTACCTCCATTATCTCTCTCCTTATTGTTTTACTATTAACAGCGAGTGCATGCTTTGGGGGAAGCGATCCCGAACCCGAGCCGGAAGCCACGTTGGCACCACCGACAGCCACCACAGCAGCACCTACTGAGGCACCGGCGGAAGCTGAAGCGGAGCCAACTGAAGCACCGGCAGAGGAGCCAGCAGAAGAAACAACAGATGAAGAAGCTTATCCAGCACCTGAGGGCGGTGACGATACAGAAGCCTCATCATCTGCCACAGATGACCAAAGCAACCCCTATCCGTCTCCCGATCAACCTGCGGAGGACACGAATGATTCGGGGGATGGGGCAGACGTCTATCCACCCCCTACGCCCACAGTTACGCTAACTCAAGGACCAGACTTCAAGATTGATGAACCTGTCTGTGCTGAAGATACAACTGTTACAGGTACAGGTCCAAGAGGTGTTCCCATTCGCTTGATAAGCGTTTCCGAGATTGGCTTGCAATACAGCGAAACCGTTATCGACGAAGATGGAGCCTTTGTCTTTGAGTTTGAGCGAGCACTTGAGGGCCAAACGAGCATTGGGTTAAAGATTGGCGACTTAAGCCAAGTCGAAAATGCTGATGGTTGGACGTATGATGATTTTATTTCCAGCCCCAACTACTATGAGAGACCCTTTGCTGGGATCTTACTGGATCTGGTGAATATACCTGCAGAGTGTTAGCCTGTTACACTGAAGAGATGATCCAAAAACGCTGACAGTGTCTATTTTACAGCTTACCTTGACGATCCTTCTATTGACCGCTTGGCTACTATGGCTGCCAGGCGGTTTTCTTTGCCGCATTCTGAATCTAAGAGCGCAATCGGACCGATTGGTGACCTTAGCGCTTCAATTGGCTTTGGGGATCTCCTTTTGGCCTTTGCTCCTGCTTTGGAGTTCAACGCTTGGTTGGCGTTGGTCCGCGACCTCTGCCAGGGCTATCATGCTCCTTATGGGTGGATTAGGGCTACTCTCGATTCTGTGCGTTAGTCGGCGGCGCTGGTGGCAGCGATTCCACTGGCTGGCGCACTCGATGCGTTGGATTCTTATTTTTGTGCTTCTGCTTCTGCTCACGGCCTTTACGCGATATTCCCATATACAGAATCTAGTTCTTCCTGTTTGGGTTGACTCAGTCCATCATACTATGGTGACTAGTGTTCTCCTCGAGCAAGGAACCCTACCAGATACATATACACCTTACTTGGATAAAGGTCGCTTCTTTTACCATTGGGGCTTCCACGCATTACTTGCCTTTATGGGGTGGATGCAAGGAGCCGAACCTGGCATCGACATTGCACGTCAGCTATTACTGGTTGGTCAGCTATTTAACACACTAACAATTCTCATGGTCTATGCACTGGGGAGAATTCTATTTGGCAGCAGTCGGGCAGGTCTGTGGGCAGCGCTCTTTGCCGCTTTGGTTTCTTGGTTTCCGGCTTACTATGTTTCTTGGGGACGCTATCCCCAACTTGGTGGGATGCTTGTCCTGCCGGCCTATGCAATCATTCTCCTCAAAATAGTTGCTACACGAAAAGACATATCGTCAACATCCCCCAAAGAGAGCCGGCCGATACCTTACTGGTTGCGCACTTTGGGCACCTCCCAAGCTCAGTGGCCCATTCTGATAGGTGCTATCGTGCTACTTAGTGGCCTGCTGCTGATCCATATTCGCGTCACCTTTTTTGCTATCACCTTCACATTGACTTTGGCGTTATGGGCGCTCGCCCGAAAAAGGTGGCAACTACTCCCTCAGTTTGCCTATATAGGGGTTGGCTCGTGCCTTCTCTGTTTCCCGTGGCTTTTGAGGTTAATCAACAATGCACGGCTTCAAGAGATGATGAGCAAGTCCAACGTTTCTGGCAATCAATGGTGGTCGCAATATAATGCCATTCCTTGGGATCTTGTATGGGTGCAAGGACATCCGCCGCTCTTTGCTATTGTTACGGGTGGTATAAGCGTCTTTTGGCGCTGGGGTGACAGTGAGCCATGGTTACAGATCTTTGGCTCTTTATGGGCGGTATTCCTTGTGGGTAGCTCAATGTGGATGCTCAGTGGGCAAGGCACAAAGCCAAGAAAAATCCTCTTTTTGACACAGTTGGTGGTATTCCCAGTGCTCCTACTCTTCATCTGGGCCGCAATAACAGGTCTCCTAATTAATAGCGGAGAATTTGGCCTACCGGCTTTTCGATTTATCCACAATGCATCGGCCGTGATTAGCCTCTATCTGCCTTTGAGCTTGGGAGCAGGTGCTCTAGCCGCTTGGTCAACGGGCCTACTCTCACGACGGGCGGATGTAGCAGTTCTGGTTACGACGATTCTGATACCAATCATTGGCATCATCGGCGCATTCGATATGCAGACAGTAGTGAATCGTAGCACAGTATTAGTCGATTTTCGGGACGTTGCAGCTATGCAATGGATTCAGCAAGAAATTCCAGACGATGCACGCTTTGCCGTAAATGCCAGTCGCTGGCAACGGAACACCTATCGCGGGACGGACGGAGGATATTGGTTGACTACGTTAACGGGACGGGATACCATCTTACCGCCAGCCCTTTATTCTTTGGCCCTTCCTTCTGCTGAGCGCGATGCGGTCAATGCGATATTGGATGAATGGACGGCAATAAGGGAACCCAATCACCAAGCGGTTGTAGTGCAGCTCCAGAAGATGGGGGTTACCCATATTTATAACGGTTTTCACGGCGGGCACATGGACAACCTCAGGTTAGATCAAAACCCCTTTTTGAAGTCGATATATCGAGATGGTCCGGTAGCTATCTATCTACTTTCTCCTCGTCCTCGTTGAAATGACAGATTACGAGTTATTGTGACAGGTTTCCCGCATCAGATGCAGAATGAACTCCATTCAGCTCGGCGATTTTGAAAAATTCTCTAGCAAATAGTTCAGAATAGATAACCGCGCCTTGGTTATTTAGGTGTCCTGTATCAAAAGAGTTCTCCAATTGATATAGCGAGGGATACGCTTCAGCATTGGATAGGTCGATCCGATTCTGCTGAGGAATTGCCTCAAATAGCCCCACAAGGTTTGGTGTTGTACTTCTTGGTGAAAGAATGAAGACCAAATGAATATCTCTCACTTCAGCCATATGAAGCAAGCGCATAACCTTTTGTAGATGTACTCGGTCAACCTGCTCTGACGGACTATTGTAGAAGTCGATCGAATTGAGCGCCATCGTATTTAATACCGATGGATTATTTGCCAAGAGCTGATTCCGTTTGATAAAATTGTCTCTCACCCTTTGCTTAGTTGTGCCCCTTAGCTCATCTTCTAGCGGAAAAAACCCATTTCTATTTTGCCCAAGATAGACTTTATCGTAATAATTTCTGTCGATTAGTTGCTCACCGAAGTGTCCGAGATGGAATAGATTTTCAATATAGGCAACAATGTAGTGCCTCATATACTGAAAAAGCTGATTACGCTCGAGCGATGCATTTTCAATAAAGGATCTGAACACAAGATTCAGATAGGACAGATTTTGCCAGTAGGTCGTCCGTTCTTGGTGCATGAGATGCTCGTCAATAGGGCGTATTTCCAACAGCTCAATAAAAATGTATTGAGCTGCCTCGGAAAGTTCAGAGTCTAAAAATTGTTCATACAGATAATATGTTTGAGGGCAGAAAGTCGCTGGAGCACCAAGATTAAATGAGACGACATCGCCACTTTTTGAATCATTGAGCAGGAGCGTTGGCACCTTGGTCGTTCGTATTGCTCTAACTGAATCGTCAAATACTTGGGGTGACACCTGCCGATAGACTCTACTCGAACCAAAAAAGTAAGTATTTGGAAGTGCATGCTTCTCTCTAGTCATCAAATATTGAATTTTCGTACTGTACCAGGGGTTTCCCCAATGATACGGTACAATCACAGTGACAAACCTGCTTAATATAAAATAAATGAGCAAGAGATAAAATATTTTTTTAAGAAATGTATTCATAATCTAGTGCTGACACTGCACAGCCTTGACAGATGAATGGCAGAGACTCTCATGAGTAGATTTTCATGGTCCAAATTGTAAAGTAATCGTTTACAAAATACTATTTGGACAGGTGACTGTAATAGCTTTGAGTTCGAGTAAAAAGTATGATCACTTTGATCTAATTGTTGAGGTTATCTAATGATATACTATTTCAGATGTAGAGCAATCATTTTGATTCTTACATATACTTAAGCTCCGCATGTAGTAACATTTTCTCTCGATAAGAGATGTTACTTAAGCACGACTGCCTGTATAGCGATTCGGGTACCTCAGAAAGTCTTTTGGTCACTTTCCCGAAAAGGCTAAGTAATGTCTTTTCTTACTGCATATAGATTGGTTCTACTACCTTCATGGATACTGCGTGAATGAACACGCCTTTTCAGCAGGAGAGATTTTGATGTATTCTGTACATACAATTAACAAGCATGCCTCACATGTTGCTATGAGAAGGCTCTCAGTGGCTGTAATGTTTCTATTTGCGCTCCTGACGAACGGTGTGCTTATGCAAAGAGACATACCGACCGTGACAGGGGCAGTTCAAGATACGCTGATCGTTAATTCAGCCGATGATGATGGCACCATTGGGCCATGTGACGCAGCCCATTGTACACTGAGAGAGGCTATTGCGGCGATTGGCGGAGGTGGCGTTACCATCGACTTTTCGTTGACAACACCAGTAACAATCAGCCTGACTGCGCCTTTGACAATTACCCCAGCATTTGAAGCAAATGTCCAAATAGTTGGTCCTGGCTCAAATCACTTGACCATCGATGGTGGCAACACCTACCGCCCCTTCTTGATTAACGACTCTTCACTTATAGAGGTGAGCATCTCAGGAATGACGATCGCCAATGGGCGGGCGGCTCAAGGGGGTGGCATCTATACTGAAGTACCTCTGACACTAACGGATGTTCGGCTCGTTGGGAACTATGCCACAGGGGATGGAGGAGCCATCTACCAAACATCCTTCTTCAATGATCTCTTAAGCCTTACTGACGTCACGATTACCAGTAATGACGCTGACGGCAGCGGTGCCGGGATATACAGCGAAAAAAGTAGAGTTGAGATTGCAAGCAGCACAATTTCTGATAACGCAGCGGGTGGTAATGGCGGGGGCATTTTCAGCGGGCCATCCACCATGGACATCACAGTCAGCACAATCAGTGGAAATAGTGCAGGCACCAATGGTGGCGGGATTTACAGTGAAAGAAGTACTGTTGCGATAGGGCACAGCACAATTTCTGATAATTCAGCAGGTGGTCATGGTGGAGGCATTTTCAGCGGACCATCCACCGTAGACATCAGAAACAGTACCGTGAGTGGGAATAGTGCAGGCACCAATGGTGGCGGGATTTACAACAATCTTGGAACAGAAGGGGACCCAACAGAGATTACACTAGAAAACAGTACTATTGCCAACAATACAGCAGTTGGTGATGCTGGTGGGCTCTTTAACGGTAGCGACATCTCTTCCATCAATAGTAATAACTCGATTATTGCAAGCAACAGTGATACGGATGATTCCGCGCCCGATTGCCGGAATACTGACGGGACGCCCACCTTTTCAGTTGATTACACGTTAATTGGTGACGAAAGCGGCTGTGATGGCTTATTCGCCTCCGGAACAGGAAATGTTATAGGCACGGCTGTTAGCCCTATCGATCCACTTCTCATGTCGCTCGCTGACAACGGCGGCTCAACGCTTACCCATGAACTGGGTAGCGGTAGCTCAGCGATTGACGCTGGCGACCCATCGTTTGTTTCGCCACCTGATACGGATCAACGTGGCCTAGGTTTCCTCAGGGTCATTAACAACCGTATTGACATGGGGGCTTATGAGTTCGATCCACCACTTGCATCTAGCCTTGAGGTGAATACCACCAATGACAGCAACGATGGAAGTTGTGATATCAGCCACTGTTCACTGCGAGAAGCAATTTTGGCTGCAAACGGGCAGCTCAATAGCGGTTCGCCTGAAGAAATTACTTTTAATATCCCCGGGGCAGGCCCCTATATCATTCAGCCTACATCAGCTCTTCCGACTATTACTGAAGCAGTCCTGATGGGAGAGAGTACTCCAACCAAAGGTGATGTTATTTTGGATGGGAGCTTGGCTGGCACTAGCGTAGCTGGCTTAACGCTTTCGTCTAACGGGAATGTCATCAAGAATATTGCCATAACAGGTTTTTCTGGTGCCGGGATTGCCGTGCTGGGAGGGACTGGGAACATCATCTCTGGAAACAATATTTATGAGAATGGTGGACTTGGCATTGATCTAAATAATGATGGCGTCACAGAAAATGATGTGACCGATGGAGATGTCGGCCCTAACAGTTTGCAGAATTACCCAGTACTCTTCACCGCTGCGCCAGATGGTATGAATACAACCATTCAAGGTAGGTTAGCTGGGCCAGCCAATACCTCATTCGACATAGATCTCTATGCAAATTCTAGTTGTGATCCCTCGAGTTATGGAGAAGGCCACACTCATTTGGGTACATTTGTCATAACAACTGATGCTCAGAACTTAGCACCATTTGAGATCGTACTAGCCAACGTTGCGCTAACAGAAGGTCAATTCGTTACGGCAACGGCTACTGACCCGGCTGGGAACACATCTGAATTTTCCCAATGCGCGCCTGTACAGCCAAACAATACATCATGGCCGAACGCCTTCTTGCTAAATCTGAGCGATTCATCCAGCACGCAAACAGCATCAGCCAGCCAACGAATTGCACAGGAAGGGGAATCTCGATGGTATAAATTTGGAGTCGAGCCAGAGAGCGACCTGATCATCACTCTCTCATCTCTGCCTGTAGACTATAATATTACCGTGTACCGGGATATTGCCCAAGCGTATACGGATGCAGTTAGCTCACCTGAAGAGCTACGCGAACTGACAGCTGAATTTGCGGCTGAAGCTTTCAGTGCTGAAGCTTTCAGTGCTGAGGCTTTCAGTGCCGAAGCCTTTAGTGCTGAGGCCTTTAGCGCTGAGGCCTTTAGCGCCGAGGCCTTTAGCGCAGCAGTATTTTCAGCTGAGGCTTTCAGTGCCGAGGCTTTCAGTGCTGAGGCTTTCAGTGCCGAGGCTTTCAGTGCCGAGGCTTTTAGTGCCGAGGCTTTCAGTGCTGAGGCTTTCAGTGCCGAAGCCTTTAGCGCTGAGGCTTTCAGCTCAGAAATCTATTCACCTGAGGCATTTGCTAATGCTCAAGTTCGGAGCATTCTTGGTGTCTCAGCATTCTCGGGCTTAGCTAATGAAGGAATTCAATTACGAACCTGGAACAACACAGGTGAATTCTATGTACGAGTTAGCGGTCGCAACGGTGCGTTTGACGTTGATACCCCTTTCCAGCTCGATGTTGCCCAAATCTCTGGTTCCTGCGGAGCTGTTTCTTCTGCACTGCCAAGCACTTCGTTGCCTATCCAGAGTGGTTCATTTGATACATTGATCGTGACAGATCTGAGTCGAATAGAAGGAAGCGATACTGATAAAGCTGCGTTACAGAGCAAGTTGACGCAATTAGCTGCTCGTAATGATGTTAACGGTATCGTGGTCGATGTCGGCTCCGATGCTCGGGTTGCAGCAGCCAATACCCAAGCCGATAGCAATGTGGAATGTCCCTATGCGAAAAACTTGGTGGCAGAAGCAATCGAGATGATCGTTGATAGCTACTGGGAGCAGAATTCAACACTTCAATATCTTGTACTCGTTGGTGGAGACGACGTGATTCCCTTCTTCCGCAGCCCTGACCAGGCGCTACTGGCCAATGAACAGAACTACAGCCCTCCTGTATTAGATAGTACAGCATCCCAAGCCAGCTTACGCTTAGGTTATGTTCTGACTCAAGATCAGTACGGTTCTCGAGTCGATCTTGATTTTGGGGCATCCGTCCTACCGATTCCAGCTCTAGCGATCGGTCGGCTTGTGGAAACGCCCTCTGATATCATAACTGTGATCGATGCCTATCTTAACAATACCACAAACGGTGTAATCCCTACCCCATCAACTGCACTGGTGACTGGATATGACTTCCTGTGGGATGTAGCAGAAGCCGTACAGGATGAACTAGAAGCGGGTCTAGGTTCAACAGCAAATACGCTGATTAATACACCGGATATATCACCCACAAGCGACCAAGCGTGGACAGCAGAGCAGCTTGGTAACGCACTGCTGGGTAGTCGTCATGACCTGATTTTCCTAGCTGGCCACTTCAGCGCAAGTGGAGCACTAGCAGCGGATTACTCAACCAGGCTCGGTGCATCAGAGTTAGCCAACTCTAATGTTGACCTGATCAACTCTATTGTCTTCAGTGCAGGTTGCCATTCGGGCTACAATATCGTCAATGCACATGGTGTCCCCAACATCACGGAAGAACCTGACTGGGCGCAAGCCTTTGCTCAGAAGGGCGCAGCCTTTATCGGCGGAACGGGATATCAATATGGCGATACGGACTTTATTGAATATAGTGAACGGCTCTACCTCTATTTCTCCCAGCAGCTACGACGAGGAACCGGTCCTGTTGCCATTGGCACAGCGCTGGCCCAAGCAAAGATCGACTATCTATCGAATCTTAACGACCTCAAAGGCATCCATGAAAAATCGTTCTTAGTGTCCACCTTGTTCGGACTCCCCATGTTGCGCGTTGATCTGCCTAGCGGCCGTGGCACGCTTCCCACAGACGCATCCATTGTGAACAGCACATCAACATTCGCTACAGATCCTGGATTAACTCTGGGATTACGTTCTGCTGATGTGAATATTAGCCCTACCTTGAGTAAAAATACGGCAACCTTGCTGAACATTGGTGATGGAACCAATGTCACAGCTACTTACTGGGTAGGAAGCGACGGCGTAGCATCCAGCCCCGCCGAGCCTGTCTTGCCCCAGGAAATACGGAATGTAAGTGTAGATGGATTTGTATTACGTGGTGTGGGATTCCGCGGTGGTAGCTTTGTGGACGAATTGAATATCACTCCGCTCACCGGCGCACCGACTACGGAAATTCGCGGTGTACATGCCCTATTTTCTACCGAAGTATTCTATCCGCTCCTGCCTTGGAGAGTGAATTACTACAACGCTCTGGCGGACCCAGTGAATGGCATTACCCAGCTCTTCATTACACCTCTGCAGCACAGCTCAACAGGAGGAGGGGCCACGACAAATACGGCCCGCCGCATGGAAAATTTGAATTTCCGCCTGTACTATAGCAATTACACCACGGATAGTGCAGATGGACACGAGCCAGCCGTTGCTGCCATGCCATCTATCGAAAATGTATCCAGTACAACTGAGACAAGCAAGGTCGACTTTGAAGTAAGTGTGGTCGGCGACCCGGCAGCTGGAATTCAGCAGGTTTGGGTTACATACTATGCAGTCAGCGGCCCCTGGGCTGGACAGTGGCAGTCACTTGACCTGACACAAAACTCGGACAGTTCGACGCAGTGGCAAGGTACGCTGCCCCTCCTTGGCACCCAAGCAACGGATGTTCGTTATATTGTACAGGCGGTCAATGGTTTAGGGCTTGTCGCAACTGCGACCAATTTTGGCGCTTATTACACCCCAGGTGCTGAGCCAGAAACGGAGCCAGAGCCTGGAACGGGGGCGCCTGCCGCAAGTACCTTAACATTGCAGTCTCCCCCAACCTCTGGTACATTTGGTACATCTGTTTCCGTCTCTGCCATACTAGTCGACGGTGATGGATCACCAATTTCAGGTCAGACGATCAAATTCATTTTGGGATCTCAGCAGCAGAGCGCTACCACAGGCAATGATGGCGTCGGCTCGATCAGTCTCCCCCTTTCCAACCCGCCAGGGACGTACCAGCTCAATGCTTCCTTTGTTGGTACAGAGCAATATGCTTCATCGTCAGCCAGTGGCAGCAGCGCGTTTACCATTAACAAGCAGCCAACGTCTCTCGCTCTTTCGCCCACCGATCTAACTGTCTCATCTGGAGAAGCATTTGAGCTGGTTGCCTCACTTACAGATAGTTTAGGCGGGCCACTTCGTGAGCAGACGGTATTCTTTATTGTAAGCAATACAAACAACAGTTACGCGATTTCTGTGATTACAGATTTCTTGGGACAAGCATTGTTGACTGAAGTTCCACTTCCCCAAGGATCTTACAGTGTAGATGTATACTTTAGTGGGACAATCCCGCTGCCCGATCTTGCATCACCCCTTACGATCGAAGATTCACTTTACTTGCCGACATCAACGAGCGGCACACTGACCATTGCCACGACAAACAATGCTCCAGTAGCTGTTGATGATAGTTATTCCGTTGATGAAAATGGCATACTCACTATCGCCATACCTGGTGTGCTACATAATGATACGGATCTAGATAACGATTCACTTACAGCCAGCCTTGAGAGCAGCCCGATCAATGGAAACCTATCGTTAAGTGCCGACGGTTCCTTTGTGTATACACCAACCGCTGGCTTTAGCGGCACAGATACATTCACATATAAAGCCAATGATGGCAGCGCAAACTCAAATGTTGCCACGGTAACCATTACGGTTAGTCAATCCAATGCACCGCCAGTGGCAGTCGATGACAGCTATGTTGTTGATGAAAACAACACACTTACGGTGGACACGCCCGGTGTGCTAGGTAATGATACAGATCTAGACAAAGATTCACTCACGGCCATCCTGGAGAGTCACCCAAGCAATGGGCTATTATCGTTCAGCGCTGACGGTTCTTTTATCTATACACCAACAGCAAATTTCAGTGGGGCAGAGACATTTACATACAAAGCAAACGACGGCAATGCGGATTCCAACGTGGCGACGGTGACCATTACTGTTAGGCAATCGAATACGCCCCCTGTAGCCGAGGATGACGAATTTAGCACCGACAAAAACACGCTAATAATCGTTCCTGCTTTTGGTGTGTTAGAAAATGATGCTGACGCAGACCAGGATTTGCTATCCGCCGTAATTGAAACTGAACCGAGCAATGGGTCGGTTCAGCTCAACCTTGATGGATCGTTTTCTTATACGCCCACCGCTGACTTCGTCGGCTCTGACAGCTTTGCCTACACAGCTTTTGATGGCACGGAAACGTCGAATGTTGCCATTGTCACCATTCTGGTTAACGAAACCCAACAGATATTCGCTACGTGTGGTGGATTTGATGTCTTTGAAACGGCAAATGGCGTCTATGAAGCACCAGACTTCCCAGGCACACTCATTGTGGGTACAAATAAGAACGATTGGTTAAGAGGGACATCAGGGCCAGATCTAATATTGGGCCTGAAGGGGAATGATGATATCTTTGGACGGAATGGCGACGACGTTATTTGTGGTGGCAACGGCGTCGACATTATCCAAGGGAATGGTGGGAACGATAGCATCTACGGTGAGAAGAATGCTGATTGGCTCATTGGAAACAACGGCGATGATCTTCTTTATGGTGGTGCAGGTTGGGATGATCTCAGCGGCGGATCAGGTAGCGATCAGCTCTTCGGCGGGGCAGGCTACGACGTACTGATTGGTGGCCGAGGCTCTGATGAGCTATTTGGTGAGAATGGCCCAGATGCTCTGTACGGATCAAACGGGAAGGATAAGTTGTTCGGTGGAAATGGATCAGATGTTCTCTTTGGCGGCTCGGGAAATGATGAGCTAGATGGCGGAAAGAGTAATGACTACTGTAAGGGGAATTCAGGCTGGGATACCATCATCAATTGTGAGAATGCTCAGGCTGCAACTTCCGAAATGACCATCCCCGATTATACCGAAGATGATATCGAAGTCGATACAGATGCAGTTCGGTTTGCCAATGATGGCGATGGTGAACATGCCATTATACAGCGCATTCAGGAGCTGTTTTTACCGCTAATATCTCAATAATCACAATAGAAGTGTAAAAGTCACACAACTGTCCAGGGAGCACGCCCTGTGCGACCTAGCCAAATGTGTGACTTTTCTGAACATTCTGTCCGAAAAAGTGTGTAAATCGGTGCCGCTCAGCCAGAGAACCGCCGCTATTTACATACAATTCTGGACAGGGTGCTTTTGCAGAACTACCAATAATCAGCAAAGTACTGTCATACCTCTTGAATTGTTTATGAGGGCGAGTCAAAATCAGGTAAGTGAAGTTGCCTGGTCGGAGAGCAGCGCATCAAGCAACTTGTCCAAGGGCATACTCTGCCCTCGTGCTAAGGCCTCTTGGCGAGCGGAATCATCCAGTGCTCGCTGTGCTGTTCCTAACTTCTGTTGCAAACGCTCTTCTTCGGCTGGAGAAAGAGGGGATTGAATTGATTCGCGTAATGCTGTGGCAGCGCCAGCTACTTGCCATGCGTATTCAGGTTGATTCTGCTCTGCACCCAGGATGGCAAAACACTCAAGCACGAACGCAATGGCTCTCTTATCATTCAAGGATCGATTGATCACCAAGCTCTCTGTTAAGAATTGAATTGCAGCCTCATAATCCCTTTGATCGATTGCTACTTCACCAAGACTGTGCAGCGTATTGGCAATCGCCCAGGGATCCCCTACCTCCCGGCTGATTTCCAAGCTCTCAGTAAGTAATGCCCGGGCCGATGCGTGGTCGTTCTGATAGCGAGCAACAAGCCCCAAATTATTAAGGGAATTTGCAATTGCTCGCGGATCTTCCAACTGGCGTCGTATCACCAAACTTTCTTCATAGAGAGCACGAGCTTTATCATAATCATCCCGAAATCGGGCTAAAATCCCCAAATTGCTAAGCAAGCTGGCAATGTTGGCCTGCTCATCTAACTCTCGCCGAATAGCCAAGCTATTTTCATAGAGTAATTGTGCTTGATCATAATCACCTTGTTGGGCTGACAGTGTTCCTCGGATATGTAGAACTTGCCCTACACCAACTGGGTCACCTAACGTTTCAAAAACCCTTTGTGCCCGTTCTAGCCATTGCCCAGCCTGATGATAATCTCCCTGCTTACGCAAAAGCTCACCCATCGCCGTTTCGCAACGGGCAATGGACTGAGAATCACCCAGTGAACGAGCACCTGCTACTGCTGTTTCATAGACACTTCTCGCATCTTGCCATTGGCCAGTTAATTCTAAGACTTGGCCTAGCTTCAGCCGCACGTTGATAGAGGGCTCTTCTGTCAAGAGCGGAAGCACCCGCTTGTAATAGTCAATTGCAGCTAGATTGGCATATTGGGATTGAGCGGCCTCAGCTGCTTGCAACAGATAAGTCTGTCTCTTTACCTCATTGTCACTTCTGTCATAGTGATAAGCAAGTCGGTCTAAATATTGATCCAATGTATCAGCATACTGCTTTTCGATAAACTGCCCTACCTGTTCATGGATTGCACTGCGCATGGCATAGGGCAAACTCTCATAGGTAACGGTCTGGGTCAGCACCTGTTTAAAAAAATAGGTCAATTCTAACTCAGATGGCTCACCAACCGTAAGCGCCTGCTCTTGTAAGGCTTCGAGATCAGATCGTACATAATTCGGAGCACCAAGCTGGGGATAAGCACCCCAAAGCCATGCGGCCTGAAATACACGTCCGATCACGCTAGCAACTCGGGCAGTAATCTTCTGGCTTTCGCTTAGTAGATCCAGACGGCTCAGAACCAGACGGTGAAGGCTGTCTGGTAGCTCTGGTTGGTTCTCATCACTTCCGTTTTCGCCAAGTGCGCCTTGGTAATAGAGGTACGCTGTGAGCTCTTCAAGGTAAAAGGGATTCCCTTGAGATTGTTCAATCAGCTGCTCTACTAATGTGTCAGATACATTTAGCGTATTGTCAGAGAGTTGGGCTACTTTAAGGCCCACTAACTGAGCGGATTCCTTTGGCTGGAATTGCTCCAAAGAAATCTGAGTTGCATGAGGAAGCGCATCGAGTTCCCTGACTTGCTCTTCGGTTAGTTCTCTGCTGATTATCAGAACACAAACAGGGCGCTCACTCACGGCACGATAAACATCTTGTAGAAGTTCGTACGACAATGGATCCAGCCAGTGGCAATCTTCCAAAACAATCAGCGTTGGCTCAGAAGCGGTTTGCATACGAAGTACATCGACAAGGAGTGATTGAAGCGAGGTCTTGCGAACCTTAGCATCCAATGAACGTGTCAGATCAGTCTCTGGGATGGAAAGCTGCAGAACAACGTCCAAGAGGGGCATGCGCTGAACCCAGTTTGGGTTGAGAGCATGTACCTGTGCAGATAATCTGGCGAGCTGTTCTTCATTTGAATTGGATGCATCTAATCCAAAGAGCATACGCCATATGGGCTGCCAAACCAAATAGCTACTATTGGTGCCATAGGACTCACATGCCCCTCGCAAGATCTGCCACCCCTGTTCATTCATATTGCGCATGATTTCATCGGCTAAACGGGTCTTTCCAACCCCCGCTTCTCCAAGCAAAGCAATAATCTGCCCGTGCCCGCGCTGGATCTCTTTCAGTAGCTGTCGAATACGCCCCAACTCTTCGTCTCGGCCCAGCATAGGTAGAGAATGATTCGATGTCTGATCTGTTTGGGACTGCCTATCCTCAAGAGCAAAAACTGCAATAGGTTCCTTCTTCCCTTTTACGCGCATCCGAGGCAACGTGCGCAAAGCAAAGATGTCGACGATTGATCGATGAGCTGCTTCACTGACCAAAATTTGCCCCGGGCGCGCCTTCATCATAAGGCGTGCGGCCATATTGACTTCGTCACCCAGCACTCCATACGTTCTGTGGTTGGTTCCACCATAAACGCCAGCGCGCATTCTGCCTTGGCTGATCCCTATCTGCACTGGGGCCATAAAGTCGAATTCAGCTGGTGGGTGACGCAGTGCGAGTGCAGTTGATGCAGCATGGGCAGCGTTGTTTTCGTGGGCCAACGGGGCACCAAAGTTTATGTAGATATAGCTTCCTTTGTCCCCAATATTGAGATCGATAAAGGTGCCTTCGTGGCTTGCTACGACTCTTTGCACCCAACGGATATAATCGTCAAGCTTTTGACCAGCCTGATCATCCTGATCATACTCAATCCCCTCAAAACGTAAAAAGAGGGCTGCCGTAGGGCGTAACTCGGCGAGAAATTCTTCTAAGCCCCTGTTAATCCGTTCGTAAACGGAAGGCAAAAGCCACGTCCGCACTTCTTGCAGGTTCATGGTTGCAGCAACCAAATTAGGCGAGAAAGAGCCGACGACGGCCTGAGCCTCATTGAGATTAACGCAGCTCACAATTGAGAAGTGCAAATCTAATTCTGGATCATGACGAGCGTCCGTAATCTGGAGAGCATCCTGAGGAATCGTCTCGTATAATTGCTCTAGTGTCATTGCATCTAGAATGACCTCACCCTTCTCGGCCTGGTGCTCGGCCGCAGCGAGCCGGACCAGGGTTTCGCCGGCCAATGCATCCAGCACACGAACCTTTGGATCGCCTACGACAAAGCGGCGTACCGGCCCTGCAGCAACAGCTGCCTTCATGCTTAATGATGCAGACGTGCCATTGGGCGTCTCTACCGCTTCAAACTGTTTCATGGCTTGCTGCATAGCCAAGGCACAATTTGTCGCACGAATTGTAGCACAAGCTATAGCGTTTGGTCCACCCTTTCCATCAAGCCAGCAGGTAATGGCGTCACCAGCAAATGCAATTACACTACCTCCATAGCGATGGACCTCTTCGATCAGCGCATCGTAAACTAGATTGAGATAGTTGGTAAGTTCCTCAGCACCACGTTGTGGGCCTAGCTCACGGACTAATGCTTCGGTTAGTGGAGTGAAGCCGGAGATATCGGCAAAGAGAGCCGCGCCAGTGGTCCGATCAGGCAGTGCTTCTCCTTTAGCGATAGCGTGGCGACGATCCATGGGAATGTAGACAATCAATTTACCCATCTCAATTGCGCCCAATGACTTAAGCGCAGACTTTTGCACTTCCGGCACACCCGTGATTTGGGTGATATTCATCCCTGCGTATGGACCAGGAATTCGCCATTTCGTTAAACGTTCCCCTGTTTCAGCATTCCATAGGTAGATGGCCTCATCCCCCCCGCTGCTCGCTAGCACTCGACCATCGGGGCTGAATGCAACCGTGTAGATCCAGGAAGAATCATGGGTCAATGTGTGTAGAATTTCACCTGTGTTGACGTCCCAAAGACGCGCTGTACCATCTTCGCTACCGCTGGCCAATGTTGCGCCATCTGAGCTAAAGGCAACAGACCAGATCCAATTGGTGTGGCCTTCCAAGATTTTAAGCAGTGATGTAGTCTCGCCGATACGCCACAGACGGATCGTCTGGTCCTTGCTACCGCTGGCCAAAAGCTGACCATCTGGACTAAAGGCAACAACGTGTACGTCACCTGAATGACCGCGTAGCATCTTGCTTGCATGGGCGCTATCGGCTTCGGAAGCCGTTGACATAGCCTCATCATCCAAAGACCCAATAGCCCATATATGGACAACCGAATCCAAGCTTGCCATGGCAACATAATTCCCTCCTTGGCTTACGGCAATCTGAGAAAGGGGCGTAATGTCGGCCCCCCTCGTCTGGAATTTACGGAGAACACGACCATTCTGGACATCTCGTAGATAGAGTGCCTGATCCGAATTTGCAGTGACCAACAATTGATCATCAGAACTGAACCCAATAGCCTGTACTTGACTCTGTCCACTTTCGTTTTCTGAGGTCGCACGGCTTGGGGTGACATCAGCTAGCACAATAGGATGCTCTTCCCCTGCCTTAATCATGCGGATCTGTTTGTCTATGCCACCAGTAGCAATGGTCCGGCCATCCCTACTAAGGGCAACGAAATCAGTCCAATCGATCTCTCTACATTGCTTGAGTTGTACCGGCTTAATTTGAACGGATTCAGGCAGCTCTAATTCAGGTTGACCAAATCCGCTACGTGTCCTGGCATCTAAACGATATCCATCAGGCACTACCATCATATTTAACAGACGCACTTTGCCATTCGCAATACTTACTGACATGGTACCATCTGGTCCCATAACAATGGATCGAACCAAATCAGAATGCCCTTGTAAGGTATTACGAAGTCGTCCTGTCTGAATATCCCAAAAATAGATAATGTTATTAGCGTTTGTAACTAGAGTGCTTCCATCAATGACAAAGTGAGCGGACCAGACCGGGGCAGCGTGCTCCAGAATATTAAGTAGATGGCCTGTCTGCACGTTCCAGATCCGCACAGTTTGATCACTACTGCCACTTGCTAGGAGGCGTCCGTCTGGTGAAAAGGCAACCGAATTTACCCATCCCGTATGCCCTTTCAAGAGATGACGTACGGCCCCACCATTCGTGCTGTGAAGATCCCATAAAAGAATCAACCCATCATCAGCAGCAGTAGCTAGAATATCCCAACCGTCTTTAGAAGTTGGGGAGAAAGCCACGTCGTTTACCTTGTGCGTGTGTCTTCTTAGTATCTGCCGCACTTGCCACTTCTGTGTATCCCATAACTGAATGGTGCGATCCGCACTGCCACTTGCCATCGTCTTGCCATCTGGACTAAAGGCAATCACCGTTACCTCATCGCCATGGTCATGAAGCGTTTCAAGCGGTTCTCCCGTCTGAGCATCCCATAGGCGAATCGTCATGTCGCTACTGCCGCTAGCAAGAATCTTTCTATTTGGACTTACGGTAACTGACCAAACAACGTCGGTGTGACCCTGTAAATTGAGTAGAAGTTGTGCCGTTCCTACATCCCACACCCGAACATTGTGATCAGTACAGCCACCAATGATGGTCTGTCCATCTGGACTAAACGCCGTTGTCACAATGGCTCCACATTCATCTGTCAATACAGACTGAAGCTGTCGATCCGAGAGCTGCCAAAGCCATATCTCTCCATCTGCTGTGGAGGCAGCAAACGTCTCTCCATTTGGATGAATGGCTAGCCTTTCAATGGTTCTAAAGGTGTCAGTAAAGACAGAGCTTCTGAAATTAGCTCCCGTAAAGTCTACAGATTGCAGAGAGGTACCCTGTAGGTAAGCGCCCTGAATAGGAAGATATGAGAAGTCATAGCCAGACAGATCCATTCTCATATGGATCAACAGATTAAGGATGTTCCCAGCAGCATAACTTTGCAACCTTTCTGCGCTCTTTTTCTCTATGATCTTTTCTGATAGGGAGTAGCGGAGGCGATCCAGAAGTGTCTGCATCTTATTCTTTATCTGAGGCCGTGTATAGTCAGCAGAAAGTGCGCTAGCTAATGGATCTAGGATTAACTCAATCTGAGTTCGGCGAATATATTCGGCTGCTTGGGCCATAAAGAGAGAGTGGCGGTGTAAGATATTCAACTCACCGGTTATTAGCTCCGTAGAGGCGATCTTCACAAAGTAATCCATCAGGTAGGTCGCCACCCCCTTTGGTAGGCCGAAGGTCGAGCCGCTCTGCCTAAGCAGGGATAGCTGCAGAAGACCATCCAGGGTATTTTCTACTAGGCTTTGTGGTGGAATCGGGAAGAGGAGCGCGCGAATCTCTTGGGTAACCATAGGTTCATTGTAGATGGCTAGCCATAAGAGAATCTCCTGCTCATGTTGAGATAAACGCTCAAATTGGTGCTCTAGCGCACTTTTGTCAATCTCAGGAAGAGGGTTTTCCATAATAATTTGTACATTCGGCTCTCTTGACATGTAGTGGGGTCTACCTTAAAAGACCAAGACAACGAATGCTAACACCGTGATGTGAAACACCTGATCAAGCCAGGTTTCAACAACGAATGCATGGGGATCAGAACGGGACATTCCCTTTACAACCCGCATCCACCAGTCGACCGGGATACGCGTATCAATCAGTAAGTGAGAAATGGCTATGAGTACTGCTAAATGCCAGGGGAAAACCATTAACATACAAACGAGGTGAACTCCTGAGTGTGCCCAAGCAGCTGGATGGTTCAACGAGGTTTTATGCAATACCATCCATTCAGTTTGAAAAGGCCAGTCAGCAAGCAGGTGGGCGATGATACCCCAGACAAGCAGATCCGCTGGTTCTAGCATGGTGCAGGCTCTATTACAGTTCGGCGTAAATCCTTGCACAAATAAATAAGCTCATTGGGAATTCACAGAGCGTGATACTTCGCCAGCAAGTCTTGTTCTGGCTCTTGTCCAATCTACTTTGGATAATCCCGAAATCGGAGGAAAGGACTTTTCTGGCCATCTATGTGCTGGAACCTATTTGTGTATACCTATTTGTGTCAAGATTTACTATAGATTTTAAGACAATGTTTCTCCCGCATCAAACTTGGAAGATTACGGCAAGTTGTCAGTCCTCCGGGAAATCACTCTCTTGTTGTCTATACTTATTGATTTTTTGTTTACTGAGTCTTTTCTGTACATATCAAAATAGTTGGTTAAGACCGATCACTGGAGCATTAGCGGAATGAATACATCATTTACTGTGATGTTGCTTGCGACCAACTGATTGAGCACAGTAAGCGCTCCCACGATCTCTTCTTGAGTGAATCGGCAATGGCCGTATCGTTCAAAAGACTGGTGCATATAGAGTGACCCACGACTAGCCCCATCAATCTTTGTTTGATACTGGGTTGCGTGCCAATAGGGTACGATCGGGTCGCCAGTCGTATGCATAGTTACAAGGGGTACGTCGATGCGTCCGCCTGTTTCGTAATGCTGAGCGACTTCATCTAAAGCAATCTGACTTGCAGCAAAACGTGTAATGAACTGATTAAGTTCCTCGTCATTGAGTGAGCCTACGTACGTAGAGTCCCGGTTATCAAAGGGTTGTCCTCCCAATGTAACAACGCCATCGTTACTGCCAAGGACATTGAATGAAAGTACACTGACTAACGCCTCGACTGTGGTTGTAGGAACCTGTGTGTCGAATGCCACCTGGCTCGTTGCAAGAAGCTGATTGGTCTGGGTAATGTTTCCCGGACTTGCTAGAACAGGTACAACAGTCGTATTCGACACATTGGTCCAATCAGCAATAAGCGATTCGGGAATGTCTATTGGTGAGCTGGGTAGCACGTCAGGAAAGAAATGGTCAAATAAAACGCGTGTATTGGTAAAATAATCTAGTTGTTCCTGAAAGTTGCCATAGGGACCGCACATAGATAGGCCACCACTAAATTTGTCTGGATATTTTTCCAGAGCAAGTGTAGATGTGGCTGCACCGAGCGAGACACCCATCAGATATGTAAGCGCAGGAGTGCCGTTTTTTTCATCAAAAATAGCCACAAGATCGACCAAATCATCCACACCTTGCCGAATAGCCAGGCCATTTTTGCTAAAGCTCGTTGTAGCAAATGCATATCCCAAGAGACCTAGCGTATCTGGAAGAGAGATACTGCCAAACGTATTCTGTATAGCCAACGGTAAAGCTGGTGCCACGTACCCGTGAGACCAGATAATCAGCGACCCATTCCAATTGGCGTCGGGTACGCAAATCTGATAAAGGGCACCACTAGACTGAACTCCCTCTTCACAAGCAAGGGGCACTTGCGGGTTATCTTGGGTAGCCCGTACAGTCGACGATGGCATCAGAGCCAGGATTAGTAGAATGCAAAATATACTGATAAGCCGTTGCTTGGGTTGAGTCATCTATTATTTATCCTTTGGCTAGCACATAGTCCGCTAGAAACGTCTTGTCCCGATTTTTGATCCATCCACTCTAGGAAAGTCAAAGAGAAGAGAAGAGAAGAGAAGAGAAGAGAAGAGAAGAGAAGAGGATAGAACTTTTCTAGTCATCTATAGATTAATTACTCGCTCATTACTCGGCCGACCAATGCCTTAACAGCATGGTGACGCTTGACCACAATGACAGCGCATTGGGCGTCCCTGGCGATGGTCTCTGGGATACTGCCAAAGAGAATTTGCTGCGTAAAGCTATCTCTGGTTGCACCGATTACGACGACATCGTAGTTCTTGCTCTCTTCAAGAATGCCTTCTTCAATTGATGAATGATCAATCACCTTGGTTTCTACGTCATGAACCGATGCTATGCGCTCCTTGGCTTGGTCAAGCCGCAGTGCAATTGCGTCTATCTGCTGCTGACTCTCTCCCGGTGAAGCAATACTACACAAAGTCATAGAACTGCCTAGGGAGTCAGCCATCAATCCTGCATAGTCAGCAGCTCGGCGGGCATGTTCTCCATTGGCTGTAGGCAGGAGGATACGGCGGAATGATTGCTCTTGACTTATCAGCTTCACCAGCATAATATCCGTTCGCGCATGGTTAACCACGTCATCGGTCACACGTCCCATAATACGTTGCGCCGTTGATGTATGCCCTTTCCAACCAAGAATAATTAGTTGACAGTGGTAACTGCGACTTGTCTCTAAGATAGCACGGGCTGCATTATGCCCAACGCGGACAAGCGAACTTATGGGCACATCGTGTTCCAGCGCTCGCGCGCGCGCCGTTTCAAGAATGCGACGTTCCTCCTCAACGTTCGCTTCGACCAAAGTTGGTGGTGACTGCTCAGGGACAATGGCTACGCGCAGAGCGACGATCTCACCATTTCGTGGACCGGCGATGGCCGCAGCCAAGTCAATAAGCGGTTTCACGTTGTCAGGGTTGGCAATAGGCACTAAAATGCGGAAGCCCCCGTCCCGAGATGCGGACTGTTCAAGGGCCACTCGCGATGGCTGACCAGGCAATTCCCGGGTTTCAGCTTGGGTTCCTTTCCAAGTAAGATAGCCAGCAAAGCCCAATGCCAAACTGAGTGCGGCCAAAAGGGCCGGCACAACGTGGCCTTGCTGAATAATCTGGAAAAGAAGATAGATATTGGCCAGAATCCCCAAAAGAGGCAATAGGGGAACCAACGGAACGCGAAAGGGCCGCTCGATCTCCGGATATTTACGCCGATGGGAAATGAGAGCCGCATTGACTAGAATAAGAGCGGTTAGCAAAATGCAGTCAGCGAAGTGGGCCAGATCTTCCAACGGCAGAAGAAGGGCAGAGGTCCCTATGCCTATACCTACCAGCAACAGGGATATAACGGGTGTGCGTGTTTGGGCATTAATCGCACCGATCTCACGCGGCAAATGTCCTAGTTGGCTCATAGACAAAGCGACACGAGAGCCTGCCATGATTGACGCGTTGGAAGCGGAGATCATGGAAAACAGTGCGCCGCCGACAATCACCATACCACCTATCGGACCCAAAAAGTTGGTTGCTGCTGTACCCATTGCCGATTCTGAATACTCGGTCAAATTGGCCGAAACGACCACCAGGACAACCAACGTGTAGAGCACCGTTACAATCCCCATGGAGATAAAAATTGCTCTAGGAATGGTTTGGGTAGGATTTTTGACTTCCCCGGCAGACGCGGCAATCGCAGAGAAGCCAAAGAAGGTGATAAATACCAAGGCGGCCGTACTCCCAAGCTTGAGAATATCCGTGCTGAATCTGTCAATCAGTAAAGCTGTATCCACATAACTTAACCCACCAATAACGAACCAGAGCAAGAGTAACACTTTGCCAATGGTTACAACCACCTGAAACGATCCACTCTCTTTGGTTCCTTTGATGTTTAAGAGAGTCAACGCAGCGACAGCGACTAGCCCCGAGAACATCTCCACGGGTGCGTGCCAAATGAACTCATTGAAGTAGCTAGACAAGCTAGCAATGTAGAAGCCACATGAAGCAATGTAGCCCAACAATAAACACCAGCCCACCATATAGGCAAGAGGAGCCGGAAAGGTCTTGCGTGCGTATAAATACCCTTCACCGGATTCAGGGTAGATAGAGGTAAATTCGCAATATGTAAGTGCCGTAAAGGTGGCTACAATGGCCGCCAAGAGAAAAGCAGCAATCGCACCCGATCCAACCTTTGCCACAGCTAGGCCCGATAAGGTAAAGATACCAGCGGCAATCATAGTGCCAACACCGATAGCAAGAGCGGATGTTAGCCCCAAATCTCGGCTAAGCCCAGAATGGACCTCCGTCTCTTCTGTTGAGAGTGACTGCTCTTCCATGCTTCTTCCTTCAGGATGTGTAGTGAATGGAACCGTAGTGAGTTGAAAAGAATGGACCCATTATATCGGGACAATGGGGCATATGTAAAACTCTGACCTACACATACGGTTAACATTTCGTTCATGCTACAGCGTATTTGGAAAGAAGCGAATTTTGGCTCTGTGGGATTGCAGGTGGATATCGAGATTAGCCTTTAAGTCCTTGTAACGCAATCCCTTCAATGATAAAGCGCTGTAGAATCAGGTAGAGGATAAAGACCGGGAGAATGACCAATACGGAGGCTGTGGTATGGAGGTGATATTCAATAAAGAAGGCACCCACGAACTCAGCTAGCCCCACAGTAACTGGATACATTTCGCTACGTTGGGCAACCACCAACGGCCAAATTAGATCGTCGTATTTAAAGATAAAGACAATAATGGCCAGTGCAGCTACATTGGATCGGATGAGGGGAAAGACAATGCGCCAGTAGATACCAAACTCAGTCGAACCATCAATCCGAGCGGCATCCAATAGATCGCTGGGGATATTATACATAGCCTGCCGCATCAAAAAGACCCCAAAAGGGAAGACGGTAAACGGCAATATCATGCCTTGGTAGGTGTTGATTAATGGGATAAGGGTCCAGTCCTCAATCCGCAGCAACATCAAAAATTGAGGGAAGAGGTAGGTGATGCCTGGCACCATAGAGGCGGAGAGAATCAGCCAAAAGGCCACATTTCCCAATCTGGAGGGATCCTTTACAATTACAAACCCGATCAACGTGCTCGTAAAGATAATGACCAACGTTGACCCGCCTGCGTAGACAAATGAGTTGATAAAATAGCGGCCAAAATCCGCATTCCAGACGGCCGGATAGTTGGCCAGCGTAAAGGTCTCTGGCCACCAAGTGGGCGGGATGGAGCGCAGTTCAGATGCCGTTTTGAATGAGGCGATGACAACCCAGTAGAAGGGCAATGCGAAGAGAATCGCCCCCAGAAGCAATACCGTGTAAATGGCGATATTGCTCATGAGGGAACGAGTTTTGGTGTTTGATTCAGAAGTTGCAATGCTCACATTTATACCTATAATGCGGTCGTTTTGAGAACTGTACTGTTCTACTCTTTTCTATCAAAGAGACCCAATTATGGTTCTCAAACGGACCTGAGTATAACAGTACGGTCGGATTTTCTACCCAAAAGACTGAGCCAACAAAGTCACCCCAAAGATAGTGGTTGCCGAATGCAGGATCATCTTGGTCTTTTCTTTCGGCATCTTCTGATGAACGCGCTGCCCTATCCAAAAAGCAAACAGCACAAACGGCAGAGCAAATGCAAAGTATGTCAGCACTTCTTGGGTCCAAAGGCCAGCTACGCCATACCCAAATAGCTTGATAATTGTTACAGGAAGAAAAAGACCCTGAAGGGTTGCTCTAAATTCTTCGGGGGACCAGCCTTTGATAGAGCCGTAGAGAACCGTAGGGGGTCCACTGATATTGTAGGCGCCGCTTAACATACCGGCGAAAAAACCAAAAAATATACCCCAATAGGCTCGATTCGATCTCCTCGTTTTGGGCTGAAAAATATTATGCAGACCCGCAAGGATTAAGATGCCGCCCAATGCGGCGGTCAACCAACGAGATGGCAGCGATATTAGCCCCCATACACCAAATGGCGTCCCAACCAGAGCAGCCAACATGAAGATCCAGGCGGCTCGAATATCGATTTCCTTCCAACTTGTGATCAGGATTAAGACGGTCAAACTCGCTGCGACGAGAAAAATAAGCGGGCTTGCACTCTGTACATCCATGAGAAGTAAAAGCAAGGGCATTGCCAACATGCTTTCACCAAAGCCAATGGATGACTTGATCAACGCGGATATAAAAAGCACACTGAGGATTAAGACCATCTGTTCCATAGTCAGATAGTCTGGCCGCGGTCATGGATTCGTCCACAAATAACCGTCATGGACAAAACGATGACCAATGCAGAAAGTCTAATACTCATACGTCGCTCGGATGAAGCGATATTGGATATACCCAACCGCTACCATAATCACAAAGAATACGGCGGCCATGGCGCTACCATACCCCGCATGATTATATTTGATGGCTGTGTTAAAGATGTGAAACGCCATCATGTTGGTCGCAAAGTTAGGCCCGCCACGCCCTGTACCCGAATCACCCGTCATTACATAGACTTCGGTAAAGCCAAGGAATGCCCCCAAGGTCGTAATAATCACCACAAAGGCAATCATAGGCATAAGCAACGGCACTGTGATATGACGAAATCGACTCCATGCGCTGGCCCCGTCTACTTCTGCAGCTTCATAGTATACTTTGGGAATCGACTGAAGACCGGCCATAAAGAGGACCATGGCATAGCCGGCATCCTTCCATACCCGAACGAAAGCAAGCGAGCGAAGTGCCCAATCACTGGAAGATAGCCAACGGATCGGTGAAATGCCCACCCAGTCCAGCATGGAATTAAAGAGTCCTATCTTGCCCGGTAGAAACATATAGCGCCATACCACAGCAATGGCCACCAACGGGACAACGTACGAGGTAAAATAGGCAACTGTAAAGAAGCCACGAACCGTTGTGTTCCGAATTCGATTGACCGCAATTGCCAGTAGGAGACCTAAAATTACCACACCTGGCACCACCATGAGCGCAAAGTTGAAGGTGACCCTGAGTGACTTCCAGAAGGTATCATCACCGATGAGTTCCCGATAGTTAGCCAGCCCAGTAAACTCTTGCATACCCGGTTCCTTAACAAAGAGGCTCCAGTAGAACATCTCCGCAATCGGAATCCAGATCATAATCAACATGAAGGCCAACGCAAACACGAGCACGATGCGGCCCATCAGATGTTTGGGAAGAAAGCGTTCCGTGTACATGGAAGAAGGTGTTTAGTTAGTCGGCTTGTCCCCGTGATGACAGGGATTGGCCGGTAGATCGGTAGGTCAGTTGGTCAGTTGGTCAGTTGGTAGACAGATCGGTGCCAAATACTGACATACCAAACACCGACCCACCGACATACTGACCTAATAGTTACTGTATTTTAGCCGTCAGCGGAGAGCCACTGGGGATTTGCTTCAAAGTCTGCGCCGCTCAGGATGCTCCATTGTGGATTGGCAGAGAGGAACTCATTGCCTTCGTCTTCAACACGCTGCAAGACCTCTGAGATCGCTTCGCCTTCATCCCGGATAGATGGCAAAATGCGCCCTGTGATGTCTACAACTTCTTCGGGCCAGAAGCCAGGATCAACACTATTCTGCGGCTCATTTTTAATGGCCACAGCAGCCCAACGTGGACCCGCGTCGGCAGAAAATTCGGGGTCATCCCACATCTCTTTCAAGCTAGGCTGGATGCCGCGCAGCTTGCAATATTTGGACAAGTAGGCAGGGCTAACCAGATACTGGAAGAGGCTCCAAGAGGGATCGACGTTGCCTTCAACCTGAGTGGCGACGGTAAAGCCAACGTCTGGCCCGCGGCGCCCATAGACAGGTTCGCCACTAACGGTCGGTGGTAGGTGTAGGCCCCAGTCAATGTCCGTGTACTGGGTATCCATAATCCCGTTGAACCAAGTCCAGTTGTAGAGGCAGACTGCGTTACCGAAGCCAAAGCGCTCGCGGGAATGGAGTCCCTCTAAACGTGAATCCAGCTGATGAACATCATAGAGATCCATGATGAACTGCCATGCCTGCTGGCCCACATCATCATTCTGCCTCATGCTATCCTTGGTGGGGAAGATGTTGCCATCTACTGCGCCAGCAATCTCGTAGCGTAGATCTTCGTACATGGAGTATTCGTTACCGAAGAAGGCCAAACCAGAACGCACGAGCGTATCGCCATCCCACTCAGTAATCTCTTTAGCCCATACAATAAAGTCATCCCACTTGGCGGGAATATCTTCTGGAGAGTAACCAAGTTCATCTAACAAAGCAGCATTGTAGAAGATCTGAGCGCTAAAGACGCCGTTGGGCAGGCCATAATATTCGGCGTCGCCGCCCGTCGGTGAAATACGGTACAAATCAGCGGTGAGAGACCCCATGGATTCTTTGACATCGATCACTTCGCCAGGAATAGGTCGCAACACTTCTTCCTTGGTCAGGGTATCCAGATGGGTCTCATCAATGGCCGTGACGTCTGGTGCATTCCCAGCAGCGTTGGCCGTCAACAGCTTCTGCTGAAGCTCGCCACCAGGGACAAACTGCATATCAACCGTGATCCCCGGGTTTTGCGACTCAAAGTCGGGAAGCGCTTCCTCTTCTGTCATGAGGTTAATGCTGCGCCGATCAACAAACCAAGCAATAAGCTCGGTGCTATCGCCAGCTGGTTCACTACCACCAGACGGTCCATCGCTAGGGGGAACACAAGCAGCAAGTACGGCCCCAGCAGTTAGGCTACCCGTTAGGGCCAAAAATTGGCGACGGCTAAGATTATGCGTTGTCTTTTCACTCATCGATTTCCTCCAATGGTTCATATGAGTTGGATTGGTATAGTCAGTAGAGAATGCAGCGCATCTATCACCAAACGCAACCGTACAATAAGCCGTACGGCATGGCGCCTGCTACTGCACTGCCATCTACTGATTTTGCAAGCGAAATTTGGGGAAGTATAGGTACCCAAGCAGACTACTGAGAATAGCTTACCCAGGCAAAATAGTCTATTTTCTTTATCGATGTCACAGGAGGTTGATTGTAACAGCAAACCACAAGAATGGCAATCGGCAAAAAAATGAAATACAAGGAGAGGAATATTATTTTCTTAAGAAGCCTTATCAGGGTTATCATATACGGCAATCTCCCCAGACTCAAAAATAGGATTACGGGTAGAAAGTTCTGTCAGAACCTCCCGCACACCAGGCACGTGGTAGATAGCCCACCTATGCCAAGTATTGTCAACAATAATAAAGCGTGCGTTAGCATAAGACGGCGTGATTAGAAACCGTGAGGATGGCACATTGGCTGGCAAATGAGATGAAGCAATTCCCTGTGCAGCTGCCACCATCTGAAAATCAGCAACATGTGAATCGATGGCCCATGCAATGGACGGTGAGGCAATCACCAGATCGGTTGGCTCCAGATGTCTATTAATGAAGCGAATGGCATTTCGGGCATCGGCCGCATCCACCAAAAAGGGATCGATCTCAGTGCGGATCTCATTAGAAATCTGGTCAACCATCCCTCCTGTGTTAACCATAAAGATCGGAACAGTCAGCATGATCAGTAGTAAGCAAGCGACAGTACCCCCAGCGATATCACTCACCTTTGTCCACAATCGTCCCTCTGAGAGCAGCCGCGTAGAGTCTATCCAATTGCTTATCTCTTCATGGAGCAAACGCCACACCCACGGTATACCTACACGAAGCAAACAGGCCACACCCAAAGAGATGAGTGGCAACAGCGGAATCATGTAATAGGCGCTTAAGTGATAGAGTGCTTCTGTCCGACCGATGACAATGATGGGCGAGAGTAAGAGCAGTAAGCCAAGCGCTCGAATTCGTGAAACCGGATAGACGAAGAAACCAATGATTGCCAGCACAACCCATGGGTCCTGAGTAAACAGCACCTGGCCGTTACGGGCAAGCATGGTTACCTGTTGGATTATGTCCCTGCCAGATAGTCTGGATGCAGTATAGCCAAGGTCAAAGATAAATGCCTCTGGCGCGGCCCAATACGACACGCCAGCATAGACAACAAAGGGTAACACAATTATCACGAAAGCCCCTGCAAACGCCCGCCAATCCTTTGTGATGACAATCAGGGCAAAAGGTGCCACCAACGCAAACATCCACAGGTCAGAAATCCCACCCATCCCAATCGACAATGCAGCCATGCCTAACCAAGCTTGTCTCATTTTGGCGTCGCAAGTGTTACCCAGAAAATGCCATAACCCGAGCAAAACCCCAACGACCAGAGGAGCCAACAGATTGTAACTAAAGCCAAAGCGGCTATAAATGATCGCATCTGGATAGATAGCCAGCAACAGCGCCGATCCCAATGCCAAACTAGGATCTCGGATCATGCTGCGCACAGCACAAAAGAGAGCGACTACCGTCAATATGCCTAATAGCCCCGTCAACAAACGAAGCGTATTTATGTCCACGGACATCACACGGAATAGCCCTGCCAGCAACAATTCAAAAAGAGGCAATTTGGCAAAGAGCAAGGTGGAGTCATTCACCACCATATACTGAGTACGTCCTTGGGCTAAGTGTTTGGCAATTTCAACGTGGGTTCCCTCATCTGTGTACCAAGAAAGATTGGTCTCTGGACCAGCCAATCGCAGATAGCCTGCCAAACCAAGGATGCACAGAAGGGCAGTCCCCTCGATAAGCCAGTAGCTAGCTATACCGCGGTCGCTTTGAAAACCGGAGTTTTCCGCAGCCTCTATGTGAGAGACCAAACTCCGGTTTTCAAACGGAGCTGAGTATAAATGCGAATGGTTAGCAGGTTGCTTGGGTGACATAAAGATAAAGACGTTTGGTCACTTCTTTGGGTTCCATCTGCTTAATGACCGCATTCTGTCTCTTCTGAGCCTGCCCTGTTCGGCCATGGGCGCAAAGGACCAGCGAAGCCGAAGGGGGTGCAACGAGGAAGAATATGTTCCTGCTCCTTGGCTAATTGAATCACTCCAAAAACAATTAACGTGGGACAAAACAAAGTCTACCTTATAATTCTATCGGACTTACCTCGCTTCACATCGGCATTAAACCAGCAATTTCATCCGGTCGTTTCTCGCCTACGTTTATGTTGGCTCGCTTTATAATCAAGCGCGCCATCGCTGAACATTGCCCCATACACTCTCCGGGCATGTTCTGTACTGATGATGCCCGCCACCCAATCCTCCTCCACCTTCTCCAGTGGGCGGGTCAAGGGATTACCGATGCCACCACCACCTGCCGTGCGAACTCTTACCCACTCGCCTTTGTTCAGAACAACCGGATCCTCTCGCTCTCTGCTGCCCTTCACTTCAACAAAAGCTGGTGCCCCCGCCTGGCCTTTGAGTAATCCCATGGGGGGATGCTCAATAAAGTTCGGCCGAAAGCCAAGGGTTAAGGGTTCATCTGATAAAGACATGAGTCTGACAATTTGACCGGAACCACCCCGTTCTCGCCCTGGACCGGCTGAGTCCTGAGCAATTTCACGTTCGATCAGTACTGGGGATCGGGTCTCTGCCACTTCCGTTGCAATCATCGTGCAGTTGGTGGGGTAAACGGTGCAGTCCCAACCATCACGCCCGCCGGTGGCCCCCATGCCACCTTTGGGCATAAAGGTCATGGAAAAATAAGAGCCATCTTTGCGGTTGCCCACAACCCGAAAAATAATGTTGTGACCACAGCCAGCCTGCGTTTTGTCCGGTACGGCTTCGGCCAACGCCGCGTGAACCAACGTGCTGATATGGATTCCTGTACGCGTTCTGGCAAAGACAGGGACAGGGGTTTGGGCGTTGAGGATGGTGCCTTCAGGGGCATGGACGCGAATCGGGCTAAATTGAGGACCAATATTGGGGACTTCTGGTGCGATCATATATTGCATTGCGTAAATCGCATCAGCCAGCGTATAAGAGATGGGAACGTTAATCGCCTGCCGCGGACGCTGTAAATCAGTGCCGGTGAAGTCCAGTACGAGTTCATCTCCGTCCATTTTGGCCTTTAGAGCCAGATGGATCGGTTTGCGCATCTCTTCATTGCCTTCGAGAATGCCATCGGCGTCTAGTTCGGCATAGAAATCGCCTTGGGGAATCTCACGCATGCATTCGACGAAAGCACTTCTAGCTCGGCCGCTTATCTCATCCGCGACCTGGGTCAGGTTGAGATCTGAGTGTTCGAGCATTGAGGAGAGGCGTTTGGAAATCACTTCAATCGCGGTCCGCATCGCGTTGATATCGCCGAAGACCATTTCGGGGACACGTACATTCGATTTAATGATGGCTTCAACTGCTGAATTAATCTGCCCTTCTTCATAGAGCTTACAGGGCGGCAGCATCAGCCCTTCTTCATAGATATCCCAAGCACGAAAGTCGCCAAGCGTACCACCAACATCCGCCACATGCAAGATTGTTCCAATGAAGGCAACCAATTCATTATCTTTAAAGAGTGGCGCAATCAAGGCCACATCTGATTTATGACCAGCGCCCAACCAGGGATCGTTGGTCATCACAATATCACCAGGCTTAAAGCTCGCCGGCGGATAGATTTCGGTGATCAGTCCAATGGTGCGAGGCATACAGGTGACAAAGAGGGGCATACAGGCAGTGGGCATGGCAATGCAGCGGCCTTGTGGGTCAGAGATAACCAGCGAATAATCTTTGCCGTCCCGAACCGCGCTAGAGAAAGCTGTTTTTAAGAGTGCATGGTCAGCCTCATCGGCAATGGCTCTGAGGCGTGCGGTGATAATCTCCAGATCTACGGGGCTTAGCTCGCCCTGGGCAACCAGTTGTGTCTGACTTTCAGGCACATGCATAATCAGGTCACCATCATCATTGAGCGTTAAATGACCGCCAGGACCAGCGACGTAACTGGTGTGCGGTGCTTCAATGACCAATGGACCTTGATAGCTTTGGCCAAGGCTAAGCTGTTCGAGTTTCATCACTTGAGCCTCGAGCCAGGCATCTTGCTCAGCAAACCAAAGTTTGCGTTTGGCTGTCGGTTGAGGGTCCGTCTCCTTATCTTCTTCTTTGCTAGCCGCAAGTTCAGGCTCTGGACCTTGCGCGCTTAAGCGGCAGGCACTCACTTCCACCACCCCATCTTGACCTTGACCGTATCTGGCGCTGTACGCTTGGCGAAATGCTTTTTCCAGTACATCTGCATCAAGATTCGTTGGATCAATCGACACCTGAATATCGTAGCCCTGCCCTCGATAGCGCATATCAAGGCTAAAGTCAAAGCGCATCTCCTGACTGGCAACGCCCCCTGAGCTAAGCGTTGTTATGGCTTTTTCCCGCAGTTCATCCACCAGCTTTAAGAGGTCGTCAATGTCAAGCTCAGGGACACTCGAAAGATAGCTTTGCACCTGTTCAAATCCTACCTGAGCCGTTAAAAAGCCAAAGGCAGATAAAACGCCTGCCTGCCTGGGCAGTATGACCTGACGGATGCCCAGTGCCTTGGCAATATCAAAAGCGTGTAATGGCGCTGCCCCCCCAAAGGCCAGAAGCGTGAACTCTCGTGGGTCTTCGCCTGATTCGGTCACATGTAACTGAGCAGCTTGCGCCATGTTCTCATTGATGATGCGCCGAATGCCAACAGCAACTTCATAGGGGCTAAGCCCTGCTTTGGCCCCCACTTTGGCTAGTGCTTCTTCCGCTTTGGCTTTGTTGAGCTTAAGTCCTCCGGCCAAGGTGGCTTCTTCAGATAAGTATCCTAAGAATAAGTTGGCATCGGTAACAGTTGGATCTTCACCACCCTGGTTATACGAAGCGGGACCAGGGGTTGCGCCAGCACTTTTCGGACCGACCTTTAAAAAGCCCAGTTCATCCACCCGTCCAATGCTGCCGCCCCCAGCGCCCATTTCCAACATGTGAATACTGGGCACTTTGACGGTGGTGCCGCTGCCGGGTTTATTGCGATGCACGCGACCAATTTCAAAAGAGGGACTACGACTTGGCTCCCCGTTTTGAATCAGGCAGATCTTGGCGGTTGTCCCACCCATATCAAAAGCGAGGGCGCTTTCAACCTCCATGCTTTTGGCAAAATGCCGTACAGCCAATGCCCCAGCAGCTGGGCCAGACTCCAGCAGGCGAATGGGGGCTTGTAATGTGACCTCAACAGAGGCCAGTCCCCCATCCGACCACATCAAGTAAAACGCACCCTGGTGTCCCAGATCTTGCAGTGCTTCTTGCAACTCGGCCAGATATCCTTCAGCAATGGGCTGGATGTAGGCATTGGCCGCTGTTGTATTCATGCGCTCATACTCACCCAGTTCAGGCGCAATGTCGGAAGAGAGGCTCAAGTAGAGCTGCAATCCCATCTCTTCGGCAATGGCTTTGATACGCTGCTCATGGTCGCGATTGGCGTAGCTGTGTAAAAGGCAGATCGCAGCCGCCGCGACTCCTTCTTCGAGCAACTCCTCAAAACAGGCTTTGACTTCGGCTTCGTTGAGTTCTTTGTAAACGCTGCCGTCTGCCAACACGCGCTCATGCAGCATTTTGCGCAAGGGTCTGGGTACTAATGGCGCTGGGCGTTCAAGCAGCCTGTCGTACGGGTCATAGCGATAGCCTTTGCCTGTTTCGATGATATCACCAGCCCCGTAGGTGGTAATCAACGCCGGTGATTTGCCGCTGCGGGTAATGAGCGCGTTGGTGATCAGCGTCGTGCCATGAATGATCGTCGCCTGCTCCAATGCACCACGAGATACCCCAGCATCGATCAAGACCGTCTTCAAGCCAGCCAAAATCGCCTCAGTGGGCCGACTGGGTGTAGTGAGCACCTTGTTCTCAAAAAAACTGCGCTGTTCAGGGTCATAGACCACAAAATCTGTAAAGGTTCCACCGACATCAATGCCTATGCGTAAGTTGTCTTCCATTTGTTTAGCCATGGTCTTTCACATATCCATTTGCCTCAACCCAATCGGGAAAAGCAGGCTCATAAAACTCGCTAACGGAGCGTCCCTTGTAAGTTGCCTGTGCCACGCTGGACCGCAGCTTTTGGTCGAACTGTTCTGCCTCAACATGTAACGCGTCTGTATCAACGCCTAGAATGGCACCGTTGTGCACAAGCATTTTACCATCAACAATCACCGTATCCACATCGCTACCATTTGCGCAATAGACCAGCGCCTTGATGGGGTCGTGGGCAGCTACTGGTCCGATGTGGATCTTCTCCAAATCGACCAGAACAATATCCGCCTTCGCCCCCACCGCCAGCCGACCGATATCCTCCCGCTGCAATGCCATGGCGCCACCCAACGTGGCAGCATCGAATACTTCACGAGCGGTGCCAGATGTGGCATCAGCATCGGCCAACTTGCTCATCAATGCTGCCGTGCGCATCTCCATGAACATATCGTGGGGCGAGGTGTCTGTGCCGAGAGAGACAGGAATGCCAGCCCGCACATAACGCGAAAATGAGTGGAGGGCCACGCCGCTACGCGCAAAGACCACCGGACAGTGGGCAACGGTGGCCCCGCTCTCCACAATCAGTTCGGTGTCACTTTGGTCGTCAGCAGGATAGGTTGTCCAGGGATGCTCAGGTGTAAAGATGGCATGAGCCAGCGATACCTCTGGTCCGAGGAAGCCTTGCTCATAGAGATACTCAATGGGCCTGCGACCGTAGCGCCGCAAGACCTGATGAAAGTCGAGCAGATATTGGGACGTATGCATCTTGAGGGTGCAGCCCAGTTCAGCAGCAGCTTGCTTGGTGGCCTTGAGCAACTCAGGCGTGCAGTTATCAGCCTGATAGGGAAAGAGAAAGGTACGAATCCGATCGTCGGCTGTGCCATTGAACGCTCGAGCAAAGTCAATGGCCTGCTCCAGACCCTCCCAACCGGCTTCTTCCCGCAGAACCCACTCGACAGTGCCATCCTCTTTGCCCGCTACGCCACCCGACATGTGGGGCAGTGCCAAATATCCGCGCAAACCCGTTTTGGCCACACAATCGATAAGTTCTTGATCGGTGCCAACCCGCCCACGATAGGGATGCCGTCCGTAGTTGGGCACCATCACAAAGGTTGTTGTTCCCGTGCGCAGCGCAGTGTTCATAGCATAACGGGCGCTGGCCCGCCAATCTGCGGGTTCTGGGCCGCCTGTGTTATACGCTTTCTCCGGCTGAACGCCCAGCCCCAAACTAGAGTTGAAGAAGTTGGGGCGTGCTTTGTCCAGCCGCGTAAACTGCATATGAATGCCAAACGCCATATGGTGGTTGATCAATCCGGGGATGACCAATTTGCCACTTGCATCAATGCGTTCGTCGGTCGCCCCTGTATAGTTGCGACCCACAAACACAATCTGATTGCCTTCGTAGACAACCTGACCATTAGGAATGAGCCTATGACTTCCTTCCTGGTAACCGACAACAGTACCACCGTGGATTAATGTTGACATAGCCATTTCTGTTCTTTATACTCTGCTCCGTTTGAAAATCGGAGTTTGGTCTCTCCTGTAGAGGCTGCGGAAAGCTCCGGTTTTCAAAGCGACCGCAGTATAGTTTCGTACTACATGGCAATCTTGTAGCCCGCTAATCATTCCCAGCATCATCTACCTATCGTTCAGCGACATAAACCTCGTGAAAGCTTGCTTCTACAGTTTCGGCAGATATCAGGTTCGAGCGATGTGAAAGTTTATATATAGATATTCATTCCAATCAATATCAGCATCTACTTCCTCAGATTTGGCATCGACCTGTAGGCCAACTGCGTTTCTTTCTACCACTTCTTGTTCCACCTAAAGTGCTAGTTCAGGTTTTGGTTCCATTACGAGTGATACCTGCCAATCGGCCGATTTCACCAGGAATTAGCTTGATATAATATTGACTGCAACACCACCCGATGCCTGCAAGCAAACCTTGCAACTCGGACCAAGCCTAAAACAGGACCATGCTCTCTCTATATGGATGGATCTGTTTGCTTCACCAAACCCTTCACGCGCATAAAACGAGGCACCTCAGCATGGTTTGGTGACCTTGCGTGGTAAATGGCAGGATGACATAGATAAGCATCACCTGGGTCGCCTGTGACCTCAATCACTTTGACCGGCACGCCATCCACTTCCGTTGTTTCCTCCATAAATCGTTGCGTACGATTAGCGTACTCACTCGTTAGGCCAGTCAGTTCAGCTAACCAAGGCTGTGATTGAGCAAATTGTCGCTTCAACGCTTTCTGTTTCAAGCGTTGGTCTTTGGGTGACAAGCGATGAAAAAACTGCTCAATCAACCGATGCGAACCGGAAACCACAAGCGTCCCACCACCTTTTGCCTGAACGTCTGAATAAAAAGTAAAGATGAATAGCCCGGTATTGCATTGCCCAAAATGATTAATGAGCGTGTCGTCCCAATGCCAAGCTTGACTTGTGAGTTCCCAATCTTGAGCGATACCTGTAGGAAAGGAAATAAGATAACCGCCCCATCGGTGGGGAACATGCCAGTTATTAGAACCGAGCAGCTGATTGATTGCCCCACAGAGCCGGGGGGTGGTAATACGACTCTCCAGAGATGGATTGTCTTTCAATTTCAGGCTAGGCCAAAGATCAGTTGGCCAAGTTGAGCGGTCATCACGGTCAATACCTTGTTCCTGCATTTGTGACCAAAACGAATCTTGTATGGCCAAAGCATCACCCCGCGAGAATGCTTTCGGAAGATAAACATACCCGTTCTGCTCAAAACAGGTTAGGTTTTCGGGCGAGAGGACAGCGTTTTTTAGTTTAGCATTTTCCATGTTGCTCTCCATCATTCAATACGTGGAAGCCTAGCGGTACTTGTGAGATCGTTTCATCAATGTAAAGTGACAAGCTCCCTAAAGGGTGACCGATGCGTAAAGATGGCTATCGCCTGTCTAACCTACGTAAGAGGACCACAAGTAAGCCGGAACTGTAACCCTTAATTTGGTATAACCCGTTCGCTATGTGTCCTCAATTGCCATATTTTCAGTTATTAGGTCTTCGAAACCTCGCTGACGCAACAACTCTATGATTTTCCAAATTGGGATTCCTTCTGAATATCTATTGCCAAAGCCTGGATCACCAGCATGGTGCATCGCTACCAAATTCCAGCTCTGATCAAAGCATGGTGCTCCTGTAGACCCGGGTTCAGCTTGGGTTCGATAACGAACCCGAGACATATTCACATTTGTTTCGATAATGGACTGCTGCCCGAGAGAGATTTTCAGTGGTTCTCCTGATGGATGGTGTGCTATATGCATTGGAGAATCTATGGATAGATTAGGTTCGGTCTGAGGAAAAGGAATCCATCCCCTCGTCATTGACAATTCGCCTTCCAGTACTTCATTACCAGGTTGCTCACTCAACCGAATTATCGCATAATCTAATTCTTCAAGAGTTGGTTCGCTTTTTTTGGGCAATGGATGTAAATCAGTGGGACTATATGGGCTAAAGTCGACCAACCAGTCAGATGCAAAGAGAAATCGATGCCCATCGTTTAAGTACACATTATCATCACTCACTGAAAAATCGAATCTAATCAAAGCACGTTTCCAATTGCGTCGGCCATCAATAAAATCCTCGACAACATGATACGGTGTTATGATGGTAGATGGTCCAATTAAAAACCCCGTACCAATAATAGCTTGATCATCAATTTCGATCCTCCCAACTTGCTTCCGTATAGAGGTGAGTTTCCGTATAAATGGTCCTATATTGAGATAGCTTTCATTTCTCTCGATCAGCCTCTCAAATCCATGCTCATTTGTCTCAGGATTTAGTGTATCCCCATATGAAACCTTTTTAGATGGTCTTAAGCCAAGCACTTCAGAAAAACTTCCGACGAGGAAGTCGAAAATCTCGTTGTCTGATGAATCTTGGAGGTCTGTTTGTAGTGCAAAATTCAATAACATTCGGGAAAGGCTGTCGCTATCTGGTTGACTGGGGACGAGACCCATTTCCGAGGCAAATCGGCTAAGTTTGGGGTTGTCCCGGTTTGCCAAATATGCTCCTCTAATTAGCTCTTCTATCCACCCTTCACGTTCTGCATTTTCGATAATTTCGAAGACTATCTCGCTTAGATTCCGTCCGACACTTATCTGATCCAACCGTTTGTCTAATCTATTACTTAGCATTCGCCGAAGAGTAAAGTCGGTAAACGCATTACGTAGGGCTTCATCTAGCTCCCTTCTTTGAGACAAAGATAATTCCATAGTTGCATCCCAGACTAATTGAATTGGGTGCAGTTACTCTTAGTTGCCAAGTACGAAAAACGTAAAATTCACCCGATTTTTGAGCTGATTTCGGCTTAAATTGACGAAAAATCAGTGAAATTCGTAACGATTTCGCCGTAAATTGCTCTTGGCAACTCTCAGGAAC
>JBCCHB010000149.1:0-40385 GCA_039028975.1 Chloroflexota bacterium
CTCTAACAAGGCCCCGTGGATTGAACCTCGGCTTTTCAGAAATGAGCCGTTCATCATTGTCCACATTAGCCTCAGTAAATCTAGGTTTGTTCCTATATTCGCTACTTGCACTACATGCGATAGACACGTTATAGTTATTTCACCAACGGTTAGCATTCTTCTCTCCTTTATGAGCTTTGACACTCCTATTTTGAACTGCTAACCGTTTTTTGTCATATTCCTTCTACTCTTCAAAAAATTTTACCGGATACTAAAGATGTCCGAATCAATAAAAACTCGACTGCGAGATTGAAACTTGAGGGGCCATACGTGGTATAATCCTTAAATGTAGTCCGAATCAATAAAAACTCGACTACGAGATTGAAACTTCCATCCAAGCACTTCTCAAATTCTCTTTTCAAGTCCGAATCAATAAAAACTCGACTGCGAGATTGAAACAATGAGAGAGCTTGGCATCATTACGGAAGATGGCACAGTCCGAATCAATAAAAACTCGACTGCGAGATTGAAACACCGTTGGCAAGCCTACTACGATTGATGCCGATGGCGTCCGAATCAATAAAAACTCGACTGCGAGATTGAAACAAGGCTATTATGATTATGGCCGGGTCCGCCTACGATGTCCGAATCAATAAAAACTCGACTGCGAGATTGAAACATGCTGGTTACGTGGCACTACTTCTAATAGAAAAAGTTCGAATCAATAAAAACTCGACTGCGAGATTGAAACAAATCAAAAGGAACCTAGCACCTCGAGCTAGGTTCCTTTTGAATAGACCATTAACGATAGGGGGGCCGAGCCATTGCTTGGGCTACTACCCGGATAGAAGATGATGCGCTTTGCCTACCACTTATGGGGGCAGGCATAGGCCCTCAGGCAAGGGCCAATCTCTTGAAATGAGAGGTAGATAGAGCCGATTCGTACCTTGCTCGAACAAACGCCACGATGTGGGATTGATAGTCGTGGCTGATAGGCTATTTGTATAGGGGACTGCATGGTGTAAGGTGCCGGGCGTGCCATCGCTTGTGTTGCTTGTGCGCCAGTTACGGGCAGAATTTCCAAATCCGTTCAAATTGATCCGCTCTAAAGATTTTCCATCCTGCCCAGTTGTAGGCCAGGGCGCTCTATCATCATACTCAACCACGTCGACTTCATAGTAGGGAACAGTGCCATCGCTGTCGGGGCTATCTGGCTTCAGAAGAGCAATCCGTTCACCGGTATCGCTCAGTTGGCCAGGATACGGACCAACGATTGGCACACTGTCAGGGATGGCGTATCTGGTGCGGAAGGTCGAGGGATCGATAGATACAATCAAGAGAATTCCATTCGCCGGTATAAATGAGCCGAGCGGTAGGGTGTAGGAGCCGATGTTGGATATCTGCCAGAGATTCTCAGGATGGACCGGATCATAGAGTGGTATGGGTATCGATGCAAGATTGGTCAATTCAATATATTCATCGCCAGAGATGGGGGTAGCCATTAATTCGCTGATCACAACCGGCCCAACCAATGGCTCCCTATTTGGATGCCCTTCACTTATCTCGGCTTGGAGAACCAATTGCTCATCAAACGTATTGTAGGAAACGATCGATGTACAACGACCCAGCGAGACCTCGTTGGGGGTGACGCCAAAAGTGAATCCGTGTCCATATCCGCTATGCGCACCAGTTAAGTCACTAGACAGCAGATAAATACTCTCCCCCAATGCGCTGAAACGAAACCCAAGCTGGTTTTCATCAAAGACCATATATCCCCTGGACGAGATCTGCGTCCCCGACGGCACGCGATATTTGCGAGGTTCGGCCAAGGTGTCGGTAATGAACCAGCCACCAATATCTGCAGAGGATTCTGTCGGATTATATAGTTCCACGTAGTCGCGTTGGGGCAGGTCGGTATGAGCCAATATTTCATTGATCAACACAGGTGGGATAGGATCGATGCGGACCGGATCATCTTGGGCTGGTGAGCCATGAACGTACGTGCTGACACGCCAATCGTGGATAGTGGTTGGGCTAGATGCAGACTCTGCTGGGACCAATGAAAATCCAATGCCGTTGCTCGGAATTAAAGAGGGTATAGCGGCATCGTATTCAACAGAGAGTACATGCTGGGAGTCGTCATTTAGCAGGGAAAGCGTTTCGCCGCTGTTGCTTAGACGTCCACCATAGCTTGTTTCGTTATGAGGGTCAAAACCATAGCGGTTCTGGAATGCAGCGGGTCCCTTGGCCAGTACCAGATAGCCTCCGCTTGGAATCGATATCCCCATAGCAAATTGATAGGAGATACCTGTGTCAAATGTGTAGCCGCCCAAATCGTAGGCTACGGCACCGCGATTATGCAACTCCAGGAATTCCAGGTCATCCCCATTGGTGTTACCCCCTGTTAGCGGATTGAACATGATTTCCGAGATGCTTAATTCAGCAGCCTGAGCAGTGGCCTGATCAGTTGTCTGAAAATCAGCCTTATTTTCATTCTGGTAAAGAGTAGCCACTGTAGCCAGATGGGTGCTCTTGGCACTATCCCCATCATAGATTTCTGGCTTGGTTACAGAGACAGTGAGACCAATGACAAATAGACTTACGGATGTACTCGCAATGAAAGCGGATAGGAAACGAACCAAGATTAAAAGTTTTCGCAGATTCTGTTCCATATTCATCTTTGTAATCTTCAAATCCCTTTTCGTTTCAGAGCATACATTCATCCATCCAACTTCACCACGGACAGATGAAAATCAACAAAGATTACTGGCTCTTTGGGATTTCATGTGGTTGACAACTTTATGGAACAAGGATTTTAAAAAGTACGAAGATTTCTCTCTTCTAATCTTAGCAATCTGGCTAATCCCTGTTCATTTTTTTCTGTTAACCACGTGAGATCCGGTTGAACCACCTTTATCTTTGTACTCTTCAAATCTTTGTTTAGTTTTCAGGGCAGAGGATGCGTTGCATCAGTATCTCTATCCCAACTCGTTCACCATTATACTGTGCCAGAAAAGTCTTGTCCCAAATCTTCACGAATCCATTCTGGGAAAACCTGAGCAGAGAGGACAGAGCTTTTTTGGCCATCTATAACGTATCGGTTAAGGGCAAGGTGAAAAAGAAAGATGTATATTGGGATGTGCTGCTTTGAACGCCAACATGGCCACCATGAGCCTCAACCAACTGTTTGACAATGGCTAGACCTAAACCATAGCCACCTGTGATACGGGTTCGTGATTTGTCTGCCCGATAAAAACGTTCAAAGACATAAGGGAGATGCTGGGGATCGATCCCTTGGCCAGAGTTACTCACTCTTATTTCTGCATCTTGCCCCATCTGCCTCGCCTCAATACGGATCTTCCCCTGTTTGGGGGTATGGGCCAGTGCATTTGTAAGTAGATTACGCAACACTTGGCCAATCCGCTCTCGGTCGGCTTCCACAAGGGGTAACTCTGTGGCCAAGGCTAGATCGAGGGAGATAGCTTTGTCTTGAATAGCCAGGTTAAGGAGTTGCACAGAGCTGGAGATCAATTCAGAGAGGTTGACTGGTTCTCGGTGGATGGGTAGCTGACCGGCTTCTGCCAAGGCTAAATCCTGGAGATCATCAACGAGACGGGCTAGCAGCATCACCTCTTCATGGAGCGATTCCAGCAGTTTAGGGTTCATCGCCAGAAGGCCATCCTCAATGGCTTCCAAGTAGCCGCGCATATTTGTCAGGGGTGTTCTTAGCTCATGCGCGACATCAGAGACTAAATTGCGTCGCAGCGTCTCCACATGTTGAATTGATTCAGACATGGCATTAAATGCCTCAGTCAATTCCTGAATCTCCTGGATGGAGGCGCTTTCAAGTTGAGGCGGTATTTGGCCTTGTTCTACCTTGCGGGCAGCCCTGGTGAGGGCACCTAAGGGGCGAAGTACGGGGCGGAGAAAATAGGCATTTAAGAGTAGGGCCAGCAGCCCCGAGACCAAGAGTGCCCACAGCAATGAGCTTTGGATTGATTGATAAAAGAGGCTCTCATCTTCTTCGTTGCGCAGGCTGCTATTATTATAGAAGCAGACTTGGGCAATCTGCTCGCCATTGCTGGAAATGGGGACCAAACTTTCACAGTGGGTTCCCTGAGAGCTAGCCGGTAACCCAATGCTTGTTATCGGATCGATTCCATCTGGACCCGGTAATATTACGTCAGCAACCAACCAAGAAAGATCATCAAATATGTGGTCAAAACTGGCATTTTCAGGATTGGCCTCAAAGTATGCCGTCAGCATCTCGGGCAAGATGGAACGTTGGCTGGCAAGGCGTTGTTGGTGTTCCTTTTCCTGCTTGTCAATGTATCCAATGAATGCTTGATTGATGGCATTCGAGCTAAAATAGAGGGCCAAGCTGCCGGTTACCACCAATATCATCAACATCAAAAAGGTCAGGCGACCATACAAGCTGTGAATCATCTATACTCAGCTCCGTTTATACTCAGGCTTTGCATAAAGCAACACTTTTCCTCAGGTAGCGGTGTTACTTTATCACGGCCGCCAGTATAAAAACGACCGCACTGTTAAACATCTATTGAGCGAACTTATATCCGATTCCGTAGACGGTTTGAATATATTCATTCTCGCTGGCCTGCTTATCGATCTTTTTCCGAAGGTTCATAATATGTGCGTCAACCGTACGCTCCAGACCTTCATAGTCGAAGCCAAAGACTCGTTCCAGCAATTCTAAGCGGGTAAAAGCCCGGCCAGGTTCCAATGCCATAGTCTCCAGCAGCTTAAACTCTCGGGGAGTTAAAGGCAATATCGCCCCACTCAGGCGGACCTCATGGCGCATAGAGTCGACTTCCAGATCACCAAAACAGAGTGGGGTTTGGCCACCCGTTGGGCTAGCCGAAGTTCGCCTGAGCACGGCTCTCACCCGGGCCATGAGTTGCTTTGGGCTGAACGGTTTCGTCATATAATCGTCCGCACCCAAATCTAACCCAAGCAGAATATCATCTTCTGTGCTTCTAGCCGTCAGCATAATAATGGGGATTTTCTCTTCCATTAGCGTAATCCGGCAGATATCTAAACCGCTCACCTTCGGCAACATCAAATCCAATACGATCAGATCTGGCTTTCGCTGCCGAATTAGATCCAGTGCAGTTCGGCCTTCGTAAGCAGTCAATACGTGATACCCATCATTTTCTAGATACAGACGGATCAGCTCAACGGTTTTAGGATCGTCATCGACAACAAGAATTTTATGATTGGACATCGGGCGAATCCTTATCTCATTCATTTACATCAATGAATTACTGGAGGGTGTGCGTTACAACCGGAACCATGCGGCATAAGCTAAGTCTACTATAAAATTATCAAGAAGTAATGAAATTGCATATCTGCAAACTTAACAATCTGTGGTTATAGAGCCGAAGAGGCGTTGTGGGTTTGTCTTCTACACGAAAAAAAAGAGGGGTGTCTAGCCCCTCCTTGCAAACTTAAACTACTTTATCGAATCGAATTATAGATGTATCACAGCGTGGCAAAGCCACAACCAAACTTCACAGAGCCTCCGTCTCGTATTTGAGAATCTCTGTGAAATGGCTCTTCTGTCTCATTATCTTCCTTCTATCGCGCAGCTTATACCGGGTGGTGGCACCGAGAGATACGCATCAAAAGGGGATGTCCTCATCCGATAGGCCGCCACCCTGATCACCACCGCCATCCGCGCCCATAGGCGGCGGGGCGGCCATTGCTGGCGCACCACCCCCAGGATTCATAGGCAGATCATTTCGGTTGCCCAAGAACTTGATGATCTGGGCAGTCACCTCTAGCGAAGCACGATTATTGCCATCTCGATCAACGAAGGCGCGAGCTTCATCAACCTCTCCAATCACAAGTACCTGGCGTCCCTTTGTCAGGTATTGGCTAACAATTTCTGCCGTCTTTCGCCAAGCTGTCACCCGAAACCACGTTGTTTTATCCTGTCGTTGTCCGTCTTGAGTCGTCCAGCTCTTATTCACAGCCAAATTAAAGCTTACCACAGGTACACCACCCGGTGTATACCTCATCTCCGGATCGTTTCCTAAGTTCCCGACCAAGGTTATCTGCTGATACATGTGGCATTTCTCCTTTACATTCTTTCTTATCTCGTCGCTCTGTAATCGGCAAATCTGTCGTATGGCATGAGTGATAGAGCCATAAAGCAGAGAAGAAACAGTGCAGTCTGATTATAATTTAGGAAAGAGAACGAAATAGCTTGGATATTGAGTTGGGCTAAACCCGCTTGCATATAAGCAAGTTATCTACGGCTCATTCCTTAAGGCAGTTTTAGTAGGGGCCAATGTCATCCATTTGGTTCTACTCTACTAATTTTCAATTTAGTACGATACTTTAGTTGAGATAATTTGTCAACTGTTACTGCATCAAGAACACTTGTTCCAAACTTAACCATTATTTGCTTGGACGTAGCCAGCAAAACATGCGATAATAGCAAAGTGGCAATTCCCTAGCATAAATCGATTTTCTCTGTCTCATAATCAATTACCTTACAATCAATTACCTTACAATCAATGGCAAACTTAACCGACATACAACAGGCTATTCAAAAAGCTAACCTGGCTGGCTGGCTGCTCTATGACTTCCGCGGTCAGAATCCCATTGCACTCCACGTAGCACGCTTAGAAAGTAGCGGAACTCGTCGCTGGTTTTTATGGATTCCGGCCCAAGGCCAGCCCCACTGGCTCATTCACGCGATTGAAGGCAACACATTTCGCCAGGTCTCGCCTGATATGATAGGCACCACGGAAAAGTACGTTAGTTGGCAGGAACTGTCCCAGAAAATTGGTCGTATGACTCACTCATCAGGAGACGAGGGGCCAAGTGATGGTGCTACCCGTCGCATTGCCATGGAATACAGCCCCTTTGGGGCGATTCCCTACGTCTCCAAGGTCGATGCTGGGATCAAAGAGATGGTCGAAGAGGCCACTGGTGCGGAGATTGTCAGCAGCGCCGACTTGGTCCAACTCGTTCAAGCGGTCCTGACGCCGGAACAGGTAACAAGCCATAAGCAGGCTGCTCAAATATGTTTAGATGCCAAGGATCTGGCATTCAGCTTTGTGCGAGAATCGCTTTTGGCTGGTCATTCTATTAGCGAGTACGATGTCCAGTCGATGTTGATGGAGCACTTTGCGAAAAATCAGATGGATGTGGACCACCCACCAATTGTGGCAGTGAACGCCAATGCTGCCGATCCCCACTATTCGCCAGATGCCAATCACCACTCGCCGATTCAAGAGGGAGATATGTTGCTAATGGACATCTTCGCTCGTCAAAGTAACTCGCGCCAAGATTGCTTTGGCGATGTCACGTGGACGGCCTTTTGTGGCAAAGAAGTACCCCAGAAAGTCCAAGCAGTTTTTCGGGCTGTGGCCGCATCCCGGGATCGAGCGGTCTCATTTATTCAGGAGAAATTGGACAATGGCGAGATCGTCCATGGATACGAAGTGGATGAGGCATCCAGACAGATACTGAGCGATGCAGGCTATAAGGAGGGCATCCTGCACCGAACGGGTCACAGCTTGGGGCCGGCCGTCCACTTTAATGGTGTCAACATTGACAATTTAGAAACCCAAGACAAGCGCACCTTAATACCTGGCGTCCTCTTTACAGTAGAGCCAGGTATCTACCTACCTGAGTTAAATTTTGATAATGGGCCCACCGCCAAAGGACTCGGGATTCGCAGCGAGATCAACTGCTTCATGCACGCTGATCGAGTTGAGGTAACGACTTTGCCTCTACAAACTGAGTTACCTGCCCTGCTTGCATAGGTTCAATTCACCATACTCAGTCGTTCACGATTCCGGTGGAGGAGGCATTCTCTTACGCCGGAATTCTCGAGGCAGATCCGCATTAAAGAATGCTCATTCCACGGAAACGAGTCACTTTCGTGAACGACTGATACTTTATCTATCCGTATGAAAAAGAAGCAGTTTCTAAAACCACCCCGACGTATTGCCCTCTTTGTCACCTGCATGGTCGATATGATGTACCCCAATGTGGGGATGGCAACTGTTGAACTCTTAGAGCGCTTTGGGATTGAGGTTCTCTTTCCAGATGAGCAGACCTGCTGTGGCCAGCCGGCCTTCAACGCTGGCTATCGAGACGATGCTCGATTGTTGGCCCGGCGATTTATTGATATCTTCGAGCCGCTTCTCCGGAGTGGCTCTGTGGATGCAGTGGTTGCTCCCAGCGGAAGCTGCACAGCCATGACGACTCACTTTTATCCGCTTCTCTTTGAGGAGATTCAGCATCGAGACCCCTCGGCATCGACAGCCCTACGCCGTGCTCTGTCCTTGGCCGAAGCGACCTTTGAACTAACTGAGTTCCTGGTAGATGGTCTGGGCCTCGAAGATGTCAATGCTCACTTTCCTGGCAAAGTCACCTACCATAGCTGCTGTCATTTACTACGCGAGAGCCATATTGACAGGCAGCCCCGCACTCTTCTAGAGAACGTTCAGGACGCAGAAGTAGTCGAGTTGGAAGGCTCGACCGAGTGCTGCGGATTTGGTGGCCTCTTCTCCATCAAAAATGCTGGCATTAGCACGGCCATGGGGCAGCGCAAAACCCGAAACCTAGCTGGATGTGGTGCCGATGTTGCAGCGATGTGTGACGTTAGCTGTATGACACACATCAACGGTTTGCTGGAAAAGCAGTCTCAACGCTGCCGAGCCGTCCACATTGCCGAAGTGCTCAATCACCAAGTAGCGCTAGACGACAAAGAGGGGGAGTCGGCTACCATTCAGCGGCAAGACCCCGTAGAGCAGCCACAACCAGGACATGGCATCCAAACCGATACCGACTCAGAGCGGGTCAAACCGCGCCGCTGGCAGGATATTTGAGGTATTATGTCAAACTCAACAATCGATCTGTATGCGCCCTATCAACAGAGAGTCGATACTGCATTAGGCAATAAGTCCATGCGTGTCGCCGTAAATCGAACTGTCTCCAATCTTGCCAATAACCGCAATAGTGCTTTAGAAGCCATTGACGGAGACACCCTGCGCGGTCAACTGCGCCAAATGAAGGAGTATGTACTCCGCCATTGGCCCGAGCTGCTGGAACAGTTGGAAGAGCGAGTGACGGAGAATGGAGGCCACGTACATTGGGCTGAAAATGGTGAAGAGGCAGCCCAAATTGTGCAGAGGCTCGCGGCCCAAAATGGCGTCAAAACCGCAGTAAAGTCCAAGTCCATGGTCACCGAGGAGATTCACCTCAATCAGGCACTAGAGCAGATTGGCGTACGGCCTATTGAAACAGATTTGGGGGAATACATCATCCAGTTGGCTAATGAACCACCCAGCCATATTATTGCGCCGGTAATTCATAAACGGATTGAAGACGTTAGCCAGATCTTTCAAAAGGAGCTGGATCTTCCTCCTACCTTGGATGCCCAGATGATGTGTGGTGCCGCTCGCTCTGAATTGCGTAAAGAATTTTTAGGGGCGGAGATGGGCATAAGTGGCTGCAACTTTGCGATTGCCGAAACAGGCCAGATCTGTATCGTTACAAACGAAGGTAATGGGCGAATGGTCTCATCCATGCCGAAAGTCTACGTGGCGGTTATGGGAATCGAAAAGCTTGTCCCAACCGTAGAAGATGCCTTTCTGCAATATCAACTTCTCTGTCGTAGTGCCACTGGTCAACAGTCCAGCGTCTATCTCTCCATGACGGGTGGCCCCAGGAGAGATGGTGATATTGACGGCCCTGACGAATTTCACGTCATATTGCTCGATAATGGACGTACTGACATGTTAGAAAAAGGGTATGGTGAGGCGCTCATGTGCGTCCGCTGTGGCGCTTGCCTCAATGTCTGCCCAGTGTACAGAGAGATCGGTGGCCATGCATATGGCAGTACCTATAGCGGGCCCATTGGTGCCGTGGTCAGCCCGCTTCTGCACACCCAAGTGACTGATTCAGGCCAGCTACCTCATGCCAGCACGCTCTGTGGAGCCTGCCGGGAAGTCTGTCCCGTTCAAATTGACCTGCCCAAGCTCCTCCTTGATCTGCGAGCAGATTCTGTTGAACAAGGGACGACACCAGCATTTGAGAAGAGGGCGATCAAGGGTTTTGTCCAAGCCATGAGTAGCCGCAATCGTTATGTAACAGCGGGCAAGATGGCTAGCATTACCACGGGTGTTATGGCGGGCTTAGCAGGTGGCAACATCAAGTTTGCGCCACCTCCTCTTTCAGGCTGGACAACCAGCCGCACCCTTCCTCCCTTTGCACGCCAAAGCTTTCGTTCCCAGTGGGCCGAGCGACAGCGCCGACGTCGACGTGTTTCAGGGGCCACGCCACAGCCGGTTCCCTTAGGCAACCCAGACCGACCATCGGCATTTGCAGCTTCATCGTCGCCCTTGCCCGTGCCTCCGTTACCACCATCATCAACAGCACCTGCAGCATCAGCGGCAAACTCAGCTCGGCCCAATGCTGCAGGTGAGCAGGAAAACGCCTCGTCCCCTGGCCAATCCAGTCTCACGAGTGAAGCGGAGCAAGTGAATGAGTAGCCGAGACGCGATCCTTAACCGCATACGGGGTGCTTTGGCCCAAGATACATTGCCCTTTCCAAGCCGTACACCGTCTCCGCTAGATGGGAAGAGCCGCTCTCCTGTAACCACCCTTGTCGGAGATCAGAACGCCTTAGCTATTCGCTTTGGTAAAGAGCTAGAAAAGCTTTCCGGTAGCTACGAGATCGGTTCTTCGCTGACGGCTGCACGCCTCATGTGTATTAGCCGGATCAGGTCGTGGATAGAGGAAGATGAGAAGCGCCAGAAAGGCTTGATGCTTGAGACTGGACAAAAGAACCACATACTCTGCTGGAAGCCGGAAGCATTGGGGATAGACGGATTGCTAGAAGCCTTGGAAGTATTAGACTTAGTCTTGGTTTCACCTGAGGAGCTAAGATCGGAAGAGAGTCGTCAAGCCGTTCGCTTTATCCGCTATGGGTTGACCAGTGTTACTGCGGCATGTGCATCAACGGGGACCATGGTTATGGCATCGTCAACGGTAGGTACCAGTCGTTCTGCCAGCCTGCTGCCCTACCATCATGTGGCCCTCATTCCCTTTAGTCGGCTCTACCCCTCCTTTGAAACATGGCTAGCCGAGATGCGCCAACAAGGTAAGCTGGTTCAGCAAATGCGCCAAAACGCCAACATATCGTTTATCTCGGGACCTAGTAAATCAGCAGACATTGAAGGAAAGCTCACTCTAGGAGTCCATGGACCACGTCATGTTCATGCGATTCTCTTTGATGATATTGAGTAATGCCTATCATCACTGTCCAGCCACCGAAAGTTGTTCACAGTTTGTCTAAAATCAGCCGAGCGCAATCGTACAATGTACAAGCTCTCGTAAGTTGCAGGGCGCGTCCACTGCAATACGCTCGATTGATTCCCCACGATCCGAGTAAAAATCAGACATATCAGGTTTCGCACCTGAGTAGACACCGCTTAACAGAAAACAAAAACGTGACAGGTTTACTCCGCAATAGTCAAAATTCGACGGGCATGGATCAATATCACCAAAACCGACGTCAGATATCCGGACAGCAGAAGGTCTCAGCCCAACCTCTTTATGTGTATTGGGTGTTATTGCTACTACTTTTTCTGCTTGCAACGAATCAGAGCGGATGCTCATCTTCTCAATCTCACTCAAGAGAATCACTTTCTGCTCGCCCTCCGTCGCAAAGCCAAGGCCCCGCCCTAGCAGAGACCCCACGACAGCAACTTTTGATTGAAGAATCTCCAGGAGGAAATGGTCACCCAACCCTTGTTGATCTATGGGAAGGAACAGCTCACTTTGTGGTCCAGGTGCCTGTAACGGGTTTGCCTATGGGTGAATCGGAGAGTGTGGTCATGGCAAACGGCGAAATTTGGTCTTATGTCCATGCCAGTGACCGTTCGGCCAAGGTTGTAGATCGCTGTGGCGCGCCCGTACCGTTCCCTGGCTGCACAGTTATCTATCGCAGCCAAGATGGGGGCAATTCCTTTTTGCTGGAACCAGCAGTCTGCCAATTTGAATGCAATCGCTGTCCTTGCACCAAAGAGGAAGATCACATCAATCAACAGCAGTACCCCAGGGTAGCCCATGACGGAAGCCGCCTTCATCTAGCCTACGAATTTGGCGCCATGATCTTCCACCGCACATCGTTGGATGGGGAAGCGTGGAGTGGGTCTACCCAGGTGCCGTGGAGTGGTGTATGGGATGAGTGGCTGCGCCCCTGTTCGCCCCATAGCCAAACCCATGAACACCCCTTTGTAGTAGACTTTTATGATTGCCTAATGGGTGGTCCGCCGGGTTTGGCTGTCCACGACGGAATGCTCTATGTCTTTGTGGGGCTAGGGCAGAATCCGGGGGGCATGGGTTGCTTTGTAGGGCCGGTTCACCGCTCGGCAGATGAGATGATTGCTTGCACCAACAACCCTCTCTTTGTCGGCCACGAGAGTTATGGTCCACTTGAAGAAAAGGGACCATCGACCAATGCCCACTTTGGCTTTCGTACGATTAGCTCCGCCGAAGTGCAGAAGATTGGTGAGCGCTTTTATATGCTCTTTGAGGGAGTAAGGGGACCAGGACCTGGGGATCCGGGTGATACTCAGTTTGGCCTCGGATTGGCCCGTAGTCAGCCAGAAGAGATCAACGAAAAATGGGAGCTTTATTCAGGTAACCCTATTTTGGTTGATCTCCCCGGTAATATCGGTCTTGGTCATGCCGACTTGATCATTTTGGATGGGAAGACAGTTCTCTACACATCGTTGGATGGGGAGACCCGTAGCCGCTTGGATTTGGCATGGCGGTAGTGGCCACCAGCCTATGCACAGGACCATTTTATGATCGGCCAGTATCAGCACTTAGCAAGAATTAGTTATGAAGGATAAAATGCTCGAAGAACTGATTATCAAATGGCATCGGCTGTTTGGTTTAGCGGTGGAACAAGATTTCGAAGAGTACAACTTGTTGCGGATAGAACGGGAAAAGGCTCTCTCTATCAAAGAGCAACTGCTAGATGTGCTGGTCGTCTACACAGAAAGTATGGAGTCGCTGGCTGAGTTCCTTAAAAAACCACCAAAGCCATTGCCGGACGGGTTAGACAACCTGTCCCAATACAACCTGATCACGTACAAGTCTTTACGAGAGGCGCTAAATGAATGGACGTTGCAGGAGCTCATTGGCCATTATGTCAATTATCGAAAAAACACGCGACCAGCAAAAGAGAAAAAGCTCCTCCCTGAGGAGCACTTTCGGCTCTATGCAATCTGCACCCGCTTCCCACAGGCGTTAATGTCCAAATATGAACCTAACGAGATCCAACAAGGCGTCTATGAAATGACGGTGATTGGGCAGACGGTACGGGTGATTGTGCTAAGTACCATTCCCAAGGCAGAACGTAACGCCATTTGGAATATCTTTAGCAATGTGGTAGAAAATATTCAATACGGTGCGATTCAATATGGTCCAAAGCTGAAGAAGATGAGTTCAGTTCTTGATAGACTATTTGAATACTATGAATTGGAGGGAATCCACGTGGCCTATTCATTTGAGCAATTTGAAAAAGAACACTTTCTAGACAAAGCACCAAAAATGCTTCAGGATGAAGATGTGCAACCGAGCCTCTTAGATACATTCTTCAGGTACTTATCCTTGGATAAGATTCTCTCGAAAATATTAGATGATGAGCAGCGAAGGCAAATTTCCGTCAAAGAAATTCTTGCACGACTTTCACTAAATGAGCGATTAGAGGGATTGTCACCTGATGAGCGATTAGAGGGATTGTCACCCGATGAGCGATTAGAGGGATTGTCACCCGATGAGCGATTAGAGGGATTGTCACCCGATGAAATTAAAGCATATATGAAAAAGTTAGAAGATAGCGAGTAAACCCCATCAATCTCGCGCAACTATCAGTAGAGAATGCAAAGTCTCCACAATGAACACGCCCTCTCATGGTACGAGATGAGCCACTGGTGTAGCTACCACTGCATCTACTGAGAATAGACTCTCAGGCATCCTGCTTGCATCCGATGGGTAGGACGCCTGAGTTCCTCGAAAGACCAAGCTGATCGAATTGACCAAGATTCTTTAACTTCGCGTCTCCCCCCAACTGTCCCAGTAAGTCAACTCTTTTGCGGGAATTCGCTTGGCAGGTTTAAAGTCATCACCTGTAAAGTAAGCCACTGGCAACATGGCCGTTTGGGTTACCGTATCGGGTATGCCTAGCAGTTGAGCCACTTCCTTTTCGGCCGGTAAATGGAGTGTAGTCCACGCGGATCCCAAACCCCTAGCACGCAAAGCAATCATGAGTGACCAGACTGCGGGCAGAATTGACCCGTAAAAACCGGCCTGATTGGAGACGGAACTATTCTCCACTCGCCCCTCATAACAAGCGATAATCAGCACAGGAACCTTATGCATGTTGTCAGAGAGGTACTGGGCAGAGCTGACCACCCGCTCCATCTGCGATTCATCCACGTGAGCGGGTTCTGCTGTCGGCTGAGCTTCGGCTCTGGCATTGCGATATCCTTCAAAGGCGCGTCGATAATAGTTGGCAATCTCTGTGCGCTTCTCCTCATCGGTAATGACCATGAAGTGCCACTTCTGCTGATTGGAACCAGTAGGCGCCTGCAAGGCGATTTCCAAACATTCTTCCAAGATCTCAGGTTCAACAGGACGGGTTAGGTCCAAACGTTTGCGGACCGAACGGGTTGTATTCAGCGCATGATCGATAATTGCCAAATGTTCAGGCGTATTGAGATTCATTATCCTAACCTTTTCTTAAATTCCTCCGTCAGCGCCGGTAACATTTCGTAGAGGTCGGCCACAACGCCATAATGTGCTCGATCAAAGATTGGTGCATCTGCATCCTTGTTGATGGCAACAATCAGTTTGCTGGTCCCCATACCGGCTAGATGTTGAATGGCCCCGCTAATGCCTGAAGCAACATACAGATCGGGACTAACCGTCTTACCTGTTTGACCAACTTGGTGTTTGTAGGGAATGTACCCGGCATCCACAGCGGCCCGACTGGCCCCCACCGCAGCACCCAAAACCTTGGCCAAATCGGCAACCAACTCAAAGCCCTTCTCTGGATCTTGGGCCACACCCCGACCGCCAGAGACAATCTTGCTGGCATCCGTTAGGGAGATTTCACCTGTGGCCGTAGTCTGTACGTCAGTCACTTTTTCCGGAATTGAATCCTCACTAATAGAAACAGCCATGGATTCAACTGTACCGCCACTTGCCCCTGATTCAGGCATAGGATAGGAGCGAGGGCGGACGCTGGCGACCTGAATATCGCTGTTAAAGGTGACGTCAGTCTGAATGTTATTCGAATAGACAGAACGGGTTGCCACCAACTTCCCGCTCTCAACGGCCAAGGCAATTACATCAGCTGCCAGTCCAACGTTTAAGTCGAAGGCAACTGCAGCGCTCAATTCACGACCACGGATGGTGGCGCTGGTGAGCACAATGGTATTGCCGCTCGTGCTGACAGCTTCTTTTAAGATGTCGGCATAGGCGCTAAGGCGATAGTTGGCCAAGGCAGCATCGGATGCTGTCAGTACCTTATCCGCACCATTTGCCACAGCGCTTTCGGCAATAGCATCCACACTTTCCCCAATAATCAACGCCGTTACAGACATTCCCGCATCGCCTGCTATGCCTTTGGCTGCACCCAATACCTCCCAGCAGCTTGCAACCGCCTCACCATCTGTCTGTTCAATCCATACAAGAATGGACATAGTTGTCTCCTAATCTTTTTAGTTCTTATTCCTAGATTACCTTCTCTGACATGAGTGCCTCAGCCAATTTGGCCGCTTTGTCGGCTACAGAGTCCCCATCGATCATTTGCACTTCCGTTTTGCGAACCTCTGGCTTACGGATATTGGTCCACGTTGTCATGCTATCTCCGGCCTGATAGCTTAGGTCACCCAGTGAGAGGGTTGGGATTTTGGCTCGATTGGCTTTACGGATGCCCATAAAGCTGGGGTAACGGGGTTCGTTGATCTCTTTGGCCACGCTGATTACCAGGGGCAAAGGGGAAGTAACTGTTTCGGTGCTACCTTCGACAAGACGTTCCACAGTGATACTGCCATCAGCAATGTCGACAATTTTAGAGACATTGACCAATAGAGGCAGCCCAAGCTTACGAGCCACACCTACAAAGACGGTCCCGCTGTTGCCATCAACGCTCTGCTTACCCGTTAGAACAATGTCTACATCGCCTTGGTTCTGCACTGCAGCAGCCAAGGCAGCCGCTGTCTGCCAGTCATCCATCTGAGCGGTATCACCTTCCACCAGAACTGCCCCGCCAACGCCCATTGCCAATGCGTGTTTTAAGGCGTCAACTGAATCTCCACTGCCCAATGCAATGGCAGTTGTCTCACAATCGAACCGATCAGAGAGTTGAATTGCTTCTTCTGCAGCGAATTCGTCCCAGGGGTTGATTACCGTAGTGGCAGAGATTTGTCCACTATCCACTTCATCAGCACCGATTTTAGGCAGTTCTGCCGTATCGGGTGTCTGCTTGATCAAAACGGCGACATTCACGTTATCTTTTCTCCTAAGTTCTCAAAGCTCAATAGGAATCTATACAGAGCCAATTCTCTTAGCTCAACAAACTATCGAGTGATTGTATCGTTTCAGTCAATCACAAGGTCAATTTGATATTCTTCGCTTCCTGATGCTTGTTCCTTCTTGTACTCTGGCCAGGGGCCGAGTGGAACCGAAGGTATGACAGTAAGATCGACTGCCTATAAAACAGGGATGCATTAGTCTATATCATGATCAAGAGTTGCATCAAATGTTCAATAGGTTAAATGTTCACAAGGTTAAATGCTATCCTAAGCGTCATTTGAAAACGACTGGTCATTTGAAAACGACTGCCATATAGAATCCTAAACCCCAATATAAAAAGCGGGAACGCCATTGTTCCCGCCCAGAGACGAAAGGCACGATTGCAAGTTATCCTCTTTGCAAGCTACAATGAAAACAAAATGCAATTGCCTATCAGTTTCAAAATCAGTGTAACATAGTGTACAATCCGTGACCAAATCTCAATCACGAATCAGATAGCGGCCGGAACAGATTCATGAACTTTCGTCCTTATGAACACTCTGGAAGCTAAGGGATGACGATCAGATACCTCGTTGATATCAGGTGTCAGCCGCTTGGGGAGTGACAGCTATCACTCTTAACTTGTTTAATCGTTACGTCTAAATTTGGAACCCACTATATGCTTCGGTACTGGCTATTTGTCGTCTTAACTTTACTGGTAACCGGCGTTGTTGGTTATGCAACGTTTGCAACAAGCCGACTCTTGCGGAGCTGGAAACCGACGCAGAACCCTCTACTGCTGCTGTCGGAGAATGGCATTCGCTTGGTTCTGCTATTGGCCTTCATTCTCTTTGGGTTCCTAAGTAGTCTACCGCAAGTAAAGCTAGGCTGGGTATGGGACGACCTACTTTATGAGAGCGCAGTGGGTATAACGTGGGGAGTCGCCATTGCACTCTTCTTCTTTGGTGCGACCAAGTGGTTGGTTCAGCAGGGTGTTGGTGGGCGCATTTACTCGACTGTCATCATCGAGGCGATTCTCCCTCGTTCATTCAAGGAAGCGTTACTTGTTGCAGTGGCCATGATTCCAGCCGTCGTTAGCGAAGAGCTGCTCTTTCGTAGCTTGCTTCTCGGTGGGTTCAGCCCCCTTGCCCCGCCCTTGCTTCTACTTGTGGTGAGCAGCATTGTCTTTGGTTTACTACATTCATCCCAAGGCATCTGGGGCATGGTCGGTGCAAGCGTAGGAGGATTTCTATTTGGCATTCTATTTCTGTGGAGAGGAACAATCGTGACGCCGGTAATCGCGCATTATGTGGCGAATATGTTACAGATTTGTATTGCGGTGTGGTGGTTTGAGCCAGAAAAAGGTTGAGAGGATGCCTTCAATCCATCAAAGAGCTTGCTACCTTCACCCAATTGATATCTGGTAGATCATGATGCACAGAACTTCGGGCAGTCTACTCATCAACCAAGGTGGGCATATTGACAGACACGCTGGGTAAGCGTTCATACAACCCAGTCATCATATGCCAGCGAATCTTGAAGGTTTGCAGGAGTGAGTCTACGTAGTCTAATAAGGAGTGAACGTTGGTACGGGGATCGTCGATCCAGTAAGCAGGCACAATGCCTATCGAATAGTCATATCGACGGGCCAAAGCCAGCACTTCTACATCAAACATCCAGCGCTCATTCTGGATCAGAGGGAAGATTTTTAGGGCTGCTTCTCGGGAAAATAGCTTGAAGCCGCATTGGGTATCCCAAATTCCAGGGACAGCAATGAATTGAATGATTAGGTTCCCAATATTTCCCAGGAGTCTCTTATGAAACGGTTGAGGTATGGCCTGGCAGGCACCGGCCACGTCTTTTGAATCCCGAGAACAGATAACAATATCTTTGCCACTGCGGATGAGCAGTTCCATCTGGTCAAAGTGAGAGATATCAGTCGAGTTATCAGCATCGGTAAAGAGGCAATAGGAGCCGTTTGCGGCCAACATCCCTTCGCGAACTGTGTAACCCTTGCCACGATTTTCTTTGCGATCAATCCAGCGAATCTCCCCTTCTTTGTCCTTGGCAAAGTCCAGAACCTGACCAATCGTATTGTCAGTTGCACCATCAATGACGATCAATAGTTCCCACGAAAAAGTCTTTAGCGCCAGGTATTTATAAATGGCATTTAATGTTTTAGCAATACGTTTTTCTTCGTTGTATGCGGGAACGATCACGCTCAAAAATGGTCGTTCATCGGATTTGAACATAGAGTCAGAGTCGCTTCTTGGATATAGACAGATAAGGTTATACTTAGCTTGGTTAATAGTGCTTGGATTAGGCTGAGAGCTGTAGAAACATACGGTCTGAAAGTCGACCGCGGGATACTGCCCCGGAAAAGCCTTGCCCCGGCTTTTAGGAATCAAGATCAGATAACCCAAAACTTCAGCCCTGCCATACAGAACTTTGCTGGCCATCTATATAGATTGCGGTTCGTGTCTAGGGCATGAGTGCAATCAGTGCCAGTAAGGAGACAGCTTGGACAATTACCGCTCCACCCCACAACATATAAGCACCAACCATCTGATCCCGAGAAGCCATCCAGCCACCCCAGATACCGTTAATCATCCAAGACATTAGCCCAATGGTGGGGAGTAGAAAGAGCCATGCTTTATTCCGAATCATTTCGGGTAACCCTTCAGCATTGTAACGCATAACTAGATCTCCAGGTAAATTGGGGAAGCGAATCATTAATGTGCCAAAGAGAATAATAACACCCACAATACCAATAAATAAGAGGCTAACGCTCACAATGTCTAATTCAGCCAATGCATGCCATCCACGTTGAATCAACGAATCGGGCCGTTGAACGTCTGACACGTCAATTGCAGGCCCTAAAGCATAACGTTCCTGTACAATTTCGATAAACCGCTCACCCTCTTCAGGGGAAAGCGCAATCACAGACTCCTCAAGCTCCAGCAAAATACATTCATTCAGCGGACGTGTTGCATAGAGGCGCAATGCCTTCATGCTGAGTGTTTGACCATTCCGCAGATGAGATGCCGGCCAGTGCCATAGAGTAGGTTGGCCCAAATCTGTAACCTTACCGTAAATGATCCGTTCAATCCGGTAAAGGGGTATCGCTTGGCGGATGCCGGCCCAGGATATGGTTACCGCGTTGCGATCTACCCAATATTCCAAGCTAAAAAGGCTCCAGGTCCGGTAAATTAGATGAATCAGCAAGGGAAGTGTCCCTAGCAGTAGCACGCTTAAGACGAACTTTGTCCAGTCAATTGGCCGCAGCAGCAAAATAAGTAGTAGCAGCAGATCAAAGAGCCCAATGGCTAAACAGAAAAAGAGTCCAGCCCAACGGGAATTTGCCGGTATTGCCCGAAAAACCATCTATCTTGCTTCCCAATCCCACTGGGTAAGCTGCTCCAATTCAGCGTAACCAGTTGGATCAATTGTCAGAGGTGTTACGCTGACATAGCCGCTCGCCACAGCGCCCACATCTGTCTCTTCAATATGTTCATCAATCGGCCCGTTGCCAGCAGGCCAATAATAGTTTCGGCCAAAAGGATCCTCTCGCTCTATGGCATGAAGGGTATAATTTCGGCTTCCCATACGGGTCAGGCGAATACCCTTGTATTGGTCATAGAGCAACCCTGGTGTATTGATATTGACCAATGTCTTATCCGGCAGGCCATTCACGAGGACCTTTTGACAGACTTCAGAGGCAATCTGAGCAGTGCTTTGCCAGATGTCTTCTAATCTATCCCCAGCTAAAGTTGGGTAGATTGTACTGACTGCAACCGCTGGCAAGCGTTGGATTACGGCTTCTCGGGCGCAGGCAACAGTTCCGCTGTAGTGAGTGTCGACGCCCATGTTGTGGCCAGCATTAATGCCGCTAACCACCAGATCAGGACGAGAATCTACCACGGTGCTCAAACCAATTCGTACACTGTCAGCAGGTGTTCCTGAACAGGCGAATCCTACCGTCCCATCGCCCAGTACGGCCTCATGAATTCGCAGGGGTTTATGCATGGTAATCTTATGGCTTACCGCACTCTGATTCCGCTCTGGGGCCACAACAGTTACATCAGCAATTTTCTCTAGCGCTTGCTTGAGGAAAAATAGACCTCTGGCGTATACTCCATCATCATTTGTCAACAGAATCGAAGGCATAAATTATACTCTTGGTTGTCATGGGATAATTATTCATCGGGTTGGCGCCGGCGGACATAGACGGTTACTTCATCACTTTCCGTTGCATTGTTGGCCCTATCAAAGACCTTGACGCGGATGCGGTGCCGCTCAAAATAGACCCCGGCACTGGTCCGAATTGCGGCAAAACCATCACCTAAGGGGCGCAGCCGTCCAGGTGTAACATAGTCATCTTCACTGGCAAAGCCGACAAAATTCTCTGTACCGGCCACCTCAATATCAACAATGTCACGCATCTGAATTGTCCAGCGAACATTGTACGGTGCGACTGTACTTGTCACAAATGTTGAACCGTCTATGGAAAATTCAACCCGGGCAATGGCCCATCTATCATTGGGCAATACGTTGATGTTGATCTGCTCATCATCTTCGGCTACGTAGACTTGGTTTGGCTTTGGCTCGCTCACGACTACGGTCGGAGCCGTATTATCTAACGTGAAAGTAGACCGAATTTCTCGACCGCCGTCGCGGTTAACCTGTAGCCGTAAGGTATAGACACCCTCCTCAAAGCCGCTGGTGTCCCATCGTTCTAATACGTTATTGTCAATATCACCACCATGTTCAGGACCAATTTGCGTCCACTCTTGAGGATCGTCGCCCCGGCCAAATTCAACCCGATAGGATCCCCCTTTGGCATTGCCGAGAATTTCAATGATGCCACCGGCATAACCGCCGGGCGGAGGTGAAAGAATGGCGACATCTGGATCAGCATCAATGGTACGCAGGGTGCTCACTTCGGTTGGGGGCTGCGCAATCCCACTTTCGCGTACCCAATCTGCCGCTTCCTGGGGCAATATCTCATAGACGCGGATTTCTCGGCGCTCCGGTGGCGTGCCTGGGCCAGCCAATTGGCCTGTCTCCAAGTCAATATCAAAAGGTTGCCAAATATCGTCTGACAGGGTTGGCTCGGTGCCAGCCACAAAAGTCTCATAGCGCTGTCGGCTACCTGGGCAGAACTCGGTAGGCAATAAGCCGCTCGGCGTACATATTGCTCTAGTCGTCAATGATGGTGGTCTTTCATACCAAAGATCTGGCTCGCCATCATGGTATTTGGCCATCACACCATTCCAAATGGGCGCAGCACCAGAGAGGCCCGTTACATTCTTCATCGACTCATTATCGGTATTTCCTACCCAGACGCCAACGGTCAATTGGGGCGTAAAACCCATGGTCCAATTATCTTTAAAACCGTTGGTCGTCCCTGTCTTGGCAGCCACCCGCCGCTCAGGTAAGGTAAGTGCAGTGTTGGCACCAAAAGCAGGTGAGCGCGCCACATCGTCACTCATGATGTCGGCCATCAAATACGCAACCTCTGTACTGATCACCCGCTCAGCCAAAGGTTGGTCATACCGTCTAATCACTTCGCCACCGCTATCCAGTACTAGTTTGACTGAGACTGGATCCAAGGTGCGAAAGCCGGTGCGCAGCTCTTCTGCAGGAATGGGCTGACCAATCATCACGCCATTATTTCCCAATACGCTGTAGGCATAGGTATGATTGAGCAGCGTAACCTCACCACCACCGAGTACCAAATTCAGCCCATAGTAGTTAAGTCCCCGGTCCAAACCATTGATGCCCATCCGATGAGCGGTCCGAAGAGCATTCGCTACCCCAACCTGCTGCATAATCCGAATGGCAGGGATGTTGTAGGATCGGGCTAGCGCATTACGCAATGAAGCTGGTCCATGATATTGGCGGTCATAGTTCTCAGGTCGGTAATAGGTTCCATCCGCTTGAGGAAACGCTGTGGCCACATCCATGATCATTGTTCCAGCCGTCATCCCCTGCTGAAGCGCGGTGAGGTACACATAGGGTTTAAAGCTGGATCCTGGCTGACGCTGGGACGTAGCCACATTGACTTGCCCATCGATCTCTTCATTGTTATAGTCCAACGAGCCGACCATGGCCAGAATCTCACCTGTATCATTCTTAACCGCAACAACGGCGGCATTTGAAGCATTCTTACCCTGGACAGTTAGTTCGGCGACTTGCTCGCGGGCCACTTGTTCGGCATGTCGTTGTAGATCAACGTCCAATGTTGTGTAGATTTCCAGACCTTTGCGCCAGATGAAGTAAGGGTCATCGACTGTATTAAACTCTCGTTGAATCTGATCGAGGACATAGAGAGCGAAGTGAGGAGCGGTCAGAATATCAAACCGTTCGGCCACCGACCTACGCAACTCAAGTGGCTGGGCATAAGCAGCATTGGCTTCATCCAACGTAATGAATTCTGCTTCCACCATTGCCAACAAAGTTAGGCGCTGACGATTCTTGGCAAATTCGGGATTGTTGATGGGATTGAGTGCAGGAAATTGGGGGATGGGGGCAAGCATGGCGGCTTCTGCTAAGTTCAAGTCCGTGCTGCTCTTGCCAAAATAGACTTGACTGGCTGCTTCGATGCCGTTGGCTAGGTTGCCATAAAAGTTATAGTTGAGATACCACTCCAAGATTTTCTCTTTTGGATATCGTCTGGTTACTTCAGTTGCTAGAATCACTTCTTTGATCTTGCGAGCATAGCTCTGCTCGGCCCGTTCCTCGGGCGAGATGACAATATTCTTGATCAGCTGCTGGGTGATGGATGAACCACCTTGTACCGAACCACCTTGGAGATTAGAGACAAAAGCACGAAGTAGGCCGCGCACGTTAACGCCTGGGTTTTCATAAAAGCTACGATCTTCCAAGGCTATGGCGGCTTTGGGTACCCATCCAGACATACGCTCCAGCGGAATAAAGCGTCGATCACCCCGCTGAGCATCCACACTTTCATAGAGGAGATGGTTTCCTGTACGGTCATAAATGCGAACAGTCTGAAACTCTTCTTGTTCAAACTCGATGGCACTGGCATCTGGCAATTGTTCTGCATAGGAGCCATAGATGTTGAGGGCCGTACTAAACCCCGCCCATGTAATAAGGCCAATGACTACAAAGGTTCCAAGTGCAAGAAATAGACAGCCTTGCGTGAGCCATAAAAAGGGGCGTATCCGATCGGTCTTTGTACGCAAACGTCTGCGTCGCGCCATGAGCACGTGATCATGTCGGTCAAGTTTCTTCATATTTCTAAAGTAGGATTACAACATTTTCGGGTCGTATAACGATGGTTGTGTAAAAGGCAAAATAGAGTCCATGTCCGCTCAGAGCACCTAGGATTTTACACAGAATTCGTTATACCATCCATTTTCGACGTAACGCGTTCATAGGTAATGGTTGCCTAAAAAAAGGATGGAGCATCGCAATGTTCACGATCCTCCATCCTGTCATCATATCATTATGCCGTTGTAGAGACCAAACTTGGCGTAGTGGCTGGTATCTTATACTCACCAGCCGCTACCAGCCACTCATTACCACCCTCTATGGGCCATCTTCTCCTGCTCGGGGAGTGTATCAATATTGATTCCAACCATCGCCTCACCCAAATTGGTGCTGACCTCCGCCAGGATCTTGGCATCATTATAGTGGGTGACGGCCTGAACAATGGCTCGGCCGCGTTTAACGGGATCGCCACTCTTGAAGATACCAGAACCAACAAAGACGCCATCAACACCCAATTGCATCATCAAGGCTGCGTCGGCTGGGGTAGCTACACCGCCAGCGGCAAAATTTACAACTGGCATGCGCCCCAGTTCGGCCGTCTCTTTTACAAGAGCATATGGGGCACGAATCTCTTTGGCAAAGGAGAAGAGTTCATCTTCCTCCATACATTGAAGCTGACGGATTTGCCCAAAGACTGTGCGGGCATGACGGACGGCCTCAACCACATTGCCCGTACCCGCTTCACCCTTGGTGCGAATCATGGCAGCCCCTTCAGATACACGGCGCAACGCTTCTCCCAGGTTGCGGCAGCCACAGACGAATGGTACATCGAACTTGTGCTTGTTGACATGATGATCTTCATCCGCTGGGGTCAACACTTCGCTCTCATCGATGTAATCTACGCCTAGTGCTTCCAGAATCTGTGCCTCTACAAAATGGCCAATGCGGGCTTTGGCCATTACCGGAATTGTTACGGCCTCAATGATCCCTTTGATCATATCTGGATCGCTCATACGAGCCACGCCCCCATCCTTACGAATGTCTGCCGGGACGCGCTCAAGGGCCATTACAGCACAGGCACCAGCTTCTTCAGCAATTCGTGCCTGTTCTGGCGTAACCACATCCATAATTACGCCGCCCTTAAGCATCTGGGCATGGCCCGCTTTTGTGGCAAAAGTCGAAATGCGGTGTTCACCGTTGCTACTTCCATTTGTACTTCCATTGAGTTTCGTGCTGCTCATTGTATTGTCTCCTAGATTATGTGAAATTGTACTGCTTACCTGAGGTATGGGCTATTGTACAGTGACAATTTCATCTATCGCAAGAGACAATTTGAATGGATTTCGCTGAGACATTGTTTTCCTAATGCCGAATTGTTCATCAGAAAGGGGTGAGCATTGAGATGAACGGAGCATCGCTATCAAATCCACTTTCCGCCAACGCACCATGGATTGACTCTCTACTCTTTGGAAACGACTTGTGAACGACCAACCGTTTTTGTCACATCTTCCCTCTTCTTATAAAATTTCTACCACAGACTAACATTAAACATAAGGTGAGAATATCGTGCCAAACAACATCCTCATTCTAGGCGGAAGCGGCTTCCTAAGCGGCACAACTGCACGGTTAGCCGTCGAAGCAGGCAACATCGTATGGACAGTAACCCGTGGTCAGCGACCCTCGATTGAGGGAACCCGCAATCTGGTTGTCGATCGCAAGGATCGAGCTGCTTTTGCCGGGATGATTCACTCTGCTGAGCAAAATTGGGATCTCGTCATCGACTGTATTGGGTATGAAGTGGATGACGCACGCCAAGATGTCCAACTATTTCGAGATAGGGCCAAGCAATTGGTCTTCGTCTCCACCGATTTTGTCTACAATCCCCAACAACGAAACTTTCCCCAATCTGAAGAGGGGGTTGGCTATTTGGTAGATGTTGCTCCAGAAAGCTATGGGGGCAAAAAGCGCCTCTGTGAGCAGTACTTGGCAGAGAGCGATTGTGGAGGAATGGCCTGGACCATTGTACGTCCGGGCCACATCTATGGGCCGGGGTCGCTGCTAGGTTGCCTGCCACCCCACGGCCGCGACGCGAATTTGATTGAGCGACTGAAGGCTGGTGAGGCGATTCCACTGGTTGGGGCAGGACACTTTCTGCAACAGCCTATCTTCGCACCAGATTTGGCTCAACTACTTTTGAGCGTGGTGGGAAATGAGCAGTGTGCCGGACAGCTCTATTGCACGGCAGGCCCAGAGGTCATTGAATCCCACACCTATTATCAGATTGTGGCGGATTTGTTGGGTGTTTCCTTACAGATTGAGGAGATTCCAGTGGAAGCCTACTTGGCTGCCAATCCAGATAAGGCCAGCTTTATCTGCCATCGTTTCTACGATTTGACCAAACTTCAGGCCAGTGGGTTGGCTATGCCAAGTACTACCATGGCGGAAGGGTTGCGGCTGCATGTGGAAAGCCTGTTGTAATTGATAGGCAGATAAATGTATAGTCCTATTCGTAAAAATCTGATAAGTCAAGGAGATCCTGTTTGCCAGCCGAGCGAAAGCCGTTGACCTCACCCAGCATGGCCCGGCAATAGATATCTAGAGCAATAGATTCGTCTATCAAGTCAGTATGAGTATCAATAAATCGCTCTAAACGTTTGGCCCCGGCATCGCTTGCACCATTTTCTTTGATCCAAAATGCATAGGAATTGGGATCCGCAGCGTCTGGTCTAATCTGCGTCGCCAGCCAATACCATAGGCGGTCGCAAGGGAGCATTACCACAACCGCATAGTGAGGTTCAAAATTGCGGGCCACATCCGATTCAAAGCTCGCGTAATCTCGAACAGCCGATGATAGAGTAATGGCGGAGGGATCACCAATGTGCCACTCGTCAAAGAGCGATTGGGCATAATCCACCCAACTTTTGACCCGAGCTTCGGCAAATGACTTCATATCAGGATGAGTGGCCCTGGTGGCAACGGCTTGCCAATCTTCAACCCCGTGATGACAATAGACCACATCCTGAACCGTATATTGGCCATAATAGTTTGGATTGAGCGTACCATCTTTAATGCCCTGAATAAAATGAGATTCCAAAGCCGCATTGGCCAAATCTTGCGCGCCTTGCCAAAGCGTAGCAGACAATGTGGCAGATGGACTGGATGGCTGGTCTGCCAACATGCCAAGAGCTGATAATGAGTGGGTCATGCGTCTGGGGGAAAGTGCATTGGGCATAAATGTATCTCCTTGGTGTTAAGTGTTTCAATAGTCATTTCATGTTCCTTAACCCATCTACTCAATCTACTCTCTCGTTATTTTATCACAGATGACACATGTGTATGAATAGATATTACGCGCTAAAAGACTGTTGTCCCATATCGCCATCACAGGAATGGCATTTGTAAAAGGTCGTATGGGCTTTCCAGCGGTTGCCTTCTCTTCCTGATACAACTCGGTAGCCCCGCTGGCCACAGGAGCCACATTCGGGTAGAGTATCCACGCCCATATGTTGACGGAGTAGTTCAGCAATCTCACTATTTCCAGATTCTACGGCGGCCTCTAGCGGTGTGGAATCGTTGTAGTCGCGCGCGTTCAAGTCGATATCGTGCCGTAAGAACCAACCTGTCATCTCCAAATGGCCAGATTTAATCGCGGCATGAATGTATGGGTCATTTCTTGGGTTCAATGGGTATTTCATGCCTTCACTTCCACCATAGGCCATGACCATATTCGCCATTTCAGTGTCGCCACTCTGTGCTACAAAGTAGAGCAGTGCATAGCTGTGGACACCCTTTCTCTTTGCAAGTGTAGGGTCTTTGGCTAAAAAATCTGCTACTTTATCGCGCCAGCCCATCATTGCAGCCGTTGAAATATCCAAGGGCGCGCCTGCATCCAGCAGGTACTGTACGATTTTTCGCTCCCCCATATGGGTTGCAGCCCCAATTGCTGTTTCATCGCCATAGCTGTCAACGGCATGAACCAAGTCTGGGAATTGTTTCGTCATCTTTTGCACGTACGAAAAATCACCGTGGGCATGTCGAATATATTCATCAATCTCTTTTTGCGTGAGTTCAGTTGTATCGTTCATTGTTGTCTCCTAATGTTGTTCTATTCAGCTCCGTTTGAAAACGACCGCAGTATAGTAGACAGCAATGTCCCTCTGTTCAGTTATGGTCGCCTGCGACGGAACCGAAGAGTTTCTGATTGACATCGCAATCTACTGAATATCGCTCATTACACTGAGTCGCAATGACGCGGAGATTCACCGAGTTCTCACAGAGACTCACTGAGATGTTTCTTCTCTATTGAGTCTTTCTCTGTGTCGCTCTGTGCCTCCTCCGAAAGACTCTGTGTAACGCTCAAATAATAAGATTCAACGCTATCGTATCAGGCGGGCGAGAGGATTACTTATCGAAAGTTGCTCAGTTTAACGCTGCTGGCGATAGGCTCGCGGGGAAATACCAATTTCACGCCGAAATCGATTGATAAAAGAAGGCAAGCTTTGAAAGCCTACCATCAAGCCGATCTGGGTGATAGGAATATCTGTCTCAGTGAGCAGCGAGTAGGCCTTGTCTAATCTTAGCTGCGTTAGGTATGCGTGAGGCGTCTGCTTAAAGAGTGCTTTGAAGGAGCGCAGGAAATGGTAAGAAGAGAGACCGGCAACGCCAGCAAGCTCGTCAATAGTCAGCCGCTCACCGTAGGAAGCGTGCATATAATCCTTAGCTAGGTAAAGTCGCCGATAGAGTTCGGCACGGGTGGTGACCCGTGTCGCGGTAAGTTGGTTGGATTCGCAAAGCAGATCATGTTGGAGTTGAAGCATATGTGCGAAAAGGCTACGTAAATGCTCTTCTAAGCCATCACCAACAGCACCTTCTCGAATCGGACTAAGCATTTCTTTCAGCAATGGTACTATCCAGGTATCAGGAGGGTGAAGTCGCTCAACAAACTCAACGGTTTGCGTTTGTGAGGCGTAGGGATTGTCGAGTAAATACCCATCCGATTGTGCCCGAGAATATGTCACATCCGCAACCCAACTCGGTGGGAAAAAGAGGCAAAATAGCTGAGGGGCTTGCTCTTGATCAGGCAATAGACGATAGGCACGATTGTGATTGAGAATCAAAAAATGTCCAGGTTCCAGCAAATATTTGCTGCCCAGATCAGTCTCATAGCGAACAGGCGGCCCTATATTATACTTAATCGATAGCCATGGGGTTCGGATGTCTTCTGGATGGCAGGCAGGTGGCATGTCCGACCATAGATCATGCTTGGGTAGAAATGTACCCCTTTGTGCTACGGTATGGTGATGCAATATTTGCTGTTTGACATAGGTATTCATCTTGATATTCGGATGGCACATCATCTCATGTAGGAGGGCTACCAACGTTCAGCGTATTTATCACAGATTATTCTACTCCTTCCCAACCAAACGCCCTATTAACTGAAAGCCTGTCGGCTCGGCCTCCGCTGGCCCTCTGTGTGCTAATATGAGTGAGACAAAACTGATGCGGAAGACGCCGAAAGTGTATTGGCCCGCTTCTGGCAGAACAAAGCGAGTGTAGAGTAACCGCTACATCTGGGAGGTAGCAACTCTTTACCGTACGCCTAATAAATCTTGGCATAAATAGCTACCGAGATAGGAAGCAACTTTCAATCAGGGAAACTCAGTAGATCATGATTTCAATTGATGTCATCTCGACGATAGGAGAGATCTTGCTCTTTAGCCAGAGGATTTCTCGTCGTCCCTCCTCGAAATGACATTGTCCAACCAATTCGTGAGCTACTGAAACTAGTTATTTATCTGCGCAAGGATTTACACCCAACTGTACTTGCAAGGCCAGCCTGGAAAAGGATTGACACAGGCCCTATGCTATGCTAATCTAGCATACCATTGGTTTAATGATCTATGCACATAAATTCTGCAAACTATAGCGTGGATTAATAAAAGGGGATACCATGACTATCACTATCGATCTTCCACAAGATGAAGAAAAGCTTGTACGCGCTGCGGCGGGCCAAGAGGATGTAGATCCGGCGACATACCTTATAAACATGCTTCGCCATCACTTACTGTGCCAAGAAATAGAATCGTCCGTACAATTGAGAGGCAACAACGATGCTAGCGTTATCCAACGAATGGGCAATCTACATCCCGGCAATTTTAGGTTCAGTGAGAATTTTGACGACCCACTACCCGACGAATTTTGGTTGGGCCAGTCATGAAGTTGCTCTTTGATACGCATACCTTTATGTGGTGGGATTCAGAACTAGCCAAGCTGCCTACACATGTGCAAAATCTCTGTCTTTATCCAGGTACCAGCTCTTTCTCAGTGTCGTGAGCGCATGGGAAATTCAGGTGAAGGTTCAACTAGGAAAGTCGGCCCTCGTCAGACCTCTTGCTGAGATTGTCGCTGATCAACATAAGACGAACCAAGTCATGCTATTGCCAGTACAGTATGAACATGTGTTAGAACTAGACAACCTTCCCTTTCATCACAAAGATCCGTTTGACCGTCTATTGATTGCATAAGCTAGAGTAGAAGATATGACCCTCCTGAGCCGAGACAGCGCATTCAGCGATTACGACGTTCGGGTAGAATGGGATTGATTGTGTTGTAGCGTATTTGAAACCAGCTTACAATTATTGGCCTGACCAATTACAGCCAATACTTGGCCTTGGTTGACAGAGGTGAGAATGCTGTAATTTGTACCTGGCCCGGAACGTACGTTTCGTGTTGAGGAGACCACCCGGATGTCACAAATGTTAATCTGCGGCCACCCCAATCATACGTGCCATCGTGACCTTCCGTTCTTCTGCCGTCACGGTCTCACGCAGCACCCAGAAAGCCACAATTCCCGATACCAGATTAGCAACGGCTGCTGCTCCGAAGATGCCTGTCACCCCCATCCACTCAGATCCCAGATAAGCTAGCGGAATGTATAACCCGAACATCTGCAGCAGCGTTAGCAACATAGAGTAGAGCGGCTTGTTGAGCACGTTGAGGGCAAAGGAGGCCAGCCGAAGAATGCCCTGGATGCCATAACTCAACGGCACAATCCAGAGGTAGAGCACCACATTCTCCACCACCTGAGGATTATCGTTAAATAGGCTCGCGAGCATGGGGCCAGGGAGTGCCAAGAGCAAAACCATGAGCAAGCCCCACAGGAGGGAAAATTGCTGGCTTAAGCGTATACTCCGACGCACTCGGTCAAATTCCCCTGCTCCCCAGTTCTGTCCCACAAATGGCGTCAAGACGTTGCCGAGGGACATGATCACCACCAGCGCAAACATGTCGATTCTGGAGGCGACGCCAAAGGCCGCCACCGCGGCCACACCTTGAGTGGCCACTAGCCGAGTAATCAGCCCCATACTGAGCGGCGTAATCATATTGGTGGCCGCAGCCGGAACGCCAATGTAGAGAATCTGCCTCCACGAGTCCAGTAGCACCCTGATACCCGGCCACTCCAGGGTAATCATCCTCTCTCGAAAGTAAATAACATAGACAGCATAGACCAGGGTCACCGCTCGCGAAATCGCTGTGGCCAAGGCCGCTCCTACCAACTCCAGCCTTGGGATCGGTCCCCAGCCAAAGATAAGTAGGGGATCCAATGCAATATTCACTGCCACGGCCACCATCATGATCACGCTGGGTGTTTTGGCGTCTCCAGTGGCCCGAATAGCCAGATTGGCAATCATGGGGACCAAGACCAGAAGGATCATGACATACCAGATGAACATATACTCTCGGATCAGCGCAAGAATATCAGGTGGCGCTCCCAGGGCTGTGAAGAGCGGTCCGACCGTCAGTACACCTACGCCGGAGAGCACAATCACCACCAGCAGGGCCAAAAGAATCAGATCGGTGGTAATGCGGCGGACTTTGGCCTGGTCCCCTTCACCAATGGCTCGAGCAATCAACGCAGCACCACCTTGGCCAATGCCGTAAGCAATGCTCAGAACGACCATGACCACGGGAAAGGTAAAGCTCATGGCGGCCAATTGCTTTGTGCCTAGCTGCCCGACAAAAAAGGTATCCGCCAGATTAAAGGCCACCATGCCCAACATGCCAAAGATGGTGGCAACCGTCAGGTTGGTAAGGGTTTTGCCTACCGGTTCAGTCAGCATGGCGGTACGTCGACTCGTTGTCATCAATTGATGTCTCTGGTAAATTCTGTTGATATGGTATAGGCTATTGGGTATGATATCCTCTATCGTGAAGCGTTAACCCAAATTTGTCAAGTACGAAACAGGAATCCATCGAGCCATTCATGAACATTACCCGCCTTCTAAATAAACCAATCATCACCCCGGAGTTGGATTCGCGCATGGGGACCAACATCAACGGTCCATCCCTGATTCGGGTGCCAGAATGGTTGCCCAATCCGCTGGGTCGCTACTACCTCTACTTTGCCCACCACCAAGGCACCTACATCCGGTTGGCCTACGCCGATGAGGTAACCGGCCCCTGGACAGTCTACTCACCCGGAACGCTTCAGTTGGAAGAGACACCCTGCTACGAGCACATAGCTTCACCGGATGTACATATTGATGAGGTCAATCAGCGGCTCATCATATACTATCACGGCCCCTACCTGAAGAAAGAAGAGATCGCCCATGATCCATTGTCCCAGCGCCATCGAATGACAGGCGGTCAACGCTCCTTTGTCGCAACCTCAACGGATGGGATCCACTTTGAGTCCGGTGATGAGGTGCTAGGATCCAGCTACTTTCGGGTCTTTTCCTGGCAGGGCATGACCTATGCATTAGGGATGCCCGGCATCTTCTTTCGTTCAGCAGACGGGTTCACCAACTTTGAAGAAGGGCCAACATTGTGGGATGAGACGATGCGCCATTCCGCCCTTCTGCTGCGTGATAATAACCTAACCGTCTTTTATAGTGAGCGAGAAGCCTGTCCTGAGCATATATTGACTGTCGATATTCAACTGAAGCCCGATTGGATGGCGTGGAGCCGATCGGAACCAACGCCGGTTCTCGATCCAGAGAGAGAGTACGAGGGTGGGAATTTACCCGCGGAGCCATCGAAAGCAGGCGCAATCAATGAGCCGGTGAGGCAGTTACGGGATCCGTGTGTTTTTGAGGATGAGGGGAGGGTGTATTTGCTCTATGCTGTGGCTGGGGAGAGGGGGATTGGGTTGGCGGAGGTGAAAGAGTAGATCATCGATACCGTCTAAACCAGTATCATTCGTGGACGCAAGCTCCTGTAACCAAACATAAAAGGGTGTCGCTCTACAAATATAATTGCCTGAGCCGCCAATTAGATCATCATCGCCCTTGTTGCCATACAGGTCATCAGGTCCAGCGTCACCGTAGAGAGCATCGTGGGAGATACCACCAAGCAATACGTCGTAGCCTTCATCTCCATGAAGCGTGTCTTGGCCTTCATTGCCCTCTAGATCATCCGGTCCTGGACCACCGAACAGTGTATCGTTGCCTGGGCCGCCGATGAGCCAGTCGACCTTTTCATCGCCGTAGAGGGCGTCATTGCCTTTCTGCCCCTTGATGATATCTACACCTTGCCCACCACAAATGACATCATTGCCATCTTTACCATAAATATCATCTGGACCCTGCAAGCCGAGAATCAGATCGGGACCGCTGGTACCGATGAGCCAATCGTAGCCGCTGGTGCCAACAATGAGATTTCCAGCGAAGCTGGGTGCTTGATAGACACTGGGGCTTGTTTCGTTGACGTCGACGTTCCCGCAAATCAGCATCGGCCAGACACTCTGCTTCACCCTGATTGAATGCTGCCTCTTCAATCAATAGCCCCTGGCGCTCATAACGCTTGCGGGGGCGTCTCCACTTGAGCACCACGGCCCAAAGCTGAGAATACTTCTTCGAACGCCGCGTCAGCGCCGCATCGCCCGAAGGCAGGAAGACCAAGTGCTCCAGATTCGGCACAATCATACAGAGAGCACCCTTTTCTTCTTCCAAGGTGATCCACGACTTTCGGCCAAGCTCAGTCTCACACTCACCGCAGACTGAATCCCGCCCCGAGATGAATACTTTGATCTCTTGGCTTGCTTCTCTTGGCATAAGGTGGCCTTCTTTCTCCCGCTGCGTTTGGGTCAGTACAACAGTGCCTGCATCATACCATGAACAGATGGATTGTCAATAGATGTAGGTGAGGGAACGCTATCAGCGGATTTTGGGAGTAGATTGAGCAGATACTTAGAGCGGATATTGGTCGGTTCGGCAGGTTATTCAGTTGTTCCTGCCAATTTGGGACACACCAAGGTAGGGGAATGCCGCGGGTACTTGTTTTCATATGCCGGCTTTGGTCATCTTTGCATCCAAGTGACTGTCACTTGATAACCAAGCGAGCCGAAATCACGGCCCTTTGCATGATACGCATCGTGAGTGACAGTTACTTATGGACGCGTCCTTATGGCCCACATATCTAGTGCATCGTCAACTTTAAATGTTCGGTTAATTCCCTCTGTGAGAATCCGAATTTTAAGACTCGAGAAAGCACTAGTACTGGAGTTGCGATGTTGGGGCCGTGGAGTTTATTAGTGGGAGTGAAGCAGTCTCCGATCTTTGCTTTAGTCCGCACCGCTCATTAGTGGCATATAAATTGTGCCACTGCTAGGTACTTCGTTAGCGATTGCTGTACAATCATCTCTTGAATTATCACTCTCTACATCTTTACAAATGGTAATCTCATCATCCGAATCCCATGAATCTAGCTCAAATATATGAGTTTCACCATTCCCAATAGAAATCTCATTATGGACAAATTTTGATTCTCCATTCTCATCTATCTTTCGTAGAACGATCGTGTATGAATCACTGCTTGCTTGGCTTCGACTGACATAGAAGCGCTTAGTGGTGAGATTATGACTAACTGAAATTGCCTCATTGCCAGAAATATTGACTCCCTGTGCTTCGAAATACCAATTTTCGCCTTTATCGGAAACAAGCGTGAGTGTTATTTCTTGAGAGGAATCGGCATGAAAGCTAATTTCCGAACCATCTTCCGACAAGAGCAAAGTATCTAACGAAGTATTATTTACCGCAAGATTGTCTACTTGAGCAGCCCAATCATTGTTAAAGTGGCTAAGTCTCACACCCGTGGTCAAATCTGGACTACGCCCACTGATCTTTATCTCAAGTTTACTTTGTCCTGGTATATAGAGAATCGGTTCTGTTTCTGAGCCTGAGCCTGTGGCTGGTAATATATCAAATGCATCAGGTATTTCGTTTACGAATTGATCCCCAATATATCCAATTTTTCTTCCCACACTATCTGTGATTAACATACTAGCTCCGTCAGTGATCCAGGTCTGAGTGTTTGATACTTGGCCCTCGTTGATTGCCCGTCGCGACAATGAACCACACCAACGGCATTCTGGACTTTGTAAATATGTTGATAATGGAACGATACCTATCGCCTGATCGTCTTTTCTTCCTTCCCAGATTTCTCCCCCTCCCCAAAAATATCTCCACTGAACATTATCTTCATCCGTATCTTCATCCGTAAAAAAACTAACAAACCTGCTATCATCATCATGATGATTGGTGTCATATACCCTAACTTTGTACCAATTACCCATGTCTTGTATCTCGTAAGGTACTAAAGTATGACCACTTTTAGAACCGGGTTTGCGAATAGATAGATTGACTGGGTCTGTTCCATCCCGCATTGAATCGTAGATAAGTCGGAGAACTTCATTTGGTGTTTTTTCGCGACTAGCTTTTTTAGCAGCCGCAACCGGATCTACTATTTGCAGCGCAAAGTTATAGCTGATGTACCGACGGATGTTATTCTCTTCAAGTTCATAAGTACTATTTGCACCTGCTTGAAAAGAATCAGGGTCACTTACTGAGGTAAAAAATTTAAGGCTCGTCGTCGCCATCCCGTCACAAACTCCAGCGTGCATCTCCTCGTTGACTTCGATATGCCACAGAGCCGCACTAAATTTAAGAAGACATGCATTGCCAAGTCTTTGAGCACAGACACCTGGTCCAAACATCGTCAACATATCATTCTTTGTAAAGTCAGATCTTATAGGATAAATACTTCTGAATGTATCAAACTTGTAACCATCTGGGTTTGGACGAAATCCAGAATCTATCGGACCGATCTCAATTTCATCAGGTCTATCAAAAATTGCCGTAATACTCTTGTCGCCATCCATGTTAATTTCAATGGTTGTATCAGCTAAGTTACCGCTTACGTCTCCGGTCCACTCCTTAAAAAAATAATTTTCGGCGGGCCGTGCCGAAAGTACGATACTCGTATCAGCATAATAATGGTTTTCGCCACAATTTTGTCCGATGTTTTTATGAATCTCACCACTATTCACGGGCTCAACATTCAGAGATAGTTCAAAGCATTCAAGTATGAAGTTGGGGGCTGTCAGCCAAGGATCAAAGTCAACATTTCCGTTCACTTTATCACCTGATCCGCTTGGATTCGCGTCGGCTTCAGGACCGGTAGGATCACCCCACCAATTCTGTTCCGCGTTTGCGAGGATTGAATTGCTGGATGCATTTGTCATCGCGGTCTGATTATCAAAAAAATCATTGTTAGAGATTCTCAGCTCTTGATCTACATTAACAAGGTATATTCCAGTTGCGTTTTGACGAATAACATTATTGGAGATGGTTCCTTTTCCACGGCTGATTGATATCCCCTGCCTTGCATATTGAATAATAGAATTGCTTAGATTCGGGTTGTCATTGAAAAAAAAGTCTATTCCATCCCAATCCGCCATTTCTGGAGATGAGTCAGCACCATCTGCGTTCGTGTCACCACCATACGCATCATCCTTATACGATGTAAATATGACAGGATTAGCCTCAGTTCCTTGACTTTCAAGCACCCCTTCAACAACAATTCCTTGAAGAGGCTTCACGATGGTTCCAGCTGGCAGGCGCAGGATACCGTCGTCGTCTATTCGTAGTGATGGGCCACTAGGATTAAGAACATAAGGCCAGTTCAGCCCTTGGACATTGTTCCATGTTACATCTGTACTAATTGTTCCATATACTGTAATTCTTCCGCTACCTTGTTCGGAAAAATTATTTCCGAAATATTCCGGTTGTGCCTCGCCATCGTGTAAGAGATGTGACGATGAACTCTCAATGAATTCGTTATCAGAAACTTGTATTTCCCCTCGCCCAACATCGATTCCGTATCTATTATTTGAGAAGTGATTGCTCGATACGGTAGCAACGGCCCCGTTTTGAATCTTGACCCCCGTTGAATTGTGGCGGATCAAGTTGTTCGAAATAACCCCAGTGCCATCATTTATGAAGATTCCCCTCCCGCCATACTGAACGACGGTATTCCTTACGTTTGCGTCTGTATTCCAAAATATTATTTGTGACCAATCCCCAATGTTAGGTGCGGAATCGTCCCCATCGCCGTTCGTATCACCGCCATACGAATCATCCTTGTGAGACGTGAATACAACGGGGTTGTTTTCAGTACCTTGGAGTTCAAGTTGACCACGGACATCAATACTATCATCTAGCTTTACAACCGTTCCAGCTTGAATTGTAAGTTTGTTTCGCGACCCAATACTATACTGACCATACAAAACATAGGTATTGTCTGATGTCCAAGTTTCATCGTTGAGGGTAGTTCCACGCCTTATGACTATGGTGTCCGCGAATATAGGCTTGGAGGTCACTATTATGCAAATGCATATCAATAGGAGAGCAGCAATGATTCTCACTACAGCTCTTAAAGCTGAAATTCTTACTTGGCAAAGCAAATGCATCTTGAATTCTCTCCGTTAGTTTCTTTTTTGTTCAACCGGATCTCATATGGTTGACAAGTCCGCCCGGCCATAAATGGTCGGGGCTAATAAACGACGCCCCGCTGAAGCAGGCTTGCGTGTTGGCTCTCCTAGCTCACCGTTGAGGGAGCGTTGTTTACTAGCACAGTGGCTTTAGCCCCGTGTGGATTCCGTCAACCACATGAATTCCCAAAGAGCTGCATGATTCTTTCTATGGAAGCTTACTTATTTCGTAATGACAGGAAGATAGTCAAATTCACGCGAGGCTTTTATCAGGTCAAAACCACTTTCATTATGATTCGTGTCCACCGCAGTAATGGTATAGTAATAAATATTTCCCTCTTCCACTGATGAATCAACGTAACGATTTTCTGTTTGCAAAGTCGAATTCAGCAAAACGGTAACTTGATTCTCATTATCCCACCGATAAATATAATATCCAGCAATATCGTCTTCTGGGTTATTGTTCCATTCGAGTTCTATACTGCTACCGAAATCTATCAACAATAAACCTGTTGGTGCAGATGGGATCTCATCGAATATGGTGACATCTTCTTGACCTAGCGTAGTTACTTGATTGGAGACAGTATAACTGTATGTTTCGCCAGCATAGGGAGAAACAGCGCGTATTGTCTGTGAATAAGTACCCTCTCCAGTACCTTTTACTGTAATTGTATATGCTCCGCTTGTTGGGTTTGCAATGCTCACAGCTTCTTTAGAATCACCTTCGCCATAGAAATAGATCACATCCGGTATACTATTCTCAATCTGGGTGACATTTCCTTCAGTATCATAGATAGCCCCAACGTGAGCACCGTCTGAATCATATAAGTGAATATCTACCGGGCTACCTGTTGTGATCTGCACATTTGATGATGGTGACAATTCTGTATATCGTATTCGTGATTGACGCCCCTGAATCAGCTCTATTGAACTTCTGCTTGTTGTTGCGTCAAGATAGTAAGGTAGATCTAGAAATGAGGGGTGCCGTGCCTCATTTAAGGAGGGTTCAATAGTACCACAGAACATTCCTAGTGACGCCAAGGTTGGCACAATAGCCTCATCAGGTATTTTTATCGCTAAAGGCTGTTCCGACTCGAGGAAGTTCACGCGTATATACGACCCTGACCTGATCTGATACCGTTCTTTTACTACGCCTGTCGTGCATACCAGCTCTTCTAATGTGTGTCCTTTCAAAACGGATAGGTTGTACCACCAATCATAGGAGTGCGTTTCGGGGATGTTATAGTATAACTGCCCAGGTTCTGGCATTATCTGACTAACAGCAGAGTGATGGTAAACTTTAATATAATAGAAGTCAGGTATTGTAACGCCACCTATTTTACACAGCCCTGGTTGAAATCGCTTTATCACTCCCTTTATGTGATATGGCATACCTGGTTTTAAGAGTGGTATATCTGGATCCCACATCAGTAATGTTGGATCACCGCCAAATTCAGCGGAATGTGTTCCCAAAAGCAACTGCTGTCTAGTTGCAAAGAGATTAGACATGGCACAGTCTGCAAGAGCAATTTTGATCCCTGTCGTTAAAGCAAATATCCCAACTGTCTTTGCTGCGACAACTTTTGTAAGCTTTCCTGCTGCCGCTGCGCCCTTCAAGGCATGTTTAACGTTTCTAAAGAAGTCATGAATTTCTACAGCAACATCTGCAACTTTGAGGGCTTCTTCGCTATCCCCATTGCCACTCCCGAAAGTCCAGTCACTAGTATGAGCTGCTATGACCATGATGCTTACTTCTTTGTCAAGAATCGATTCTAGATCAGTTTGCAACTGCTCGGTAATTTCTCGAACAAGATTTCCAGGTGCGGTAGCGACAGGTGTATTGGATAGTTCAGATGCATTACCTTGCTCATCGTATAACCTGATAGCAAAATAGTGGCGAGCTCCAGGTCCCGTCATGAAGGCCACTTCCTGCTGGCTGCCAGGCGTACCAAATTCCGGTAAACCTAGCGTCTTTTTATCGGATTCATCAAATGCAAAATTCCAATCATTCTCTGATTCAATCGGTTTTGATGCGAATCGTAGTTCGTATCGAACGGCTTGTCCCTTCACTGAAAGACTCTCCGGTACGCTCCACTGCAATTTGATAACCCCGGGCAATTCGCCTTGCATAGCTGTGAGATCTGAGATTCTTAGTAGACCAACATGTGAACTGTAGCCGCTATCTGATCCACTTAACTCACTTAAACCAACGTCATTCTTTGCCTTAACCCAATAATAGTAGGTCTTTCCTACATCAATGCCCGTATCTATGTGGCTTGTTTCGTTTACACTGGTTGCAATTCGTTGCGCATCATCCAAATTCCCTGTTTCACTGCGCCAAATCTCATAGCTGTTCGCGCCATTGGATGCATTCCAATCTATCTGAATTCGATCTGAATATGTTCCATCACTTGCTGTAACAGTTTCAGGTGCTAATGGTAGGTCGGGTGATTCTATTGGTTCAGACTCAGATTCCTCAACATAAAAGACCGTCACGACATGACCCTGCCCAGGCATGGTCACTGTATTCGTGGTGGATGTACTCTCATCGTCATCCGTATCGGACCAACGTTCAACCTTATAGCCAGGTAACGGATCAGCTGTCAAAGTGACTCGCGTTCCTAAATGGTAGTGTCTCTCGTCACAGCCTTCAGAACGCTCTGGCGAAACCTGAGGAATTCTACCCGATCCTTCAGGCTTCGGCACGAGAAGATAACAAGACTGGATGTAGGTAATCGTGACTTCATGATCTCGGTCAGGCATGGTCAGAAAATTCGAGTCGGCGATTAGATGATCTTTGTCCGTTCCAGACCAGCTCCCAATC
>JBCCHB010000150.1:0-39530 GCA_039028975.1 Chloroflexota bacterium
CTGCCTTCACTCTACTTTTCCTTTGACTAATTTTCATGACTGATTCCTTACTTCCCTACACTATTTCGCTGACTTTTTCATACCATCAGCTACATCACGGGACACTCCTTCTGAACAAAAGTTCTGTAGGGCAGGAAAAATAGACATTACTGTTACTTCCTTAATCACTTGGAAAATCCAACGTTCTTACTCTGGATGTTCAATATGTGCAAAATGCTTCTTTAGCTGACATAACCGGCAAAGATTGCTTTGTATACCCATCACGGTTCAGGCGCGCGCGATGTAGTTCCGGCGTGTTCCATCATAGTCAGCGAAATGTCTGCCTATATAGTTGTTCTGCCCCGCGCCAAGATTTGTATTGAAGATGGCGGCTAGCGCGTCGTCGGCATTCAGACGTGCAATTCTTGTGGCAGTCGCACCCTTATACTGGCTGAACTCTCCACTGATAATTACTTTTCCATCGGTCTGCTGCGCAAGGGCGCGAACGTTGCTATTTGCGCCAGTACCGACGTTAAAAGCTGGATCAGGTGTGATGTTGCCAGCGATGGACTGGTCAAAGTGATTCAGCGTCAACGTTGCACCCGTGTCGAGGGTTACGCTCATGGTCGAGCCGGTCTCCAGCACCTGATCGTAGGTGGCGCAGATTTCAATCGGGTCGCCGTTGCCGTAGGTGCCGTTGGGCGTAGTGGTGGTGAAGGATTGAAGGTTGGGCGTGGCTTGGGCGAGGGCAGTCGATATACCAGGGGAAAATTCTAACAAAGGAGGCTGGCCAACTGACAGTAAAAATGTTAAGATCAGTACAATACCCCGTACATACCCGTTACTTTGGGTGTCACTGTTCATGAAACGTCTTCGGTACATATAAAACTCCTAGAGCTGACTTGATGTATTATAGTTAATGAATAGACTCCTTAGTACCTAACCAAATCGCTTATTGCACATTGGGCAAGAAAATGGCTAACGGTGAATAGCCTCGGCACGCAAGTCATTCACCGTTTACCGTTCATCATTCACAATTCTGGCTTGTCCAGGCTAGGAACTCTGGAAGTCTTGCTAATTGAGGGGCCAAATTCTCTCTGAAAAGCTCGCCAAATAGATGCGAATCGCAGGGGCTCTCACATAGTGAATTAAAAATTGTGTGGGGCAGGTAAAGGGGCTTCTATCTCTTATCCGCTGTATACTGCTCAGACCACGCGAAATTGTATCAAGATGTTGTTGACACACGGTAAATGATACCGGATAAATTAAAGAGGGGCTACTGTCATTCGCTGTACCTGCCTCCGGCAGCCTACGTCATATGACGAGTTGTCCAATTAATGCACAGCCAATATACCGAAAGCGAAATCAACACAAACGACGGTCTTGCTTATTTTGCCCCGTTAGAAAACGACCGCACGATGGACTGTGTCTTCAAAATTCCAAATTACACCTATGTTCTCGAATTTAAGCTCAACAAAAGTGCCGACGAAGCATTAGGACAAATAAAAGACCGAGGATACGCGGACAAATATGCGGCAGACCCTCGGCCTATGATTCTATTCGGTATCAACTTCAGTAGTAAGCAGAAGACGGTAAACGGATGGAAGATGATTGAGATGACAAGATGACGACTGACCTACTCACCTCAATCATCTTGTTCATCTCAGTCATTCCCTCAGGGGGCTACCTCACAACCATCGGCAAGAAGATTTCTCCTCCACTTACCATATCAACCACCGTTCGCTCGACGGAACTATCCATCTTAATGACTTCTAGCACGTAGGCATCGCCATGGCTCAGTGTCGCACCTGCATGGAGAACGGAGTAGCGACTCCCTTCGTTCTGACCGGATTTCTTGGCAGGAATCAGGCCGTGAATTGCTGTCGATGTTCCGACTTCACGAACTTCTACCTCAAGCGTCTCTATTCCGTTCACGCGATGGATACGGAAGCCGGCAATGTCAACTTCAGTGACGGTCGCCCACTGGATGACCACGCCTTCACTCGTTTGCGAGACGCTCATTTCCGCAAGCTGAATGGCTGTCGGATTGAGAATCTGCACCTCTGCACAGTCGTGGTCGTCAACATCCTTAACTACGGCTATGTCGTCGCCTGTTCCATCATCGCCATCGGGGTCGGCGAACGCACCGTCGATATCCACAATGTTGGGCGTGTGGCCGCCGCTGGTGCAGGGTGCCACGGGCTGAAGCAGCGTCGTATCAGCCATAGTCTCGAACGAGACGGTCAGGCTGACGTTATCGCCTGGCCCCACATCGCCTAGGGCTGCAGTCAGGTCGTTCCACATCAACAACCCAGGCTGGCTAAGGTCGGGGTTGACGCTAGCACTCTGGAACTCGATGAAGACGTCGCTATAGCGATCCTCCAGCGGCAGCACGGTGATAGTTACATCGCCTGTATTGGTGATGCGGATGGTGTAGGAGATAATCTCATTCACACCAAAGGATGGGTCGCTAGGCGTCGTGTTGAGCTCTTTGCTGACCGCCAACGACGGCGTGAAGGGAATAACCGTGATCGTGGCTGGATCGTGGTCATCCTCATCATCCACGACAGGATTGTTCTTGCCATCTTCATCAATCACGTCGTCCTTGACCGGATCTTCGGTGTCGTTGGTGTCTGGGTCCGAGTCGGCATCAGGCAGGTTGTTGCCCAACGTGTCGGTGATGACTGAAGCGTAGTTGGCAATCTCTGCCGTGTTGGTGAATGTCCCACTGAGGGTTGCACCCGCGGTCAGCATGATGTCCACGGTTGCCATGGAATTAGCTGTGCCGCTTGGGGTAAGCGTCGCGGCCAACGTTCGGGTGACCGTGCCGCTGACCCCATTGGGATCAACCGTACCGCCATTCCAGTTGGAATCATTCAAGGTGAAGCCAACTGGAATGTAGTCGGCAACCACCACATCCGTGGCCGTGACCACGCCCTGATTGTATACCGTCATGGTAAAGGTCATGTTGTCCCCCGGTTTGATATTGTCTGCGCTGGTTAGCTGTTTGTCGAGAGCCAAATCGAAGCGACAGTAGAAGCCAAAATCCACGTTCTGATTCTCGGGAGGTGCCAGTGGCGCAGTTGCCACCGGCACGACTCGCGGCTGGGTACCGCTGTATTGCTGGCCACCCTGGTCGCCGCTGTAAACAAAGCCGGCTAGCGGACCGCCTGGGTCAAAGTTGCTGGCGTCCACCTCTACAATGTAGAAATCGCCATCCTCGGCAGGCACCTCGAACTGATAGAAGCCTGCACCGTTTGTGCCGCTTGTGTCGTCACCCAAACCGTTGACATCGTCGGCTGTGATGGTAAAGGTCACAAACTCAGCCGCCTCGATCTGTCCGTTGAGGGTGCCGCCGTTGGCTCCATCTTCGTAGAGATTAACCCGCACGCCATTGATGCCCGGTTCATTGGGATCTTTGATGCCGTCGTTGTTGATGTCATGCCAGATCCAGTCGCCAATGGTGGATTTGCCTTCTGGCGGCTTGATAGTCACGCCTACGCAGCTTGTTGGCGTGATAGCCTTGGATGCATCGATGGTGGCTATGTTGACGGTTTGACCAGCCGTCGAACTCGTACAATTGGTATCATCCGCCAGTGCAGTCGTGTCAGCCGCCGCAAAGAAGTTCACCGTCACCGTTAATACGTCCCCTAATTCAAACGTACTGTTCCCCGTCACATCGCTCCAGTTGAGTTGGCCGTCGTTCTCATCGGGCATGTCGGCTGGTGGCGTAGCACCGAGAAGCGTGTTGTAGGCCAAGTACGTCGTATCGTAGGTATCGGTGAGCGGTAGGGTAGCGATAGGGGCGCCGCCCACATTCTCAATGCGGATAGTGAAGCTAAGGCTCTGCCCGGTCTGAATCGTGCCGGACGTGGCCAATGTCTTGGTGATGACGACCTGCTCAAGGGCCGCCGTCTGGACGGCCGCTGGATCGTGGTCATCTTCGTCCATCGTCGCTGGATCCAACCGGAAGTTGTCGAAGATCTGATTGTCCTCCACGAAGGTTTCGTTGGTGGCGTTGGTGTCCGGGTCCGAGTCTGTATCGGTCAATCCTGCCACATTGGTGGCGCTCTGAATCTCCATGATGTTGGTGTAGACCTGCCCAGGCGTAATGGTGGGCGCAGCCTGGAAGATGACCGTATCGGTGAAGAAGTCACCTGGAGCCAGCGCGTTGCTGTAGGTGCGGGTGGCAGTGCCGGGACCCGTGACGTTGCTCGGCGTCCAGTTGCTGTCAACCAGAATCAGCCCTTCCGGCACATGTTCAATGAGCGTGATGCTGGTGGCCGCTTCGGTGCCTTGATTTTCAACATAGTACTGGTAAGTAATGAAGTCGCCCGCCTGAACTTCTGGGATGCCCGCTATGGGGCGGCCATCGGCATCAACCACATATTTGAAAAGGGCTAGGTCGAAGGTGTTCTGTACCGTGATCTGAGCCGGATCGTGGTCGTCTTCATCCGTGCCAGCATCGGTTCCGGGCACTGGTCCTGTACCATCACCATCGATTACATCATCGGCCGCGCTACCGGGTGTACCACCCGCATCGTTGGTGGGATCCTCATCGGGCGTCGAATCGTCATCCACCACCGGTGGCCCGCTGGGCAGGTTAGAAGCAGACGAGATCTCGGCGATGTTGGTATGAGTGCCGAGCAAGCCGCCAGCCGGATAGAGAATGGACGAAGGCGGCACCGAGCGCAGCACGATGTCAATCGTGACGGACTCAGTAGGGTTGAGCGGGCCGGGCAGCACGTTATGGTTGAGCACCATGTTCTCGGTCAGCCAGCCGTTGTCGATGTTGAGCGCAGGATCGCTGTCGTCGGCTACAATGCCTTCCGGGTTGTGGTCGGTCACGCGGATGTCGTAGGCCGGCACATCGCCCTGATTGGTCACCGTCATGCGGAAGACCACTTGGTCGCCGATGCCGATGATGCCGTCGGTCGCATTGCCGTCACGGGAGGTGTCCGAAACGTATTCCTTGATGAGGGCCAAGTCGAAGCGGCCCACGGTGACGGTGGCGATGTCGTGATCGTCCTCGTCGGTGGTGCCGTCGTCAAGAATCTGATCATCCACCAGCGGATCGTTGCCCCGTCCGTCGTCGGGCGTGGAGTCGGTGTCGTCCGCGGGCGGGCCACCGGGCGATGCGCTGGCGTTCAGAATCTCGGCCAGATTGTCGAGCGCGCCCAAGGTCGCGGTATCGCTTACCCGTAGCGTGATCATGATCTGTTCGCTCTCCAAGGGAGCAATTGGCCCTGGGATGTTCTTGACCACCAGATTTGGTTCAACTTGGGTCCAGCCGTTGCCGTCGTTCTCGCTCAGTTGCAGCGTGTCAGTCAGGTAGTCGATCACGCTGATGTCAAAGGCTGGAACCGTTCCTTGGTTAAAGACCTCGATCATGTAGGTGATGTCGGCACCGCGTACGGTTGTGGTTGGCTGACCAGCGGTCAGTGTCTTACGTAGGGCTAGGTCGAAGTTCTGTACGGTGACCGTAGCCACGTCGTGATCGTCCTCGTCGAGGGTGCCGTTGTCGCTGGTCACGTCGTCGATGAGCGCATCGCCGTTGTTGTCGTTCTCGTCGCCCTCGGGCTGGGAGTCCACGTCATCGCCGTCGTCGCTCTGGATCTCGGCGTAGTTCATAGCCGCACCTGTTGTGGTACCAGCCCGCAGGATGATGTCGACCGTGGTGCTTTGGCCGGGCTGCAGCGTGACGCCCAGCGCACGAGTGGCGGATGTGCCGCCCACGTCGGTCCAGCTTCCGTCGTTGGGGCTAAGCGTGAAGCCCGCCGGGTAGCGGTCGACCACGACGATGTTGCTGGCAGGACTCGTTCCCTGATTGAAGACTTCGATGGTAAAGCGCACGTCGCTATTCACGCTCACAACGGCATCTTGTCCCGTTGCCAGCCCCTTGACCAGCGCCAGATCGTAGATGTCCGTCTGCGCGGTAATCGTAATCTGCTCGATGTCGTGATCGTCCTCGTCATCGCCTGCGTTGTTCAGGCCGTCTTCGTTGATGACGCCATCCTTAACGTTGGTCTCGTTGTCGGTCGTATCCGGTGTTGAGTCGATATCCGTAACGGTTCCACCACCAAAGGTGGTAAAGGCAGAGACCTCGGCAGTGTTGACAAGCACCGTGTTGTCAGCCAAGCCGCCAGCCACGTCCATGGTGATGTCGACCACCACTGATTCACCGGGCAGCAGACCCGTGGCGGGTAGTTCATCGCCCGCGTTGAGCATGCGGGTGACCGTGTTGGGGCCAGCCTGAGTGGCGGGTGTCCAGTTGGCGTCGTTGGCGGTCAGGTTGGTTGGCACGTAGTCGATGACGTCGATGTTGTCAATCGGCCCAATGCTCTGGTTGAAGACTTCGATGGCGAAGACAACCGTGCCGCCTGACTGGGCATACTGCACAGAGGTAGACTTGCGCAACGCCACGTCCCAAATGTCGGGGGCAAAGCCAAAGTCGTAGGAGTGGTCGATACGACCGCCCGTTGTGTCCGCCGCAATCACGGCATCGTCGCCCGTTGGCACGATGTCGGAATCGACCGTGTCGTCGCTGCCCTGATCACTGGGCGACGGTGCGTGTCCAGCCAGCGAGGGCTGCTGGCTGCCGCCAGTAGCGTTGGGAATGCGAACGGAAACGCCCGTTCCTGGGATATCCAGATTGTAGATGGTGTTGGCCGTGCTGGTGCCGTCGTCCGAGCTGAAGAAGTATTCGCCGCGGGCGTCGGTGGTGGCCGTGGCGATGACCGTACCGCCGCTGTCGACCAGCTCGACCGTTACGCCTTCGATGCCCGGCTCGCCTGGGTCCTGAATGCCGTTGACATTTGAATCCTGCCAGACGCTGCTGCCGATCTCGACCGGCGGTGGCGGGCAGAAGCAGGTTAGCTCACCCATATTGTGGGTCTGGCCGTTGGCGCACATCAGGCCATCGGGCAGGGCTGCGGCGTAGGGGCGCAACATGCTACCGTTATCGGTGCTAAAGGTGCGGAAGCCGTAGTCGTTGGCGCTGTTACTCGGCACGCCACTGCTTTCACCGCCGGGGAAGTAGACGGTGGAAAGCATGCTGCGACCGTCAGGGCCAACACAGGTGCTGCCGCCGTAGGTCTCAAAGTAGAAGATATGGTCGACACAGGCACCAGCCTCGTCAAAGGCGTAGAACTCGAAGGGGCCAGCCGCACCACCGGCAATCACGCGGCGGACACCGCCTTGATCAAACTCTGGACAGTCGGGACTGCTGCCTTCGATAATCCAGCCGGTGCCGCTGGCACAGAAGTTGACCATATCGCCTGCCGTCACAAAGCTGCGCACCTGTGGATCTTGCGCCAGCGGCAGGGCTTCTAGATTCGTCTGGTGGGTCTGATGACCGAAGCGGTCCATAAAACCAAGGATCATGTTGCCATCGATGTTGAACTCGATATCGGACAGGATCGGCTGCGGATTGGCACTCGAGCCAACGAAGCCAGAAATCGCTCTGTACGTATCGGTCCACGGCAGCCAATCGCTGGAGGGCACGGGCCGGTTGGCCCCGTAGAGAATGTAGATATTCTCACGCGTAAAGTCGAGCGGGAAGTCGACCACTGTGGTAAACGTGCCCGGATTATTCGGGTCGAACGAACGCACATAGGCGTGCAGGTCGGCCCGGCTGCCGCTGGTCTCTGCGCTACAGATGACGCCGAGATAGCCCGTCCCCTCGTAGAAGGTAAGCGCCCATGGGCGGAAGTCGCCGCTACAACCTGGATCGGTGATGGGTGTTGTCGTCACGTTGGCGGCTGGCGCAGCGGAGCCATCGTTGGGCAGGCCGTTGGTATCCACACGAATGAGCGTGCGCTGGTTCAGGTTCACGAGCCAGAGCGAACCATCCGGTGCGATATCCGCATCGCCAAAGCCGACGGTGCCGACCTTGCCATAGGCGTCGAGATCGACGCTTTGTCCGGGCAGCAGTTCGTAGTCGTTGTCTAACTCGCTGTTGGTGTCAGCTACGCGCTGTACGGTACCCAGATCGATCCCGCTCACGCCCTGCAAGGTGAAGCCCGGCGCGGCCGTGTTGAAGGTGCCACCGCTGGTGCTGTAGTCGATGATGTAAACACCATCCACCGTCACATTATTGCCGGCGCGTGCAGCCAGCGGTCCCAGCCCTACATGACGCTTGAGCATGGCCGCGCTGTACATGCGGCCGGAATTGGTGTTGATGGCGCTGCCCCAGACCGCTCCGACGTCTTGGCTGGCGGCGTCGGGATTATTGACGTCGGCCCCTGTTGTCCATTCGAAGGAGAAGACGCCCGGGTCGGCTGTGCCAGGACCCGCCGTGTAACAGGCCGAGGCAATGGTTGGATTGGCGCAGGCGCTGGTGCGATTTTGGAAGGTAAAGCCAGCGTTGGCTACGGTCCAGCCGTTGCCGCCCATGTAGACAAACTGCACGGTGGTGCGGTGGTCACGTCCAAAGACGGTGGGCTGCATGGACGTTTGCAGGGTGATGGGCAGCGTAAAGGTCACGCGGGTACTGCCCGATAGCCCGCCGCCGCCGATAAAGGCATAGTTGCCTGCGAGGTCAGTGGTGGTTGTGGTGATGACGCCATTGGCATCGACTGCGGTAACGATGACGCCCCCAAGACCATTTTCGGTCGCCGCACTCTGGCCGTCGGTGTTGTCATCCTGAAAGACAACGCCGCGCAGACCCGAAGCGGCCGTGGCAAAGGTGAAGCGCTGGCCGTCCTGGAAGTCAAAGTCGGCGTTGGCGGTGTAGACGCCGCCGCCTTGGGCCGTCATGCGTATGGTGGCTTCGTCGCTGAAATCGCCGTTGTTGTTGCTGTCCACCAGCAGATAGAGCGCGCCCAGTACCTGAGGTAGGTCCAGGTCGGGATCATCGACCTGGACGCTGACGCGAACCGGCCCGACGGTCCCTGTTTCCTGCACCATCCACTCACGAGTTAGGCGTAAGCGGCCTTCAGGATAGCCGCTAGCAATCGTGTCCGAGAGCCATGCAGAAGCGTCCAGATCATTATGGCCCCAAAGCATGAAAGAGCTGTCCGCCCCGAGGGTAACGCCGTGGTCAATGGTGACAATCGCGTTCGCATTGACGCTTTTTGACTTAGGTTGATCCAGGCCGGAATCGTCATCGCGGGCAATACCGGCAATGTCATTGCTATAGGTTGCATTGGCCGTTGCATTCCATACGACCGTGGCATCGCTGGCCAAATAATTGCTCACCACGGATGCATCGGCGTAACTTCTCAGCGTGCGACCATATTTGATGGCCAAGTAGGAATTGACGCGGGTATGCTCGGCATCAGTTAGCTTTTTGGTGTAGACGATGGCCTCAGAAAGAAATCCTTCACTATTTTCAAAGTTGTCGTTATCGCGGAAGATGCGGAAGCGGGGTCCACTACGCCCGGTTGCACTGGTGGTTGAGCTGATGCGGAAACCGTCGCTAAAGAAGTCCACGCCGCCGTTGTTGTGTTCCCAAGAGCCGCTCGTAATGTAGTACTCATACTTGGCCCAGTCGCTGTTGTAGTTCACCTGCACGCTGTTGCCGTCAACGTTGAGCAGGTTGAAGCGTGAGTCGTTGATGCGGATGGACGGATTATCACCATTATTTTGGGCGTTGCGCAGGAAGGCCATGAGCTGTCCATCACCGTTATGCGTCATGTGGACAACGGAGATCATGGTCATGTCTGGCGTCGAGTCATCGACTAGGCCACTATCCTGAAGGTAAAAGCCACCGGTGCCAGCAATGTCGATAGACGGATTGAAGTTCTGGTCATCGGCGACGTAGTTGCTGTCGGCAAACGTTGAATTGCTCGCAATTCCGGAGCCGGTGGAAGTGGTAAAGGCATTGACCGTCAGCCCTTGGAAGTTGTCGCGCCAAGTCTGCATCTGCCCGCCATCAGCCATTGTATTGGTTCCCCTATCGGCCATGAGCCAGATGAGACCCTGATCGCCGACGCCGCCGGGCGCAAAGGTCTTGATAACCAGATTGGTGTTGTCGCCCAGATTCTGGCCTGAGGGTATCGTAGTGGCCGTACTGTTGCCGCCGGCCGTCGTTGTCACGTCAGCGCTAGTGATGGCGGTCACGGTGAGGTCGGTGGAGGTATTGTTGGGGATGACTGTGTAGGTGGCGCAGACTTGTTGGTCGGGTGTCTGGAACTGGTTGTCGTTGCCATCAAGACGGGCGATGCGATTAATGTTGGTGCCGTTAATGCTGCTAAAGGTCCCGCCGATGATGACCTTGCCATCGGGCTGTAGGGCCATTCCGTAGCTCTGGCCGTTGGCCCCAGCTCCTCCAGTACTGAAGGTCGTATCCAACGAGCCATCTGTATTGATGCGCGCAAGTCTGACGGCAGTTGCGCCGTTGTACTGACTAAAATGGCCACCAAAGAGAATTTTGCCGTCACTTTGAGGGACAATGACTTCGGCGTAGTTGTTCAGGCCGGTGCCGACGCTAAAGCCAGCATCGTATGTGCCGTCACTGTTGAGGCGCGCGATAAGACTGCTATTGGTGCCGTCCACCTGTGAGAATTGGCCGCTGATGATGATCTTGCCATCGGTCTGGAGTGCAGCGGACCAGACGGCGTTATTCGCATTGGGGTCAAAGGCTGCATCAAGAGTGCCGTCGGCATTGAGGCGCGCAATGCGGTTGCGCGTTGTCCCATCGTAAGAGGAGAAATGTCCCCCTAGAATGATTTTTCCATCATCCTGTACTAGAATCACTTCTGCATAATTATTCAGGCCAGTGCCGACGACAAAGCCCGTATCGTATGTGCCGTCGCTGTTCAGGCGCGCAATGCGCGTGCTGTTGGTGCCGTCAACCTGCGTAAATTGACCGCTGATGATGATTTTGTCGTCTGTCTGTAAGGCAAGCGAATAGATGACGTTGTTGGGATTCGGGTCAAAAGCCGTGTCGAGCGTGCCATCGGCATTGAGGCGTGCGATGCGGTTGCGGATGGTGCCATTCACGGTGGTGAAGTGCCCACCGATGATGATCTTGCCGTCGGGCTGTACGACGATCTTTTCGGCATAATTGTTCAACCCAACACCAAGATTGGTGTTGAAGGTAGCATCCAGCGTGCCGTCGTCGTTAATACGCGCTATGCGGGTGGCAGCGGTGCCATCGTAGTGGCTAAACTCACCGCTGATGATGACCTTGCCGTCGCTCTGAAGGGCGAGGGCACGAACGTTGCTGTTGACACCAGTACCGACGCTAAAGGTTGCATCGGGCGTGATATTGCCGCCGATGGACTGGTCAAAGTGATTCAGCGTCAACGTTGTGCCTGTATCCAGGGTCACGTCGAGCGTCGAGCCGACTTCTAGCACCTGGTCATAGTTGGCGCAGATCTCAATCGGGTCGCCGTTGCCGTAGGTGCCGTTGGGCGTGGTCGTGGTGAAGGATTGGAGGTTGGGGGTGGCTTGGGCCAAAGCTGTGGCCGGTCCAAGTAGTAGTCCACGAATCATAGGGTGTGGAAACAGGCTAATGGTAAGCACAGCAAAAAATAGAATTTTAGTGGTAACGCGGATGGACTGGACGATGTACAGCAATTGATTTTTGTTCACGATAACTCCTAAAACATAAGAAGCTGTCTGAAAAGAGAATGATCGTGTCATTCTGAAAGAGCGGAGCGACTGAAGAATCTCTGTTTTCCGGTCAAATAATCGTGAGATTCTTCGCCGCAGACTCCTCAGAATGACTTTCCACACAGCTTCTAAGACAAAAGGTTGTCTTTATCTTGGGTGCCTCAGCACGGTATCCGTCAGATGCCTGATTATGATGTCGCACGAATAGGTCTGTCGGGAGATTCTACATAGCAGAAAAGGCAACCAAGCGATCGTTGGAAGGCTTGGTCCTTTCGAAAATCGCTCAGAATGAGCATTCAATCCGTTGGGCATGACGTCTCACTCACTCAGTGGCCGCAAAGCGACTTGGATCGAGAGAGTTGATGCGCAAACTATTTAATTCCGATTCCTAAGGGTGCAGATGGGAAGAGAAGGAACGAGAAGGGTGTACGACTACTTAATAATATCTTACGGGACAACGTGATGACTACCGCCAAATAACCGAACCCATTGTAGAAATGTACGACATATGTTGCAATACCTAGATTATATCCATACCCTGAATAGGATATGCATATATTTTGTATGGGTTTTGTCTGATGCTACGGCGATTTACTGCAAGCCACTTTACTGATAAAAATCAGAGCAAAGTTGGTTTTGGTTGTGGTAGAAATGGGTGAGAGGGTATGAATGAGGTAAAGCAGCGCTCCTGCTCACTTGGGCGGCGAACGGCTGCTTTTTCCTCAATATGATCAATATGATCAATATGATGGGGAATACTGGACCGACAGATCCACGGGGATTGAACTCACACGTTATAAATTACTCCCATCCAGAAATTGATCCAAATCCTCCTTCTGTTTCTGCAGCGATGGAAGATGGGTGTACATCATGTGGCCCGCCTCGTAGTAGCCCATGGTAATATTTGCTTGCTGTTCCGCTTCCAATTCAAGATGATTAAAGGTATATTCGGTAGCAAAATAAGGTGTGGCCAAATCATAGTACCCATTGGCCACGAAGACTCGCAGGTAGGGATTGCGGTTCATGGTGCTACGTAGCGTTTCACCTACGTTGACAAACTCATTCTGTGCGCCAAAATCCCATTTCATGTAGAGACCAGTCAAAATCTCATAGGGCAGATCACTTTCAAAGTTTAGATCATTTCGAAGGTAATCATTGATCATGGCTGAGTAGGCACCCTGAACCACGGCAAAGCTAGGATCGTACTCATGACCCTCGCCAACCGAATCTCGGTCGATGCCGGTCATTCGGCTGTCAAAACGTCCTACCGTGCGCTGCTGGCTGCGCAGCACTTCTTTGACGAAGCGATAAATGACAGGGCGTAAGTTGCAGCCTTCAATGTACCTCGTCGACAGCCCCGTATATTTGGCCAGTTGTGCCACAATGACCTGGCGTTCCTCCTCTTCAAGGGTGCTTCCCTTCATTAGGGCCAAGGTATACTCATTGAGGGCAAATTGCTCTACTTCATTTAGAAACGTGCGCAGAGATTTGCGTTGAAGCGTTTTGGAGACCAGCTTGTGATACCAGGCCGTCGCCGCGTAGGTCGGCAGGAAGAGGATGTAGGGCAGATCATTCCCGATGGAGAATAGGGCTGTCTGGAAGTTGAGAATCACCGAGATGAGCATAATGCCATTAAGGTACATGCCATAACGATTTTGGAGGTGACCAGCCAATCCTGCCGCTCGAGTTGTGCCGTAGCTCTCGCCGATTAAGTACTTGGGCGATGACCAGCGTTTGTAGCGGGTAACGTAGAGACGGATAAAGCCTCCTACCGAGTCCAGATCCTTTTGTAAACCATGAAACTGCTTGGCCTCTTCGCCTGGGGCCGGTCGGCTATAGCCTGTGCTGACCGGATCAATGAAGACCAAATCGGTCCTGTCTAGAATTGAATAATCATTATTGATCAATTGATAGGGTGGCCGGGGAGCTAACCCTTCACCACCCTCATCCATCTGCACTCGTCTGGGACCCAAAACACCTAGGTGCATCCAAACCGAAGACGAACCAGGACCGCCGTTAAAGGAAAAAGTAAGTGGACGATCGCCTACCTCATCAATACCATTTCGCGTGTAGGCAATAAAGAAGATTGTCGCCTTGGCCTTCTCCTCTTCATCCCGCATGACCAGAGTGCCTGTTGTGGCCTTGTAGGAGAAAGTCTCGCCACCAATGGTCACCTCATGTTCTGTTTCAACAATCTGGTCACTTAATTTCTCTTCTTCTTTCTTTTTCTTCTCGGCTTCAACCTGCTCTGCAACCTCGGTCAGTTTTTCTTCTGCTGTTTTGCTCATAGTCACCTAAACGTTTCTTTTAGGAATTACGCACTCAATCAGACCTGACAGGTTTTCAAAACCTGTCAGGTCTTTATGAAGACATCCAACTGCATAAGTCCAATCTTCTTCAAAATCGATAAAAATTCCGTGCGTTCTCAGCCATGATCTTAGCACGCACGTCACTTGAAATCTCTGCCGTAAATATGTCCATTGGTTCATCTGTGTGCCAATGGGGGTAATCGCTAGAGTAGATGAGCATCTCATCTGACTCCATCTGATCCAGGATCTGGGTTAGCTGGTGCGTATGGGGAGGCATATCCAGTGGTGCTGTCGTCAAGCGAATGTGCTCCCGCATGTAGGCGGATGGTGGCCGCTTAACCCAGGGAATATTATGCCGCAGCCCCTTCCACTCTTTGTCCATGCGCCACATGAGCGACGGCATCCAGGTAAAGCCACTTTCCAGTAGAGCCACCCTTAGTTGGGGAATCCGGGCGAAGGTTCCTTCGATAATCAGGCTCATCACCTGGGATTGGAATAGCTGGGCCATATCTACATACTCTTCTACAAAGGTTGAGGGCCATCCCGCTGGCGTTGGCGGGTGACCTGCTGCGCCGCCATAATGGATCCCTACCACCAACTGGTGACGGGATGCTGCCTCATAGATGGGATCGTAGCGCCGATTGCCGTATGGGGCATCTGAGCGCACTGGCAGAAGCACCTGGACAAAACCAGGATGTTCACCCCAGCGTTCTATCTCACGCACCGCCATCTCTGGCTGCTGGCTGGGGACCACAATGGAGGCCCGCAGTCGAGGCTCTGGCTCCAGCCATTCGTCCACCTGCCACTGATTGAGGGCCGTTGCTAGGGCCGCAGCCAAGTCCGGGTGGTGGACGCTCTGAACCCAGTAGATGCAATTCAAAATGCCTATCCCCACAGGGCCCTTGTCGAGAAGCTGGCTACGGAGCAGCGCAAGGTCAGATCCTGGGGGACATCCTTCATTGCCTCGGGTTTCGGGCCGTGCCGTCAAGGATGCACTAGCCGGATAATCATTTGCGTCCGGCCCCACAAAGGCCGATTCATTGATGTAATCGCACCAAAAATCAGGTAGGTAGACTTCCAGATCGTGAAGCGAAACAAGCTGGTTGTGAATGTCGCAGTCGATGAGTTTCATAGGAACGTGATGCGTAATTCGTGATGTGTATATTACTTATGTCAACATACTTGTTTAGTTAAGGATGACGTGAATGCGAGTAAACAGGAGGATGAAAAAGATCCTGCTAATCCTCCTAAATCTGCGTCCTTTTTTCAGGGCAGGGCAGATCCCAAATGGGAACGACATTGCCCGAATCGACTTTGGACCAAGCGACTAAACGACTACGGGCTACTGATACATTAAGCCCAGATGTCACCCACCGTAAACCCATTGGGAAATGGATCGGTCGGATCCACCACATACTGAGCGATTCCAGTAATCCAAGCTTGGCCAGAAAGTGTCGGTACAACCGCTTTGTATGGGCCTACCGTTGTCTCTTCAATCAACTGGCCCGTAAATAGTGTACCAATAATGCTTTCGTGGACAAATTTTTCGTGTAGCGATAATTGCCCTTTAGCATGGAGTGCTGCCATTCGGGCACAAGTTCCCGTTCCGCAGGGGGAGCGATCGAGAACGCCTGTCCAGGTGCCTGGTTGCTCCCAGTCTAGCGTTCCCGAAGCTACGGTGACAGCATTTTTTCGGTTTGCCGTCGGATGAGTGGGAGGAGCCGAAAGCTGAGAGATAGAGACATTCTTGATGTCCGGATTCTCTGGATGGGTCACTGGAAGCTGTTCTGCCGCAGCGGCTCGAATCATGGCGCTGATCCGGGTGATCTCGGCACCATTGCCTGGAATCAATTCGATGCCTAATGACTCTGCTTCTGCGATAGCATACCACATGCCACCCCAAGCTACATCAACCGTTACCTTACCCAGATGAGGCACCTCAATTTCCGCATCTAGGTGAGCCGCAAAGGCTGGCACATTGCGAAACGTGACCTTGGTCACCTTACCATCCTGGCATTCCGCTTGCACCCCAATCAATCCCGCGGGCGTCTCTAGCGTCAACTTGGTTATCGGCTCGACCATCGGCAGAATGCCCGTTTCGAGTAGCACGGTGGTGACGCAGATCGTATTTGAGCCGGACATGGGTGGATACTCGGTCTGCTCCATAATTACGTATCCGGCATCGGCATCGGGGTGGGTTGGTGGTAATAGCACGTTGCAACACATGGCCGGGTAGCCCCGAGGTTCTCGCAGCATACGCTGGCGGAGGCCATCATGGTTCCTTTCCAGCCACTGCATTTTGGCAAACATGGTCTCACCCGGTATTGGTGGCACCCCGCCAGTGATAACCCGCCCTGGCTCCCCGCAGGCATGGGCATCGACCGCAGTAATCATCTGGTTGAATCGCATAGGTGCCGGCTCCAAGTGAATGGCTTCTGTGAATGAATTGTACTATTCTACCAAAGATGGAGAGGATTGACGATTGAGTCAATTGCCGAATTCTGATTGACGAATTACGATTAAGGTGTCGCAATGTCATTCTATTCTATAAGTACCCGATAGGTGCCAGCAAGAAGAGTCGTTCATTGACATTGGGATCGACTGAAAATCAACCATTTCAATCATAAGGAGCTACCATGTCTTCTCCTCATACCTCTCCTGTTACCATACAGGATGTACAAACCATCTTGACCCAGCCAGCCGGTTCCCGACTGATTATCATCAAGATCATTACATCTGAGCCTGGACTGTATGGACTGGGTTGTGCCACTTTTACCCAACGCTTTCATGCCGTTCATGCCGCTATCGAAAACCATCTAAAGCCATTCCTCATCGGGCGAGATGTTTCTCGTATCGAAGAGACGTGGCAGATGGCCATGGTCCACTCCTACTGGCGTAACGGCCCCGTTTTGAGCAATGCGGTTTCGGGTGCAGATCAGGCTCTTTGGGACATTAAAGGCAAGATGGCCAACATGCCGGTCTATGAACTATTGGGGGGCAAATGTCGGGAGGCGGCGGCGGTTTACGTTCACGCCAACGGCTCGACCCCGGGAGAGGTAGAAGAAGGCGTACGGGCTTATCTGGAAGAGGGGTATCGCTACATCCGTGTGCAGATGGGCGGCTATGGGGGCGAGAGCCGCAACATGGTTAAGCCTGAAGGCGCGCCAGATGGGGCTTACTTTGATCGGCGCGAGTACATGCGCAACATGGTCCGTATGATTGAGCATGTACGGACTGAAGTTGGCGAGGAAGTCGAATTGCTTCACGACATTCACGAGCGACTTCAGCCCATCGAAACGGTGCAATTTGCCAAAGATCTAGAGCCATTCAAGCTCTTCTTCTTAGAAGATGCATTGGCACCCGAAGATATCGATTGGTTTGCCAGAATTCGGGAGCAATGCGCAACACCACTGGCAATGGGTGAGCTATTCAATAACCCACGGGAGTGGCAGCCGCTCATTGAAGGCCGCCTGATCGACTTTATCCGAATGCACGTGAGCCAGATGGGGGGCATTACCCCAGCACGCAATGTGGCCTCATTTGCCAATATGTATGGTATCCGCACCGCGTGGCACGGGCCAGGAGATACGTCACCAGTAGGCCATGCAGCCAACTTGCATTTGGATCTGTGGGCACCCAACTTTGGCATCCAAGAGTGGTGTCGCTTCCCCGAGCACGTCTATGAGATGTTCCCAGGGTTGCCAGAAGTGCGTAACGGATACATGTACCCCAGCGATAAGCCAGGTTTGGGCATCGACATAGATGAAGTATTGGCAGCCAAATATCCTTGCCAAGATCAGGTCGAATTCTGGACCCAAACGAGGTTGCCAGACGGGACGCCGGTAAGGCCGTAGAATCGGTAATCGGTAGGTCGGTAATCGGTAGGTCGGTGTTCGGTAGGTCGGTGTTCGATTAGTCAGCAGTTGGTCATCGAATACCGGCTCATCGAATACCGGCTCATTGACTACCGGCTCACTGACCAACCAATCCACCACTTACTTCGCTCCTCAACGGCTCACAAAGGGAATAAATATCGCACCGGTCAAACCTGTCTCCTCATCCATTGACTCCTCAGCAAGCTCCAGAGACGTTGGTGTCCCGACACTGAGAATAACTTTATATGGCTAGCTGTACCCAGGGGCAATGATGGATGAGTTCTGAATCTTTCACGCTCAATTTACGCTCAATTAGCGGTAATTTAACGACCGCCCGTTACAATGAAGCCACACCGCAATTAGAGCGGGACAAAATAAAAGATTCATCAAGTGTCAATTAGAGATACAGTAAACAAACCAATAACCGGAGACAACAAATGAACTATAATTTAGACCCAACGTTAGCAGAGATCGAAATTCGTCATCGTCATGAATTTGTCAAGAGTGAGTTCCGAAATGCATCAGAAGAACAGGCATTTGTTCTAAATAAAATATCTCAAGGTACAGAGTGGGTAAAGAACCAAGTGAGCAAGCTCACTTCTGGATTTGGACAGAGTGGAACCGGCTCACTTCAACCTAGCGCTTAACGATGTACTGTATTGACGAGTATCCAAAGATAGCCTACTCCGCGAGCATTCTGACTCCCCCGTCAGAGTCGCTCCCTGAGTAGGCCGACTCGGTCCCCTTGCTTCTTTCCATCGTTTTTGGTTGGGCTTCCAGGCAGCAAAGACAAGAAGATTATACTCAGAAAGACCAGCAGGTTACTCCACAAGAACTCAGTCTGTAGGCCATATTCCTCGACCACCGAACCCACCAGCCAGATTTCCACACCTCTCGTAACCCAACGTTAACGCCATATAACTTCCATTGGCAAAGGCTCAATTATTGGAGCAATGATCTTGGGCAAAGGCCATCAAGACAGGCATTGATGTAATGGCTCTCTAATTCATCTTCATCATCCTACCCTATCTCCCGTTATCCTTCCCATTTTGCCGTTACTTAGTTATTTCCACATTGACACAACAGATCAGCCAGACTACAATATGGACTGGTCTTTGGTTGATTGGTCAAGAGTCAGACCTTACGACAACAGACTTTACGACTGCGGACCTAACGACTACAGACCTAACGACGCACAACAAGAACCACAGGAGTCAACCAAATGTCAATCAAAATTGCTATGATCGGAGCGGGTTCTATCGGCTTCACCCGAAAACTAATGCATGATATTTTGGCTGTGCCAGAATTAGTCGATACGCACTTTGCTTTTATGGATATCTCTGAGCCAAATCTAAACATGGTTGCCCAGCTTTCCGAGCGGGATATCCAAGCCAATCAACTCCCCGCCAAAGTCACAACCCATACCAATCAGCAAGAGGCCATCCAAGAAGCAGACTACGTAATTAGCACCATTCGTCAGGGTGGGTTGGCGGCCTTTCAGACCGATATCGACATTCCCCTCAGGTACGGTATCGATCAGTGTGTAGGTGATACTATCTGTGCCGGCGGCATTATGTATGCTCAACGAACCATTCCGGCACTACTCTCCATCTGCGATGACATCAGCGAAGTAGCCAATGATGATGCCATTTTCCTCAACTACTCCAATCCCATGGCCATGAACGTGTGGGCCTGCAACCAGTATGGGGGCGTGCCAACCATCGGTCTCTGTCACGGCGTTCAGGGTGGGCACTGGCAGATAACTCGCTCCATCGAACTTTGGGCCAAGAAAGAAGGTCTCATAGGCGAAGATGAAGAGCTTCATCGCAGAGATGTGGATATTGTCTGTGCAGGAATCAATCATCAGACTTGGTATATCCAAGTTGAGTGGCGGGGTATGGATATGGTCCCTCGTCTGCTAGAACTCTTCGAAGCTCACCCCCAGTATAGCGTAGAAGAGAAGGTGCGCATTGACATCCTGCGCCGCTTTGGCTATTACACCACTGAATCCAACGGCCACGTCTCTGAGTATCTGCCTTGGTATCGCAAGCGCCCGGATGAGATCATGGACTGGATTGATATGTCCAAGTGGATTAATGGCGAGACGGGGGGCTACCTACGCGTCTGTACCGAGGGACGGAATTGGTTTGAGACTGACTTCCCCAACTGGCTGAAAGAAGATCCGCCCGTAATTGCTTCGGACAAGCGTAGTGAAGAGCATGGTTCCTACATTATCGAAGGATTGGAGACTGGGCGCATTTACCGGGGCCACTTCAACATCCCTAACAATGGCCACATCACCAACCTGCCCGACGGTGCCATTATCGAGATTCCCGGCTATGTCGACAAAAATGGCATCAATATGCCTGTGGTTGGCGATCTGCCCATGGCTTGTGCTGCAACCTGTTCGGCTAGCGTACGGGTTCAAGAGATGGCCATGGAAGCCGCTGTGCATGGAGATGTGGAGCTGCTAAAACAAGCCATGCTCCACGACCCGTTGGTGGGGGCCGTCTGTAATCCGGAAGAGATCTGGCAAATGACTGACGAAATGCTAGTGGCCCAAGCCCCGTGGTTGCCACAATTTGCTGATGCCATCCCCCAAGCCCAAGCTCGACTAGATGCTGCTGAATCCAATGGAACCCGGGTCCTTCTGCGGGATAGCTGGTCGGGAGCCGCTCGCCTCCATACGAAGAGCGTAGCCGAAATGGCCGAGCAGAAAGAAGAAGCTCGGGCCAATGCAGCCGCGGCAGACAAAGGAAACATGACCAAAGAGCCAGCGTGAGTAGACAGTAGATGGTTACCTGTGGAGCGGATGGTGAATTGGGTCCACTTGTCATGAATCACTTAGTACGAATCACGGAGCATTTATGAATATCCATTCAATCACTGCCATTGGGCTCATTGGCGATACCCCTGAGGGGGGATGGAGTAACGAAATTCAGCCCGACGATTGTGTCCACACCCTTGTGAGGGTTGACACGGATGAAGGTGTTACTGGCTGGGGCAGCGTCTTTACCAATGATCGGCTGGTGCAGGCTGCCCTTGGTGTGCTGGAGCCACTCTATCGTAATGAAAATGCGCTGGAACCAGAGCGAGTCTGTGAGAAGCTGCACCAAAATATGTTTTGGTTAGGGCGAGGCGGTTCGGTGACTCATACCATCAGCGGGGTCGACATCGCGCTGTGGGACATTCTGGGAAAGGTGACGGGGCAGCCAGTCGGTCGTCTTTTGGGCGGACGGTACCGAGAACGGGTCAAACCCTATGCATCGCTCTTAATGGATCAACCTGAGCCGCTGCGCGAGCACCTGTTGCGTATCAAAGAACAGGGCTTCAGGGCCTTCAAAATGGGGTGGGGGCCATTCGGCCGAGAATCGCATCAGCTAGACGAGGCTATTGTGCGTACAGCCAGAGAGGCTGTTGGCGATGACTGTATGCTCATGGTAGACGCGGGCGGTAGTGACGAGTATTGGTATAATGGCTATAAGTGGGCGCTGCGTACGGCGCATATGCTGGCTGAATATAATGTAGATTGGTTTGAAGAGCCGCTCAATGCCGATGCCATGGATGATTATGTTCATTTACGTCGGAATGCACCCTTGCCCATCGCCGGTGGAGAAGTCTTAACTCGGCGACAGGCCTTTCAACCCTGGCTTCAAGCTGGGGCCTTCGACATTGTTCAGCCCGATGTGACCAAAGTCGGTGGTATCTCCGAAGAGCGACGCATTGGCTGGATGGCCCAGGAGAATGGGATCCGCTTTATTCCCCACGGCTGGAATACTGCCTTGGGCCTAGCTGCCGACCTACATCTCGCTTCGGCCTTTCCGGATACGAATATGGTAGAATACATTACCGGATCACCCTACATTGATGAGTTAACCCAGGGTGGTTGGCAGTTGGATGACGAGGGGTTGCTCATCATCCCAGAGGTGCCCGGGCTGGGAATCGAGCTGAATATGGATGTAGTAGAAAAATATAGCCGCAAGGAATAGCCGAATGGTAAGCGGTGAATTACAAATGATGAATTGCGAATGATGAATGACGGCATCTGTGCTGCCAATTCACTCATTCATCATTCGAAGCCCTTCGGTTGTAACAAACCAATTGGCGGATTCAATATCCACAATATGGTTTCGATGTCTTAAGGGCTTAAATGTAAGATCGGTTGTCTTTTATCCTGTGCCCAAGGAGGAATTGTATGACGCTCACCCCACAACAAGCAGAACAATATAAAACCCAGGGCTACTTCAGCCCTATCGACGTTTTTGGTGAAGACGAGGCGAACCAATATCGTGGACACTTTGATCATCTGGAGACCAAAGTTGGTAAGGAGACTGCCCAGATAGGGTTGGTAGACTATCATTTTCAAGAGCGCTTTATCTGGGATCTGGCGACCCACCCTAAAATTTTGGACGCGATTGAAGCCATTGTTGGCCCCAACTTTTACCTGCTGGCTACCCACTTTTTTAATAAATACGGCACCGGACCAGATACGGAAGCCTTCGTGGCTTGGCATCAGGATGTAACCTTTTGGGGCCTGGAACCTCCCTATGCCATTACCGCTTGGTACGCAGTGGATGATAGTGATCAGGAGAATGGCTGTATGCAGGTCGTTCCGGCCACTCATGTTAATGGTATACAAGAACATGGCAAATCCGCCGCAGCAGGCAACCTACTCAGCATCAACCAAGAAGTGAGCATAACGCCCGAGCAGTTGAATACTGTTGCTGACTTACCACTAAAGGCTGGCCAGATGTCTCTTCACGATGGGACGCTGGTTCATGGTAGCTTACCCAACCGCTCAACTCGCCGCCGCTGTGGTTTAACCCTTCGTTACGTCCCAACCTGGGTTAAGCAAACAGAGCGCAACTCGTACGACAAACGCTGGAATGCCATCCTTATTCGAGGCGAAGATCCCGAGAAGAATTTTGAAGAAGTAGAGAGACCCTTCTAGGAACGGGAATTAAATAACTTGAGCACTTGATGGAGCTTCATCCGGTTGAAACGCGCACGTTATTTACAACTCATTCATTAGCATGTAAGACCATTCCGAAAAATAAGTCACCCAGATTGCCGTGGAGAAAGCATTCTCTAATGTGGCTCCACCTGGGTGACCGGCGTAGGGGAACGCTTACTCCGCGTATAGTTAAACTGCGGTCGATTTGAAAACCGGAGCAGAGTATAATTTCTTGGAATGGGCTAAATGAAATGATTATGATTAGCCTGCTAGCTCTTGTATCTCGCCATCAATATTAAAAAGGAAAATCGGTAGTGGTGAACGATTGTTTATGACCAACAAACTTGTATATGACGTAATTGTTGTAGGCGCAGGCCTCATTGGCGCTGCGGCTCTTCGTCACTTCAGCACCAGTGGTGGGAACGTATTGGGAATCGGCCCCGATGAACCAACAAATTGGCAGACACACACCGGTGTCTATGCCAGCCACTACGACCAGGGACGCATCACTCGGCGAGTTGATCCGGACTTCGTCTGGTCTCTGCTGGGCGCACGGGCAATCGACGATTATGCCACTATCGAAGGCGATAGTGACATTCCTTTCCATGGAGCCGTTGGTTGCCTGAGAGTGACAGCGGACGCTTCGGCACCTGACGACTCTTTGACCCAGTCCCGTCAGAACGGCGTAGACAACGGTGCCGTTCTAGCTGACTTAGACAGCTCAGAGATGGCAACGGTCTTTCCTTTCTTCCACTTACCCGATAGCGGCACTGGTGTACTGGAGAGCCGAGGCGCAGGCTATATCAACCCACCCGCGCTCATTGAGGCCCAACTGGCCATTGCTCGGCAGCATGGCGCGAATCGGGTTCGGGCCACTGCTACTGAGCTGAGCCGACGGGATAGTCAATGGCATATTCACTGCGATAATGGTGAAATCTATGGAACATCAAAACTTTTGGTGACAACTGGTGCCTTTACCAATGGATTGCTCCCAAAACCGCTGGATTTGCGTCCTCGCTCTGCCACAACGCTGCTAGCGGAAGTCAGCGATGTAGAAGCCCAGCGCTTGGCTGAGATGCCCTCCGTTATCTATCGACTGCCAGAAAATCCGCTTGTCTTCTCCATCTATGCTCTGCCTCCTATACGTTACCCAGATGGCAAGCTCTACTTGAAGATCGGTCACACCTATCACAAACCACTCTATTTTCCAGATCAAGCCAGCCTGTGTCAATGGTATAAAGGTCAGGGTGAAGTGGACCATTGGGAGACCATGAATGAGATTCTCTTCACGCTGATACCAAACCTTCAGCCTGAGCGGCTCTTTACTCGACCCTGCGCGGTTACCCACACAGCCCACGAACGACCCTACATCGACATGATTGATGAGGATCTTTATGTAGCTGTTGGCGGTTGTGGAGGGGCTGCTAAATCTTCACCTGAGATCGGAAAAATAGCAGCTATGTTGGTTGAACGCGAAAAATGGACCTACGATGTAGCCGCAGAGACCTTCTCCGCAGTTTACCAAAAAGAAACAGCGAACATACTAGTGTAGATTGTCAATTGACGATTGTCAGTAAATCGCAGTAAAACTGGCACGACTCATGTCTCTCGTGGGCGTGCTCACTTAACAATTGCGTCTACTTGCAGGTTAACTATCTTAGCCAGGACACGGACTACGCACTACGTGTTCTGGCCCACTTAATTTTGGAATCGCCCGGATGACCCAATCTATACCCTTTCCCGATGGCCCTCTGGCTTGGCGTGGCTTGCAAGCCTACCGACAGCAAGGCCATATTTTTGCTGCCCTGCAGGTCTTTCACCAGGAACTGGGGGACATTTTTCGCTTTCGTCTCCCTGGTCTCAACTTTGTCATGATGGCAGGCCCGGAAGCAAACCGGATGTTACTCGTCTCCAATCGCAATGAGGTGCGCTGGCGAACGGATAGTGATCCCATTTCTCAGCTCTTGGGTGATGGGTTGCTGGTCTCAGATGGGACCATTCATGATGAATCTCGACAGATTATGAATCCGGCTGTCCATAAACAGGCGCTAGAACGCTATGTAGACACAATGTGGCGTTATACAGATCAGGTTGCTCTAGATTGGACGTCTCGCGTTGGCCCCGTAGAGATGTTGGCGGAGATGCGGAAAGTGGCCATTCTCATTCTCATGGATACCCTCTTCTCGGTAGATTATAACCATGAGATGGTTCGGCTCTGGCAGGCCATTATGAAAATGTTGCAATTTATCTCGCCAGGCTTATGGTTACTCTTTCCCAAAATTCCTCGCCCCCAATACCGCCCCGCACTTCAGCAAATGAATAGGAGTATCAATAATATTGTAAGAACACGTCGAGCGGCCCGTGAAAAGGGGCAGGAATCATCACTGGACCTGCTCGATTTGATGCTTGATGCTGGCATGAACGATACTTTGATCCGAGACCAGATTCTGACCATGTTCATCGCAGGGCACGATACCAGTACGGCGCTATTGGCCTGGGCACTCTATCTGCTGGGCAACAATCCCAGCGCCTTCAAGAAGGCGCAAAAGGAGGTCGATACTGTTCTCGGGAACTCCACACCGACCATGGCGAACCTCGCTAACCTTCGCTATTTGGGCTTTGTAATTGACGAAAGCTTACGCCTCTATCCACCAGCCCATATTGGTTCTCGGGTCACGCTTACTGACCTTGAATTTCAGGGGCACTACTTACCTCCAGAGACGCGCTTAATGTATTCCATTTACCTAACCCATCGCGATCCCAAAGAGTGGGACCAACCTAACGAATTTATACCAGAGCGCTTTGAGAGTGAGGGGAAGCGAGCTTACACACCTTATGCTTATCTCCCCTTTGGTGGTGGCCCTCGGAACTGCATTGGTGCGGCATTTGGCCAAGTTGAAGCCAAAGTTGTTCTGGCTCGCATCTTGCAAACCGTTGATTTACAATTCGTGGGACACCCTGTGACGCCTAAGATGGCAGTGACCTTAGAACCGGCTGAGGGGATAAGGATGAATGTCAGGCAGAGGCCGTCAACATAAAGCTAAACCGCAAATTTTTTCACCCTCTCTTCGTCTATTTCGATGCCTAGACCCGGGACGTCATCCAAAAGAAAGCAACCGTTTAGAGGCTCAGGATAGAGGGTGGCAATCTGGGCTTTGGTCGTGTGGGCGTGATGGGAATGTTCTAGGATCTGAAAGTTGGGAATTGCTGCTGAGTAGTGAATTGATGCGGCAACCGCAAGGATACCGCCGCCGCCAATATGCGGGGCAATCGGTAGGTTATATGTATCACATAAGGCTGCAATACGTTTCCCTTCCGATAGACCTGTACGGGCAATGTCAGGCATGGCTACATCAAACGCTCGCTGCTCGATCCACTGGCGCCACTCCCAAGAAGTGCGCAACCATTCACCTGTAGCAACCTGCATATCTAGCGCCTGAGCAATTGCGGCTTGACCGTGCACATCTTCAGGCTGGGTGGGGGACTCCAACCAGCGTACGCCGAGCTCTTCCAATCCCCGCCCTAACTCAATTGCTCCAGAGACGTCCCGGGCCATGTGAATATCGACCATCAGTTCAATCTGCGGGCCAACACGTTCGCGTACAGCCTGGACTATTTCTAGCAGTTGGGATGTGGCCATCCGTAAATGTAACTTGATGGCCCGATAGCCATAGCTGACATGCTCTTGTGCCAGATCAGCAACAGCATCTGGGTTCGTTCCACCTATGCCAACATAGGTCAAGATGTCATCTCTAAATTGCCCGCCAAGAACTTTATAGGATGGCTTATTCACCGCCTTGCCTAAAAGATCGTAGAGAGCTAGATCAACCCCCGCAAGGGCATCTATGTAAAAACCAGTGATGTGTCCGCGCTCTCGCATAGCGCTATAGAGACGATACCAGAGATATTCGACGTCAAAGGGGTCTGCACCAAGTATAATAGGTGTGCATAGGTCCTCAACAATTGCTTGGACGGCTCTTCCAGAGACTGGGGCCTGTCCTTCACCCCAACCGACCAATCCACTATCAGTCTCCAAACGTACGAGGCAAGTTTCGTGAGAGCGGGAATAGATGGAACTCCAAGCGTCTGTGGCGATATAGTAATCTCCATACTCCTTGATGTTGGATTTCTCCGTAGAAGCTTCCACCGGATCCATTTTGATGGCAAATGCCTCAACGTTGATCACTTTCATGGTCCATGATTCCCTTGGTGATTTGATTGATTCCAGTTTCTTAGAGGTAAATGCTATTGTATACCATAGATAAACGGCAAAAGCTTGTTCCCGTAAAGATGGGGATGGTCTCATTTTTCGGGAATATCCAGAGTAGGTTGGATGAGAGCCGGAGCAAGACTTTTCTGCGTTACACAGAGTTTCTCAGAGAAGATACAGAGCTGCAATGCGCAGCAGAGCCGCAACCAAACAAATCTCTGTCAAGAGGCATCCGATTAACAGTGAGATTCTCCGAGATAGCACGGAGATTCACAGAGATTTGCAAGAATAGTGTAATCTGGCCAAGTACATCCTATTACAAAATTACAAAAGAGCCAGAAGCCAGATTGCCATAAGCGTAATCGAAACAATCCCAATTGCTATCTGCCCGGTTGGTCGAATCCGTGGTACTTCAAGTTGTAGATGATGAGAGCCTGTTATAGGTGGTGGGCTTTGTCTCGATTTAAACCCCCTTGCTAAACGAATCGACCGCCAACCTAGGCCCAAGCTTGACTGAATTGTTGCCACAATTTGGGCTCCCATTTGCCCAAACAGGCTCTCTGGCTGAGTATAGCTTCTTAACCCATTAACGAACCCCTCACATGTATCATATCGCTCTTCAGGATCTTTCGTCAAAACGCGCATGATGGCTTGTGCTACACACTCTGGCACTTGAGGGTTGAAGTGGCGTGGATCAATGGGGTTTTGATAGATGATTTTATGTACTAATTCATATGGTTCCTTGGCTTGAAAAGGAAACTCGCCCGTCAGAAGCCGATAAGTAAGAACACCTAAGGAATAGATATCACTACGGTGGTTGACCGTCCGCTCTGAACGCGCTTGTTCTGGTGACATGTAACTGGGGGTGCCAATACTTGCCCCTACCGTCATCATCGTAATGTCGTTGGATAGGTGTTTTGCAATGCCAAAGTCAGAGAGCATATACCGACCATCAGTTGTGCAAAGAATATTATTGGGTTTGATATCTCGGTGAATGTAACCAAGGCTATGGGCATAATCGAGCGCTTGACCAATTTGTGAGATGATATAGAGTACCTCATCAAGGGGAAGTTTCCCTCCCCGCAACTGTACATAACGGTCAAGAGTCCCGTTATCAACCAATTCCATGGATATGAAGTAATACCCATCTGCAACGCCTGCATCAAGAGTTCTTACAATATGGGGATGACGCAGGCGGCGTGTGTTGTTCCCTTCCTTGGTGAAGCGCTTCACATAATTGGTATCATTGTAAAATTGGGGCAGCAATATCTTCAGCGCCACTTGCAAACCAGATCGGGTATCAAGTGCATGGAATACGGTCGCCATCCCACCTTTTCCTAACTTTCCGAGCAGTCGATAGGGGCCGACCTGAGTGGTTCTGCCTGACATATGATTCTTCTCACTATTGTTTAGATGGGAGATGTGGCTGAATCTGGCCCTCAGGTAGTTGGGGGACATTCTTACCTGGCTCCCATATGCGATTTATTGAATTGATCCAATCTTGGCGACTTGGAAGGTTGAAGTCATATATACTTGTGATTAGTGCATCCCCCCAATGATCTAACTGGGTCATGCCACTATCCCAAATATCAGAGAACTGATCCATCTGAAAATGAAGCTTTCCCAATTGCATTTCATCTTGGTCACCTCCTATGACGGCAGTTGCTTGCAATCCCAGTGGCTTACTGAATGCTGGTTGGAGAACTTGCTCACTTCTTACAATCATATCCATTGATTGTGCTTGGATCTTCTCGATTGATAATGCTCCTGGATCTTCCCACATTGTTGACATTCCCAGAAGGAGTATGACGGCCATAAGTGCACCAGTCGCTAAACGTAGACCACGCCACTGTCTCCTGTCCTTGCCGCCTGTTATCTCTACAACAGGCTCGGTTTTGTGAATTCCCTCTGATACGTTTAGCCGCCACCTTTTTGTTGCAATCAGGGCTGCAACAAAAACACCTGCAGATTCATAGCGCAATTCGGGCTGCTTGGACAAGACACGAGAAAGCACATTGGCAATTGATTGGGGAATATCGGCATTGACAACAATCGGATCTTGCGGCTCCTCATAGACAATTTTATAGAGTAACTCAGGCTGGCTCTCTGCTGTGAACGGCATTCTTCCTGTAAATAACTTGTAGGCTACTACACCCAAGCTGTAAATGTCCGTCCTCGGATCTAGGTTAATTTCCGCACGTGCTTGCTCCGGTGACATATAGCTGGGAGTACCAATACTTTGCCCGGTAGCCGTAATCATCGTGTAATCTGAGGAGAGATGTTTTGCGGCACCAAAGTCAGAAAGCAACGCTCGACCATTTTGGCTGATCATAATATTGGTCAGCTTTATGTCTCGATGTAGGAAGCTGAGACTATGGGCATAATCTAAAGCACCAGCTATTTGAGAAAGAATGTCAAAACACTCTTTGGCAGACAAAAGTGTGCCTCTTTGATTGACATAATCTGCCAGATTGTAGCCATCTATCAGCTCCATCGCGATAAAATAGTAGCCATCAACCTGGCCAGCATCGAATGTACGGACAATATTTGGATGACGTAGCCGCTTGGTATTCTGCCCTTCTTTGACAAATCGATGCACGAAAAATCGATCTTCTACAAATTGAGGCATCAGAATTTTTAACGCAACCTCACGACCAATCTGTGTATCGAGTGCCCGATAGACAATAGCCATACCTCCCCGACCTATTTCGGATAGTATCCTGTAGGAACCGATGTGCATTTCTTCATACATGATTAGGTCCTTTTATGTAGAGTACGCCAGGTTAATTTTGTTCCAAATTTTGCGAGATTCAACTCGAAGAATTCAAGAAAAGAGCAAGCCCCGTAACGACGGGACCAAGGATTATTCTGGCCATCTTTATACTTTGCCAGATAAATCTTGCCCCAGCGTTTATTCAATCTATTTTATAAATCTCGGAAAAGAGAAGGCAGAACATTTCTGGCCATCTATAAACAGACTGTTACGTCAAGTGGAGGCGGCTTCTCCAGAAGATATACAGAAGAGGAATCCTGTAGGCTGAGATGGCTCTGAACACTTTCTGAAGGCTGGATTATTGCGTCTACTGACCATAAGGATACCTCAACGAAACGCTAAAGTCAAATATCTATATCAAATATCAAAGACTTTGTCCATGTTTACACCAAAGATATGTGCTGGTAACTCAATACCAGCTTCTTGGATACGCTGTACAGCTTTCGGCCGTAATCCAGTTGGGTTCAATTCACCTAGTACTTTGCCCTCTTCCGAGAGTCCCTTCTGTTCAAAGGCAAAGATATCCTGCATAACAATGGTGTCGCCTTCCATTCCCATGATCTCGGCACACTGCACAATTCTCCTGCTCCCATCCCGCAATCTGTCAACGTGTACAACCATATCCACTGCTGATGCAATCTGTTGGCGGATGGCTTTAAGGGGTAGATCCATGCCAGCCATCATGACCATTGTCTCGATACGGTTGAGCGTATCCCTGGCGCCATTGGAGTGAACAGTCGTCAATGAACCGTCGTGTCCTGTATTCATAGCCTGAAGCATATCTAACGCTTCACCGCTACGGACCTCACCTACCACAATGCGGTCGGGACGCATACGTAAACTGTTGATAACGAGTTCGCGGATACCAATTTTTCCTTTACCCTCTACGTTGGCTGCTCTCGATTCTAATCTGATCACATGGGGCTGTTGGAGCTGGAGCTCTGCTGAATCTTCAATGGTGACAATCCGCTCTGTAGATGGGATCATGCTGGAAAGTACATTTAGGGTTGTCGTCTTGCCAGAGCCAGTTCCACCGCTAATCACAATATTGAAAGAGGCTTTGACACATGCGTCCATAAACTCGACAAATTCAGCTGTAAAAGTGCCAAAATTAACCAGATCCTGAACTGTCATGGGATCCTTGCGGAATTTGCGGATTGTTACGCATGGCCCTCTTAATGCCAGAGGGGGTATAATTGCATTCAGACGAGAGCCATCAGGTAGGCGTGCATCGACCATGGGCGAAGACTCATCAATATGCCGTCCCAGGGGCGCCACAATTCGGTCGATAACCTGGAGAACGTGTCTATCATCATAAAATTTAACATCCGTTAGCTGGATTTTCCCATTCTGTTCAATGAATACCTGGTCTGGGCTATTCACCATAATTTCTGAGATTGTGTCATCATCAAGCAACGGCTGAATGGGACCGTATCCCAAAATGTCGGAGAGGATCATATCCAACATTCGCTGACGCTCTGTTCTACTAACGATCAAGTTCGCCTTTTCCAGCGCACGACCAAAGACAGGCTCTATAAGCTGCCGAACATTGGCTGCTCCACCTGCCTGAGATACAGCTTTTGCTTCATTCACCAAAAATTGTTGTACTTCCTCACGGATCATTCTGAATTCTGGCGGTGGCGTATAACCACCCGATGGGCTAACTGTATCGTGAGGTTTCGACGCATCTTGCGCCGGGTGTTCAACCTTGCCACTGGGTGGGGGCGATGCCATCCCTGACGCTTGGTGCTCATGTTTTCTCTTTGATTCACTGCTTCGCTTGCCGTACCGAGCGCTAAACCCGTTACTTTTGGTAGCAGAGACTGCTTCTTGGTCTTCGCTGTATCGCCCTTCATGATGAGGCGGTATACCATGAAGATTCGGGTGGCTCGCTTCCTCATCCAGATCGACGGGCATGGAATAGAGCGGATCCTGCGGCATGATTGGTGGTGTCGCAACCTCGTCCTCGTAATTGTGGCCATTGTGTACAGGGGTTTCTGGTGATGGATGCACAGTTCGCCGTACTTTCCGTCTGTTTGCTCGTTTTTCAAAGAAACTCATAGTTAACTATCCTTTGTCTGTTTGGTGTAAATGACCAAGCTCGCCCAAGTTATGGATTGTCAGATAAAGCCTTGGCCCTGTGAAGAGGGGTATCTCCAATATCGAAAGTTATTTCAACCAAATTGGATCCCAGTTATCATAGTCGTAAGTTAGCTGCCGTTGATTGCTTCCGTCGACGTTCATAAGCCAAAGCTGCCTCATACCCGTTCGATTGGACCAGAAGAGTATTTGCTGCCCATCAGGAGAAAAGGTAGGGTGTTTATCCCAGGGCCAGTCGTTGAAGGTGAGCTGCACATGATCCCGGCCATCAGGGTGCATCACCCATATCTCATCACCACCTGTTACATTGGATACGAAGGCAACGCGTTCATTGTCGGGGCTCCATACCGGGTCATATGAGGTGCCATCTAAGTCACTCATGCGAGAAGTCCTTATCCAATTCTCAGGTAGATCGACTCTTTCTTTATAGATATTGTACGTTGAGCCATTGCTCCGCTTTTCTTTTTGTACATAAAGCCTTGATTTCCCATCCGGTGACATTTGCTGACTTTCGAAGATCTCTTGGAACTTCTCTCTGGCCTCGATCGGAGCGGGTTGTGCATTACTACCATCTGGGCGCATCACGTAGAGAACAGAACCACCTTCGCGATTGGTCCGGAATAGAATCCAGCCTTTCAGGTCTGCCAACGTTAGAGGTACCGGTGTTGCCGTCGGTAGCGGTATATAGGGTTTAGGCGTTGAGGTTGGGGTCGGTGTGGGTGTCAGAGCGAAAGAGACTTCCCGCAGTTTAGCCAGTGCAACATCTCGGTTGGTTACCTTTAATGCTGCTGCTTTACCATAATAACCCATGGCCCGTCGAAGATCTCCGTCGGCCTCTACATTGTTCCCCAGCTGAATATATGCATCATACATTGATTGAACCATATAGCCATCCAGATAATTGCTGCGAGCTTGATAGATAGGCAGTAGCTGATCGATGGCACGAGCGAATTTGCCATCTTCAAGAAGCTCCTGACCATATAGATATGTATCGAGCATATCACGTTCGAATCTAGCTGTGGGCTCGCCTAATTTAAGCTTAAGGGCTTTCTCAAAGCTTTTCATCGCGTGGTTGAGATCCCCACCATGGGCCGGATTTGACTGAACAATCTCTAGTCCTGTATTGATATGAGATGCCACCAGTCTATCGATGACATGCTCTGCCTCGTAAGTACTATCAGCTAAGCGTACAGATTCATAATAGTGGATTGCTTTCTCCCAGTTCCCCGCCGAAAATGCGACTTTGGCTGCTGTAAAACGCTCAGCAAGGCTTTCTTGCCCTTGTAACTCTTTGATGAGGACAGGTACATCACGGAACCCAGGAGATTTTTCCTGTAACCTAATAAGAGCGGCTACTTCATCCTGTGTGTCACCGGACTCAATTTGTGCCAAGATGCGCTGATATTCCGAATCAATCTCGAGCATCTGAATGGCTTCGCTTTGCCCTGTTTGGGCAGCCGTATAGTCAGGTTCCTTGGCCAACATCTCATTATATAAATCGAGTGCCATTTGGAATGAACTTCCCAACATAGCCGCCTGGGCCTGTTCCATAAGTGCCGTGCGCTCATTGTTCAAGGCACGTACCTGGCTACGCTGGCCGTAGTAGAGCGCTCCACCAATAGCTAAGAGAGCAATTAGAACGATTGGCACAATTTTTGTTGATAGCCGAGCCAGATCAAGAACAGACTGACGTCCCTTAATCTTCCCATTCCATGCTGATTCATAGTCTGCTCGGAGCTTGACCTCGCTCAATAGAAGATCGAGTTCTCTCGCTTTTGGATACTGAGCTTTGAGCAGCTTAAGCATGGGAATAACTTCTTCCCACTGGCCTAATTGCATACGACGCAACACCTCAAGGTATGAGCCATTTCCAGCAAGCGCCATATTTCCCTGAATGATAGAGGTGATCTCCTCAATGGCCGGATCGGTATGTAAAACGGTAATTTGCTTTGTATAAGCCATTTCGCGATGTTCCTTATCTTTTATACTTCGCTCTGTTTGAGAATGGTCATTTCGTCTTTCTGGTAGAGCGGTGGAAAACGACTGTTCTCAAAACGACCGTAGCGTAGATCCTAAAATACACTCATTATCTTGGGAATTGCTGGTCCTAGAATCATGGCAAACAATGCAGGGAAGATGAAGAAGACCAGCGGAAATAGCATCTTTAGCGGTGCTCGACGAGCAGATTCTTCAGCACGTTGGCGGCGTTTGATACGCATCTGTACAGATTGGGTGTGTAATATATCTTTGATGGAAATACCCATGCTATCAGACTGAATGAGAACCGCTACAAAGTTACTGATATCTGTAACATCGGTTCTGTCGGCCATGTGACGCAAGGCATCCATGCGAGGGACACCAATTTGAACTTCTATGAGTACTCGACGGATCTCTTGCGCCATTATACTGTCTTTGTGGTAAGCTATTTTTTGTAAAGCTGCATCAAATCCCATTCCTGCATCAACACAGATAGAGAGCATATCGAGAACATCAGGTAGTTCACGGGACAGCGTTCTTTTTCGCTTGGATACTTTGCTCTTAAGCCATAAATTGGGTATGTAGAGCCCAACCACAAATCCAGCAATACCAAATAAAATCGATGAGAAGAGGGGATAACTTGCACTTGCTGTAAAAAATACCAACAACCCTAGGGCTGCTCCAACAAGAAATCGGATGCCTAAGAAGTCAGGGATCGACAGCCTTTCTTCGAGACCCGCCGCAACCAAATCCTGCCGTAGAGACTGAATGTTCTTGGACGGGGTTAGTGCTTGACCAAGACCTGTAAATCGGCGAATCATGGGTTCTAGGACGCGAACTTCCCAGGAACTGGACATTTCTAACTGGCGTAAAGTCGGTATTGCTTCGAGATCATCCCCCAGCACAGACGAGACGAGTGACATCTGGCGTTTGATACGACCTGCACGGATGCCCATAATTAGAGCAAAGGTGCTGACCATGATACTTATTGCAAAAATCAGAACAGTGGTATCCATCTTAAACCTCTATTTTCATCAAATACCGCATAGCAATATTGCCGATGATTATCATAATCACTGCGGATATAGGAATAAGAAGCGTCCAGCCAGGTTGAAACATTCCCATCATATAATCAGGGCTGATCATCATCATGACTATGGCCACACCAAATGGCAGAAGGGAGAGGATCCAGCCAGTCATTCTCTGCTGTGCTGTAAGTGATTTAATTTCGCCACGCAGTTCAATACGTTCGCGAATTGTGTGGGTGATGGTTTCCAGTACCTCTGCAAGGCTTCCGCCTACCTCATTCTGAATGTGAATAGCCGTAACCATCATCTCGAGGTCCTCATTCTTGACTCGCTCTACCATGTGGTCCAAGGCATCGGCCAAACTAATCCCTAATGAGGTTTCTTTGATAAGTCGAGCGAATTCATGAGAGATGGGCTGGGGCATCTCATGTTTGACTACGTTGCATGCTTGCAAAAGGCCATAACCAGCGCTCAATGAGCCACTCATCAGCGCTAGCATATCCGGTAGTTGGGCTTCAATTGCCGTACTGCGCTTGCGGATCTGCCGATTGAGTTGGAATGAGGGAATCATGGATGCCGCTATGCCTAATAGAAGACCGCCAAAGAGGTAATCTGAAATAAACCACCCAAGCAAAAAACCTGCTCCTCCAAAGCTGAGTCGGGCCAAAACAAATTCTGCCACGGTCATCTTGCTATCAGCAGCAATTAGCTTCTGTTCAAGGGGTGAAGTTGTTGAGCGTTTGACAATCCGTTTGTCAATCAGGTTTGTTAGTTTTTGGTTCAATGTTCTAGAATCTTTGGTCGTTCCAAAGGTAGTCAGAACATTTTCGCTCATCTCTTTATCAGCCGCTAGCTGTTGATAGATGGCAGCAGCGATGCAGAGAACTGTAACAATCAGGAGTAGTGGTATTAGATAAATGCTCATGATGCACGCAAGATATTCATAAAGGGGAGCATACTTTTTGCTGGTTTTTGACTCATCTCGTTGCGAGAGTCATGATCAAACAATTGGTCGGCCAGAGTATTGATTCGTTTGGTAAGTAGCGCTCGAGGATGGCTGTTGACAAAGGGTACACCGCGGTTCATTGCGTAGGTTGCCAGACTTGTGTCATCGGGCAATTGGACGACCACTTCATGTCCTAATTGCTTACGCACCGTCCTTTCGTCTAGACCGCCTCCGATATTGCTACGATTCAATACTATGTGAATATTGGCATGGACGTCACTCTCCTCATAAAGCGTCTTTGTCAGAGCCGTTGCACTACGTAGACTGGCAATGTCGGGCGTCATGACCACAACGATATCATCGGCTTGAACAAGTACTTCTAGCAGCGCTTCATCGGCCACCATTGCTGTGTCAACAATCACGGTTGGCGCAATTTCCGGAAGAAGGGTCAGAATCTCCGCCCATTTCTCCCCAGAAAGCTCGACAAGTTCATCAAGATGAGCTGGAGCAGCGAGCACCTTTACACCAGAGCTGTGAGCCTGTAAGTGGCCAGCGACAATATCTGTATCTATTTCAGCAATTTCTTCGAGGCCAGCCAGCGTGTTCCGTGGATGCAAATGGAGCATCAATGAGAGGTGACTTAATCCATGATGGGCCTCAGCTAGAATAACATCGCCTTTTTGACGCTGCTGCAGAGCCACGGCTAAATTTGCCGCAATTGTACTCCGCCCTACTCCGCCTCGCAGCCCAACGATTGCAATAACACGCTGCCTTGGTGGCGATGATGGCTTAGTATGGTACCCGTTTGACTGCATGTTATGCTCCATTCTTCCTGTTGAATCATAGCTGACTGGGTAGGCCCGATTTTGGGGAACTCCCTGCTGTGGCTGGGACGGAATGCCGCCCATATGCCCGTTATAGCCAGTAGGCGCTCCTTTGTTTGAGCGTATGACAGGTGGAAATGCAACAGCTTGAGGTGGGGATTTGTGTCCTCGGTCGCTTACAAAACTCGGTGAGTGGGTATGTAGCTGAACAACACCATGCTCTGGAAGATGGCTTGCTATCTCTCTATCTTGTGTGCCGCTATTTTTTATATTGCCATATTCGTTTGCCTTGTGCTCTGAGAAATCATGTATCCGGTGAACTGAGGAGTACTGTTCGGCCTGGGACTGTATGGTGCGTCCGATAACAGTCATGAGGTGATGTGGATTGACCGGGCTTACTACGAAGTCTTTGACCCCAGCTTGTAACACAGGTTGCAATGTGGCTAACCATTCTGTTGTAACAAGGGCAATTAGCGGCGTCTGAGGCACCTCTTCTACACTTTGGGTGATAAGCGATAGCGCCTGAGGGCTGTCCAAATCGATTAGGGCTACGTCTGCAGCTATTTGATTGAGCCACATAATCGGTTGGGGTTCACCTATGCTCGCAGAGAGCTTCCAGCCCTGAGGTGCAATGAGTTCCTGAATTGTCTCAATATGTTCTCGATTATTCGTAATAATGGCGATATGTTGTGAATGCCTGGCCATGATTGTTCTTCCTTATTACTGTCTATTCTTCAGCTTGCTGGGCCAATGATGCTTATCGGAGGCCGCGGATTAGATCGATTTGGAATCGTTCTGCTAGATAGAATTGATCGACAACGACCGTGTCCGTAGCACTTTCATCATTGGGCGCACGCAACGCAACATCTAAATGACCACCAACATCCAGGATGTGTCGAATCGTCAACGCATCCTGTGGTTCGATGGCTAATAGTAGAGACTGTCCTCGTTCATCTGATGTACGGAATACACCGCCTTCTTCTTGTGTACCGGACGAACGGCCTCCATCAAGGTTAGAAGCCGGAAGAATAATGGCGTGGACTTCAAGATTTTGCAGAAGCCCAACACTCGTAGCAAGCGGTCCGCTACCTTGTTCCCGAATGACTTCTAGCTCGAATGTTGACATCAGATCGATCTTGTCACCAGGCCGCATTAAACGATTGCTAATTAACTTGGATTGGGTGGGAACGGCCATTACAATCTTGCCGTCCGGAATTGAAAGGGCGACCTCTTGAGTTACAATGTCGGGTGTGACCAACTGCTGGACGAGGATTGGCTCACCTTCAAATAGATCGACAGAGGACATCTTCCCCAATACCTGTTCCATAGACGTGGCAGTGCCTTCGGGAACTGCATCGATGGGAAACTCCTTGAGCACTAACTCTGCATCTGAAATGGAGCGTCGAAACGGAATATCTACTGCGGCCACGATGACTGACCGTGTCGGACCACTGATTAGCGAAGCACCGGACGAGTCTGATGCATTGGATAAGACGGCAAACGCCATGACCCCAGCGAGTGCGGCAAAGACGACCGCACCCAACCACCAAAAAAGACCATTGTTCTTCATGATTCATTCCATCCAAATTGTAACTTGGTTAGTTTATAGAGCGCTCTTACTACAATAGATACCTTACAAAGGCGCTCCCGTTGAGTTTACTAGGTTCATCCTTAGAAGTCATACAATACCCGCATGGTCGCCCTACTATCCAACTGCAACGGTGGCAAATAGGTAAATGCACCAAATAGGAGTGTGTAGTCATGACGTACGGCAATTGTAACTATATCACCTGATTCATAGCTGGTTTGATTAGGCGAAAATGATATTTGGACATCAGTTGGATTCAGGCCAATGTTTTGAATTTCATTGTGAATGCGAGATATAGACCCAGATCTGTCGTCTGGATGGATGGTCATCCAGCGCGCACCTTCTCTGGCAGAGTTTGTTAGAGCAATATATGTGCTAAACCCCATTCCTAGATCCGCTACACCTAGCAATATAAAGAGGAAAAGAGGCAACAGAATGGCCGATTCAACAAGTTGATTGCCTTTTTCGGAGCTGAGCTTTTCTACTATTTTCATATTTTCTCCATCCACAATATGAATTCCACCAGTCATTTTCGTCATTCATTAAACATCGTGCTGATCGGACCCCAGTAGAGTTCAAATAGCGTTGAACCTAGCGTAACTACTGCAGCAGCGACAACTACAACGACCAAAACCAAAATCATTGCGTACTCTGCCAAGTCTTGCCCTTCTTCCCGATCTAATAATGAGCATACATGACGCCAGGTGCTCAGGATACGCATGGTAAAGTTCAGGATAAGCATGGTGCAGTTCATTTAGGTTTGTAAACTTTCTTGGTACAATATGATTTCCTCATCCCTTAGTGGAATGGGTTGTATCCGTCATCTTCACAATTTCTGTTCAGGCTTGACCGTCTGAGTAGGCTTACTGTTTCTTAAATGTAAGTTTACAATCAAACTTACATTTTTGAACTGTCGTTTTACTGTCAGCCTACAGACCTCGGTTCTATTGATGCTCACCTATGCCCAACCATCGTATCGTTAGATTCTGCCAGCTCTTCAATGAGTTCATCGATGGCGTAAGGCTTCTGGATAAAGTCCGTATGCATATCCTCATGAATTGAGTCGACTAGAATGCTTCGATTGAAACCCGACGAAAGAATGACTTTTATGTTTGCATATTCTGCGCGAATCTCTGCCAACGTTTCTAGCCCATCCATACCAGACATCTGTATATCCAAGAAAATCAGGTCAACTGCCTGCTGACGTTCAGCTAGACTCAGCTCCGTTTGAAAAACCGAGTTTGCTCTCTACTGTAGAGACTGCAGAAAACCTATATAGTGCAAAGTTGCACCTCAACGTATACGAAGAAACAAGGAGGTGCAAAAATGCCCATACCATCTATCGACAGCAGAGCAGCGAGCAAAACAAGTGAAGGTCACTTTCTGCGCAAACTAGAACAAGAGTTTC
>JBCCHB010000151.1:0-39419 GCA_039028975.1 Chloroflexota bacterium
CCCACCTGATGAGCTGAATCTGGACGTTGGCGATACCCGTGGACTCTGGACGGCTGGACGCTGCGCTTTAACCATAGATTGGGGCGACATTGGTACGTTGGCAATTGAGGAAGGTTCTCAGGTGAATGGAAAGACTGGTGCAGTAATCCTGCCTGGCTCTACCGAAGTTCTCGATCGGGCCACGGGTGAACTGGTTACTTGCGATGACGCCACCTGTCCCCATCACGTAAATGGCGTAAACCATGCACCCTTTGCAGCCTTTGGTGGCTGGTCTGGTGCCATTAATTCTGCCACAGATGAGGCTACCGCTGCGGCCGCGTTCGATTATCTTTCCTACGTCAATCAACCAGCCCAATCTAACGTAGATGTAACCATCGGTGCCACTGGATTTAATCCGTACCGCACCTCTCAGTTCGAGAACATGGACCTATGGCTAGAAGCGGGAATGGACGAAGCCTCTGCCGACGTCTACCTCGGCGCAATCAAAGCGAGCTTGGACAGCCCCAACATGGTATTGGACCTGCGCATCCCGAATAACCAGCAGTATCAAGGTGAAGTTCTGGATACGGCTATTAGTCAATATCTGGCTGGCGAGTTGGACATCGACGGCGCAGCCCAAGCCATTGAGGATGGCTGGAACGAGTTAAATGAGCAGTTTGGAACAGATGCTCAGTTGGAAGCGTACCGAGCAACTATCGGCGCTGAGTAAGATGACAAGATGATTGAGATGACAGGATGAATAAGATGAGGGGATGATCGGGTAACCCGGTGTTTTCACCTAACCGATCATCTTCATCATCTCAATCACCTCATTCACCCCTCACCCAGTCATGCATAATTCCACCAAACCTAGATTATCTCTTCTTGAGCGTTTCGACCGTGCTGCGGATACCATCTTCATCTGGCCAACTGTCTTTATTCTGCTCTTATTTTCGATTTTTCCGCTGATTGTATCGCTCTACCTGTCGTTTGCGCGGATCAACTTTGTACGTGGTGGGGTGGAAGTTGAATGGGTCGGGTTGCTCAACTACCGGCGGCTTTTATCTGGTACGCAACAGGATCGCTTTCTTGGGGTCTTTGACTCATTCTCGCCCGCTGGATGGGTAATCTTTACAATTGTTGCGCTCGGCTTGCTCTACTTTGTGGTGGCCTACCTGCGCAACCCTGGTTGGCGGGCTGGCGGCCTGTTTTTGCGGCTAGCCTTGGCGGGGATTCTGCTGAGCTTGATGGTGCTCATCGTAGCCACCATGTTCTCTGGCGAAGGGCGGCCAGGAACGCTGCCAGTGACACTCTTTTACACCTATGCCGGGATTCTCATCCAATATGCTTTAGGGTTGGGACTAGCTTTAATTGCTGCCCAACCGATTTGGGGACGCCGCTTTTTTCGCGTAGTTTACCTCTTGCCCATGATGATTACGCCGGTGGGCGTGGCCTACATGATTCGCATGATGGCAGATACGTCTAAAGGGCCGTTTGCACCCCTCTGGCAAGCCGCAGGGTTAACCGACTTCTCATGGGTGACATCCGCCTGGGGGGCACGGTGGGTAATCCTCATTGGGGATACGTGGCAATGGACGCCCTTCATGTTTATCGTCCTGTTGGCCGCAGTAGAAGGGCAGTCCACGGAACCGGTAGAAGCCGCCAAAGTAGATGGGGCCTCCAACTGGGATATCTTCCGCCATATTACCATTCCCGCGATTCTACCTGTCAGTACTGCGCTCATCCTCATTCGCATGATAGAGGCCTTCAAGCTGGTCGATCTGCCACGAGTTATGACGGGTGGTGGACCTGGCACCGCGACTGAATCAGTCACCATGCATGCCTACAGCGCCTGGACGGCGCGAGACTACGGTGGATCCGCGGCGATTGCATACATGTTGCTGGTGTTGGTGACGATTGTCAGCATTGCATTTGTGAATCTGATTCGGCAGCGGACAACGGAGGCAGTGTAACCCATGAATTCTTTTTTTCGACGCCCAAGCCTCTTTAAACCATCTCCATTCCAGGCTACAATCTCTTACTTGACGTTAGGGCTATGGGCCTTTATCGTCCTCTTCCCCATCTATTGGCTAGTAGTGACCTCGTTCAAAGAGCCGTTTCAGGTCAATGATGGTCCATTCTACATACCTTTTGTGGATTTCCAGCCTTCAATGCACGCCTGGAACTACATCTTTGTGGATGTAGCCAATGACACTTTTCGTCCCTACATGAACACGATTGTGATTGGGCTGGTCTCATCGGTCATTGCACTGTTGATTGGCGCGTTGGCCTCCTATGCGTTAGTGCGTTTCGATTATCGGCCCAAGTGGGGTGTGGTCGGTCTCTTTATGCTCTGCTTGATTTTGGTGATTGCAGCAATCAACTTTGGTGTGCCATGGATTGTGGCGGTGGCGTCGGGATTGGTGCTCTTTTTTTTGCTGGTCATGACCATAGGGCGGCGATTTGTGGCGTCACTCAAAAATAGTGATATCGCCTTTTGGATGATCTCACAGCGGATTCTGCCACCAGTAGCCGTGATCATTCCTGTCTATATTCTCTTCCAGCAGGTGGGCAATACAACTGGATTTAAGCTGCTAGACACCCGCACAGGTATGATCATCACATACGTGGCCACGAATCTGCCTCTGGTTGTCTGGCTATTGCGTGACTACTTTGAATCGATTCCCAAAGAGCTAGAGGAGAGTGCCGCAATTGACGGTGCATCTACCTTCCGCACCTTCTGGTCTGTGGTACTGCCTCTTTCAGTGCCAGGGCTGGTGGCCACCTTCCTCTTTGTGCTCGTCTTTGCTTGGAATGAATATCTCTTCGCCCTTTTTCTCTCTAGCTCTCAATCTCAGACCATGCCACTCACGGTGGCTGCTCAGAATGCAACCCGTGGCCCCCAATGGTGGTATATGTCCGTGTTGATTATGCTCATGATTACACCCGTTATTGCGATGGCCGTTGCGCTGGAGCGGTATATTGCAAGAGGACTGTTGGTCGGGGCCGTGAAGGGGTAAACTTGCTAGTACAAGGTGGCTAAAAGAAACCAGGGTTTTGAAGACCTAATTTCAGCGTGATTCTAGGCTAAAACCCTGGTTTCTAACGCTCGGTCTATTTGAGCCGTCATATACTAGTAATTTAATTGAATCATAGTAGGGACAGTTTAGCTATACCGTTGGCCGGAATATGATCATAATGGCACACGCACTGTTCCACCTAGCTATCCTGTTGGCGGGACTATAGTCATAGTGCCGTACGCACTGATCCACTGATTGCGGGATTCCTACCCATCAGCAATTCACTCAATGACTTCAAGGATGAAGTAGGGTCGTTTCTGGTGCTGACGACAGTTGCAGATCTAACCAGTGGTTCCAATCGTTTTCGAATTCTTCCATAGTTATATCAAAAATAGCTGGGATGAGCGCGTCCCATGTTCGATGTTCTTTGAATCCCTGAATGAAGGAAGGTAAATGTTTATTCGATTTCGTATTGATATCATATGTTTCGGCAACATAGGCAAAGAGGGATGCTGTTGCTGCCGTTCGCCAAAGTAATGCTTCGCGTTCATCGGACATGTTCTCAGGACCATGGGAGAGGGTCGCCAGCTTTAGTGGATGATGCTCTGGAAGTGACGCATAAAATACATTCTGTGCCTGCAGATCCCATGGCCAGTCTGGGTCTAATAGCTCGCTACGCAACCAACTGCGCAAGCCACGGCGAATGGTACGCCAACGCCCGACAACATTCTCTTCATATTGCTGACCGTTACTACTTTCAAATAGGTTTGCAGTTGTTACATGGTAGGTCAGTCTGCTCACCACGGACTGGTGCAGATAGTCCTCAAGGGACAGATAATCTGGGGTTTGGACAAGTAGTGGAGACGTTAGCTCGAAGCGATCACCGTATCCGCCACGCCCGCGAACTGGATCCTGCGTGATGACAAAGGTGAGTCTGGCATCAGCTCTCGGCATCTCTACCCCTAGCATCGTATGGAGATTGCGGTACAGTTCGTCCCATTGAGCGATACGCTCCTGAACGTAAGCGGCGTCTCGGGCATATAGCTCAAAACGCAAATGGTCCATCTCTAGAACCTGTTGTGTACCCCAGAAGCTCGTGTCAGGCATTGTACGGATCCACCCATCCTTACTTTCGCTATAGAAACGGGTTTCACGGTAGGGGTTAAAGCCGGTCCATCCATAGGCACGTCGGTGGACGATGACCTCTGCCATAATTAAGTGGCCAGCCTGCTCCAACCGTATGAGCTTAACAGTGGATTCGTCTTCTTCCAGATTACCATCGACTAACCCAGCTGAAGCCGGGGTGTCATTTGTGCCGCCTGTGGGCTGGACTGACTTCCAAATATGTTGCCAACGACCAGCCGCCTGTTCGTCTAAAAGCGCGCCAAGGGCAGCCAAATCGCCAGAATGATGGGCTTGGTCTTCCAATCGGAAGGCGACTTGAATGCCGTTCCCCACCCGGACCTGTTCGCTCACCCAAGGTGGCTGGGCTGTCCCTGCGATTAGGATAGTGGCTAGCAATGCAATCGCTGTATTACGCAGAATGCGAACAATCATCTGACGCTCTAGGCTGCCCGTACCCATCTCATCTACAACGTCAAGCCATTGTCCCGTCAAGCCATGCGCCCAGGGAGACCCTTCTTCACCAATATACCATTCTAGCGATATTGTCTGCTGTGCCATATGCATTGAGCCTGGTGGATAGATATTTCTTTCCGCACACTGCTTCTCATTTGAATGAACAATAGAAATGTATCCGGTGAACGGACATTGACTCGTCCAAGAGGGCTATTTATGTATGCCTTTGAATAGCCACTATCTGGATCATACATGTTATTTGGATTGCCATCAAATTGGACGTTGTCGGAAGAGGTTACAAGAGGATTGTTTCTGTTCTTTGCGTTGTGAACTTCGGCATTGTTATAACACCCAAGCCGATTAGCAGGGTGATTGTCGGTCATTATGGGCAGAATATCTGAACGTTTGTTCACAATAGTTCATTGCGTTCTATATTGCGAGTGGTCATAGATGAGAATAATTCGATACTATTTCAGTCGCGTAGGTTTTTCTCATCTGTGACAAAGCTAAGTATATTAGTGAAACATATGCTGATTGATCTGCCCAACCACCGCGCGTAACTCCGTAACAAGCTTCTCTTCGTTACCGTAAAATCGTTGTGATGGAACGGGAATGGTAATGGCAAATTGTTGCCCCTGGGGCGTTTTAATGGCAGCCCCAACAGCACAGATACCAACGGTGTGCTCTTCAAGGTCGAAGGCAACACCATCTTTGCGAATCTGTGCTAATTCATTCTGCAGCTGGGCGCGATCGGTAATCGTTTGGGGCGTCAAAGCAATCAGCTCATCCGGTAATACCCCCTCTAGAATAGCGGATGAGAGCGATGCAAGAAATGCCTTTCCATTGGCTGTGCAGTACAGAGGAAAGGTTATTCCGACAGCTGATACTGCCTGTAATCGATGAGGGGCAGCGATTTGATCGATAAAACGCACTTGATTATCAACAAAGCTGGCTAGATCCACCGTTTCGGCAACGGATCGATGTAACTGCTCCAAATATGGACGCAAGTCGCGCCGCAGATCGCGATTGACGGCAGCCGCCAGCGGCAGCAGACCATTCCCCAAAAACAGTGTGCCCCGTGACGATGATGCTTCTATCAGCCGCTCTTCGATCAAAGCACCAACGATGCGATGCACTGTTGAGCGTGGGAGATTTACCTCGCTTGCCAGTTGCGCGCGCGTCATGCCTTGTGGACTTTTTTGCAAGGTCCGCAAGATTTCTGCCGCTCTAGCAATGACTTGCACGCCGCTATCCCGGCTGGTATCGTCATTTACAGTACGCCTCCGACTATTTGCAGCCATGCTAATGTAATCCCTTCGAGTTTCTAACAGTTGCTTCAGAGTGGCTTTTTAAATGCCCGCAATACGGTCATTCTACCGCATTATGGCACAAACACCAACTTCTCTTTTGACACAACCCTTTGGATGTGTTACCTTTATACTATCCCACCATACAGTCGATTATTCCGTAATACGGACGAAAGGCTAGTCAACATAGATTTTAATTGCCGCGAACTGCTTTGCTAGACTAACGAAAGGAAGCGAGCCATGTCCTCAGCTACCGAGCAGCTTGAATTTTATGATTTGAGCCACCCATGGGGCTTTCAGGCTCCCAATTGGCCGTACTTTAAAGATGTCCGCATCGAGCGCATCCACTATATGGCAAAATCGGGTGTCTTGACCCAAGAGATCACCACAACCATGCACAGTACAACCCACATCGATGCGCCTGCCCATGTTGTGGAAGGAACGCCATTCATCGACGAAGTCCCGCTGGAGAAATTTTTTGGCACGGGCGTCGTTGTCTCCATCCCTAAAGGCAAGTTCGAGATGATCACGGGCGACGATCTTGAGGCGGCTACACCACGTGCCAAGCCCGGTGACGTACTGATTATCAACACAGGTTGGCACAAGAAGTATGCGGACGGTCAGGAATATTTCGGCCGCTGTCCAGGTTTGGTTCCGTCTGCCGCAGACTGGATCGTCGACAATGGGATTAAGGTTGTTGGTCACGATACTCAGGCCAATGATCACCCGCTGGCAACTGCGATTGGACCTCACGGCCCCGGTGGCGGCATGTTGATGCCAGCCATTAACAAAGAGTATGAGGAATTCACCGGTAACAAGGTAATTGACGACTTCCCCAAGTGGGAGCCTGTCCACCGCAAGCTCTTCACCAACGGCATCCTGGGCATCGAAAATGTGGGTGGTGACATTGACAAGGTAACCGGCAAACGCTGCACCTTCTCCTTCTTCCCCTGGCGCTGGACCCGGGGCGACGGATGTATCATCCGATTGGTGGCCATGCTAGATCCAACTGGAGACTATCGCATCGAGACAGGAGCTTAAGACTCTATTCGAAAAGCGGTTGTGGCTCCACGCTCTATCTGAGCGCAAGAGCTTCCCTATACGCTTTTCGATAGATATAAATAACATTAGGAGCATAGCGATGAGAAATGTCGTCCGCATTGAGGATGCTCTGCAATACGAGGCACCTCTCCACGATGCAACCGTCCATTCCATGTATCTACAGCACAAGAGCACCGGCAGCGAAGGCTCTAACTGGGTAAGTATCTCCTACTATTTGCCAGGGGCTAAGGCCGAAATGAGCGCGGCACCGCTGGAGCGCACCTATGTGGTGCTCGATGGCCAGTTGACGGTTGAGTTTGAAGATGAGACGGTGACGCTGGGGCCGCTGGATTCGGTCTATATTGGCCCAAACGAGATCAGAGAGGCGCGCAATGACACCAACCACATCGTTACCATGCTGGTTGTCATGCCGTATCCTCCCGGACAGTAGCCGGTGGACGCGGCTAGCCGCCTTCGTCTGAATAGTCTTTAATAGGAAGCGAGTTGTGAACAGCCACATCTACCGAGGTCGTTTCCAGATTTGACACTGTTCACTGACAAGTTTGGAGACAGAAATGGAAAATATACCAAGCCCACAGCAGTTATTTGATGTGACTGGAAAGGTTGCCATTGTAACAGGCGCAACCGGTGCATTTGGTGCAGCCGCGGCTATGGGCCTGGCCAAAGCCGGTGCCCACGTCATGCTGACCGGGCGCAAAGCAGAAACGCTGGAGCCACTCACCAGCGAAATTGCTGCGGCGGGCTATAGTGCTGCCTTCGAGGCGGGTGATCCGATCAGTTATGAAGATAATATTCGCATCGTTGCCAAAACGGTTGAGCAATTTGGCGGTGTCGATATTGTGGTGACCGCAGCGGGCGTCAACAAGCCGGGTGCGATTGTTGAACAGCCTGTAGACGAATGGCAGATGGTGATGGATGTTAACGTAAAAGGGACCTACCTGATGCTCAAGGAGGCGGGTAAAGTGATGATTGAGCAAGGCCGCGGCGGCAAAGTGATTATCGTCTCGTCTGCCCGTAGTACGCTGGGCATGGCGAACTATACGGCTTACTGTCCCTCCAAAGCGGCCACCGATCTGCTGGCCAAGAGCCTTGGTTGTGAATGGGGTCCGCACAACATTAATGTCAACGCTATTGCGCCCACCGTCTTCCGTTCACCACTAACCCAATGGATGTTCGAAGATGATGCCTTCTACAAGAATTTTCTACGCCGTATTCCCATTGGGCGTCTAGGTGAAGCCGAAGATTTTATTGGCACTGTACTCTTCCTCTCATCTAAAGCATCCGATTTTATGACCGGTGCAATCTTGGCCGTTGATGGCGGGTATACGGCGGGGTAGAAGCTGATAGTGCGTCTTGCCAGTGACAAAATGCACCCACATGCGAAAATTATGAACGATTGTGAAAAGTTAGAACAGACCGTTAATGGCTTTTGTGAATACATCTCCTCTTTACCAGATGAGAACAAGGCAGAAGCAACTTGGGGTCCCAAGGAAGTCTTGGCTCATTTGGTTCAGTTTCATGAAAATTTTGTTGATCAAGCCGAAGCGCTACTGGCAGATAAGGAATTTGGCAATCTACAAGGTCGCTTTGACCAAGTCAACGCACAAGCTGTCGATTCAAGTCGGGGCGTTATGGTCGAGAAACTCACTCAGCGCTTCAAAGTTGCTGACAAGCGCCTTCGCCATTTTGCTCTAAGTTGCGACGCCGAGAAGCTACAAGTCAAGCTAAAAGCAGACTCGAAACCACAGTCACTGGCAAGCGTCATCACAATGGTTGAGCATCATATTCGCAGCCACCATCGCAAGTTGCTGCGAGGCGAGACTTTTGTCAGCCATGCCGACCAATTGGCCCAAACCATTCAACAGTTCTGCGACTTCTTTGGAGCGTTGTGCGAAGAAGTCTTGGTGGAACATGAAGCACATTTTCGCCCTATTCTCTGTCCGATTGTCTTTTGGCACGAAAATGCCGTCGCTCAAGCCGAAGCGATTTTATATAGCGAGCCGTCTAAAGTGCCAGCAGGTCGTCTAAGCGATATAAACGCAGCCGCTATCCAATCAAACCACAATGTCCCTATTACGACTCTGACAGCTCGACTCAAAATAGCAAATCAAAAACTTCAAGATGTTGCCGAGCTTTACGACCCTGATGATCTCACCTTGGTTGTACGTAAAAATGGCAAGCCACTGACCTTTACAAGATTGATGGACAGGCTTGAAACAGATATCCGACGGCGGCTTATCGATTTGAAGAAGTTCGTAAAAGAGTCGGCGATGCTAAAAGGCTAGCTCGCTGAAACATCGCCCGCTGAAAGTAGATGGTATGCCACTGCGTTTGATTACTCAATCCAATTCAGAGAGGAGGGACAAATGTTAAAATCTATTCGCCATCTGGACTATGTCGTCTTGCTCTGTCGTGAACTTCCACTCATGAAGAACTTTTACCACCACGTTATGGGCTTCCCCATTCACCTAGAGACAGAGTCTTGGATAGAGATGCGCATCGGATCCACATTGCTTACGCTCTCAAAGCGAGAACGGCCATTTGTTGGACCACCGCTGCCTGATGGATCTGCGGCTATTCAATTAGCGTTTCGCGTACCTCCTCAAGAAGTGGAAAGTTGCTATGAAGAACTGAAAGCACAAGGTGTTGAGATCGTCCAAGCTCCTCAAATTATTGACAAAAGGGTCTGGCGCTACTGGAAACATCGCACGCTGTTTTTTAAAGATCCTGAAGGAAATCTGCTCGAAATCTATGCAGAAATTGAGATTCCAGAGGGGACGTAAAACAAGGTATGAAAATCTACGACCTCAGCATTCCACTTGAAGACTCCCCCAGCGAACCATTGCCTGTTCAGGTTGCCCACCAATCCCATGCCGAGAGTGCACAACAGATGGCCGGCTTCTTCGATGCATCCGTCGATGATCTCCCCAACGGTCTAGGCTGGGCCAATGACCACGTCACCTTAAACGCTCACAGTGGCACTCACGTGGATGCGCCGTGGCACTACTACCCAACTTGCGGCGGCAACCGCTCGCATACTATTGACGAACTGCCGCTCGAATGGTTCTTTCAGGATGGCGTTGTGCTGGATATGCGCCACAAAGAGAAGGGTGGATTGATCGGTGTGGTCGATGTGAAGACTGCATTGAGCAAAATCAACTACGCGCTGATGCCAGGCAACATCGTCATGATCCAGACAGGGGCCGACAAATTGTGGGGCAAGGCCGAATACTTTGATGCGGGAGCTGGCATGAGTGCCGAAGCCACCCGTTGGCTCATCGACCAGGGAATCAAGGTGATGGGCATCGACGCCTGGGGTTGGGATCAGCCATTTTGGGCGCAAAAGGAGCGCTTCAAATCAAGTGGTGATACCAGCGTGATTTGGGAGGCTCACCGAGTGGGTATGGAACGCGAATATTGCCAGATCGAGAAGCTAGCGAATCTGGACAGTTTGCCTACACCGTTCGGTTTTAAAGTTGCCTGTTTTCCGGTTAAGCTTACTGGTGGCAGCGGAGGCTGGAGTCGGGTTGTAGCCATCTTTGAGTAGCTGTCAGATTGGCTTATACTTAGGCTCCCCTAGTGCTCTAATCCAACGCGAAAACATATAGGATGTACACATTGTGTTGATCTTGTTCTGGCGTCTTACATTCTTCCGGATTAATTCTTCTGGCCTTGCGCTTGCATCAGTCTGATTGGAGAAAATCATGAGTTACGTGACAAAGGAAAATTTGATGCAGATCGTTCTCGATGCAGTCAATGCCGACAACGATCGTTTTCGAGAGATCTTTGAATCGCTGACGCGGCATATTCATGCCTTTGTCGACGAAGTAAATTTGACCCAGGAGGAGTGGTTTTTTGCCATCGACTTCCTTACACGTACCGGACAAATGTGTGATGAGGATCGGCAGGAATTTGTGCTGCTCTCTGACATGTTTGGTCTCTCTGCCTTGGTCGACTTGCGGAATAACGAGGGCATCAGCAGTGCAACGGAATCTGCCGTGCTAGGACCGTTTCACGCAAAAGCATTGCCCATGCCGATGGGGGCCATGATCGCCCGAGGCGATGAGGCAAAACGCGGTGATGAAGCGTTCATCTGTGGAACCGTTTTGGATGGCGATGGCAATCCGATTCGTGGTGCCATGCTTGACGTTTGGCACGCGGATGATATCGGCTTTTACGACGTGCAGGATGAGAAGCAGCCGGACCACAATCTAAGAGGCATCTTCACAACTGGGGAAGACGGCAAATACTGGTTCCGCACCATCAAGCCTAGTCCTTACCCTGTGCCAACCGATGGACCTGTGGGTGAATTGCTAGACGCGCTTGGCAAACATGCCATGCGCCCAGCCCACCTACATTTTAAGATCAACGCACCCGGTTTTGAAGAGCTTGTGACCCAAATCTACAGCTCTGACAGTAAGTACCTGGACACCGATGCGGTCTTTGGTGTAAAGGAATCGCTGATTGCCCAGTACACGCCTAACAATTCAGCAGAGGAAGCGGCCAAACACAATTTTAGAACACCATTTTATGAAGTCAATTTTGATTTTGTGATGACTAAGGGTGAATAGCATCTAAGGATGCATTCATTCCTGTCGGTTTGCCAATCGACGTTGGAATTTGCTCAGGTGCACATAGCTATTTCTAGTTTCAATAATTGACGCAGTTTTGAAGTTGTATGTACAAAAAGCGAATTTGAGATTCTAGTGGCAATTGAATTCTCACCTTAGCCACGGAAAGGATCTCAATGTCACAAGGGGGAGAAATCCAGTGGACAAGCAAATATTATCAAAATTTGGTCTCAGTCTTTCACGACGCGACTTTTTGAAATTATCGGGGACGGCAGGGGCAACCGCACTTCTAGCGGCCTGTAGCGCACCTGCACCTGGCGGCAGTGAAGCCGATGTCGGTGGCGGCAGAACCATCAAGATAGGTTTGGTTGGCCCAATCACTGGACCAATCGCTGCCTTTGGTGAGGCTGACGAATTCATTCTGGATCAGGTCCGCGAGATTTTTGCCGATGGTATCGATATCGGTGGCACGGTCCATCCAGTTGAGATTATACTGAAGGATGCAGAGTCTGACTCTAGCCGAGCATCCCAGGTTGCGCAAGACCTGATTCTGAATGACGAAGTTGACCTGATCCTGGCTCATGCCACTCCAGATACAGTAAATCCCGTTTTCGCTCAGGCCGAAGCCAACGGTGTTCCCTGCATCACTGCCGATGCACCGTGGCAGCCGGTCTACTTCCGTGATGATCTGCCTTCGCCTGAAGAAGGGTATCAATGGGGGTATCACATCTTCTGGGGGCTGGAGGATGTCATCAGCGTTTTCCTCGATCTATGGGAGACGCTGCCGACAAATAAAGTGGTCGGTGCGCTTTGGCCCAATGACGCGGATGGTTTGGCATGGAGCAGCCCAGAAGTCGGCTTCCCGCCCGCCCTTGAAGCCGGCGGCTATACGCTGGTTGACCCAGGTCGCTATGAAAATTTGAAGGATGATTTCTCGGCAGAGATCTCTCTCTTCAAAGAACAGGGTGTGGAGATTGTTACGGGTGTTTTGATTCCACCCGATTTGGGGACCTTCCTGACCCAAGCCAGCCAGCAGGGCTTCAACCCCAAATTTTTCACTGTCGGCAAGGCAGCCCTCTTCCCAGCTACCGTCGAAACGCTGCCTGATGGCCTAGGCGAAGGACTCACCACTGAGGTCTGGTGGACGCCATCCCACCCATTTACCTCTTCGCTGACCGGCCAGAGTGCTGGCGAACTGGCTGCAGCCTACACCGAGTTCAGTGGTAAACAGTGGACCCAGCCCATCGGCTTTGTTCACGCACTCTTTGAAGTAACTGCGGACGTACTAGCTCGCACAAGCGATATCGACAGCCCTGAAGCCATTCGCGATGCCATCAAGGCCACCAATCTTGACACCATCGTCGGGACCGTGGACTGGAGCAGCGGCCCTGTACCCAACGTCTCCAAAACGCCGCTGGTGGGTGGTCAATGGCAGACCGGCGCCGATTACCCATTCGAGATGCAGATTACCACTAACTCAACCGGTGTGGATATTCCGATCACAGGGACCGTTAACGAAAAAAGCTGGTAAAAATGGTGATCGGTAGTCAGTGGTCGGTAATCGGTCACTGACTACCGGCCACTGACCACCGATTACTAAAAAGATGCTTCTATCCCTCCACAACGTATCCAAATCCTTCGGCGCGCTCCAAGTAATCAACGACATTAGCCTTGAGTTAGAGCAAGGGGTGGCTTTGGGCATTTTGGGACCCAATGGGGCTGGCAAGACAACGCTACTAAACTTGATTGCGGGGGATCTATCGCTATCGAAAGGCCGCGTCGTCTTTGATGGGGTGGATGTGACCAACGTTTCGGCGGAGAAGCGCTGTCATGCAGGGATTGGGCGCACCAGCCAGATCCCGCGGCCATTTACAGGTATGACGGTTTACGAGAACGTACTGATTGGCGCCACCTTTGGCGCGGGGCGCAGCGAAGGGGATGCTGAAGAAGAATGTGTCCAGATTCTGGAGCAGACTGGCATGTTGCCCCGCTGGAATGTAGAGGCTGGGAGTCTGCGTCTTCTAGAGCGGAAACGGCTGGAGCTGGCCAGAGCCTTGGCCACCAAGCCCAAGCTACTGTTGTTGGACGAAATCGCAGGCGGTCTCACCGAACACGAAGTCCAAGAACTCATTGAGCTTATCCAGGCTATCAAATCAGAGGGTGTGACCATCATCTGGATCGAACACATCGTCCATGCCCTGCTCTCGGTTGTGGACCGGATTCTAGCCATCGACTTTGGCAATAAGCTGGCCGAAGGCACGCCTCAAGCGGTGGTCGATAGTCCAGAGTTCCAGCAGATCTATTTTGGGGTGGAGTGAATAAGGGCAAGGTGCAGGGGGCAAGGTGCAGGGGGCAAGGTGCAGGGGGCAAGGTGCAGGGGTTGTATTGTGGATAACTGGAAGACATATAGCGAGTGGGCAGAGCGGTTGCCCGAGTATCTTACGAGCGACAAGCTTTGGGAGTTTGAAGTGTATCGCAAGGCGTTGTTTTTGCATGACCTTACCTGGCGGGATTGCGATAGGCTCCAGGAACACTCGAAAGGTAAGCATTTGGTTTCACAACTGTTACGGAGTGCTGGTTCAGTATCGGCAAATATTGAAGAGGGGTATGGCCGTGGTTTTGGAAAAGATTATGCACGCTTTTTACGAATTGCACTCGGTTCTGCACGTGAAGTGCGTGGATGGTACTTCCGCTCTCGACTCGTACTTGACGAGCCAACCGTAAGCCATCGAATTAGCCTACTCACCGAAATCATTAGTGGATTGACAGTCGCATCAAACTACCAACGGAAACGCTAATGGACAGTCAAGCCCAGAGCATAATGCCGAACGCCCAGCCCCTAGCCACTAGCCCCTTGCTCCACATTAACAATATCGAAATCTTCTATGGTGAATTCCAAGCTCTCTTTGGGGTGAGCTTGACCGTGGAGAAGGGTGAGACGGTTGCCATTATCGGTGCGAACGGTGCGGGCAAGACAACTCTCATGCGGGCGATTGCTGGTCAGCTCATTCCGGCCAGTGGCGAAATCGCCTACCAAGGTACATCAATTGGTCCCAAGACCGCTTATGAGATGAACCGTTTGGGCGTGGCGCTTGTACCAGAAGGACGAAAGATTTTTCCTAGCTTGACCGTTGAGGAAAACCTGAAGATTGGTGGCTACGCCAATCGGAACGGCGAATGGACGCTAGACAAAGTCTATGAGCTATTCCCCATCCTGAAAGAGCGACGCGGCAACGGCGGTACTGATCTATCTGGCGGACAGCAGCAGATGGTGGCCATCGGTCGTGCGCTTATGAGCAACCCCGACCTCATCCTGATGGACGAGATCTCGCTAGGTCTTGCTCCCATTGTTGTCAAAGATATTTACGCTGTCGTCACCGACATCGTTAAGCGTGGTACCACCATTGTGCTGGTAGAACAGGACGTGAATCGCGGTTTGCAGGCAGCCGATCGGGTTTACTGTATGCTGGAAGGCAAGGTGAGTTTGAGCGGAAAACCAGATGACTTGAGTCGAGATGAGATTTCGAAAGCGTATTTTGGCATTTAAACCATGCAATCGTATTTGTTCACAGCCGCAATCTTGGCCGTCTCCGTCGGGTTAATCCATTCGATTTTAGGAGAGGTATTGATCTTTAGTCGAATGGGTGATGGAACATTTGTTCCTGCCGTCGGACGGCCGCTGCTCAGAGAACGCCACGTGCGAATTTTGTGGGCAACTTGGCATATTGTCACCATATTTGGATGGGCACTGGCTACAATATTGTTGAGGCTGACGTGGCCCGGATCCGAGTTAGCGCTACAGTCATTTGTGAAGAATACAGTTGGTATCGGTATGCTCATCAGTTCATTGCTTGTGCTATATGCCACAAAAGGGATGCATCCAGGATGGATTGGACTTCTTGGGGTTGCGGGCCTATGCTGGCTAGCATAACATATTGGTAGAATGTATAGTACCTTTTTATGCCACGGCAGAGCGATGGAGGACCAACGAAAATCGAAGCTGGAGCTATGAAGAGCCTAGGGGTGAGCGAAGGCTACTATGTGTTATGCGACAATTTCTCATCATTTGGTATGGGCAAGCGCTCTCATTTCTGGGTAGCGCGCTTGTTCAGTTTGCGCTGATCTGGTATTTGACCACGTCAACAGAATCGGCTTACGTTCTAGCCACCGCTAGCGTTGTTGGGCTATTGCCACAGATCTTTCTGGGGTCGATCGCCGGTACACTGGTAGATCGCTGGAACAGACGTATAGTATTGATTGTCGCCGATAGTGCAATTGCGGTGACAACCATACTCCTGGCCCTATGCTTTCAAGTGGACTGGGTTCCTCTTTGGCTTATCTATCTGGCCATGTTTGTCCGGTCGCTTGGCACTGCGTTTCATACTCCTGCCATTGTCGCTTCGACCCCATTGCTGGTCTCTGAAAAAGACCTGATCAGGGTTGCAGGCATGAATCAGGGGCTTAAGGGTGTATCCAATATTGTCACGCCTGCGGTGGCGGCACTTTTGCTTGAATGGTGGTCGATACAGGGTATTCTCGTTATTGACGTTGCGACGGCCATTGCAGCTATTACACCGCTTCTCTTTATCGATATTCCAAACCCGATTCGGGGAGAGCTAAGCGGCCAGAACCAATTACACTCAGAGCCGTTTGAAAACGACCGCAGTAGAGATAACCCATCTGTTCTGGATGGTCTAAAAGCCGGCATTGGTTATGTATGGGGCTGGACTGGCCTTTCGCTCGTGTTTGGTGTGGGTTTTGTTTTTAATATGTTTCTGACGCCCGCATTGATGCTTGTACCCATCATGTTTGACCAAGCGTTTGAGCGAGGTGCTTTGCTGCTCGCTTTTGCCCAAGCCAGTTGGGGAATTGGGATCATTTTAGGTGGGGCACTCTTAGGTTTGTGGAGCGGCTTCAACAACCGCATGGTCACGTTTCTAATCGGTAAGTTGATACTGGGGCTGGGTTTTCTAATCTTTGGTCTGACCTCGCCCACGAAATCTATGATGTTGATGGTGGGGTTGTGCCTTAGCGCTATGGCTAGCAGCATTTCATTAGGCATCTTTTTTGCTATGCTACAAAGTACGATTCCCAACGAAATACAGGGGCGGGTCTTCTCTCTTCATTGGAGCATGAGTAGTGCAATGATCCCGCTAGGATTGGTCATTGCAGCACCAGTCGCTGACAATATTGGCGTGCAAATGTGGTTCACCATCGGTGGCATTGTGATGATCGTTTTATCGGCCATCAGCTTTTTTGTGCCTGCCATTCTTCATCTTGAAAAAGAGAGAAAACCGTCAATCTAATCACTTTAGAGTTTTAAGATGAGAATACAGGTACACACAGATGCAAACCAGAGAAAAATCAGCGTTTATCCATGTTAATCAGCGTTCCAAATATCGTTCATCACAAGGCGTATGATAACTAAATCGTCAATCCAAAATCCCAAATCGTAAATCTTTATGACCTGGATTAACACCATCATCCAAGGAATACTACTCGGCGGTCTCTATGCTCTTTACGGCACGGGTCTATCGTTGATCTTTGGCGTTATGCGGATCGTCAATCTGGCCCATGGCGACTTTATTATGCTGGGCGCGTTTTTGTCACTGCTTGCGACGCAGATCGTGGGCGTACCGCCATTGATCAGCTTGGCGGTGGTGGTGCCGGTCATGTTTGCTCTAGGGTACGCGGTACAGCGAGGCATTTTGAATACGACCATCGGTGCAGGGCTGATGCCACCGCTGGTCATCACCTTTGGCCTTTCGGTGATTGTGCAGAACGGTTTACAGCTCTGGTTCTCCGCCGATTCACAAGGGCTGGACGCAGGTGCGCTGGAGACAGCGAGTATTCCCCTGGGTAGCAGCTTGGCGGTCGGGATCATGCCCTTGGCCACCTTTGCAACAGCAGTCATCGTCTTGGTCGCATTGCAGCTGTTCTTCAACCGTACATCCCTTGGACAGGCATTCCGAGCCACCTCGGACGATCCGGAAACGGCTGAACTGATGGGGATCAACAGCCGCCAGATTTATGCGCTGGCTATGGGCATCTCGTTTGCCATTGTTGCAGTGGCGGGTATCCTGCTTGGGATCCGTACCGGCTTTGCCCCAACGGATGGACCGGCTCGCCTCATCTTTGCCTTCGAGGCAGTCATCATTGGTGGCCTGGGCAACCTGTGGGGGACATTGGCCGGTGGTATTTTGCTGGGCCTGAGTCAGAGTATCGGAGCTCAACTGAACCCAACGTGGTTCCAGCTGGCGGGGCATGTGCTCACGCTGCTGGTGCTGGCCATTCGCCCCACTGGACTCTTCGCCAGAACACGGGATCTTTAGCATGAACCGAGAACGGTTTCTTTATCTCTTCCTAATTGTTGCTTTTGCGGGCTTCCTTTCTGTGACCCAATGGGGCAGCCGCGGCACTATGAATACGCTGACTGAGTTCCTTTATCTGCTGGCGATGGCCCAACTGTGGAATCTACTGGCTGGCTACGCTGGGCTGGTCTCGGTTGGCCAGCAGGCGTGGATTGGGCTAGGTGCCTATGCGCTGCTGGTCGCTGTGGATGATTTTGGAATGTCACTAGCAGTCGGGGTTGTGCTGGGTGGCCTTTTTTGTGCGGCTATAGCCTACCCCACTGCACTCCTGGTATTTCGCTTGCGGGGCGGCTATTTTGCCATCGGTACCTGGGTGGTAGCGGAGGTGATCCGCCTGCTGATCACCAGCAGTACCGAATGGCTTGGCGGTGGTGTGGGCCGCTCGCTTCGAATTACTTCCCTATTCAGTTCGGCGGGCCAGCGTATTATGGTCATCTATATCATCGCGGTAGTGATTGCGTTTGCGGTGGTTGGGCTAAGCCAATATCTGCTCCGCTCCAAAACTGGCCTGGGGCTGACTGCCATACGCGATAACGAGGCTGCCGCGGCTAGCCTGGGTATCAATACCTATCGCATTAAGCTCTTCATTTTTATTGCGTGCGCATTTGGCACGGGCGTGGTCGGTAGCCTGATTGCCATGAATCAGCTCAATATCATGCCCCGAGCCATGTTCTCCATCAACTGGACCTCGTTTATGATCTTCATCGTGGTCATTGGTGGAATTGGGACGATGGAAGGGCCGATCATCGGCACGGTGATCTTCTTCTTCCTACGCGAGTATATGGCTGACTTTGGGGAATGGTCCTTTATCATTTTGGGGACCATTGCGGTGGTGATGATGCTGATTGCACCCCAAGGGGTGTGGGGGCTGATCAAGGAACGCTTTAACTGGGAACTTTTCCCGCTGAGGAGGCGCATTTCGGCGCGGTTGTTGGAGCAGGCAGGCAAATGAGCAAGTGGGCAAATACAGCTCTAAATCATATGCAAACATTTTTGTAACGCATAAAATGAATTTCACTTACGACGCCCTTCCCAATCGAGTCATCTTTGGCATAGGGAAAATCAACCAAGTCAAAGATGAGGCTATCCACCTCGGCGCAAAACGAGCGCTCATCCTAGCCACTCCCCGCCAAACTGAGTTGGCCCAGCGCGTCGCTGACTTGCTAGGCGATCTGTTTGTAGGCCTAAACACCAAAGCGGTGCAGCACGTACCACAGGAGATTATTGCCGAGTCGATGGTCGATGTACAAAATTTCGATGCGGATTTGCTCATCCCGCTAGGGGGCGGTTCGACCATTGGTCTGGCAAAAGGTATTGCTCTCGAAAATGGTCTGCCCATCCTCGCCATCCCCACGACTTACGCAGGCAGCGAGATGACACCCATCTGGGGCATCTCCAAAGGCGGGCGCAAGACCACCGGGCGCAATCCCAGCGTCAAGCCGAAGACGGTCATCTATGACCCGGAATTGCTGGTTTCGCTGCCGCCAGCCCTGTCGATCACCAGCGGAATCAACGCAATGGCCCATTCTGTCGAAGCGCTCTATGCAAAGGACGCCAACCCCATCACTTCCATGATGGCTGAAGAAGGGGTTCGGGGCCTAGCCCAAGGTCTGCCGCTGGTGGCCCAAGATCCAGCTAATCTGGATGCGCGCAGCAGTACCCTCTATGGTGCTTGGCTTTCTGCCACGGTGCTGGGACAAGTGGGTATGGCCCTCCACCACAAGCTCTGTCACACGTTAGGGGGTAGCTTTGGAATGCCCCACGCAGAGACCCACACGGTGATCCTTCCTTACGCCACCGACTTCAACAGCACCTCCGCGCCCGAAGCGATTGCTGCCATGGCTCGTGCGCTCGGTTGTAATGAGAGCGATGTGGCTGGAGCCATTCAGGATATTGCGCGCCACAATGGTGGCCCCGTTTCCCTCAGGGAATTGGGCTTTGAGGAAGGTGATCTGGATCAAGCGACAGAGATCGCCATGCAGAGTCAGTACTCTAATCCGCGTCCGTTTACTCAAGACGATATTCGGCAACTGCTTGGACAGGCGTTTGAAGGCGCACGGCCATGAGAATTTAGGATAGAGGATAACCATGACAGAATCAACCAAATTAGGCATGTTCCAATCCATACCAGGCGAATACGACGCTTATCTGGAGCAGCAGCACAATATCGTTACTTCTAATGGAATGGCCGCCGAGTTTGCACCGTTCTCTGAGGAGTATCTCCAAAACCCTTATCTCTTTTTCAAAGAGGCCCGAGAGAAAGAGCCGGTCTTTTACAGCCCAGAGATAGATTGCTGGGTTGTGCTGAACTATGACGACATACAGGCCGTCTTTAAAGATCCGGAGACCTTCTCGGCAGCCAACGCCCGTCATCCAGCGGTACCGGTTTGTCCGGCCGCAGCAAAGGTCCGCGATGAGCTAGATATCGGCATTGAGCCCTGCTTGGTGGATGAGGCCCCCGAGACGCATCGGCACCATCGCCGCATCTTCGGGGATGCCTTCACCCCCAAGCGGGTCAACGAGCTAGAGCCACAGATCCGTGCCATTGTCAATCGCTTCATCGACCGCTTTATCGACGATGGTAAGGCCGATCTGGTTGTTCAAATGCTCTACGAAGTACCGGCCCTCGCTATCTTTCTCTTCATTGGTGCTCAAGATGAAGACGCTGTCCTTGTAAAGGAGTTGGGCTCAAAACGAGCCATCGTTAACTTTGGCCGCCCGACCGAGGATGAGCAGGTTGAGATCATGGCCAACATGGGGGAGCACTGGGACTTTACCAAACGGCTCGTCGATACGGCGCTTGAAAACCCTGGCGATAACTACCTGGGTGACATGGTCCGATTCCACCGCGAAGACCCCACCCGTTTTACCGTCAACTATCTCTACAATGTCATGTTCCTGATGCAATTTGCTGGTCATGAGACCACCACCCAAGCTTCAGCCAATGGCATTAAGGCCCTGCTGGAACAGCGGGATCAATGGGAAGCACTATGCGCCGACCCAACGCTGATCCCAAATGCGGTTGAGGAGATTCTACGCATTGACACGTCCATCTTTGCATGGCGACGGATCACCACCAAAGAGACCGAAATCGGTGGCGTTGCCATTCCTGCTGGAGCCAAAATTCTGTTGATGCTCGGCTCTGGTAACCATGACGAAGATGTGTTCCCCGACGGTACCCGCTTTGATGTGCATCGACAGAATGCTAAGCGACACTTTGCGCTGGGAAACGGAGTCCACTTTTGCATGGGCGCACCGTTAGCCCGACTGGAAATGAAGATTATACTCGAAGAACTGACCCGCCGTCTGCCTCATATGAAGTTGGTAGAGGATCAGGATTGGGAATATGTGCCAACACTAGTTTTTCGCGGCGTCCAGAAGTTACGAGTCGAGTGGAATGTAGTTCAAAATCGGTAGAATCGAACTGATAGGAGCAAAAGGGTGGAAGAATATAAGAAGGTTGTGTACGTCTGGAACGAACCAAATGCTAAATTGGTCGTCCCAACCCGACTGCAGTTTCGGCCTGTTGATGAAGATTCAATAGATATTCTCATTGACGCGGTTGGTCAGTCAATGATAGGGTCACTAGATAGAAGCGATAAAAAGATGCTAGCCGAAAACCCGCCGAATGTAGCAGCTAAGAACTTTGTTGACGAAGCAGCAGAATATTTCAATTACGATTTGTCATGGTGGCAGTTAGCATACGACCAAAACGATGAGCTTGTTGGATTCGTACAACCTGTCGTCTTTCCTGATTGTCAGAAAGACGGCCTTGAAGAAGCGACAATATATTATATTGGTGTCTTGCCGGAACAACGAGGACATGGATACGGCTACGATCTACTGTGTCAATGTACACGCGCACTGCAAGAGGTCGGTGTATGGAGAATCTACTGCGATACGGATGTGTATAATGCGTCGATGATAAAAACATTTGAGCGTGCTGGGTACGTTCAGGAGGGTGAACCAAAGGTTGTTGAATTGTAATAAGAAAGCAATTTCATCAAACATATTTTGCATAAGCCAGTCCAGATAAGCTCAGGCCAGAAATGTCCAAAATCGATTCATCTCGCTAAAAACCACGGAATAAATATGCTTCGACCATTAACACCTACCCAGCTCGAATGGGTCAACAAGACCCTCTCTTCCCTGTCCCTAGAAGCCTGTGTGGCCCAGCTTCTCAGCATCTCCCAGTTTAACGACGACAGAGAGTATTGGCTTCGCTTGATGGAGAAGGTGCCCTTTGGATCGGCAAGAGGTCGGTCAGAGTCCGCCGAAAAAAGCCGCTCTTTCATACAGGAGTTGCAGGAAAATTCGCCCGTTCCGTTGCTTGTTCCAGCCAATATGGAACACGGTGCCGCAGAGCAGCCAGGCTATGGAACCGACTTCCCGTGGGCCATGGGAATGGGTGCGGCCAACGACGAAGCCTTGATGGTCATCATGGGCCAAGCCATCGCCACCGAGGCCCGCTATCTCGGCGTGAACTGGCTCTTCAATCCAGTTATTGACCTCAACTATAACTTCGATAATCCCATTACCAACATCCGTGCGTTGGGAGATAATCCCGAGCAGGTGAGTCGTCTGGCAACAGCCTGGTTGAAGGCTATGCAACAACACGGAGTTGCGGCCACGCCAAAACACTTCCCAGGCGACGGGGTGGACGACCGCGATCAGCATTTGCTCACGTCGGTCAATACCATGCCTTTTGGTCAATGGATGGAGACCTTTGGCCCCGTCTGGAGAGCGGTTATCGAAGCGGGGGTGATGTGCATCATGCCTGGACATATCTCCCTGCCCGATTATCAGGGCTATCAAGATTCGCCAGAAGATGCGCCGCCAGCTACTCTCGACCGCAAACTCCTAATCGACCTGCTTCGGGGAGAATTTGGCTTCGAAGGTGTGATCGTCTCCGACAATGCCAGCATGATCGGTTTGACCTGTCACGCTGCCCCTGAGGACTTAATCATCGAAGCTATCGCCGCTGGCAATGACATCTATCTAAATGCCGATCCTGAACATGACTATGACCGCCTATTCAACGGCGTGCGCGATGGCCGCATCTCAGAAGAGCAGATTGTTGAATCTACGCGTCGTGTGCTTGAGATGAAGGCTCGCCTCAATCTCTTTGAGGAGACGGTTGGCCCAGCACCTACAGAAGACGAGAAGATCCGCTTTCAAACGGCTGCCCAAACTATGGCTGACAAGAGCATGACGATCCTGCGCGGTGGCGAGCAACATGCTCTGGAGATCCCGGCTGGCGGCAAGGTGCTGACCGCTACCTATGGCCACTTGATGCCACGCTTCGGTCTCAATGATTTGGATGTGTTTGACCAGGAATTACGCGACCGCGGCTATGAGGTTGCCCACCTGCTCAACCCAGCTAGCGATGAACTGCGCCAGGCGGCCGAATCAGCCGACGTTGTCTTCATCAACTTGTTCAAGATTCCCATGATGCCGTTGGGCACCGCCCGCCAGACCGACACCTTTCGTAGTTGGGGCTGGCGCTCCCTCTATCAGTCACATCGAAACGTAGCCTACACGTCGTTTGGGAATCCCTACGTTGCCTATGAGTTGCCACCCGTTCCACGGCTGTTGGCGGCTTATGGCAATAGCGATTGCTCTCAAAGATCAGCAGTAAAAGTCTGGCTAGGTGAACTGGATGCAACAGGGACACTGCCAGTCCGAATGCCTAGGGTTGAGATTAGGCCGTTGGAGATTGCTACATAAAACATTCTGGAGAATTAAACAGAAGAGTGCAATCGGTTAGTATCCAAATATTGTTGAACCGCTTGTTCAACTAGATCATTCACATTCACTTGCTGCTGGTCAATCAACTTAAGGAGTGATTGCACTAACTTTGGTTCATGTAGCGTAAGCATCTCGCTACTCATCAGCCAGATTCGATCAAAGATGTGTTGTTCAATGTGTATGCCTTCAAATTCCTCATCGGCATTGATCTCAGCTAGATCCGGTATTTGGACTTCACCGAGCATTGTGTCGCCACTATGACTAATGGGCGAAGCGAATGACGTTGAACCGTCCCGAAAAACCTCGACCTTGCGGATCTCCCAGCGTTCGGGACTAATCTCACTATAAATTTCGATAGGTTCATCACTGTGCTGATGATGCCATTTTACTTTCAAGTATTCCATCATTTATGCTGCTCCATGGCTAATAATCCGTTTGGTCAAATCAAGTGGCTGCTCATTGGGAATCACAAAAACGTATTGTCGGCCTAGTTTGACAGCAAGGTCAGTTACATCAATTTCAATGTAGTGGGTATACTTCTTTCCACTAAATGGGTGTCCGAGAAATAGACGAGAAAGCTGAGATGGTGTTTTCGTATTTGGCTCAATATCAGAAAGATATTGTCCATCACCGTAACGTACATCATTTGGATTGCGGTCAGACGTCGATGGCTTTAGCTGCTTGGATGCCAAAATCCCTTCGTAGCCAGTTTGATTAGTGTAATGAAATAATGTGGCCATCGGTTGGAATCAGACCCTTGCGAACATTTATCTTTCACAGAATCATTATACCACACTGATTCTAATACCATTTGCGGAATCAAAGACCGTGAATCATGAATATCATAGCCCGTCCATTTGGGGGGATCCCTAGGATGCCCAATCGCTTCTGTCCTGCAAGGACGGGCTACAATTTATGGATTTTGACCTGGCAGCTGGTATAAGCACATGAGCAAAACGCTCTAATAGAGGACTTAAAAATTATGACAATTCGAATCGAAACCGATGTACTCATCGTAGGCTCTGGTCCGGCTGGCGGCTCCATGGCCTTGGCCCTGGCTACCTATGGTATTGATCACGTGGTGATCACTCGTTTTGGGCGGCTGGTGCGCACGCCCCGCGCCCACATTACCAACCAGCGGGCCATGGAGATTCTACGCGACCTGGGTGTGGAAGATCAGGTGATTGACGACGCCACGCCCAAGGAGTGGATGGGTAACAATGTCTTCTGTGAGACGCTGGCAGGCGACGAACTGGGACGCATCTACTCATGGCAAATGCACCCTCAGAGTGAGGCAGAGGCCAAAATGGCTAGCCCTACCCGCATCAACGACACGCCCCAGAATTACATGGAGCCGATCCTGATCTACAACGCTACCCAGCGCGGTTCGATGATTCGGTACAACACCGAATACCTGAACCACGAGCAAGACAATGATGGCGTGACTGTCATCGTCAAAGATCACCTAACTGATGAAACCTACGAGATTCGCTGCAAATATCTCTATGGCGCAGACGGTGGCAACTCGAAAGTTGCAGAAAATTGCGGCTTTGAGTTTGGCGGCGAAATGGGCGTCGGCGGCTCCATGAACATCGTCTTCGATGCGGACCTCTCCAAGTACGTGTCCCACCGACCTAGTGTACTCTACTGGGTCATGCAGCCGGGTGCAGACATCGGCGGCATTGGCATGGGGCTGGTGCGCATGATCCGGCCGTGGCACAAGTGGCTCATCGTCTGGGGGTACGATATCAACCAAGGCGCGCCTGAAATTACCGATGAGTATGCCATCGGCGTGGCCCGTGAGCTGATTGGCGACCCTGATATCGAGATTAAGATTGATTCGTACTCTACCTGGACCGTCAACAACTCATACGGCTTACAGAACACAGACCGCCGCGTCTTCTGCGGTGGCGACGCCATGCACCGTCATCCGCCTTCCAACGGACTTGGCTCCAACACCTCCATGCAGGATTCGTACAACCTGGCGTGGAAGCTGGCTATGGTCTTGCGCAGTCAAGCTAGTGAAGCGCTGCTGGAGACGTACAACACAGAACGGATTCCCATTGCAAAGCAAATCGTGACCCGCGCCAATCAGTCCATTGAGGAGTTCGGTCCCATCTTCGACGCCATCGGCTTCCTCACCACCGAAGATCCTGACGAGAAAAAGGCAAACATGGCCAAACGCAAGGAGAACACGCCCGAAGCCGCCAAACAGCGGGAGGCGCTACGCCAGGCCATTCTCTTCAAGAAGTATGAGTTCAACGCCCACGGCGTGGACATGAACCACTTCTACGAATCGGACGCGGTTGTCTCTGACGGCACACCTAAACCAATCCCGGATCGAGACCCCGAACTCCATTATTTCCGCACGACCTACCCTGGCACCAAAGTGCCCCATAACTGGTTCCGCCGCGGACCCTATGGCGGCACCGAAATCCTGGCAACGCTCGATCTCTGCTGTCAGGGTCGGTTCACGTTGCTAACCGGCATTGGCGGCGAAGGTTGGGTGGAAGCAGCAGAAGCCTACTCTGCGGCGACGGGCGTTCCCATCGAAACCGTGGTTGTTGGTCCCAGCCGCGACGTTGAAGATATCTACCAGGAGTGGGCCGACATTCGAGAAGTGGATGAAGATGGTTGTCTGCTGGTACGGCCGGATGGATATATTGGGTGGCGGAGTCAGAGCGCGTCGGGGAATGCGGGTGAGCAAATTTCCAGCGCCATGAACCAGATTTTGGATCGCGATCTCAAAGGTAGTTAATTGAGAGTATACTTAATGGAACATTTAGACCTTTACCATCAGATTGTTGATGAGAATAACCATGACCAATTGCATTCCATTCTGGATAAGCACTTGTCTGCAATAGGATACGAGTTGGTTCAATTTGACGTTCTCGTGGAGGGCAGCCTACCCTACCTCTATTGCCAAATAAGAACAGACGAAATATTTAGCGCGCAGATGATAGGATTGTTTGCCGAAATAGATCCCATTATTCCAGACTATCCAAAACCGTACTATTACCTGCCCATAGTCGTCTATTGCGAAGATTATGATGAGCGCATAAAAAGTTTTATTGACAATAAGATCTCGCTAGAGCACGAGTTACAACACGTCAAGGACATGCTTGCCTTAATCCAGCAGGATCCTGACTATCCTGAAAGATCTTACAGATACGGGATGAACAGTGTAATCGAAGTTGAAGATTTGCCCATAAGTATTGATTTGGAAATTGGTAAACTCCTCTACATTGAACCCACTGCAATGAAGATGGATTTTGAAAAAGGAGAGAAGTCGATATTGTATCCTTTTGATGAAAAGGGAAAAAGTGCAGTTCGCTACGATTGTGACAGTGTTGAGGAATACGTTGGGCTAAACATTCATAGTTATCTTACAGGCATAAAAGAGCACTATAACGCCAAATTTGAGAACGATGAAATAATCTCACAGATAATCGATCAGGAAATCGACAAGGCTCTTACGTATCATGGTAAAGATCTCTTTGGTCAAAATCCTGTTGAGGAATTGAATCAATTGCACAAACGATATGCCCCTAAGTTCTTTCTGGCAATGTTACAAAGACAGTTTGTCTAGATTTTTGGGCAACGGCATTTCTGATTTTCAATTCACAGTATATTCGCTATGTTGACGGTAAAAGTCTGGCGAGGAACGGAGCATTTATTTTGGTCTAGTAGTCTAGGAAAGTATAAAATTTGGACCTTGGGCGTCTCGCCCACGCGCTGGACGAGATGTCCTGACTTCAGGTGGGCGAAGCCCTTTTTTAAAATAGCCTAATCAAACCTGATAAGTATTCTCCCTGCTCAAGAATCGGGTAGGAGGATAACCTCTATGGTGACAATATGACAAACCAACCCAACTTCCTCGTTATCATGACGGACCAACATTGCTACCATCAGCTAGCCTGTCATGGCAACTCTGTCGTCAAAACACCCAACATTGATCGACTTTTCGCCGAAGGAACCAGCATCAACGGCATGTACACGGCAACGCCCATGTGCATGCCCAATCGGCAAGCTTTTTTGACCATGCGCATGAATTCGGTCAATGGGAGCCACAGCAACGGGGTGGCCCTTGATGTAGATAGCAACACCTTCCCCGAATTGCTACGGGCGGCGGGCTATCGGACGGCGCTGATTGGCAAGTCCCATCTGCAAAACACCACCGAGGTTCCTGCTCCCCAACAGGCGGAACAAGTCCCAGAGGGTAAAGTTGCGCCACCGGAAGGGCTGGCAGCGACGCAAAAGTCGGCCGAAGAATACGGCTCGCCCGCCTATCTGCAAGAGCACCCTTCCAACTGGAATGATCCCAACTTTGAACCAGCCACCCCTTACTACGGTTTCGATGACGTGATTTTTGCCTCTGCCCATGCCGAGGTGGCAGGGTTCCATCACAAGCGTTATCTTGACAATATCGCTCCGACGCTTGCTGAGCAGGTTGGGCGCAAGCACTCACCCAACGTGTCCGAGTACAATCCGCAGACGTATGCCTCGGCACTTGCCCCTGAGCACTATCCAACGCGTTTTGTGGGCGATTCCACCGTCAACTGGCTAAACCAACATGCCACTGTTCGGCCTGACAATCCATTTTTTGTTTGGTGCTCATTCCCCGATCCGCATCACCCCTGGACGCCGCCTCAGAAATATTACGAGATGTACGATCCCGATGATATAGTCCTGCCCGATTCGTTCTACGAGTCGCCCCGCACCCAAACGCCGCTGCTCAATGCGGTAAATGAAAGTGAGATACACGGTAAACGTCGACCTCGCGCACCCTTCATGGCCCAAGAAGAGGAAGCGCGACAAATCATAGCAACCACATACGGCATGATCACCTTCATTGATGAGCTTGTGGGCGAAATCTTGCAAGCGCTTGAGGAGAATGGCTACGCCGATAATACCGTTGTCATCTTTACCAGCGATCATGGCGACTATATGGGGCAACATGGCCTCTTCCTCAAGGGACCGGCCCACTACCAATCGCTAATCAAAGTCCCGTTCATCTGGCGCGATCCTGATTCACGTTTCAATTGCGGTCCAGTGGAAGGGCTAGCCAGCTATGTGGACATCGGCCGCACAATTCTTGACCGAGCTAACCTCTGGCCATACCACGGTGCCCAGGGACACAGCTTGCTCCCTCTGCTTGCTGGTGGAGTTGATATACACCGTCAGGCCCATCGTACGCGAGTGCTGATTGAAACGGTCGTCTTTTCACCCCAGTTCGAGCTGCCAATTTGGGCCAAAGTGCGGACTTTGGTTACCGAACGCTATCGGTTGACCATCTATACCCATCTTGGCGAAGGGGAACTCTATGATTTGGATTCTGATCCAGAGGAAATTGTGAATTTGTGGGATTCGGACGACTACGCGACCATCAAAACAGATCTCCTTTTCCAGCTAGTCCAAGAGATGGCGGACCTATCCGACACATCCCGGCTTCCCCTTTCCTTAGCTTGATGGCTGTAGAGCAGACCGCAGTATAGCGAGGATGTGCTATAATTCAACAAATATGGCTACCTGCTGGTGGTATCACAACGTGAGCAAACATTTAACTTTATAAACCACGCCAAGTATCATTTCAATGCAGAAGAATGTTCTCTTCATGAAATGGGCGTTTCGCCATCCATGTCAGAGTCAAGTAAACAAAGTGAGATAACTTATGCCACTCATCGAAACGAAAAATGTAGAAGTACAGCAGTTTACGGGGCTACATCTCTACCACGCTGGCTTCTCTAGCTGTGCCCAACGAGTCCGAATTACACTGGCCGAAAAAAATCTAGAGTGGACCAGCCATGTGGTTGATCTGGCCAAAAAAGAGCATGCAACCGAGGAGTACCAGTCCATCAACCCCATGGGGCTAGTGCCTACCTTTGTCGACAATGGTCAGGTGATTATCGAATCCGTAGACATCATTGACTACATTGAAGAAAAGTTTGGGGGAATGACGTTAATGCCTGCAAGCGACGCAGGGAAAGCAGAAGTACGCCGTTGGACAGCCAAGGCCGATCATGCCCAACACGGGTTGAAGTTGCTCACTCACGAATTTCTTTTTAAGGGGGGGCGCCGCATGACCCCAGAGCAGCTTGATACATTTTTGAGCAATCATCACAATGAAGAATTGGGTGCATTCATGCGTAAATTCTCTTCTGAAGAAGGGTTTTCCAAAGTAGAGCTCGACGAAGCTGTGCAGGGGCATTATGACCTCTTCCAAGAGTTAGATCGTGCGCTCGATGGATCCGATTGGTTGGTGGAGAACACCTTCTCCTTGGCGGATATTGCATGGACGCCTAACGTACATCGCTTGGATATTTTGGGGTATCCAATCGGATTACATCCTAACCTGAACGCGTGGTATCAACGGATCCAGGAGCGGCCGAGCTACATTAGTGCATTGAAGCAGCAAGAGCCGAGCAAATTACTTGAACACTTCCGGAACTATACTGAAAAACGACAAGCCGAGAAGACAGATGTGCGTCAATTTGGACCTTTAGGAGTGAGAATTAAATAACTTGGTCATTTGGCGGAGCTACACCCGGGTGGATGCATAAGTTGTTTGGGATTCATTGATATAGGCTAGTAGAACGATTGGGTAGACATGAGGAGGGTCGCGATCATGAAATACTATCTTACAACTGTAGTTGCCCTACTATTGTTAGGAGCCATTCTCTTTTTGGCAGGATGCCAACCTTTACCCAACTCTTCCAATGCTGAAGTACAAGTTGAATCGGCAATAGCGTCGCTCGAGCGCAACGCGCTGCGAGAATTCTATATCGATAGCACAAGCGGCGACGATCAAAACAGCGGTACCAGTGAAGACGCCCCATGGAAAAGCCTTGACAAAGTCTCCAGCATCATTTTTCTTCCAGGAGATCACATTAACTTCAAGCGCTGTAGCAGTTTTGCTGGCGGCGTCACCATCAATGGCGACGGCACGGCTGAGCATCCCATTGTCATTGGCGCGTATGGAAGCGGTGAGGCCCCTCGCTTTACTAATGCCGATCGGAACAAGAATAATGGGAACGCCATGCGAATTCAAGGTGACCATCACATTGTGGAAAACCTCTATTTTCATCATACGGCAGCTGCTCGGCCTGGCGCATCCTTCTTAGAGGTTTGGGAGAGTGGGGCGCTCCACGTCGCTCTTGGATTCGATCACGTCATTATACGCAACAACGAATTCGCCTACAACGCCAAAGCCATCCACTCGTATAGTGAGCATAGTCTTATAACCCACAACTTCATCCACGACACCAATGAGCTAGATTACAAAGGGTTTCTCTCCCAGCCTTATTGGGGTCCAATTGGCATTCACTTGGGCATCGGCAATCAAGAAATCTCGTACAACATCATCGAAAATATGTACGTGGAAGGAGGTGAATGGGGTGGCGACGGCGGCGCTATCGAGATCGACGACGGTCGCAATCACAAAGACAACATCCACATTCATCACAACCAAACGCTCCACAATATGGGCTTTCTGGAGATCAGCTGGGCCCACGATATGGGTAGAATGCCGGCAAGCAACATGGTGATTGAGTACAATGTGAGTCGTGATTATCAGGATTTTGTCCTCTGGTGGGCTGACAACTCAGAGAGCCGCATCAGTAACAATACGATTATCCGTACTGATGCACTGGCTGGCATGGCATTCGACACTGTATTTTTTCTAGAAGGAAAGGATATTGCCATTCACGAAAATATCGTCGTGACTCGCGATGACATGTGGGCCCCTGTCTTTGAAGGAGAGGATAAAGACTCGTCAGTGCACACCAACAATCTTTACTGGGATATGGATGATGGCATCGTGCTGCTTGGTATGGCACCGGGAACTGGTGAGTTTACGGCAGATCCACAATTTATCGACTTTGACGACGGGGATTACAGACTAAAGCCAGGCAGTCCGGCTGTAGGCTTTGGCGCCTTGAGCGATGGACCAATCGCAGATGTTGAATCGCTGATTGCTAACGGCCTGCTTAACGCCAACTTTGAGCTTGAAGTGGATGATGACAAACCCCGGAACGCAACCCTGGCAACAGCATCGGAAACGAGTGACTGGATTAAGTTGGAAGATACAGATCCACGTTTGGGCATCAATGGTGGAGATACATGGTATGCACCGCAGAACTCTGACGGGACGACGCGTACCATGTGGGAGCAAGGAGATTCCCTCACTGTACTCTTTGAAGGGAGCCAAATACGCTTTTACGGCTTGAAATCAGATTACATGGTGACCGCCAATATCTGGATAGATGGCAAGTTGGTTGCCGCAAATGTATCTTGCCGCGGCAACGATCATTTCCAGGCGCTTTTATGGGAGTCGGATGTTTTAGAGCACGGGACTCATCAAGCGGAAATTGTCTCCAATGGGGATACGGTTGAGGTGGATTTCATCGAATATAGATGATCACGAGACAACCCTGTCGAATGAAATGAACTATCGTTCCCTCATTGAACCTTTATATTACCAAGTATATGGAGCGGGCAAGTATGATGTACTTGATAAAATATTGCATCCAGATTTTGTGAACCACCTGCCTGCGGGCAAGAAATGCATCTTGAACACCATATGAAGCTCGATAAGCACTACACCGATCCACGATTAGTTGCCCTCTACGATCGTGATAATCCGCGCGGTATTGATACCGATTTCTATATCCAATTAGCGTCCGAATTGAATGCTCAACAGATTCTTGATCTAGGCTGTGGAACGGGTACATTGACCTGTGAACTTGCCATTGCAGATCGCCATATCATCGGCATTGATCCATCTGCAGCCATGCTGGCTGTCGCACGGGAAAAGCCAGGGGCTGAACGGGTGGAATGGATAAAAGGCGATTCGAGCCAATTAGGAGGGCATGGGGTCGATTTAGCTATTATGACCGGTAATGTAGCCCAGGTCTTTCTTGATGATATCGAGTGGACGACAACACTGAACGCACTTCACGCGGCCATTCACCCTGGAGGTTACTTGGCCTTTGAAAGCCGTAACCCTGTGGTGCGTGCTTGGGAATCTTGGGGGCGTGATGATACTTATGAGGAGATCGATACACCGTTTGGACCGATGACCTGTTGGATGGACGTATTGAATACCGACAACGGCATTGTAGAATTCGTGGGCTACAACGTCTTTGAGTTGACGGGCGATGAAGTCGCGGTGAGTAGTCGACTTTGCTTTCGCAGTGAGGCAGAGCTTGCAACTTCGTTAACGAATAGCGGATTCAGGATCAAAGCACTTCATGGCAACTGGAACAAAAGACCGTTTGAATCTCAAACGAGCCAGTTGATGATATTTGTTGCGCAGCGAGTATAGCGCGAATACCTTTGTTTCAATCATCCTCTGTTTTCGCGTCACCGTCACACAGCACGCCACTTTTCAAGAGAGCGCACCATACCTTGCAATGATGGCCTATCTGCATCAAGTCGTCGGTGGGCAAGGGCGCATTGAGCGCGAATATGAACATAGACAATATAGAGAAACCAACACAACGTCATTCAGCGCGGGCCCTTCTGGTAACGCCCGATAGCCGCGTTCTGCTTATTCAGTCGCGCGAACCTGAGAGCGGTCAGGTGCTATGGTGCCCACCTGGCGGGGGAGTGGAAGTAGGCGAGACCCTAGAGGAATGCCTTTGTCGTGAATTATACGAGGAAACCGGGATGAGCGCGTTACCGCCGTTCAGACATGTCTGGAATCGACAAGCCACTTTCACTTGGGCTGGTGAGCGCATCAACCAACAAGAAACCTATTATCTCATTCACACCCCGTGGTTTAAGCCATCTATGGTGAACAACCCAGAATGTGCAGAAACTGATTCCTTCTTAGGCTTCCGTTGGTGGCCAGCGAATTCAATAGAAGATTCCGATGAGTTGTTTATTCCCGAAAATCTAGGTAGGCATCTCAACGAACTGCTCAACAGAAATAATTCTGATTATCCTATCGAAGTTGGTTAAATCTTGCTGCCATTTCATCGCCTGCACTGGTACAGTGTATTATAAATTATGCGACATTAGAGTCGTTACCCGTAGGTCCGGTTTGTGACCGGACAATTTCCCATTGCACCTATTCGAAAAGCCCTGTGGAAGCCTTCTCTCTTAGAGAAAATTACGGATCCACAACTACTTTCCGGTACCTCCCCGCGATTCAGGATGGTTTGGTTTTTTGTTGCGCTTGAGGTTGCTCCGACAAACCTCATTGTTGAATTACCTGGCTCAATCTAAAGGTGGAGTTGATCTAGGAGAGGATTAAGGAGAAATGATGTCTTCCTCTGATCTCGAAAGGGAGAAAAAAGAGCGTATTCAACTGATAACAAGCCCTAAGCAGGACATTGCATGGATTGTTAAGGAAGCGTGCAACAGTGATATCCGCGACAAAGAGCGCATTACTGTAGGATACTCAAATGAGGTATATGCCATAACAACGCAGTCAGGGCAAGAGGCTATCGTCCGGATTCATTGGTATGAAAGTCCCTACTTTGAAAACGAAAAGTGGGCATTGGAACGACTAGCAAATGAAGGTTTGCCTGTCCCTCAGGTATTGTATCTGTCGCATCATCTTCCAGGTGATATTCCTCGCTCTGTCTGTGTGGAAACCCGGCTTGTAGGCGAATCGCTGGAAACATTGATTGCTGCTGGATCCATAACGAGTAAAGAACTTCGGCCACTGCTCTTTGACCTAGGTAAACTCCTGCGTAAGCTTCATGCGGTATCTATGGCTGGATTTGGGTCTATCAAGGCCAATGGGCGGGGTGAAGCACAAACATGGCAGGAAGCTTATGTCACTGGATTGCCGCGAGAGAGTGCTCATGAGGCGGCTTGGCATGTGGGCTTGCCCGAAAAGATCATCACAGAATCAATCGATTTGCTGATCCATTTTGCGGCGCTAGGTGACAAAGTTCTGCCGTGCCTATTGCATGGTGATTTTAATTTACAAAATGTCATGGTGTTAAATGGTCAAATCACTGGGCTAATCGATTTTGAGTTCTGCGAGAGTGGAGACGCCGCTAAAGAAGTGCCATTTGGCAAGCTAGACTCCGATGGGTGGAGTCGATTCTTTGGTAGACAACCAATACCAAGTGAGTGGATTCTGGAAGGCTATTTTGATGGGATACCAGCGGACGAAACTTTTGCGCAAAGGATGATGTGGTTCAGGCTAGCGAATAGCCTTGGCGGATTGGCATACCACGGTGTGAATGACAAAGATAATGCACGTTTCATGAACTTTTTGCGCCAGCAGTTCCCTAGAGATCTGACAAAGGTACGAGAGTATTTATGTCAATAGAATCTATCTATACTGCGGCCGCTTTCAAAACCATAGTTTTCCTTAACTCTACCAGAGAGACCAAACTACGGTTTTGAAACGGAGCTGAGTATAAATAAAAACTGTGTCTAGTCGTTTGCCGAAGAGAAAAAATGGAACATCGTTAGACGCAAGTAGGTGATTGGAGAGCACTGATTGTGGGGTTGGCTCGGCATAGGTGCTAACCTTACACATTGCCTATTCAATTATGTCGAAGAAATTTGAAGCAATGGCCGGAAGTGCGCAGATCAGAGCCGGAAAACTTTGGGGATAGACGCTAAATGCAACCAACCAATTTTCTTATCATCTCCTCGGACGAACATAACAAACGCTATTTGAGCTGAACTCATCTTCGCCCGGTCTCTATGTTTCTTTTCTAGGCAACTGCCACAAAATGGCGGACCCAATCAGACCCATAATCCCCCAAAAGACGAACGGTGTGCTGAGACCGTATTCAGCAAGCGCATTGCCAATTGGGGGGGACAGAAACCCACCCGCCTCGCGTAACGTCGCCATAAACCCCAACGCTGTACCAACATATTCATACCCAATACCATCAACTTCTTGGGCGGCCGCCTGATGAATCGACATGTATGCATCAAAAAAGAATCCTGACACAATGAGTGCGATCCAGATCAGAATGCCGTCCACAATTGAAAAGGATAGTACGCCGATACCCATCACAGCGATGCTGACGACCATAAAAATGCGCCGTGACCGCGCACGGTCAGATAGCAACGATAGGGGAATGACTCCGATCAAGCTGACCAGAAAAAACGTTGCCAATGTCTGATCCGCCAAGACGGGACTCCAACCAATCTCTTTGAGATAGAGCGGCAAGTAGCCTGAAAATCCGCGATAGCATGCCCAGAAGCTACCCGTCCCCAGACCAATTAACCATAGCTCGCGTGATTGAACAACGTGACGCAGCCCATCGATGAAGGTGAGTTTGTCCGATATGGATGGCGGTTTTGCTTCTGCTGCCGGATAGAAGAGAAGCCACAGTACGCCAAATAGAATCGCAAGAGCGCCATACAAGATGAGCACCGCACCCCAACCACCCAATAGGGGCGATAGGAAGCTGGCACTCAATGAGGAGCCTAGTGTGAGGCCGATGGCAAATCCGGCCGATACAAAGCCTGTCGCTAGCCCGCGCCGTTCTGGAAACCATGACCCGGCTGCTTTGTGTAAATTAGGCGGAATGGCAGGCGTAACGAAGCCATGTAGTAGCACGGTAACCATGAAGCTAACATAATCAAAAGAGAATGCTCGCAACGCGCCAAATATACCAACGAGCAGACAGGCAATGCCGATGGTCATTCGTGGCCCAAAGCGATCACCCAAAATGCCCATTGGGATGCTGATAAGAAACGCTGCGAAGGAGGCAGCGCCCCACACAACGCCGATCTGTAAAATCGTCAGATCAAGGTCAGCCGCTATCTCAGTAAAGAGCACCGGCAATGACAACAAAGGCATTGCGTAAGCAAACATCGATGTGAACGCGGCAAGAGCAAGAATCCACCATTTATTCATAGTATAGGACATTTAATGGTTGCGGATGAGTCTAGACGATACAATTTTACTTTTGCTCGGATACTTAGCGTCAGCCAATTGCAATGTACTTGAAGTTCGCCAGATTAACTCTGGACTAGGCGACCAAGCGACTGCAGACTGTTATTTATTGTATTCACGTTCTTTTTGCTTTCGTTTCTTTGCGGGCTTGGCTTAAAAATGGGACAAAACTGGTGCCACCGGTTCCTAAACCATCTTCGCCATCTTTGCCCTGTTGCAGCACGTAACGTGCAGCAACCTCCATATGCGCCCTTCTAAATTCGTCAAGCTCGTCAATGCATTGATTGAAGACCGCTGCCAGTTGAGTTGATTCAGCTTTGCGCTCTTGAACAAATTCATAAAGAGATTTGCCCATTGCCAAATCTTCTATAAACCGTCGATGTTTGGGCGGCATGTATTGGCGCATTAAGGTTAAAAATGGTTGGGTTTTAGGATGCAGATGCTCAATGCCGAGCGCAGCATCATAAGCTTGTAGCAGGCTACTCTGTGCTGCGCTGCCGCCATGCATTTTAAGCGGGGTGCTACTGACGCCTTCAAACACGATTCCGGCCTGATCCCATCCAGTCAAAAAGATGCGGATGCGGTTGTAAAAGATGTGTGGATCACACTTTTCGTAGACGCGGATCAGGGCTCTATTGACGTTGTGGAAAATCGGCCAAATCATGTCCAACAACTCGACCACACATCCTACATGGCCATCCGCGGCGGCCGCTTTCGCCTTGCAAAGCAGTTGAAGGGCAGGAGCACCGGTTGCTTCAAGCGCGGCGGTGGCTGTGAAAAACCATTGTTCGTCCATACCACCCATGAAATGTTGGGTACAGGCAAGATTTTCAGTATGAATCCCCTCTGTTGGATCAAGCCTACGCCAATTGTTGAGCACAACTGAACTGTGGGTAATCATGGGTGGACGTCCCAACCGCTCTGCAGTGGTAGCCCATGGGACAGCCAATGCTGCTGGAAGACGCTGTGTAGCTGGGGCTTCTGTCCAGATATAGGCCATGCACAATGCGGATACGATCAGCATAGCGCGTTCAAGCTCCGCGTTGGTGGTGAGCAAGCTGAGATCAGGCGTTGGCAAGTTGGCAACTGTGCTGCGGACACGACTTGTCAGCACCAAATAGGGCAATTCGGCACCAAGCCGATCCCATTCGGCAAATTCGGGTGGCAGCTTAGTTAGTGGATCGTCTGAAGGCAAAAAGCCGCGTATAGGATCGACATCATAGTTGGCTAAATCGAGCATTATGTCACCCCTATGCCTGAAGAGTTGGTCGCGTATTTCTCATACAGCTTCTCTTCCATGATCTTCTTCATCCGCATTACTGCCGTGTGCAGATCGGTAAACGAAGTGTACATCGGCGTAACGCCCAGACGAATATTATCAGGGGCACGGAAGTCGGGGATGATCTTCATGTCCTTGATCATACTCTGGTTGACGCGCCAACCTTCGGGATGCCCAACCGCCACATGTGAACCACGCCATTTGGCATCGCGCGGTGAGTTGAGGGTGAAGCCATGAGGCTTGAGGTGCTCCTTCCAGAGAGCGATGAGGTATTCAGTCTGGGCAACCGACTTTTCGCGTACTCGGTCCATGCCAGCTTCGAGCAGTAGATCAACTCCTACCCCGATTGGTGCCATTGAAAGGACGTGCGGCGTGCCAGTCAAGAATCGACCAATGCCATCCAGCGGTTCATATTCCAGCCCAAAGTCAAACTGGTTTTTCTGGCTCATCCAGCCCGCAATTGGATTGCGCAGCTTCTCCTGCAAGTCGCGACGAATATAGAGGAATGCAGGGGAGCCAGGACCACCGTTCACATATTTGTATGTGCAACCAATGGCCATATCCGCCCCCGAACCGTTCAGGTCGATGGGTACGGACCCTACCGAATGGCTCAAATCCCACACCACCAGCGAACCCACCTCTTTTGCCGCCACATTCAAGTCCGCCATGTCGTAGGTATAGGCACTCTTGAAAACTGTGTTGGTCAGTGTCAGAAACGCAGTCTCCTCATCCAATAGGGCTTTGATGCCTTCCACTGGACCCATTATGCTATCGGATGATGGCACTACCTCAATTTCATGCCGATTACCGAGCATGTGGTTGATCTCTTGCAGTACGTAGAGATCAGACGGAAAGTTGAGGTCGTCTGTGACAATGCGTTTGCGCCCTTCCTGCAGTTGCAACGCGGCAACGAATAACTTAAACATATTGACTGACGTTGACTCGCCAATAATGACTTCATCGTGCTGAGCGCCAAGCAAATCGGCTAATTTATCCCCAACCTCTCGAGCGATCCCAAAGTGCTTTTCCGACCAAATCCGAATGAGGCGCTCTCCCCAGTCATGGAGTAGCTCGTCCATCAACGTTTTTGTTGCTTTGGGTAGCCTGCCCAGCGAGTTACCATCGAGATAGATGAGGTCTGGATCCGTGATGACAAAGCGTTCTTTGAAGTCAGCCAGCGGATCCTGGGCATCGAGTTCGTGTGCATATGCAACATCTGTTCTCATAGATTCTCCTCAAGTTACCTAAAGCGTATTGGATTATAGCGGCAATGCTAGGTTGCGTCATTATTTCACAAATGAATTGACCTTTAGCAGTCCTGCGTAAGCTTTGTTCTAGTAGCAGTAGTTCACGATTGTTATGTGATCTAGAGCAGTTAGCACACCCACGTGCGGTTGCATCCGTATAGAACCGCACGTGGGTGTCCTAGCTTAACGGGAAATCGTGAACTACGGAGTACAGGAAAGTATAAAAATCGACCCTGAAATCAATACCTTGATCAAAAATTAGGAAAAGAGCGAGACCTTGTGTAGAGTTTTTGTCAACCAAACGAAAGCTCAACCAAGGAATCGCTCATGGCAGAAATTATGGCACTGCTATCAAATCTAAGTCAAACGCTGACAGCAAC
>JBCCHB010000152.1:0-38924 GCA_039028975.1 Chloroflexota bacterium
CGTACTTTGGCTTGGTTGAACCGCTATCGCTGCCTTAGCAAAGACTATGAACGCTGCACCAAGAGCAGCGAGGCTGTCATTTACGCTGCTTCTATTTCTACTATGCTCAACAGGTTGACATAAAATATTCAAATGCCCTCTCAATACAGCCCAACCTTACAAAACGGTAACCTGCTTGGAGCGCATATTACCACCATGCAGACGACTATCATCCGCATCGGGCCAACGCAAGTTGTACTCCCTTTGCTGTCCCCGTTTATAACCTGAATTATAGTAGGTGCTGGTTGCTAGCCAGCTTAGTAATTCATTCAGAAGCAATTGTTTCTGGGCGTCAAAGTCTTCTCGATTCCAAAGATTGAAAAGCTCGTCTGGATCCGTGGCCAGATCATACAGTTCACCCGCTTCTTGACCGATGTAGTAGACTAATTTGTGGCTCTCGCTCCTCAGCATAATCTGGTAGTTATCCTCGCAAAAGACAAATTGGCGTGGTTCGTCAAACGAGCCATCAAAGTAGGGTAGAAGCGACTGACCCTCCAGATATGTTGGTATATCAATTCCTGCTGCCTGCAAGATGGTGGGCCCGATGTCTATGAGCGAAACTAGATCGTGGATTGTTTGTGGCTCTCGGCCTAAGGCAGGATTACGTACAATCAACGGAATATGGACGATAGGATCGTACATGAGCCACTTGTAAGCCAGTTCGTGATCGCCCAGCAACTCCCCGTGATCGGAGCAGAAGATGAGCAGGCTATGCTCTAACCAGCCTCGCTCGCTCAGTGCGTCAAGCACGCGGCCAAGCTGCTCATCTACTGTACTGATTTTGGCATAGTAGTGTCGGCGCATCTCAGCAATGGCATCTGGGTTTGCTCCGCGCAGATCAATTTGGGATTCATGAGACGTAATGGCATGCATTTCTTGGTGGGCACGATGCTGGGGCGGTTTTTCGTCTAGCTCACCTGCTCGCATTACTGGCTCTGGTATGATCTTGTCACGATAAAGCTCCAGGTGGCGTGGCAACGGATCCCATGGCTCGTGGGGACCAGTAAAGCCAACCTGCAAGAAGAAGGGAGCATTGCCGCGGTGGTTCTTGATCCAGGAGACGGCTGAATCACCAATAAAGACGTCACTATGAAAGCGCTCCTCGTAATGCCACGGAATGCCCTGATGCTTCTCCAACCACTGAGAGTCGCTCTGGTTGCGGTTGTTGGGCCGGTCTAGGCCATGAAAGCTGAGATAGCGCCCCCAATCATCATCCACACCACCGTTCTGATGGACCATGTTGGTAGGATTCTCCACAACCACCCGCTCATGAAAGCCGCCAGCTACATAGCGCGGTCCCAAGTGCATCTTACCCATATTTACGCAACGATAGCCATGCTCCGCCAGATCTTGCACCCAACTACGGTGGTTGTCCCAATCTTGAAAGGTATATACACCCGTGTTGTGGGCATACATGCCAGTGAAGATGGCCGCCCGGGAGGTAATGCACGTGGCTCCTGGGCAGTATGCCTGCCGAAATGAGATACCTTCACGCACCAGCCGATCCATGTGGGGCGTACTCATATAACCGTAGCCCCAGCCACCGATGGTATCAAAGCGCTGTTGATCAGTCATGATGAGTATGATGTTGGGTCGCTTCATTGGGTACCTTATAGATAGCGAGAAAAGTTCTGTCCTACCCTCTCGAAATTTCCCAAAGTGGATGGGGCAATCATCGGAACAAGACTTTTCTGGCGGAGTATACAGACATCCTTCTCTACTTCTTTTTCTTAGGTTTAGATTTCTTCTTTCCCGTGGCTGACTTGGCTTTTTCAATCGCTTTTTCTTCAGAACTACTGTCCCCCTCGTCTCTTGATTCAGCTTGCAACTTAGCGGCCTGAGTCGGATCGCCAATATACATCGTATCATAAGCCTGCTGGCTGGTCTTGAAGGCACCTACATCTTTGTGACCGTGCCAGTCCCCTTGGTGGTGGATGGGATTGGGAAGCCCGCTCTCTTTTTCCCGCTTAGCAATCCAGGTGTTCATGCGATTCCGCAGCAGATCAACCACGTCGGGATTCTCTTCAGCGACGTTGTTGTTCTCTTCCGGATCGGCCAGCAGATTATAGAGTTCAATTTCGGGCTTAAAGTGGAAATCTGGCTCCAATGCAATAATGAGCTTCCATTCCGGTGTGCGCCAGCCATGTTTACGCATCCACGTGCATTCGGTGATATACATCTCGCTCTCAAATGAGTTCACTTCGCCGTGTACCATAGACATGAGGCTTCTTCCATCAAAATCGATATTCTGAGGCAGATCGGCTAAGTCAAGGATAGTGGGAACAAGATCTTTGTGCTGATTAAATCCGGCTACTCGTTGCCCCTCGGGGGTCTTGCCTGGATAGCGAATGATCAGCGGCACCACCAGCACTGGATCATACATGCCATGGTGATCAAACCAACACTCATGATCGTAGAGGGTCTCACCGTGATCACCGTTGATGATGATCATGGTCTCTTCTTCGATGCCTAGTGCTTCCACAGCATTAAAAATGCTCTGGATACAGGCATCCATATAGGCAATAGCTCCATCATATTGGGCAATGACGTAATCTTTGTCAGTAATACCAGGCGGCATCCACATGGCGAAGAAATCACGGAACGGCTTGAACTCCATGACGGGCTTCATGGATTCATTGGCCGGATCGGTCTCATTGCCGTGGTAGAAGGCCCGTTCGTAGGGGGCCGGTGGTAAATAGGGCGCATGGGGATCCATGTGACGCAGGAAGAGAAAGAAAGGATCCCGCTTTTTGGATAGTCGCTCCATTTCGGGAATGGCCACATCATTTAGATTTTGAGCTTTGGGGCTTCGTCCTTCGTTCCAACTGCCCCAACCAGCATAGTCCAAATAGGTATCAAAACCGCGTGAACTGGGGTTGCCGGTAAAGCCAACACAGGTCGTGTTGTATCCTTCATCGCGCAGAATTTCGGGTAGGGTCTTCACCTCTGGTCGTAGCGGGCCCTGATGGCGTAAAGCCACGGCCTGCGTGCTGAAAACATCCATACCAGTCAGCATGGAGGCATAGGCACCTGTTGTGGGAATATGGGCGCTGATGGTGTTTTCAAATAGCGTCGCCTTTTGGGCATACCGATCAATGTGGGGGGTGGTCAGGTGATGGTAGCCGTAGCAACTCATGTGGTCTCGACGAAGAGAGTCGATACCCATGAGGATGATGTTGGGGCGACGGCGATCGCGGCGTTTGGTTGGTTTTTTCGCTGCCATTTTGGTTTTCCTTTGTGTTTAATGTATTTGAATTATGGTCTGAGTAAAATAGTAGAATTCACATGGGCATCGCTTCATATACCAATGCCTTAAATTCCTGCGCGATCGAAAACCCAAGCTGCTGTATCATCAACAGCCCGAAGAGAGACTTTTCAGGATCAACCCAGAAAACTGTGTTATAGAGACCACCCCAGCCATATTCTCCTTTTGAACCAGCAGCATCCGATTGGGTCTCGTCCATGCAAACGCGTACGCCGAGTCCATATCCGTAGCCATCGTGATAGTCACGAAAGCCGTTGCGCAAGGCGTCCTCAGAGACATGGTTGGATGCAATTAACTCGACCGTTTCTGGGCGCAGCAGGCGAACTCCATCCAATTCACCTTTATTGAGAAGCATCTGGGCAAATCGTGCATAATCATCCATAGTTGAGAGCAACAAGTTGCCACCCTCAACATAACTTGGCGGTTGGGAAGGTACGTTCATCCAGGGAAATTCATGGCGCTTGAGCTGGTCTTCTTCGGCGAAATAGTGATGAACCCCTGCCAGACGATGTGCCTTTTCTGGTGGAATGTAATAGGCCGTATCCACCATCTTCAGCGGCTCGAAGATGCGCGTTTGTAGAAACTTTTCATAAGGCGTATTCGTAACCAGCTCAACCAAATAGGCCAGCATATAGACACCTAAGCCATAGGCCCAGCAACTTCCCGGCTGATGGGCTAAAGGGATTTTTGCAACCGCTCGCATCATCTTGGAGAGCGTCAGCGGTGGATTATTCTGCTCCAGCTCCACTCTCTTCTGATGATACATTTGCTCGATGGTTGTCCCGTCGTCTTCAAAATAGCCTTCTAGACCAGACGTTTGGGTAAAGAGATGCCTAACGGTGATGTCTTGCTCGAGATCCGCCAAGACGATCTCGTCCCCACTTCCACTTTCAAGAACCTTTGACTCCTTAAATTCTGGAATAAAGGCTGCAATCGGTGTGTCGAGATCAAAGTGACCCTCTTCAACTAGCATCATTATCGCGACACTTGAAATGGGGCTCGTCATTGAGGCAATGCGAAAGATAGCGTCTTGCCGCATTGGTTTATCAGCCTCAACATCCAATATACCTAGGGCTGAATGATAGACAATTTGGCCATGACGAGCAACCATGGATGTAAGACCAGCCACGCGCTTCAGCTCGATATAGCTACGCAACGTTCTGTCGATGTTCGCTATACCTTGTGCCGAAAATCCTTGTGATTCGGGGGTAGATGCATTCATAAATGTGTCTATCCTTATCCTAACCCTCCACCCATGTCATTTCGAGCGGCTCGACCCAGCCAAACCACAGCCTCGACTATTCCATTCACGCAACCCGTTCCTTGCAGAATTAATTAACCGTCGAGATATAGGGTCTTATCCGTTGTCCATACTGTCAAGCTTTGCTGAAGCCGCCATACAGCAAATTCAACAAGAAGATATTGTCTAACTTGCTCTGGTGGAACAAAGCGATACTCACTCAATTCATCTTCGGGCAACACGATTTGCTCTATTTCAGTCGTACTCAAAAGTCCACCGTAAAAGATAAAAGAGAGAGCCTCGGTTGATGTATCGCTTTCTGGTTTATAGATGACGCTGAGCAACCTCTGGGGCACAATATCCAGGCCAAGTTCTTCTTTGACCTCACGGATGCAGGCTTGAAGTGGTGATTCATTGGCTTCGACTGCACCGCCCGGGATCTCCCAGGGCTCTTTATAGGTTGGGTTGACAAGCAGTACATCCCCGTCTTCATTGCGAAAAACTGCACCAGCAGACATTCGCTTTTTGGGGAGGGTCTGCTGGTAGGCTTTGCGATCCGAAGCCATGCCCCTATACTTTTCCTGTTTTGCTCGCCTCTCCCGCAAATGGAAACGTCCCCTCATACCCCAATGTATCCAATGTAAACTGGGGATTGGAAACAAACTTAAGCCCTGGGAACATGGCGTTTTGCTGGTAGTGGAGAACAATGTTGGCCCGAATTTCGCCTTCTGGGTCAGGACCGATCTTAGCACCCTGATGGGGAACGTGGCTGTAGAAGATTACCATGTCGCCCGCCATTGGATGCAGATGGGACAATTCTGCATTGTCGCACCAGACCTGGAAGGGATCGGTACGGTCTTCGGTATAGCCTAGATGAGGAATTAATTCATCGGGAACGGGCTTGTGCATATAATCCTTGACAAACGTTAATCGCGCACGTTCTGGTGTATTGTCCGTCAAGTAAAAAGTGCTATTCATGCAGATAGCTTGAGCGGGCTGCTGAGCCTGAGCCTTCTCGGCTTGATAATAGTAGTCGTAAAAGTCCATGTGCCACTCTTGGGTGTAATCCGATGGATTGACGTGGGCGCGCAGACTGCGGATCTGACACTGTTTTCCCATGACGGCTTGGAGATAGGGTGCGGCCGCAGGATGGCCGATCAGCTCTTGAGTCAAATTGGGTTGGAGGGCCAGTAGCTTCTCAAAAGCCACGTTGCCCACACCGTTAGAGATCTCGTACTCACCGCGGTGGAACATGCCGTAGAGGATCTCTTTCCACTGCTCGACAGTTTCGGTACTCAGAACTTGGGGAATGAGGAGAAAGCCGTCTCGTTGGAGGGCGGCCAGGTTTTGTTCAAAGTTTTGGTCGGTCATGATGTTTTATCCCTTTGACAAGTTTGTGTAACATTCGCTCCCGTCCAACTTCGGTGTTGTCGGGAATGTGTTTAGTGATAGGGCAGGACAGATCGCAACCGCCCAAGGAGCACGCTCACGTGCGGCACGAGGTGAGCCTACTCTGCTGCGCCCTTCTGATTATAACCGTTCGAGATCAATGGAAAACATTGCTTCAAATTCGGTAACCACCTGATCAGGTCTGTTATCTAGATCCTCGGGCCATGCCAAATGCCCCTGAAACCAGATGGTTTTCATGCCAACTTGCTGCGCACCAGTAACATCTGCACGCGGGTTGTCTCCAATAAAGATGCATTCGGTGGTAGCCACGTCTAGCCGCTTAGCTGCCCGCAAAAAAATCTCGGGCTCGGGTTTGCGGATCTGCTCTTTTTCAGAAATGAGATAAGTATCAACCAACTTGTCTAGACCGGTCTTCTCGATCTTGGACAGTTGTGCGTTGGTCGTTCCATTGGTGATGATGCCGAGCTTGTACCCCTCTTGGTGCTTCTGCTGCAAGTACTCTTCTACCCGCGGAAAGAGGACAAGTCGAGGCCACTCGCGTCGATTGTCAAAGTCTGTCAGGAGCTGATGCCAATCCATTTCGATAGCAAACTCCTCAACCAACTGAGGATAGACCACATCCTTCTTAGTATAGCCATGGTTGTCCAGCTCAAGGAAGCGGGAAACATAACGGTGCTCTAGGACTCGAACCTGTATCGCCGGATAGCGACGGTGCTGATCCATCAGGAAATGTTTTACCGTTTCAGTTCGGTTGAGCAAGGTTTCGTCAAGATCGAAGATGATGGCTCGGATCATGGTAAAGGTTGCATGGTAGCAAGTTGTAAGGTTGGGTACCTCGCACTACAACTGATTAAAGATAGGAATGGGTTTGGCTCGTCTGTACTGCCTCCGCGGCTGAAGTTGCTCCAACCGTTGACAAATACGCATTACGAGTTAATCGTTACGCATTACTACGATGGATATACCTGTGGGAAATACTCACCTTTTAAGAGTTCCCCATTCTTTACCTCAACATAGGGTTTCATGACATGCTCACCACTGGCCACGTACTCGGTCTCTTGAGTCATATAGTGGAGGGCAATGGCGCGGCGGGGGCGTCCGCTGTTGTTGGCGTGAGAGCCGTGCCAGACCAGCGAGTGATGGAAGTGAACCTCGCCTTTTTTGACAGGACAGCGCACTACGTCTAAATTGTGTCCCTCAAACGTATCGGGCATATCTTCATAGCTGTCTAGCGTGCGAATAAATTCCATATTGTCACCCCACTTATGGGTACCTGGAATCATACTCATGCAGCCGTTGTCTACGTCGGCATCATCCAGGGCCACCCAAGCAGTTACTTCAGTCATGGGGGCGATAATGGGCCAAAGGGGCGCATCCTGATGCCACATGTTCACGCCACCAATCTCAGCCGGTTTGTACTGGATCTGATCGTGCCAGATGCGCAGTTCCGTGGCGTCGGTCAGTTGAGCGATACCTGCTGTAATCTTCGGGTGGGACATGAGCTTCTTAAATGGCTTGCTGGCCTGCCAGATGTTGACGATCTGCCAGACTGGTGCATCATCTTTGCCAGAGAGGTTGACGAGGCGGACAGGTTGGAGAATCTCCTCGTCTTCGCGCTGATCAATTACGCGCATCACTTCTGAGCGCAGTTCTTCGACGGTTTCGTCATCTAGCACAACGCCACCATTGAGGAAGCCGTTGGCGTGGAATTGGGCCACTTGGGAGTTGGTTAGCATGAATTCCTCCTATTGTTAACCATGAAGGGCATGAAGGGCATGAAGATTGATGCATTGGAGAATCAAAGGCCCCTAACTGATGGGCTATTTGGACGTCACTCATCTCGCACCACATTTCTCGTACTTTGTCGTCCTCAATACGATAAATTGCAATGCCCGTCTCGTATATTGGTTCTTCCCGAGGGGGCAAATTTAACCATCCACCTTGATATCGAGCTGTGGCGGAGTAGCGCACCACTATTTTGTCTCCAGCAACTAGGAAATCATGGATTTCCCATTGGGAATCAATGAAAGTCTTACGGTACCAAATGGCCGCATTTTTGAACGCTTCCCGTCCAAGCATTTCTTCGCTTGCAGGAAGGCGGTTCGCAAAATCCGGATGGAGTATTTCATCAAGAATATTGTATTTTCCTGCGCCGTAAACTTCATAATATAAAGGCTCAATGAGCTTACGGTAGTTCACTTCGCTTGCTGTATTATGGCTGATTTCCATTGTGTAGTGAGCCATTGTTCGATTCATCAGCGAAATTCACCTTTTCGTATACATCTTCGAGCAGCAGTTCACAGTCGATAGACTCGATTTGGCTCGTATCGGACATATTGGCGTATGCTCGGTAGAGCCAAGTGCCGTCGGGCTGCCGTGTATATTGCTCAACTCGGCATCGATTCTGAGAGACCAGAGTATAATCGGTGAGCGAGCCGATGCTGCGATATTGCTCAAACTTGTCGCCACGCTCGTACTGTTCAGTAGATTTGGATAAGACTTTAAAGATGACAATAGGGTTGAGCAAAGTGCCAACTTCTACATCTTCAAAAATGGGGCATCTGCGACAACAAAATCTGGATAGGTGTACAATCCAGATTTACTGACCAATACCCGCATGTCATTTTGGTAAACCTCAGTCGGACGTTTGCGCAGTTGCATATATAGATGAGCATTAATACTGCCACCAATTATATTATGTTCTCGGCTTGCTCCAGACATAGGAATTATCTCACCTTGATAAAATTCGTTTTTCGTCTCGGATACGCGCTCCAAGGCAAGGTATTCCTCAGGTGTATACAGACGTTCAGCTATGGGCGTAGCCACTATGTCCTCCGAACGACAAATTAGCAATAACAAATAGTCGTATTCATATTTTACCAGCAATAGAACCAACTGTGAAGGGCAGACATCCAAATAATTGCCTAGTGCTTAACAGAAGGAATCCAATTAAAAAGGGACCAAATTATTCAATGCCTGAATGACTATTATTCAGGCATTGAATAATTTGGCAATCGTTGTGAAACCTCGCTAGGAATACCCACAAACAAACGTCCAAGGCAAAGCAATTATCTTCTCATCCAGTCGCTGGATCATCCTACCACCGTGAAGCAACACGCCGCCTATTGCATTTGAATACGAATCCAGAAATGCCCTTAAATTTGCTGCGTCACGGAATCCAGGGTTTTCTGTTAGCTTGACCTCGATAGCCAGCAGTTGCCGTCCATATTCCACCACAAAATCCACTTCCTGCTTTCCTTTCGTGCGCCAAAAATAGAGACGAGCAGCAGGCGTCATTAAATCGGCCAGAACTCGTAAATGGTGATAGATGAGTGATTCAAATAAACTACCTACTTCTCGCGTTTGGCGCAATGCTTCTTCACTATAATAGCCTGCTAAAAAGACAGCCAAACCCGGATCGGTCCACATAACTTTAGGTGATTTGAGCAGCCGCGTGGTGTGGCTTTTGGTGTACGCTGGCAACCGGGTAAAGAGATGAGTTGTTTCTAATAGATTTAAATAACGATGAACCGTTGACTGGCTCAACTTGGCATCTCGACCCAGATCTGATTGATTGAGAAGCTGGCCTGTACGCAAAGCCAGCAACTCCATAACCTGCCGAAAATCAATGAGTCTGTCAATCTGGGAGATTTAACGTAAATCCCGTTCTAGATAGGTTGTAATGTAGCCATCCCACCAGCGAATCCACGACTGGCTAGATGGTAACGGTAGCAAGGCAGGCATTAAACCTTGTAACAAAATCGGTACCGGATCAAGCGAGGGGGCAGCGTCAGAATCTTCATCAGGCCAGTGGCCCGTCAGTAGATCAGCCAGAATAGATGGCTGTAGACGCTTGTGCCTCTCTCCAATGGTTAATGGTGCCAGAATGAAATAGACAGCTCGTCCAGCCAGACTCTCACTCACCGGACTCATTAGCAGCAAATTGGCAGAACCAGACAATACAAAGCGGTAGCGGCCAGGATTTTCGTCAACGGCTTGCTTGATGGCTGGCAAAAGATGGGGAGCTTTCTGCACCTCATCCAGCACGATCCGGTCCGTTCCAGCCCACAAGGCTTCCGGCCCGCTTTGCGCTTGCTGAAGAACATCAAAGTCATCCATGGTGTGGAATCGCCACTCCGAAAATGGGGTCGCATTCCGCAACAGGGTACTCTTGCCAACCTGCCTAGCACCAGTTAAGACTAAGATCTGATGCTCATTAATGGCTTCACGCAAAGTTGGCGTTAACCATCGCTCCAGATACTCTATATTGCCGTATTCATCATAACTTGAATAGTTGTTATTCATGTCGTGAATAATATGGCAATTGGGGCCAAACGCCAACTCTCCTCAACTTATCTCGCCCCACACGCCTGCAAACAAGCCTGCATATGACCGCGCGATTCTGCGGCAATTGTTATGCACTGGCCTAGCGTATACCCTTTAGCACCGATCACCTCAAGGTTCAGCGGTCCACTATAGCCATTTTCATGCAGAACGCGGATGTAGCCGACCAAGTCAATTTCGCCACGGCCATTGGTCTGATCTTCCGGCTTGCCTGGACCTTGCTGGCGGCCTAAGCAATCACGAATGTGGACGTGTTTGACCCGTGAGATAACCGCTGCAATGGCCTCAACCGGATTCTCATTGGCGCGGTGGATGTGGGATGGATCCATGTCGATGCCGAATGAATCTGACGAGATGGCTTCCATGGCCTTTAGGGTAGTTGGCGTATTGTAGATGGATGCACCAACGTGGGCCTTTACGCAGAGGGTGACACCGTACTTTTCAGCTAGGTTGGTTAGCTCCCCCAATTCGTTAAGGGTCTGCTGAAGGCTCTCTTCGTTGTCACTTTCACCGCCTGGGCCAACACAGACGATAGGTATGCCTACTTCGGCCGCAGCCTGCATGGCATTTTCCATTATACTGGGATCGCGTGATGGCTGCTCCATGGCGAGGAGCTCTAGTTCGTAGACACCTGCTAATCGTTTGATCTCAGAGGCCGTTTCCTGCCACCGATCCGGGACAAGATGCTGAGGAGCCATACCTTCGATGGCCGCGATTTCGATGCCGTCATATCCGGCCATTGCAATGTGTTTGAAGGCGGTATCCAAGTCATATCCACCAAAGAGAACTGAATTTGCACCTAATTTCATATTTTGGTTCCTGTTTTGTTGGTAATTTTAGGCCCCTCACCCCTCTCCCAGACTGGGAGAGGGGAACAGCTGACCCTTCCCCCACATGTGGGGGAAGGGATGGGGATGGGGGCGTCTGTCACAACTTGCCTGACAATGCGCTAAACGAAAGTTATTGACCAGTTGCTGTGTTGTACGCCTCTTGATAGATCTCGACCATGCGAGGTAGCCCTAGCGTGTTTAGAGTATCTAGATAGGTTTGCCAATCGCCATCAATATCGGACTGACCTAGAATAAACTCGGCCATCATCTGCTGAACGTAGTCCGTGACTGAAAGGCGGATATCGGTCAACTCTAGAGATTGATCCTCATTAAAGGCCAGCGGCGGAATGAGTTCCTCGACAGGACGGCCATAGGGGACCATTTTTTCGTTGGTTTCACGATAAAGGACAACCTCTAAATCGCCTGGATCGCGCTGCTTCTCACCTAGCCGAAGGTGGTTGGGTCGGTAGGATGGTCCAACTTGCGCCCAGTGAAAATTCTGCAATTCACCAAATGTCGTAAGGCGATGCCAGATCGCTGGCTCACCATTTAGCCCGATGTCACCATCTTCGGCCAGTTTCCAATGCTCATCCTTATTGCCAAAGACAGAACGGAGGGTCGTTTCACGTTCGTAAAGCCCATCACACCAGCGGAATGCAACTTCTGGATATTTGGATGCAGATGTAATCACGCAGTTGCCTGGGCCGGTACCCCAAGGGTTATAAGCTGTCTGACGTAATCCTGTTGGACCTTCGAGCGGTGGTACAGCAAGATACTCTTTCCAGCGTTCACCAGCAATGCTGCCAAAGACAGGCTGCGCGCCAGCGATGATCATACCGACTAGCGCAGCCTCTTCATTCTCCACAAGCTGACGAATCTGGGCGTGTTCTTGGGTAAAACTCTCTTCACCAAAAAGGCCCGCATCATAGAGGGTTTTGAGGTAGCGAACGCCCTCTTGCCAACCATCCGTTGTCACAGCAGGAAAGATGGTGCCGTTTTCCACAACCAAATAACGATTATTATTGAATTGTTCACTGTAAACGAAAGGCTGCATCAAAAAGCCGTCTAAATTGGTGTTCCAGCCTGTGGTTGCGCCAGCCAGTGCCACCTCATCATCTAGATCGCCATTTCCATTGGCATCTTCATTCCTGAAGGCTGTCAAGACGGTAAGCAGTTCGTCGGTCGTCTGAGGCATCTCTAAACCAAGATTATCCAACCAAGCCTGATTGATCCAGGCGCGCTGGGAGTAGAAACAGTGGAAACATTCATTAACCTGAGGCAAACCATAAATATTCCCATCTGGTGCTGTAATCAAATTCTCAACCAAAGGTGAGCCTTCGAAGACTTCTTTGATGCCCACCCCCCACTCGTCAATCATGTCATTGAGGGGTAAGAAGACGCCTTGAGAACCATAGATGGCTTGGGTTGATGGGTCAACACCGAAGCCCACAATCATGTCGGGTAGATCACCGCTGGCCAGTGTTAGGTTAAGCTTTTCTTGCTCAGTTCCTGGGGGCGCAATTTCAAACTCCAAATTGACGCCTGTCTTCTCCGAGTACCACTTGGTAAACTCGTTGGTTGTGTAATCTTCCACAATGGCATGGCCGCGGATCAAGACCCTGAGTGTGACTGGTGCTTCCACAATGGGATAATGGCCGGGCGGCGTAAGCGCGGCGGCTTCGGCATCGCCAGCATTGCCGCCAGGAGCGGCCACGTCCGGCTGGGCACAGGCGGCTAGAAGCAAGCTCAAGATGAGAAGAAAAGCGATACTGAGTTGACGAATTCTGAACATTGATTTCCTCCTAATATTTTCTGTTTTTCTTTAATAGATACTTCTGCAAAACTACAACGGATTCGGGGATTTAACGGATTATCTGTAACGGTAAGGAACGTGACTTAAATTAGTGTCCTAGGTTGGGCTACTTGCTCCAGCGGTACAAGCCTTCTGTTTCGCAAAAGTTGGGACAGTTAATAAAACCCCATTCCTAAGGCAGATGGTGGACACATGGATATGTGTCTAGGAGAGCCACAAAAACACAAAAGATTCAGGCTAGGAATGAAAATTATTCTGCAGACGGAGAAAAAAAATCAGCTCTATCCCCTAATCCGTTGTAGTACTCTACTCCTTAATCGATCCGATCATCATGCCCCTGATAAAGTGCTTCTGTACAAAGGGATAGAGAATCAGTACCGGTACTGTCGCTACCATGATCAAAGAATATTTGAGCAGTTCCCGCATTCCTTCGCGAGCGACAAGATCATCAATATCCATCAGCATGGAGGCGTCAATCGTATTTAGGATCAGAATCTCACGCAGCACAATCTGCAAGGGAAAGAGCGCCTGATCCTTGAGATAAATCAGCGCATTAAAGTAAGTATTCCAGTGATTAACGGCATAAAAGAGAGCCAGAATCGCAATTAATGGTCTCGCCAGGGGCAGCACAATGCTCCAGAAAAAGCGGATATCGGTGCAACCGTCCATTTGGGCAGCCTCCAACAGCTCGCGTGGGATGGTGGTGCGAATAAAGGTGATGGCAATCAGCAGATTCCAGATGCCGATACCCGTTGGCAAGATCATAGCGGCTCGGGTGTTGAGCAGCCCCAAACTCTGAACCAGCAGGTAAGTGGGAATCAACCCTCCCGAAAAGAGCATAGTAAAGAGGAAGAGAAAGATGATCACCTTGCGCCCTATCAGATCCTGTCGAGAGAGAGGGTAAGCTGCAATTAGAGTCAAGAAGACGTTGAAGAGCGTGCCAAATACCGTGTAGAAGATCGAGTTGGCAAAGCCCATCCAAACCTTGCTATGTTCGAAGATGGCTCGATATCCCTCCAAACTGAAATCGACTGGCAGCAGTCTCACTCGCCCTGCCATCACTGCTTGGGGGGAGCTAAAAGACGAGCTGACAATAAAGACGAGGGGCAGCAGTATGATAATTAGGATGAAGGTCAGAATTGATAAGTTTACAAGGGTAAAAACCCGATCCGCGCCCGTATCTTTTATATGGGCCAGATACTCTTGATTGTTTTTTTCAGGATTCTGTTCAGCGAGAATATTTGTGGTCATTATAGATGGCCAGAAAAGTTCTGTCCTCCTTGATTCTGAATTTCCCAGAGTAGACTCGGCCAGGGTCGGACAAGACTTTTCTGGCGAAGCTCACCAGACTCCGTGTCCGGTCAGTCGGTTGGCAATGCGATTCACCGTAAAGATCAGCAGCAAACCAATCACTGCTTTCATTAGCCCAATTGCGCTGGCATAAGAGAAATCAAGCACAGGCGAGAGCAAGCCAACCCGATAGACGTACGTATTAATCACCTCCGACACGTTAAGGTTGAGCGTATTCTGCATCAGATAGACCTTCTCAAACGCGACATCCAACACCTGCCCTGTATTCAGTACCAATAGTACCACCGCTGTCGGCAACAGCCCTGGAATGTCAATAAACCACATCCGCTGAAGCTTGTTGGCCCCATCCACCACCGCGGCCTCGTGAAGCGTCGGATCGATGGTCGCTAGCACGGCCAAATAGATGATCGACTGGAAGCCCAAATGTTGCCAGACGCCAGACCAGACAAAGACGTGGCGAAACGCTGCTGAACTTCCCATCCAGTTGGGTGGATCTGCGCCTATCATGTTGGCCAGCACAGCTGTAAAGCCAACCCGCGGATGCAAAAACTGAAACATGATGCCTACCAGCACAACCGTCGAAATAAAGTGGGGCGCATAGGTAATCATCTGAACCGCGCCCTTAAAAAAGCGCTGCCGAACCTGATTTAAGCTCAACGCCAGAATAATCGGCAGCGGAAAACCGGCAATTAGCGAATAGAAGCTGATGATGATGGTATTCATCACCACCGGATAGAACTTGGGTGAATTGATGAAGCGTTCAAACTGATCAAAGCCAACCCATGGACTGCCCCATATCCCCTGTACCACCGAGTACTTCTTAAACGCGATCTGTGCGCCATACATGGGCGCATATTTGAAGACAATCAAGTAAATAATCGGTAGCAACAGCATGAGATAAAGCTGCCAGTTACGCCCAATTCGCAACCAGATAGATTGGAGACGGAAGTTGCTTTTCGTTTTTGGAATTGACGTTGTATTCGCCAAAGTTGCCATTGTACTAGACCTACCTTCCCCTAAATCTAATTCAGGAAGGAGATTAGTGTTCAGAAGGGAGAGCAGGATAAGAAGTTTTCTTCTTGAAATTTTGTTCACTAAGTAGGCACATTGCCATCTTCCAGTGAAAGAGCTGGTGTAGCCTAAACCTGCTTTTCCGACCTTCCGAACATAACCTCATTATAATACGAAACCGCGAACTCAATTTCTTGTCTGCTAATCGCAGGCCAATACGAATCTGCAATATACAAACAAGCATGGGCAGTCTGCCAGAGCAGAAAATTGCTCAACCGTTTATCACCACCCGTTCGGACCACCAAATCAACATCCGGCAGACTATGAGTCCAAAGATACTCGCCAAGCAGTTCTTCGGATAACTCATTCGGCTGCACATCTGCTGCTAAGATTCTCTGTACGGCCTCCACAATTTCGGTGCGGCCACCATAGTTGAAGCAGAGATTAAATACACCCGATTGGTTGTCTTTGGTGAGCGAGGCACCGTTCTTTAATAGTTCGACAATTTTGGTGGGAAGCCGATCGTGAGTGCCACTATGCACAAATCTCACGCCTCGCTGGTGCAATTCGCCCACGAAGCGAGACAGGTTTTTCTCCAACGAACGAACGATGAAGTCCACCTCTGCTTTCGGCCGATTCCAATTTTCGGTAGACCAAACATATCCTGAGACAACCTGAATGTCCAAGTCGAAGCAGATCTCAAGTACCGTCGGAATATGCTCATATCCAGCCTTATGGCCAGCGCTTCTCGGTAGCCCCTGCGCCTGTGCCCATCTGCCATTGCCATCCATCACAAAGGCGACATGTTTCGGAATAACCATTAGCTGTATCTCTGGAGATGGCTTAGGAGTGCTTCCTGATGCTCTCGGTGGGCAAACTCTTCCCACCCACGTGTTAAGCCAGTTAGTCGCTGTATCTGATTAATTAATTCGACTCCTTCAATCGTCGGCACCCTAAATGCGAGACCGTTCAAACAACCGTTTAGCTTGTCAGGGAAGAGTTGGCTAATATCAATCTGTATGCCATATTGAGATGCTGCGTGCAAAATCTTTGACTCATCCACTGCAATCAATTCGAGGATAAAATCGCTACCTAAGGGCTCAAGTTGATAAATCTCTTTACGTCCGGGTTCGCTCCACTCTGGAAGTGCCGATATCCAAGCTCAACAAGAAGTTGTTTATAGTTCGCCTCGTCTACAGCTTTGATCACAATATCAAAATCATGATGGTCTCGGGTCAGCCTGCCATATAGAGCATCTAAACCATAGCCGCCAACAACACTAAACAGGAGCTCACGTTCATGCCCCTGTTGAATCAGCGATATCAATGCATCAACCTGATTTTTTTGTTGGAGGGATAGAACATATACATCCCATTCAGCTTGGCTCATTGAACTTCCTCTTGAGTAATGTCAGAAATTCACGGATGGGATTAAAACCGTACCCCTAATTTGATATTCTCACCTGGACTGGTTGAGATTTTTGGGTACGCTTCCAGCAGATCGTTAAAGTCTACAATCGGCTGTACAATTGGAACTGATTTCAGGCTGCCATTGGTCAATAATCGCCAGGAAATGTCAAAAAGCCGCTCCTCGTCCCAGTTAGGATACTCAGGATTCGGCTCGCTACACGCCCTGGAAAAAACAATTTTGGGTCGATTCCAGTGCGCTTCCGCGCCAAAGTCCAGCCCAGCCGGATAGACACCAGGCCATGCCCCTGCCACCACCGTTCCCAAATAGGTCACCCCGCGGAGCGCGGCTTGCAATGCCATATGGTTCCCACTGTATTCAATACAAACGTCCGCTCCGCGCTTTTCAGTCGCCTTTTTGATCTCCAATCCAGCATCGCAACTCGTTGGGTCCAACACAAGATCGGCCCCAACCTCTTTCGCCACATCCAGCCGATTGCGGAGCGGATCCACGGCAATCACTGGATATGCGCCTGCTAATTTTGCCAGTTGAAGCGCCATCAAACCAATAGCCCCCATACCAAAAATAGCCACTGCGTCCCCTATTCGCACGTGGCCATCGCGCACGGCACCCAAGGCAAAGTCCGTTGGATCCAGACAGACCGCGGCTTGCCATGGCACGCCGTCAGGCAGTTTTCGTACATGTTCAGCTTTCCAGACGTGTACCTGCTTAAACGAACCATGTTGAAATACCTGTGTACCTACCTGTATCGAATCGACCTCTGAGCCAACCTCGACTACGTCGCCAATGCAGATGTTGCCTAGCCCTGAGGGATACTTGGCCATGCCTGGCTTGCTTGCGTCAAATATCTGGTACTCAGAATCGTACGCGCCCCTTGGGCCTGCATATCCCTCAAAGGACGCCATCTCCGAACCGTGCTTGGCCGCACCAAACCGACTCTCCACCCGCACTTCACCGAGCTGAAGTGGAGGACTTTCATATTCACGAAAAGCAACCTCTTCTTTGGCTGGGGCAATTAGTTCTCTATGCATAAAAATTATCCTTGATGTTGTTATGGCTTCTCGTACCCAAACTCATCCATCGCCGTTTCAAAAAAGTCAAAATAATTGACCCCATCATCCTTCTTCCAACGGTCTACAGCATCAGGGCGGACAATGATTTGACCAAGCGGAATTCCCAGGTATTCTTCCAGGCCAACCAGCGTCTCTTCCTGCTTGAGTACAAAATCCTCAAAGCGAACTGGATACCAGTGCTCAGGCTGGGGCGTTGCTTGCACCAAATCGTACTGATACTTCCATGAGATGGCCCGCCGCAGCCGTTCGTTATCAGTCTTAGGGTACTCAATATCAAAACGGGCTAGATCATCCGTGCCATGCCGAGCCAAGATACAGTCTCGTGGGTTGCGTACCCAGAAGATGTACTTCATATCAGGAAACATGCGACGGATCCAGGGAAAGACCAAGGTCGTCTCTGGAATTTTCCAACCGACTAGTTTGTCTGGATTGCGTTCATGCTCATGCAGAACGCCACCCAAATACGAGTAAATTAGATTCTTGAAGTGCTGAGGTATCTCCATCTCGTGAAGCTGGCTGAAATCCCAAGTTAGGTCGCCTGTCCACTTCACATGCTTTGCCAGTATCCGGCAAGCGCTATACATCTCAAAGGGTGGGAGCAGATCACCGGAACGGTTGAGCTGGTTGCCCATAAAAACGCCACTTGCGTAAAGGGTGTGAGAAATGGCTCGCGTTCCCGAATGGCCTCTACCGATAATTGTTACTAGCGTCATTCAGTTTCTTTCTTATTTTTTGTGGGCTGGCCACCATCATTCCAACCGTTTCACCTAAACTTCAACAACAGCCACAAATCGGGGACGTACCCTGACCGCGTCCTGCAAATTGGGACCAACTTTAATTTGATGATCAACTTCATATTTTTGGCGATTCTCATCGCTGATGACGTCAATAAAAAAGATGAGCCAGATTTCGGATAGCTGAAGCTGGTACGCATATTCAGCTGCCCGCTGACGCGCCTTTTCATATTGGCGCTGGTTGACAAAGCTCTTCAGCTCCAATCCAAACTTCTCTCCTGCGTATTCGACCAATAGATCAATTTTGCCATTGCCGGTGGGAAATTCTGGCACAACGCGGCCATCGTAACTGCGCATAAATTGATTTAAGTAAGCAAAAAAGTTGAAGTGATAGACCGCTTCATAGATCCGTCCGTCAATCTTACGTACCGGAGCATTTTTGAAGAGCCAAGAGCGATTCTTATGAACATACTCTTCATAGAGCTTGACTATCCCTCCTATGTCCAGACTCGTATCTGTGATAATCGCAGACAGATCCGTAAAGGGATCATATAGTCGGCTCGAATCAGGGGCGATCGCCTTGGTAAAGTAATTAAAGAGCCGCTTTTGGACAAAGGGGGAAGCGAACTTGACATGAAACTCATCTATATCGACTTCCTCGGGGGCGATGACCCCGTTGGTGTACAAATAGTTTAGCTCGGGATCGTCGTAGGAAAACTCCATCTCCACATCAGTCTTAAATAGCTCCAGTATAGTTGGCGTGTAGAGCGGATCCTTGGCCTTGCTGACGATATTCAAAATGTTGTTGTTGGGCAGGAGCTTGACAGCCGCGCCATAAGCCCGGCGGAACTGCGGCATTGTAATAGGCTGCTCTGGCGCTCTGTTGTACTCTGTTGTTAAGATTTCTCCCAGCCAACTGACTAACCCTGGCTGGCCTTGGGTTTCATACAAGAGCTGATCAACGACTTCCTGCTCGACAGCTTGACCACTTTCTTCTATGTACCATGCAAACATCTTGTGTACTTCATCCTCGGTCAAGTTCGGAATATTAACGCTCTGCTGGACATTGAAGGGTGAGCCACTTTTGTTTTCAATCCCTAATACGCTACGTACACCTATTAGCGCAAGGCCGTGAAGAAGATAGTCCTTTTCATAGCTTGGCTTACTTTTTTCATTTGTACGCTCCGTATGAATTGCCCGAAAGACGCTGGCAAACTTATTGATAAATGGTTCAATTAGTGAATCAAACTCATCTAGAATTAGGATGAGTGGGCGCTCGAAGTAGGTAGGTTGGAAAATCTGAGGCAATGTTTGGAAGGTCTCGACATCTGGTAAATCTTTATCGAACCTTTGGCGCAAAGCATTGACTAAAATTCCCAAAACAGCCTTTTCATCCTCAAGATCTTTGGCCAATTGAAGGGTTAAGATCCCAATATCAAACTCACCTTCACTTTGCAAGCGGTCGACCACTTGCTGCATGAGCCAGGTCTTCCCTGCTTGTCGCGGTGCCCAAATTGTTATATAGTGACCGCCTTGTTCGGGGTTTTCACCCACCAAACGACTATGAGCCTGTTCGATCAGTTCTGAACGGGGTACGTAATAGTGATGATGGACATCAATTGGCCCATAGGAGGAAAATTTACGCATAGATTTCTCGATAGAACTTTACTCAATACGTCGCTCTATTTCCATTAGCATTCGAATTGAGTGAGTTGCGCTCTCTTCATTTGTGCCGTCCACCGTCAATGCAAAATCATAAGTTGGTGCAATTTCAGTCATCCAGTAGTCGTAAAACTCTGCGGCATTATCCAACTCAATGGGGCGAGGATTCCCCAGATTGCGTTTGGCAACCCGTGCCAGGCAGATTTCCTTGGGCGTGTCCACCCTTACAAGCGCTACGTCAAATTGAGCCATTACGTCCAGCAATAAAGGGCGCTGCACAACACCTGTTGATTCAAACGCAACCAATCCCGAGTTTGATGAGAGCGATTCATAGTAGTGAGTATGAATATATTTGGTAGCTTCTTCTATATCCAAGTCATCACCCTTGCCAAATAACTCGTAAACAATTGGCTCTAACTCCGTGTACCTGGCAATGCCCTTCATGAAAAGACGTTTTCCCAAATATGATTTCCCGCTCCCAAATGGCCCCATCAAAATGATACCATCAAGCTTTGAGTTCACTTGCGTCTTACCTACGCCTTTAGACCGCCTGCCGTTAATCCCCGCACATATTGACGCATACCTAGTGAGAATAAGATAATCAGCGGAATTGATGCCAAAATATAGGCAGCCATCCGCGGCCCAATATCGGTCACCCCAATTTCAGATGTAAATTGAGTTAGCGCCACGGCTACAACCTGCTGCCTAGGGCTGGAGATTACCACCAACGGCCACATAAATTGGTTGTAGGTCGCCACCAGCCGCACCACAGCCACCGTGACCAGGATTGGTACCGAAAGTGGCACGGCGATCCGCCAAAATGCTTGAAGCTCGGTGGCACCATCAATCCGGGCCGCGTCAAAAAACTCTTCCGGTAGGGTAGCAAAAAAACTACGACAGAGCAAAAGCGCAAAAACTTGTCCCCCCGACGTCCAGGGTAGAATCAACGCCCAGTAGGTATTTTCCAACCCCATATTTAAAATCAGTACATAGGCCGGAATTAGCGTCAGAATCGGTGGAATCATCAAGAGTGCTAAAATACCCGTATAGATCACCTCTTTCCCTGGAAAGCGATGCCTGGCAAAGACATACCCAGACAGGCTCGCCAGCAGTAGCGTCGCTACCGTCGATGTCCCCGACGTTAAGATCGAATTGATAATCGGTCGCCAAATGACCTGCCAACCCAGCCAGAAGTTCTCCCATCGATAGGGATTGGGCAGCGACCAAAACCGACCATAAATCTGTCCGTTATCCTTGAACGACAGAATAATCAGATAGATAATCGGAATAAAGGTCAAAAAGAGCAAAATAGCCAATATCACATATATCAGTGATTGGGAACTACCGCCTCTTGTCGGGAGAAGCCGCGAAAAAGAACTCGTAGTACGTGGTATGTGGTGCGTGTACTGACTCAATTTGTTAGTCGACATTGGTATCTTACTTCGAGTTATGCCTCAAACTCCGTCGAAGACTGCACATATCGCATATTGATAATCGTACCAATCAAAATAATAATAAAGAGTACCATCCCAATCGCTGATGCCACCCCCATCCGATCCATGCGCATGGCCATATAGTAGAGTTCCAGTGCTGGCGTATAGGTGGCAGCGCCTGGCCCACCGCCTGTTGTCAAAAAGACCAGCTCAAAGGTCTGCACCGCATTGATAAAGTTAAGAATCAACAGGAGCTTGATCTGCCCCATCAAAAGCGGTAGATCCAAACTCCAAAAGCGCCGCCACGTAGACGCCCCATCCACTCGACTTGAATCGATTATCTCATCCGAAATAGAGATGAGTCCGCCATAGTAGATGAGCAACGCAAAGGCATTTACCCACGGTACACCAATAAAGAGAATCGACCAAAGAGCAATCTGCGAATCCCCATACCAAACCCGTACCCACTCTTCCAGCCCCACCAACTTCAACGTTTCATTGAGCAGACCAATGGCCGGATCGTAGATATTGTTCCAGACCAAAATTTCGACCACTGCGGGCAACACAATCGGCACAACAAAGAGGGTTCGCATCCAGTATTGGCCAAAGCGGTTGCGCAAGTTAAAGATCAGCTCAGCTACAATCAGCGGGAAGGTTAGGGTTTTAATAAACTGAACAATAACGAGAATCAGAACGTTGCGAAAGCTGGAGAGAAAAAAGCGATCCTTGAGCAAAAACTCAAAGTTTGCCAAACCAATCCACTCGGTCTGACCAGCCGGATTCCAATCGGTGAAGGCATGATACAATCCCGAAAAGGCTGGATAATAGTTAAAGGTCAGCAACAAGATCAAGGTAGGCAGAATCAATAGATAAGAGTAGCGCGCCTGCCAGATGGCACCCAAGAATGCTCTGGGGCCAACAGAAGCCTGCGTCCAAACCCGAGCACCGCTATCCGTCCCTCGGATGGCCCAAACAGCCAAGCCCATTACAGCAAGGAGAGCAATCACGACTCCGCTGATGGTGCGACGCTGTTGGGTTGTCGCCGCGCTGACTTCAGCCAACGCCGATTCTCGATCAAAGAAGCGCCCAGTGCCGCTCTCGGTACCGATGGCGATCTTTTGCCCGTTTGCAGAGAGAGCCACGCTCAGGGCTGGCCCCTTCTGTTCAAATTGTTGAATCAAGACGCCATCACTGTCTAGGAGGTAGGCGTTGTCATCGTCCGAACCGACAAGTGCCGCGCTTCCGTCGTTGGCCAGAGCCACACTATGTATCAGCGCCTCGCTCTTGAATTGCCAGATCTCGTTGCCGTTGGCCCCGTTGAGCAGTACCGCGGTCCCGTTCCGCATACCGGCCAGAATGCGGCCACCATTTGATGTGACATCTACGCTTTGCACACCATAATCGACAGCTGCGGTGAGCAACTCTTTCCCAGCGCGGCTGTAAATGGTAATAAATCCACCATCACTTCCCACAACGGCCCGAGCCTTTTCACCACTGCCGTAGACGGATACGGCTTCAACGCCAATGCCTAATGGTTCTTGCCATAGTAGATTTCCCTCTCCATCGAACCCGTAGACCGACAGATCGGCAGAAGTCGCCACAACCAGTGACCCATCTTTGGCAATTGATGCATTGGTGACCGGTTTACCCGTTTTGAAATTCCACTGAGTTTCACCATTCTCATCTAAGAGATAGACAAACCGATCTTCAGAGGCTACCACTGTAAGCAACCCATCAGGCGTCATATCCACGCCCAAAATGCTGTTGCTCGCTTCGAAGGTCCATAGTTGGTTGCCGCCTCCGTCTAACATGCGTAGAACATTGTCGCGTGCGCCGAAAGCAATACGCGTCCCATCGGCGCTCACGGCTGACGCGTCAATTCGCCCATTCGTGGCCACATCCCAGAGAAGACCTGGCTGCTGGGCCATTACGGCACGAACAGAAAAGAAGCCTATGTAGAGGGAGAAGCTAATGAGAATAAGAAGATAGCGCTGTTTCATATCTCTGTCGAATATACTCTCCCAACTGCCTGTAATGTGATAACATCCCTGCCCAGTGTTTTCTTATCTCGTCTATTTCGTACGCCCCTTGCGGTTTTTCAAATCCTTCTAATATCACAATCTGATCCAAAATGGATCCCTGCCCTTCAGGTTTCTGCGCGATTTTAGCATTCACCACGGAGGTAAAACAGACTGGCTTTCCGCCAGGTTCACAAAAGGCTATACACGTTTTGAGTTGCACACTTCTATCATCATGCGGCTTCATCAAATTAATGAAATCATCGGGCGTCAACCACTTATTCATATACTTCTGAAAAGGGCCTGGGAAGCCGTTGAGCGCGGATATGTAGTACCCCCCATCGGTTACCATGACCGACTTTTTTAGCTTATTGGCAGCATACTCAGATGAGTAACCTGCAATTTCCTCAACCTCCGTAGATTGAATTTCAGGCGTTTCCATCTGTAGCCGCTTTAATTCTATGGGATATCCTTTTAACGTACGAAGAGCAATTCGCCACTTCTCATCATTTGTCGTAACAAAAATGATTTCCATTCACCCTCAAGCATTCTGGAGAATAAGGGATTACGAATCAATCCCTAATCCCCAGTCCCTAATCCCCAATCGCATTCTAATACGGCCCCGCTGCGATCCACCCTGGTGGCCGCTTCTCTGGTGCATCCAGATCTTCTGGCTCAATATTCAAAAATTCTAGCAGGCCATCAAAGTTATCGTCCAAGAGAGCTTGATAGTCCTCGGCAAATGAATCTTCCGTCCGCCGCCCTTCAAAAACCTCTTGCACCATGATGGACCACTCGCGCACTGTCTCTTCAAATTTGAAGAAACCACGAGCCACGGCATCGCCCGGTGCGCCCGGCTTTTCGTAGTTGCCCACAAAGACGCTGCTAGCAAAGATATCCTGCCATGGATCGGGCAGTTCTACATTTTTGATCAGCGGTGGGCCAGAAATACCACCGGATAGATTTTCTTGATCCAGCTTATTTTCCAAGTAGATCTTCATGCCTTCTGGGCTGGTCCAGAACATGACAAAGTCAATTTCCAGATCATTCTGCTCTCGGTTCTTAATGGGCAGAGCCAGGGTCCCCGATGTTAGCTCGTTTGCTCTTGCCGTACCCTGAACGCATGGCCCTTCATGAGAGGGAAAGGCAAAGCGGCCATACTCAAACTCAGCCGCGGCCTTAGAATCTTCCTCATCCACTTCGGCTGAGCCACCATATGCGCCTTCCGCCAGCGACTTAACATCCTTGGGGAAGCTGGTAAAGAAGCCACCGTGGACCATGCGCATAGCAGCTTGCTGAGTCAAAAATAGGGGATAAGCATCATCCATGCCTGCCCAACCCGAAGGCACCAGACCATTCTCAGTCTTAAAGACCCGATTGAGTTGGGTCATCATCTCTACCGTACACTCATTGTTGAAGTTGATACCACCATCGCGCAGGGCCTGGAGATGGCGCGCAATATTGATGGAAACCTTGTCTGGATCATCGTTGCGCACATCAGTCGGATCATATGTCCAAATGTCGTCAATCCCTTCGCGGAAGCACCAATCGCCTTCCTGGCAACGGATCAACTCTAGATCATCCCGATGATATTGGTCCATAGCCGAGCGCATGAGCCACGGCATTCGACCCCGACTCCAGATCTGCTCAGTGGTTCCTTCCATAGCAATCGGAATATGGCCTGCATCCCGTATTTTTTCCCCATACTCAACAAATTGGTCCCAGGTGGGTTGCTCCGGAACGTCTGTAATGCCTGCTTCCTCAAAGATAGCTTTGTTGTAGACCCAAAATGTCTGGACGGACATGTAGGGCATGGTGTACATCTCACCCGTATTGGGATCCCGGACTAGGTTCAGACCCCATTCCTCAAAGCTGTTTTCCCATGCTTCTCCAGTATAGGGGTTTTCCTGGTTGAGGTATGGTGCCCAGTTAACAAGGCGTCCCTCCTGGGCAAACTCTCGCAAATGGGGGGATTCTATAATCGAGACTCGAGGCTCATCAGAAGCAAACTGAGTACGCACCCATTGCAAGTACTCATCACCTTGAGGCTTTAGCTCCACCAATACGGTCACATCGGGGTGCATGGCCATGTACGCATCTGCCAACGCCTGATAGGTCTGCACATCATTGGAGCCAAGACTGATGACGATTTCGCCCGCCATAGCGGCTTCTTCCTCTTCGGAGGCTTCAATTTCGACAACCTCCTCCTCTTCAGGTTCTTCAGCCGCTTCTTCTTCAGGAGTCTCGGTTGCATCTTCGGCTGGGGCATCAGCAGCGTCGATAGCTGCCTCTTGGGAGTCACCGCTACCACAGGCAGTCAACAATAGAGTACATAGGAGTACAAAGATTGTGAGGTACAGAGCGGAATTTCTTCTGAATCGCATTGATGGTTTCCTCCTTTGGGGTACTTATTGACATCCGAACGATTTGTTGCGACATTGTGGCCACAAATTTCGTAGCCACTTAACGACTAAATTTAGGGGAAAAATTATGTCAAATACTCAGGACTCTCCGACTGACACCAGTATAGCCATTTTGGATACGCCTGCTGAGCCAACCGACCTAGATCAACCGAACCAAACAGACAAGATGTGCCATCTGACCCGCCCGCCCCTGCTAAACCAGTTCTGCCGGAGAAGACCATCGGTGTGCGGGAGCTAAAGAACAATCTTACCCGCATCGTAAATATCGTACGCAATGAGCAGAAAGAGTACATTATTACAGTTCACGGACGGCCTGTTGCGGTACTACGTCCCTACATGGAAGAAGACATCCAAGCATCAGATCAAGCTTTTGAACAAGAGATGGCAGAGATGTTAGAAACAGCCAAACGAGTAGGGGACGCTTCTCGAAAAAAATGGAATGGCAGGTGTTAACGTACTCGAACAAATGCGAGAAGAATCGGCATGTCGGTAATTGATGCAAGCGTTTATATAGCCATCAATTGGAATGATGAAATTGGACACAAATCAAGTGTTCAGTAGATGGTCAACACGCGTGTAATGGGGGAAAAAATCTTTGCACCTAGCATCCTATTCGCAGAAGCCTGCGCAGCCATCAGCCGAATCACTGGTGATACAACAGAAGCCCAAGCTGTATTAAGTAGACTACGGAATTCATCAGTAATTACCTTAATACCCGTGACCACAACGCTAGCTGTCCGTGCTGCCGAAATTGGCCTTCAGCACAAAATTCGTGGCTGTGATGCAATCTATGTTGCCGTTGCTTAACAGGTAAGACATACACTTGTCACCCTGGACGACCAGCAACGAGAGAGCGGCAAAGCAGTTGTTGAAACAGCAACGCCCCAGGAATGGCTTGATAATTTAGCGACAGAAACTTTAGTGTAAGTTAGCTATGCCCGGTGAAGTTTTAACGACTCTTCATTCACACTCAATTTATCCCCAGCCGCAAAATCTGGGTGATGCTGCCATTTCTCTAACAGATATCGTCGTCCAGCCACTTCTGTCGTTCGATCTTCGCGCGCTTCGCCACATATACCATCAGCACCTTCTCCATGCACCTGCCGATATTCGACCAGCACATCGGGCACGTGTTGCACCTGGCCAGGATATGCCAGATAAACCCGCAGAAAAAAGTCCCAATCTTCCACCCAGCGACACTGTTCATCCCACCCTCCGACGACTTCTGCAACGGAAGCACGATGAACCATACAATTGGTATCGGCTGCTTTCATCTGCCAGACGCCTTCATAGGAAATCGGTTGTGCAGGTCCTCCTTTTTCGCTGATAAATTTCCAAGTGCCGTGCCTGCCACGTTCCCACCAAGTGCCAATCGAGCCACAGTGCCAGAACACGCACTTTGGGGACCGTTCGATTGTCTCGTTCATCACAGCCAAAAACTCGGGAAGCCAGCGGTTATCTGAATCCAGATACGCGATAAACGGAGCTTGCGCCTCCTTGATACCACGGTTTCTGGCGGCAGAAGGGCCTTGATTGGTTGTGGTCACCACACGAATTCTAGGGTCTCCGAATTCTTCCAACAAACGTAATGTACGGTCCGTCGATCCGTCGTTCACTACGATCAGTTCCCAACGTTCTTCAGTCTGGGCAATAATGCTCAGGATAGATCGCCAAAGCACATAGGCTCGATTGTAGGTTGGCAGAATGATAGAGAACAGGGGAGCCATGATGAATTGCTTGGTTAACCTTACGAAATGGGCAACTCCTCCGCCCGACCTGTCTCAAATGACCGAATCGCTCCCTCAATGATCTCCTGCACAGCCAGACCATCCTTGCCGGAAGCATCAATCTCATCCCGCGGAATGCCGGCATCGACTTCCTCAATCCACTTGTTGATGCGATTGACAAAGGTTGCGCCAAAGCCGCTGAGACCGCCCATAATCGAGTTGCGGACTACGGTTAGCTCTTCGCTGCGCCGCGGGTAGAGCGTCAGTTCCTGATAGCAGTTGTCCAGCACAAAGCGCCCCTCTGTTCCCATCACCTCCGCGCGTTCCAGGTTGTGGGCAGGGTTGGTATCATAAGAGCCAGTTAGGTGCCCTACAACGCCGTTTTCGAATTCAATACTCATCTGCATGTTGGAGTAGCAGTCTCGATCGGGTGCTTTGTTGAAGAAGGCATGAACCCGCCCAGCATCGCCGCAGAAGTAGCGCATGACGTCGAGAGAGTGAGGATGGAGCGCGCGGGCATGGAACCAGGGCGATGAGTTGTTGGGGTTGCCAATCCACATGGTCATGTTCATCAGCAGCAGGTCGCCCAGCTTGCCTTCAGTGACCCACTCTTTGGCCTTAATGGCAGGTGGTACAAAGCGGTGGTTCAAGTTGATGCCGTAATAGACGCCCTTTTGGTCAGCCTTGCGCACCATCTCGCGAGCCTTCTCGATCTCGTTGGAGATAGGCTTTTCACCCAACACATTGAGGCCCGCTTCCAGGCATTCCATAGTTGGCTCGTAGTGATCCCCGCCATTTTCAACGCCTGCTGAGGTGACGCTTACCGAGTCAATATCAGCGTGCTTGATCAGATCGTCCACGCTGTAGAAGGCTGGCACGCCGTACTTCTCAGCAGCCGCATCCGCCTTTTCTTTAATAATGTCACAGACTGCAACCAGTTCGGCCTTGTCACTGGCTTGGTAGATGGGGGCGTGGGTATTCCCGATTCCGCCCAATCCGATAACGGCAACTTTTAACATAGGGGAGTTTCTCCTTTGGTTTGATGGTTTAGTGAACCAATTTTAGTAGGCTAAGGGAGGGACGGAATATAAAAGTTTGATTATTCCGCAACCTCAAACGCAATCTGGCCCAGCGATCCATAATCGACCTCATATTGGCCAGGGTTAATTGGGACCATGGGACTCATGCTGCCTGTAATGACAATATCACCAGCCCGAATTTGAACGCCGCGATCATTGAGTTTTTCGGCCAAGAAGTCCAGCGCAACCCACTGATCCCCCATGACATTTGCACCCAAACCTTCCGTAGAAGCCTCGCCATTGTAGCTTGCCTGAACCGAAACCTCATTGACGTCAATGTCGTCTAGGGCAACAAGGTCACCCACAATCACCCGTCTTGGTGCAACCCCAATCGCAATCAGGTCCAGCCAGGAAAGATTTTCCATATCGGCAAAGAGGAGATCCGGCAGCTCCACAGCGGGCGCTACATGGCTGATGGCGAGACTCAACGATTCTGGGGTTGCTGGATAGTCCAGGTCATTCTCGAAGATGAAGGCGATTTCAAGCTCCATCATAGCCCGCACAAAGTGAGAGAGCTGAACCGTCTCTTGGTTGTCCAATATCATCGATTTATGAATTCGACCATAAAGCGGTTCTTCTGCCCCAAATGGCCGTTGGGGACCCGTTAGGCCGAGTTTATACCCGACCCGTGAATCACCTGTATCCTCGAATTGGGCTGACAGCGATTCCTGAAATGTATAGGCATCCGCGTAGGATAAGTTTTCTATTGTTTGACTCAATAAAGGGATTGGCTCAACAGCCTGATAGAGATTGAAAAATTCATCAACTGTTTCATTCAATCCAACTGCCGATGGCCTTTGGTCAACAGGGAGTAGCTGGAGAGGTTGGCAGGCGCTGCTGAGAATTAGCATAATCAAAGACAACGAAATCGAAAACAATTTTGTCGATATCAAGCTGAACATAGAAAAACTCCTTAGCACCTAACCTTCTCCAAATCCACGCTCTAAAATTTCGTCCAATGTAGCTTGTGTTTCGACCGTGGCCGAGGCCAGTGCATCTTGGGGTGTGACGTAGCCCAGCAGCGCCTCTTCTACGTGAGCTTGTAGAGTACCCATATAGGTCGCTTGGGCAGGCATAACCGGCCGTTGGTGTTTGGCTGTCTCTAGGATTTCTATAAATTGGGCCATACGAGGTTGTTCTGCGGCTAGGACATCATACCAAGATGCCCGGCGGTAGCCAGGTGTTTGGTTGAAAAGTTGCCCGTAGAGGCTGGTCCCCTCATCCGAGGCACACGCCCAGCTGATAAAGTCCCACGCAGCATCGGTTTCGGTTGCGCCTTTGGGTAGGCCAATAGACCAGCCGCCGACCCAAGATGACTTTGGTTCGGCAGGCGTTGGTCCCGCAGGAGCATACGTGATGCCGTACTCTAAATCCGGAGCAACCCGCTCAATGTTGGCTAATTCCCATGGGCCCAAAAAAGCCATCCCCAATACATCTTGAAAGAAGAGATGCCCCATATCACCTGAGATACTCTGTTCAAAATCAGCTACAGCGGCAAAACCGCCCCCATCGTTACCCACGGCCACCATCCATTCCAATGCTTGGACATTGCGCTCATGATCGGCAGTGACCGCGTTGGCCTCATAATCAAAAAACTGGCCACCAAAGAGCCAGCCCCAAGTAAACATTGCATTGGCAAACCCGTAAGTCGACCAGGGAATGATTCCCGTCTGTTGAATCTCATTACCACTGCGTTTCGTGAGTATTTGGTTAAACGTTCGCACTTCATCGACAGTGGTGGGAGGCCATTCAGGATCCAGATCCGCTTGGGAAAAAAGGCGCTTATTCCAGAAGAAACCAAAGTTGGCATCTGCCGTATGGGTCAACGCCCAAACTTGACCTTGATACTCATTCTGTCGCCAGCACGGCACCCAGAAATCTTCTTCATTTAAGCCAGCCGCTTCCACATGGTCAGTCAAGGATTCTAGGATGCCCCGCTCTGCCCATTCGGCCACTTGGGGACCATCAACCCAGGTAACATGGGGTGGCTGGCCGGCAGCAACTGCAGCAAAGAGGGCTTCATTGGCGCTCAGGTCATTGGGAACAAAGGTCGCCTCGATGCCCACCTCGTCTTGAACCGTTTCGTATGCGTCCCAAAGCGGTACCAATTGGGCCATGGTGGAGCCACCAAAGGGGTGCTGAACTTGGATGACGATCTGGCGATTAGCAGCTTGGCGTACGGTCTTTTCCCCATCGGCTGCACCAGCTAGAAATCCGCCACAAGAGGGCAAGCAGGAAGTCAGCAATGTCGCCGTTCCGCCTAAGAGGCCAGCTCGTAAGAAATCTCGGCGGGAAAATTTAGGTGTATGCTCGAGCGCGCTGTCTATGTGCATGAGTTGATCGCCTTGCATACCAGAGTGCGCCAATGCCTAGGAATAGTTCAACCACTGCTCCGCCGACGAGTAGGACACCAGGAGAGACTGAACGTAAGATGATGAAGATACCAATCAAATGAGAGATCCCCATGATCAGCAGCCAAATCCCTGTCATCCGAGCAAATCGTTCCAGCAAGCGATGACGTTCTGCACCAGTACGAAAGTAATGTTCATTATAGACCAAAAGCCCCAAAACGAGAATGCCCAAAAAGAAGATCAGAAATTGGCGCACAGCCCGGATGAAAAATCGATGGAATTCTGCCAGCCCCAATACCCCAACCACAGTTTCAACAAGAACCGAACAGGCAAGCAGCGTAATTGCCAGTGTAACCAACCAAAATAGATAGGCCAACGCATAATGGCCAATAGAGGTTTTTCGCATTTTTTGCAGATATAGTCAATACAAAAATGGCTCTTTGGAATCGCCGCCGGTGACGAACATGGTCGACTATCCTTCTGCAATCCTGAAGAACCACAAAAATTAACTGATTCCTTCTAACTCTAGTGTATCTGCAAAATGGCAACTTGCCAAATGGTTGAGGCCAGCTTGTTGCAAAGTCGGTTCTTCGTTAAGGCAAATCTCCTTGGCATATTTACAACGTTCGTGAAAGACACAGCCTATGGGTAAATTGGCCGGGTCCGGCGGCTCACCCGAGGCCACAACTCGTTGGCCGCGGGCGTCCTTGGCTGTTCTGGGTACGGCAGCTAGGAGCAATTCTGTATAAGGATGACGTGGATGGGCTAGCAACTCATCCTTGGTTCCCAATTCGACTAGCTTTCCTGCATACATGACGGCAATACGGTCACTAATGTAGCGCACGACGCTCATATCATGGGAGACGAAGATGTATGTCAGATCTAGCTTTTCTTGCAGATCTTCCAGCAGATTTAGAATCTGAGCTTGAATGGAAACGTCCAACGCTGAGACCGGCTCATCTGCCACCACCAATTTGGGGTTAACAACCAATGCTCGGGCCACGCCAATACGTTGTCGCTGCCCGCCACTAAAACTGTGAGGGAAACGCTGCAAATGCTCCACCCGAAGCCCCACGCGTACGATGATCTCAGCAACCCGCTCTTCCAACTCCTTGCCCTTGGCCACGCCATTCACCAACAGGGGTTCACCTACCGTCTCCAAAATATTCATGCGTGGATTTAATGACGCATAGGGATCTTGGAAGATAATCTGGGCCGTGCGCCGGAATTCCCGCATATCTTCTTTTTCCAAGTCGAAGACAGAAAGTGATTTCCCATTGGCATTTAAGATGGCTTCACCAGCAGTCGGTTCGTAGAGCCGAACCAACGTACGACCTAAGGTCGTCTTGCCGCACCCACTTTCGCCTACAACACCTAGCGTCTCACCTGCAGCCACGTCCAGGCTCACATTGTCTACGGCCTTTACGTGGCCAACCGTGCGCCTTAGAAATCCCTGAGTAATGGGAAAATACTTTTTTAAATTCCGAACTTCCAATAAAGGTTTGACTTGATCTACCAAGGGAAACTCCAGGAGATTGACGATTGTTGATTTTAGATTGACGATTTGCCGGGTCATTACTATTCGCAGAATGACTTGGGCGTCTCTTGATCACGAAGCATTTTTCATGCATCCCGAAGAGATACGTGATCCCGGTAATCGTCAATCGTTAATCTAAAATTAAATTCTCACTTTTTCGTTCTCTTCGGCATAGAGAAAACATCGCACCGTATGCTCCGCCTCTACCTCTACGACTGGTGGTTTGGACACGTTGCAGATACCCTCTAGCCGCTCTTCGCAACGTGAGTAGAAGGGGCAACCCCGATGTTGGGCAAAGGGGCTGGGGACGGTGCCCGCAATGGGTTTAAGCGGTTCGAGCGGTCCATCGATTTTGGGAATGGAGCGCCAGAGGGCCTTGGTGTATGGGTGAAGCGGATTCTCAAAGATTACGTCAGCATCCGCGTGCTCCATCACCATGCCCAAGTACATGACCATCACGTCATCAGCGATTCCACCCACGACAGCTAGGTCATGGCTAATGTACATAATTGCCATATTAAACTCTTCTTGTAGTTCGCTCAACAGCTCTAGAATCTGGGCTTCTATGGTCACATCCAGAGCCGTAGTCGGTTCGTCTGCAATGAGCAAATTGGGATTACAAGAGAGGGCCATGGCGATCATGGCTCGCTGTCTCATACCACCGCTAAATTCATGGGGATAAGAATCGACCTGCCGATCTGGCTTGGGAATGCCCACGCGCCGTAATAGCTCAACGGCCCGTTCTCGTGCTGTTTCCTTGGTGGCACCGGGGACATGGAGTAGAATCGCCTCCATAATCTGGTTGCCAATGGTGTGTAGGGGGCTAAAGGAGGTCATTGGCTCTTGGAAGATCATGCCGATCTCCTTGCCTCGGATGGAACGAAATTTTTCACCCATTTTGGGTAGTTCGGCCAGATTAACGATCTCTTTGCTTCCGTTGTGGCCCTCAATCTGCATGGTAATTTCGCCACCGATCTGTTTGGCTGGCGGCGACGGTACAATCCCCATTATCGATTGAGCCGAGACAGATTTGCCCGAACCACTCTCCCCAATAATGCCCAACGTCTTGCCCTGTTTTACCTTGAAGCTAACGCCATCCACTGCCCGCACAATTCCCTCAAAAAGGAAGAAGTGGACTTGCAGATCCTTAACTTCGACGAGAACATCGTCGGGGAGGGCTATAGTAGAATTATCCATAAAAAGGGTACCAATTGGCGATTTTACATTGACAATTTACGATTTCTGGGTTCGCTATGTCACAGGTTGTAGTCAACAAGCTTCACTTGCGAGAATGACCCCAATTTGTCCAAGGGAAATTACAAACCAGGCAATCGTCAATCTACAATCAAAAATCGTAAATTCTAAGCGTTTGCATATGGGTCCGCCGCATCTCGTAACCCATCGCCTACAAAGTTAAAGAGAAGCACGGTGACGATGACGAAGAGGACCGGAATGAGCTGCCAAGGCTGGTGGGCAATGGCTACAAAATCACGAGCATCTTCCAGCAGAACTCCCCAACTAACCGCGGGCGGTTGCATGCCCAAGCCAAGAAAGCTGAGCGCCGTCTCACCTAGAATCATCTGGGGGATGGCTACGGTAATGTGAACGATTAGATGACTGGTAAAGCCGGGCAACAGGTGGCGGAAGATGATGCGGCTTTCGCTCGTTCCTGCGGCTTTGGCGGCCAGTGCGTAATCCTCTTCTCGCAGTTGAAGCAGCTTCCCACGCACTACACGAGCCAGACCGGTCCAACCAACGACGGCCAAAATAATGGTTATGGCAAAATAGGTCTTGATGATGGACCAATCTCGAGGAAGGGCCGCGGTCAAAGCCATCCATAGCGGAATGGTTGGGATGGAGAGAAGAAAGTCGATAATGCGCTGGATAATTTCGTCAGCGATCCCCCCAATATATCCCGAAATTCCTCCTAAGGTAATGCCCAACAAAAAGGCCAGTAGCACACCCACCAACCCTACTGAAAGGGAGATGCGAGCGCCAACCAAAATACGAGAGAAGAGATCCCGCCCTAGATCATCAGCACCAAAGAGCATTAAGGGTGGCGCATCGACTTGAGATGAGCCAAAGAGATGGCGATCCGTCTCCCATAGCCCCCACACTTTATAAGAATCACCCTTTACAAAGAACTCGATGGGATACTTTATCTCTTCGTTGGCCGCAAACTCGTACTTAAAGGTCTCTTGGTTCAGCGTCCGCTCGAAGCCGTAGTAGTACGGGCGCTCTAGGCCATTTTCACCAAAGATGTGAACGGCAATGGGCGGTGCCTTTTGATAATCTTGCTCAGCAAACCGACGATTTGCGGCATAAGGACCGAAGAACTCGGGGAAAATCGCCACAATGTAGAGAATGATCAATAAAATTGTGGAAATAAGTGCAAGTTTATGGCGGCGAAAGCGCCACCAGATTAACGTCCACTGACCTGCATAGTAGTAGTTATCGTCGGCATCCTCTTCAACCACTAAGACGCCATCGGCATCATATTGGGCATCAGTGAGTAGCTCTTCGGATCGAGCAGATTCTTGTACGCTCATCGGCTTGCTCCTTCAAATCGGATGCGAGGGTCAACCCAGGCCAAAGCAATATCAGAGAGCAATGTCCCAACAATGGTCAACAGACTCAGAATCATAATGATGCTCCCGGCTAAGAACATATCTTGCCCCAGCACAGCCCCAAACAACAATGGTCCAATGGTTGGCAACCCCAAGATCAGGGAGATAAGCACGTCTCCGCCAAAGATACCCGGTAGCACCCAGCCGATCGTGCTAATAATGGGGTTGAAGGCCATACGAACCGGATATTTCCAGAGCAGTCCCCATTCGGAGACACCCTTGGCCCTTGCAGTGATAACATACTGCTTCTTTAGCTCATCAAGCAAGTTATTACGCATTACGCGAATGGTAATGCCTGTTCCTGCCAGCCCTATCATTAACAGCGGCAGAATTAGGTGCTTAAGCATATCTATAAATTTGGCGATGCTCATGGGCTGTCCGGCAAAATCAACCGAGTATAATCCAAGCGAAGAAAAGCCAAAGTAGCGGAACAGCGCCCAGGCCAAAATCATGGCAAGGGTAAAGCCTGGCGTGGCCAAACCAATAAATCCAAAGGTTGTAAAGATATAATCTAAACTAGAGTACTGATGAGTGGCCGAATAGATGCCAATGGGGATGGCGATTAACCATGACACAATGAGGGACCCAAAGGAGATGGCAATGGTCAATGGCAATCGCTCCGACAGAAGTTCGTTGACAGAACGATTCCACTGAAACGAGTACCCGAAATCTTGCCGCATAATAATGCCGCGCATCCAGCGCAAATAACGTTGGTAGGCTGGCTGATCAAAGCCATACATTTGGGTGATTCGCTCGGCCTCCTCTTCATCAACTTCCACACCAGATGTGCGCAGATTGTTGATGTAGGTGGAGACCCAATCGCCAGGTGGTAGCTCGATCAAGGTATAAGAAGCAACCGATATCAAAAAGAGAATCGGCAACAGCATGATCAGGCGGCGGAGAATGAAGAATAACACGTTTTGGAACTCCCTTGGGGGGCGGTCGGGAATCGGTAGGTCGGGAATCGGGAATCGGGAATCGGGAATCGGGAATCGACCGTCTAACCAACCTACCGACCTACCGACCTACTGACTAACCGACCTACTGGTTCTTAAAGAATACCTGCTCGCCAGCAAAGTTCTGGGCAATTGCGTAGCCGCCAGAGGCAATATTACCTAGGTCAGCATTGGCAATCATTGGGTACTTAACGTTCTCCACAATCGTCAACATGGGGAGGTTTTCGCGATGCCATGCATAGCCATCGTCCTTTAACGTATTGTACTCATCAGAGCCAGAGACAGAGCCCCAACGGGCGACATCGAGATCATAAGCTGCTGTCACCCACTCTGGTGGTTCTTGTCCTGATTCACCGTTCGTTGTGATGTAATCGGCCCAGGCCCGTCCAGCATTTCCGATAGTACCACTCGTCCAGTTAGAATCCCACCCTTGATCATGGGACCACATAACGGACATCATCAGTTCGTTAGCGTCACGGCGTTGACCGAAGAGTGAAGAGTCAATCTGCTTAACCTGCACATCGAGACCAATTTCACGAAGTTGCTCACCAGCCAGCTCAGCCGCGGGACCTAGATCGGGAGCGTGAGCGCCATGCTCAAACAAGATGGTCATGGGTTCGCCATTGGGATAGAGACGCATGCCGTCATCACCCCGCTCGGTTAATCCCATCTCATCTAGCAGTGCGTTAGCCGCATCCACATCACGGGTAGAAAGATCTTCACCCACCGTCAGAAGGGGCAACGAAGCAAAACCAAAGTAGAGCGATTCAATCATCTCGTCCCGATCGATGCCCAAGCTAACGGCTTGGCGGAAACGAATGTCCTGAGCCACTTCCTGCCAGTTGGGATCATCAAAGGTTTGGTTAATGTAAACGTTGCTGGAATCAACATGCATATCCAAGATGACGGTAGTGAAGTTGCCCGCTTCTTCGTTCTCTTTATAGAGCGGAATCTTTACTAGACCAGTGCTCTCTCGCAGGAAGTCAACCTCACCTGTCAGGACTTTCAGATTGACGGCTTCTACGTCATTTACCAAAACAGATTTGATCTCATCTACGTAAGGAAGCTGCTTGCCTTCAGTATCAACTTTGTAGTAGTAGGGATTGCGGGTCATGTGGATAAGGCCCACTTCGTCTGTTTCCTGTACCAGCCAGGGGTTCAACTGGGGGAAGCCCATGCAACGAGGACGAGTCACGTGCCAGTTGAGGCAGTCGTTATCTGTGAAATACGTCCACCACTCATCGGTCAGGCCCGCTTCGTCCAGCAGTGGCTGAATTTCGGCCATATCTGTATAGTCGGGATGCACCATCTTGAGGTGGTGGCTGGGGCGCAGCAGAACCGTATAGCCATTCCATCCTTCAATGGTTAGGTTGCGCAGGAAGCCGCCGTATGGCTCATCAAAGGTGACTTTGAAGGTGAAGTCGTCGATGATCTCTAAATCCATGGGCGTGCCGTCGTTAGAGTAGCCCGTGCGGAAGCGGCGTGGGAAGGTAGGCGTCAACTGCTCGTTGAGGTAGATATCCTCGTAGACAAAGCGCACGTCTTCCGTAGTAACCGCCACGCCGTCCGACCACTTGAGGCCTTCGCGCATGTGGAAAGTAAACTCGGTGTTGTCATCATTGACTTCAAAGTCTTTGAGAACGTTCCCGCGGATGTCGCTTACGCTCAAGCCAGGAGAAGAGAGCAGTGGCTCATTCATCATGACGAAGGTATCGGGATTCCAGTCAGGGCGGAAATGGGCAGTCCGAATGATGCCGCCATACTGACCCGGTTCCCAGTTGGGCAGATCTTCTTCACTGAGCAGAACGCCAGGACCAACCACAAAGGGTTCAGCTGGAAGCCGCTCTTCCAGGGGAGGCAATTCGCCAGCCGCAACCATTTCCGCCACGGCAGGTGCTTCCATTGCACCATCACTTGCCATAGATTCTTCACCAGCCTCGCCAGAATCAGCGGATTCAGTGTCCGCAGCGGGAGCTTCTTCAGCCGGTGCTGCTGCGGGCGTGCCACAAGCAGCCAACAACATAGAGCTGATAATCAGTAGGGACAACAAAAACGAGAGTTTACGCATTAGTTTCCTCCAGAATATGGGGCAAAACAGAGAAGACTGTGTTACCCAAAGCCAAATAAATGTGATGGATGCTTAACGCTACAGGCAACCCCATAAAGGCTTGGTATCTGAAGCTGTCCTATGAACGCAAACACCTTTTATTTCCAACATTCACCAAAGCTGAAAGAGATCATGAAATCATCAATAGATTCTGATTCATACAATTTGTAACTCTGACAAACGTAGAATGCAATGTGGGGGGTATGTGCTTTAGCCCTAATAATGGTGGGGGAGAAATAAGGCTGGATAGTAATGGGTATTTTTGAGATAAATATTTGTGCCGGATAGTTTGAAGTGTGTCAGCAATGCACTCTGCCTACAGACAGTAATCACGTATAGTTTGGGGAGAACCACGAATTACATACACCTTTCGTTTGCGGTAAATCGGAGAGAAAAGCGCAAACAAAAGTGAGCAACGGTTGAAAGTTGCCCTAAGAAATACGAATAAGGATGTAAAAAAGCCAAAAATAAGGCTAAATAACGGCCTTAGTACGCCGATGCGCGTC
>JBCCHB010000153.1:0-38525 GCA_039028975.1 Chloroflexota bacterium
CCGTTTCTGAACTCTTTTGGTTCAGAGTTCCTCCCGATCCTTGGGTTCCACCCCCTGCTCGCGGACGTCGCTCTCAAGAGACTCAAAAACTCGTTGACCGATGGTGCCCTTCGCTCCACGATTAAATGCACCTATATCCTTGAGTCCTAACCTGCTTAATTATGCCATTAATCACGTTTTTGCTATTGCAAGTTGGGCACTGTGTAGCAACTATTGTGATTTTCTTTGATGCTGATAAATTGCGATTGGGCGAAGGGGGTTTGGTGGCTTTAGCTTTTCTAATAGTTTTGCTACTGCGTATATATACTCGCTCTTGTTGGTAGTCAAAATACGCCCTCTTATTGATGAATTCGAAGTCGGGATGAGCAAAGTCTAGTTTTCGCCATGTGTAATAGTCAGAAAGCTTTTCAATTTCCTCTACGAAATCTACAGATAAGTTAATATCTTGATTATCTGCCCCTTTATTAGGCTCAGTGGTAGTTATAATGCCTCGAATTGTCTCTGCCACTATTTTCAGGGCAATACAATCCTCGATGTTATACGTTAAGAGCTTTTGCTTCCAGATAGCATTATGGCTAGATTCCCAATGAGATCTCCACACGATACTCTGAATCCCTGAGGCATCTGGTTCAGTCCACGAAAATCCTACGTATTTACCTACATATTTGAGCCCATTCGAATAGGTCGGGAAGTAAATATGGTCATAAATGATTGAAAGGATATTGACCAAAGCATTTAATATTCGATCAACAGAAGTCTGATCTGGCAAGGTCTTTCTCATCTTTTTGATGTATGTTCGTTCATAGCTACCATAACAAAAGATGACGAATTCTTCTCGTCGTGTAACCTCAGTTACGAACTGTTCAAATATCTCTGCTTCTTGTTCTTGGTTATCAGCCCAAAACGAGAGATGTTCTTCTACATCATTTTCAACAATAATTAGCCCAATTAAATATATAAAGTCCCGATCAGGGTCACTCTCTACATCAATATAAATATAGACTGGACTATCTGGCATTTGCGCAGTTCCCAAAACGTAAACTTTTTCATCCCGTATTGCCATTGCCTGAAGCGCATGATAACGTTGCTGCGAGTCTTTCCCTGCATTCTTTCTTTTCCGTCGGGGTCTAAATGTATGAGCAAGTTGCGTAACTGTCAATATCCCTTTGCGATTGAAGGCTTTGATCTCTTTTTCAGATATTCCCCAAATCAAACTGAGATTGTCTTCTTGGTGGGCTTGTTCATAACAGTGGTTTTGGAACTCACATATTTGGCAGTGGTAATTGAGAATTAGTTTGGGAATTTCTTCATCAATACACATCTTTTTAAACTCAAGCTGGATCTGTTCAATTTTTCGTGAATCTGTGTTGAGACGGACTGTAGTCGACTTGCATTCTTTGCCATGCCAGATGAGCCCAACTGCCGGGATTATTGCCTGATATTTAAAGAGGAATGTCGCACATAGCTCCAAAAAAAGTCGTTGCTCCTTGCGAATTTGTCTTCCTTCGTAAAACAACATAGGTGCATAATAAGAGAGCCCTTGTTGGTTTGTCTTTATATTCTTGATCCCATCTAGGACTAAGGAGAAATGATCACCCTCAATGGACGTATTAAGAATAAAGAGGGGATTTTTTTCTAAAATCGAAGCTGTAAGAGCCACATCGCCTATTATTTGTCCTTTAGTAGCCTGTGTACACATTTTATTGAGAGCATTGTGTTTTACTTCATTTCGCAATTTACCGCGCAAGTTTTCATAGTCTGATTTTATTCCAGACAGCCCCATTATCTTGAGGTAAGCCTTGTATTTACAACAGATATAGCTTTCAAGAATATCGTTTGTAATAGTAGCTTCCATTGCCGTTCCCCCAGTGTCATGAACCAAACGCGTATTATGATACTCGTATTGGGATATCCATCGTGGTCATCTAGAATATTTAGGCCGTAAAGAAAGTCTCTTATCCGTCTAAGGCATGGTTTCGTCCTAAAGTTGTAGAGTATGATTCCTGTCACGAATGCCATCGGTCCTCTTGATGAGTCGCATCCGTCTTCACCAACCAATCGACTAACCGCATCAGCATCCGTTCTTTGATGGCCCGATGCCTCTCCGAGGCCCATAGGTTGTGCGTCTCCTGTGGATCAGCCTGCATGTCATACAGCTCACCTTGGATCTGTACGCCTGCCCCAATTGGTTCGTCATAAACATTGAGCTTGTATTGTTCGTCACGGAACATGGTGCAATGGATCGGTGGCTCAAAATAAGTGCCGCCCTCGCCATAGCCGCTATTGCGATAGAGGGTAACGGCATGATCCCGATAGCTGGCCGATGATTGACCGCTTTGGATTAGTTCGATGAGATCCATGCTTTGCGGCATCCACTGTTGGCGTTTATCCGCCTCAATGCCTGCGGCGGCTAGGATGGTGGCGGCCATATCATGAAGCTGCACCAAATGGGGTACGCGCGTTTCTGGCTCAATGACACCGGGATAGCGCAGGATGAGCGGCACGCGGGAGCAAGCATCGTGAAACCAGGCCCCTTTACGCGTGAGGTGATGATCACCGAGCATGTCGCCGTGGTCGCTGGTAAAGATGACCAACGTGTTTTCAGTCAAACCCTGCTCGTCCAATGTCTGCAAAACCCGACCCACTTCTTGATCTAGATGGGCAATCGAGGCATAGTAGCCCAAGCGCATCTCATCGATCGCGTCTCGATCCAACGCAACCCCATCTCTGAAATAGCGCAACGCCCGCTCGCGCGCTAGACCGTCGGGAACTGGCGCATTCTCCGTGTCTGGTTCAATCAGTTCCAGGAGCTTATCCAGCTCAACCAACTACGCCATCTCCTGCGGATAATCGAAGTAGGGGTCATGGGGGTCGAAGAGGCTCATCTGACAGAAGAAGGGCTTTGCGCCATCCTGCTTCTCCAAAAAGTGGATAGTGCGCTCCGCGACCCAACGGGTAAAGTGATGCTCTGCCGGGAAGTGACGCAGTTGACGATTTTCCTCTAGCAAGCGTTGATGAAAGGTGGGATCCCGCTCCGCCAGCCATTGCACATAAGCATTGAAGGGACTGTCCAGATGAATTGCTGGGTCGATGCACCACTCATACTCGTCAAAGCCATCGTTGGGGTGGCGCGTTTCCGCTTCGATAGTGCGACCCGGGACATGGAGTTTGCCGATTAGCGCGGTCTGGTAGCCCTGCTGCTGTAAATGGGCAGGGAAAAGCACCTGGTCATCGGTCAATCGATCATGGAGCCGATAGACGCCGTGGTTGGGTACCGTCTTGCCTGTAAGCAGGCTAGCGCGACTGGGTGTGCAGATGGTCGCATTGACGTAGCATTGGTCAAAGAGTGCGCCTTCAGCCGCTAGCCGATCAATATTCGGTGTGGCAATCGCCTCGCACCCCGTGCAGCCCAAACTGTCCCAGCGCTGCTGGCCGGTCATGATAAGAAGGATATTTGGGTGAGCTATCATGCTTACACCGTGCTATAAACCATGCCCAAACGTGACATTGTGCAGCGCCGAATGTAATTGTAAGCCCTCAATAGCTATCATCCGGCAATGTAGAAATGAAACTTTCAACCTCTTTGTTGAAATAAATCGCATTTTCGTAATGTGGACTGTGTCCTGAATTTGGGATTATTATTAAACGACTATTCTGTATGCTGTGAGTGATACTCTCAGCCGTTTTTTTGAAAACACTTCGATCGTTCTCGCCGCAAATAATGAGTGCTGGTTTGGTGAAAGTTTCAAAGTCTTTTATGGTACTTCGCCTCGACTCACAAGCTTGCGAACCATAAGCATAAGTATATGCTGACACTAAACAGAATTGTTCTTTTCTGGCTTTTTGTTCACAAACATCCAAGTGAGTCACACTAGCCCACAATCCATTTTCCTGCTGAAAGTTCCACGCTGCTTCCATTCCCTGCTTTAACGCAATTATTCTCTCTTGTTGATACAGCTTATCAACAGTAGGTGTTGAGTCCCTGTATTCTGGTAACCCTGCAGTATTAACCAATATCAGAGCACGTACATCTTCTGGAAATTGCAAGGACCATTCTTCTGCGACCGCGCCTCCCATCGAGTGGCCGACAATAACCGAAGGAGCCAATCCAAGGGTTGTGGTGAAATCGTGCATTACTGTCGCGAGCTTACGAATATCATAATACTTGGGTTTCGTAGGTGTATATGAAGCTCCATGCCCAGGCAAATCAATGGCCACAACCGTAAAACCTAGAGCAAGTAGGCGTCCCCGATTCTTGTTCCAGTCTTGTTTCGATCCCATTAGGCCGTGTATCAAAACAAGTGAGTTTTCATTCGACTCCCCGTCAATATCATAACTTATGTCAAACCCATGAACATTAATAAGTGCCATGACTTACCCTTTTGCAGTGGAACTAAACAGCAATTCACCACTTACCATCTGTTAAGCATCCAACCACGCCAGATTAAACGCATAATGAACCTTGCTCGACAGCAGATGGATGATGCCGTTCTCTGTCTGGGTCGCGGTGAGATAGCCTCTGGGTTCTGCCAATGTGGGCGACATGACAAACTTTCCCGTCCAGGCCCCGCCATCGAGCCAGTGCTCCGGCCGGTCGTCAGTGATTAAGCGGCGGACGGGCCACGTCGCACCCTCATCGTACGAGAGGGCACCGAATAGACCACGTCCCGTCCAAGATTGCTCTCCTGTTGCACCATCGTTACCTGCAAATCCGCTCTTAAATTCCATACCTAGCGTAAACGAGAAAAAGGCTAGCGGTCCCTCCTGTAAACTGAGAAGAACGGGCCGCTGCCCACTGCGAATGGCGTCGAAAATGCTGGGTGTACGCACAAACGTTGCGCCGCCATCGCTGGAAATGCTTTGGGGCATGGCTGGATCGACATCCCCACGTAGACGACGCCCTAACCCCAGAATGCAACCATCCTTCAATTGAGTTACGCCTGCATGAATACCATACCCCATACATGGTCCAGTAATGGAAGATCAAAAAGTAGATCAGTGGAATGAAGAACATCAAGTAGAGGAACTCGTCTCGCTTCCAGGCTTTGCTAGCGCGCTGAAACCGGGACGGCGCATGCGTCCCAGAGAGGGAAGACGAGCGGGGGAGGGATGAAGCTGTCGCTTTCATCGGCCACTCCGTTTAAAGCCTGACCGAAAAGCGGTTATGAGCCCTTTCGCTAACGAGGAGAGAGGGAATCACTACAGAGCTTTTCGGATAAATATGATTGTCAAGGAAACCAGGATTGAGGTAGGATAGAATGCGAACTATGCGTGAGACACATTGATAGGATACTGTTGTACCCCGTATTTATAGAATGCTTTTCTATACTTTGTTTAGTATATCATGGGAAAAATAGTGGGTCAAAATAAAATATTGTACTGCAATTGAGGGCCTAACGCTTTATTATCTTGCCCACGATGGCCTTCTTGATCCCCAGGTGGACGGCAGCTCCAAAATAAAAAAGGGCTTCGCCCAACCTCACCCGCGGAGTCCGTGACTCAGTCCCAGAACCGCTGAGTGCGAACTGGCTATGCGAATCCACTCGAGTGATTTTATACTTTCCTATACTATGAAAAAGATCGCTACGATTGCCGAGACATATCACATTCCCATTTCTCCCCGCAACGCCAGCGGTTCGATCAACGTCCTGGCCGGTGCGCACGTGATGGCGTTGGTGCCCAACCACTACCTTGTCGAGACCAGCAGGGCGAAACTGAATGCCTACGATGTCTTTATCGACCACCCTCTCGATATCCGAGGGGACAAGCTCGATCTGTCCGACCGACCCGGTCTGGGCATCGAACTGGATAAGGAGTATATGCGCGCCCATGCCGTTGCGGGCTATGTGAGGCTACGGAGGGTAGCGAAGCGCGCGGAAAAGCCATACTATACTGCAGCTCATAACCTAGCAGACGGCAGGCGTTCTCTACATTTGTGCAGCCTGTAGATCGGGGATGAACGACTCAATCGGTGGCGTGTGCTGGTCAGGTACCTTCGCAGCATCATCCCATGCTCGAACCCGCAACGCCGCTTTATAGTTCACTTCCGCTTCAAAGTCAGCGACCTCTGCCTGCGTCATCGTTCCGCCCTGATCGTGGAAGCTCTGTAGCGACGTTGGAGACAATCGGTCTTGGTACGCTGGCTTTACCGTACACAGATATCGTTTTGCGGGCACGTGTAGCCGAACCGGATCGCTTACTTCTGGACCGAAGTGCGCGCTTAGCCAGCGTGCACCACGCGCTTCGTGCGCATCATCGAGGTTCTCCGGATCCCTGGCGTGAGCGTCGCCAGGCATTTCATCGTCTAACAGATGGCCGATATCGTGCAATAGCGCAGCCGCGATAAGCACCGATGAAGCACCACTGTCGCGGGCCAAGCTAGCGGCCTGCAAGGCATGCTCGATCTGGGTCACCGCTTCGGCACCGTAGATCTCACCACCAGACGTCTGAAACACCGTTAAGATGTGTTGTATAGTCTCTTCCTTTGACATACGTTATCTCCTACTTGATCTCCTACTTGTCCTGAAGTCGTTCAAAATTTCGCGAAACATCTCTGATATCGGCGACCCGAGATAGCTCGTACATAAAAACGCCAGGATAGCCGATGTCATCCAGTGTCTGCAAAATCGATGACCACTGAATGTTGCCATGCGTTGGCAAAAGATGTTCGTCGTGTTGACCGTGATTGTCGTGGATGTGGACGGTGAATAGCTTTTCTCCAGCAATACGTAAAGCCTCGACTGGATCACCATTGAGGTTCCGATGACCCGTATCAATGCAGATACCGATGGCATCCAAACCAACGGCACGAACCAGATTTTTCAGATTGACTGGGTCGCTAAAATAGCCGCGACCCAGATTTTCTACCGCAATGCGGATGTTGTGGTCAGCGGCGTATGTGGTTATCTGCTGAAGATTTTCGGTCAAAGCCGCCAACTGCTCACCATGTTCTGGCTGATCGCGTTCAGCAATCGCGATGTCGTGGGTGACCATAATGCCGCCGCCCAGTCGCGCAAAGGCGTCAATCGCGGTTTGGTAGCTGGCGAACAGATGCTGACGCTGATCCGGGGACGAAGCCCATAGCACACAAGCTTGATCAAGATAGAGCAAATGGGCGTGTAACGTATAAACCTGCATTTCCAGATCATCTAACGCTGCTCTCAGCGTGCGAAAGGCTGCTAAATCTGTGTAATCGAACGCAGGATGATAGTCGGTTAATTCGAGTATTTCGACACCACTTCCCTTGATTTCTTTGAGTAATTCAGCATTTAGCTGCCTATCTCTATAGGCAATTGTTGATGCACCAATCTTCATAAATTTGCTCCATTGGTTACCGCCTAATCCTCATCACGCTCAGACCTGACATAAAAAGTCTAATCCTGGAGGGTCAGATTCGCAAGATCTTCTTTCTGGAAATCGTTAAGAATCTTGAATATGTCCGACATATATGCCATAGTGTAGCATTGCCACAACCGAACTATTGAACTATCACGGTGCATGAAATGGCGAGAATTTGCGCAACATCTTCGCGGATGTGATAGTTCATGCCGGTTGATGGCATAATGAACATGCTGGGTAACAAGAGACAGCGTTGGTTTAGACCGAGCAATAAGCTGAATAAATGGTGCGAAATACCATTTATTCAGATCGGGTTCCGATATTGACAGACGGCAGTGGACTTATGTGGAATACTGTATATTGAGCGAAGTTCACGTGTTATCTAGAGGAATCATGTTGGCTCGCTCACAGGGCACAATAAGTCCTGGTGGGTAAGAGCATCTCTTCGTTGTAGACTTCATTCCCACGGCGGCTTTCGTTCACTACTGGCCTTTTGAGTTGACAATAGACACCCTCTCATAGTATTAAGAGTGCAACGGTCCTTGAGCGTTTGACATCATAAACCCATCCAGGTTAAATATGCTTATCTTTCATGCCAGTCGCTTCCATTCAAGGACAACTTGGAATTATGAACTGAATGGTGAAAGCTATCAGTAAAGTTTAGTGAGTACTAGTATTATGATGAACAACCGAAAGAATATTTCTGAAATCAGTATTACAGATTATGAAGCGCCAACACTTATCGAAAAGTCATTAGCAACGCTGTTGTCAATAGCTCCTGCAGCCACATTAGCAAAAGCTCCTGCCTTGGCAGTTACGTCGGTTATTGGAAACGCTACTTATGAGGTAGTCAAGACCATTATCAAAACAGGTATTAAATATCATTCCGCTTCAGAAAACGAAAAAAATAGGATCATCGAAAGAGCTGTGACACCTGAACACAAACAGGAAGCCTTAAATATAGCCTATGCAGTCAAAGATGGAGTAGATTGCCTGCTGAAACACGAAAAAGGAAATTTGCCAAACAAGACACAAGAAAGCTCTTTTGTAGCAGCTTTTTCTGATCTGATGACCACTGAGAAGATTCTCGACACTATGGTTGTAGGTTTATACTCGCAACCTAATCTTGACAAAGAACAATATGAGGAAGTGGAAGAGGCTGTGTATGAGCTTGCAAAGCAGAATGGTTCTTTAAGGGGTCTAGTTCGAGAAGGGTATTATGATAACAAAAAACGATTTTCCGAAATGTTCAAATCATATGTTGCGGGTTTTTATAATTCTGGAACCAAACAAACAATAGAGGGAAACTCTGTAGAAGCATTTAACAAAATGCTTCTAGCAAGAATTGGCACAACCAACAAAATAGTTTCAGAGATAAAAGCGGACGTAAATAATATCAAAGAATATTTATCAAGCAACAGACAATCAGACGTTGTCTGGCCTATAAACATCGGCGTAAGTGGAAATTTAGAGTCATTTGTTGGCAGATTAAAAGAAATCGAAACAGTTATAGAAAAAATAATGAATCCCGCTAGAACGGCTATAGTGGGGCCTGGAGGAATGGGCAAAACTTCTCTAGTAAAAAAAATTACGCAAGATAAAAGAATTATTGATGAATTCAAAGATGGTATTATTTGGCTAAGTTTGGGTCCGGAAGCAAATGATGAAACAGTAATAAATAACTTTCAGATTTTAGCAAAAAAATTGAAGCTGGAAACAGATGCAATAACCAATATACGTGACTTGCAACGATTAATAAGTGCAGATATCCAAAGTGATAGATCAATTTTAGTAATTATCGACGATGTTTGGAATCCAGACCTTGCAGAAAAACAGACATTGACTTCAAATGGAATCAAACACCTAATCACGACACGAGATAAATCAACTGCAAGAACATTTTCTAATAACATAAACATCATTGAACTAAGCCAAGTCGATGATGATACTGCATACGAAATATTGCAGAACTACGTTCAAAATGAAAATGTATTCGACTTATTTCCTGAGCTCATGAAGCACTTAAGGGACAAACTTGGAGGCATGCCTCTAGCGCTACAGATTGCGGGTAGTCATATTAGAAACAATTTTGACGCAATATTTGGAATGAATGAAGTTGCAGTCAAAGAGGCTATACCACACACAGGAACTACTTTAACAACACAAGTTTCTAAATTTGGATTCTCAGATCAAAAAGTAACTTTGGAACAAGTTGTTCAATTTAGTATCGAAAACATTGAAAACGAAAAAGTAAAAGAAGCAATGTATTTACTAGCGGCCCTAGCCCCAGAGCCTGCTGACTTTGATTTTGATATGGCTAAAGCAATTGTTAAAGAGGATGCAAAAGAAACAATCAGGTACCTTAAGAACAAAAGCTTAATTAATGTAGATACTACAACTGCAAGAATTTCGATACACCAAATTGTACATGATGTCATTAGTCTGGAGCTAGACAAACGACAACAAGAGATTGCCAATATAAACGCAATAAAAGGCACTCATACTTTAAGTACACGTGAACAAGGAATAGAAGACTTAGCAAGATATATCATTGAAAAATTGAAAGAAGAGAGAGCTAAATACCCGATAACTGAAAACTATACGAGAGTGTATAGCGAATACCACTATTGGATGGTTAGCAATCATACAAACAGAGAACTAGACGAAATATTTAGGATTTTGCAGAGCGAATCCGATACGTTTAGCAGCCGATATTATAATGTTTCTGGTGACGAGCTAGTAGGCATTTTAGAGACTAAGGTGAACAATTTTTCTGGAGAAGAATGGGATAAATATAACCAATGCATGAAATTGGCTGAGCTACGATCTGAATATTTTAGTATGGCAAATTTAGTGCAATCGCCATATAATAGTCAAATAATCCACCTACTAAGATATTTAGATGCAAATAGAAAAACTGAACTTATCGATAATGTTTTTGTGAGCAATAGCCATCTTGGACCATTCCCAACACTAAAAGAGCTAGGAGAAGTAGCTGTTAATCAAGCATACTATATTGTAGGTAGGGGAATAATGCGCATGGTTTAGTTGTAGTAGAAGGTCTGGTCCCTATAATAGCTCACAATTGCCTTAGCTCGACTTTAACCATTTGTGGGGAGGTTATTAGTCCTCTCCCAGCGCGAACAGAGGTCAGTTTGGAAGTAGACAAAGTCTGGTTCGTCAGCGCATAGGGCGGACTTAACACGTGCTGGTAGGGATATTTACGGGGCATGTCCGCCAGAAACTGAACGGTTTGGTCGAGATGCCAGGGGCTATTTGGTTTTAAACCGGGATACGAATCGCGCGAACAAACGTGTCGGTCTCAGTCACGGTTACCAGATTAAAGCCGGGATTGTATAGTGAATCAAATGAACTCATCCATGGCTCGACGTCAGCGGCGGCAGCAGAATGTCCATCAGATCACCGTCGAAGCCGATGTCGGCCAGCAGCCCCAGGTCGGGGTGAAACTCCCCAACCTCATAGAGCGCGTGCGCGTCGCTGCCAAAGCTGATGCGAACGCCCGCCTCTATGCAGTCGGCGATGAACGGCGGTGGCGGCTCGTTGGTGTGGAAGTTGATCTCGGCTGCTACCCCATGCTCGCGCAGCAGCGCAATCGTGGGCGCGAAGAGCGAAGTGGGTACCGCAATGCCCCCACGCCGAAAAACGCGGAAGGGATGAGCCAACACATCGACACCGTGGCGGCAGAGCCGATCCACGATGCGAAGAAACTCGTCGGCGGCGCGAGCGGCGTCAGGTTGCGGAGTCCGCAACGCAGGCAGCCAGTGAACGGCACCGAGAACGATGTCGGCCTGCTCGAGGTCGGCAGGCTCGGCCACTAGGTTGCCCGCAAAATCAGCATCGACCTCAAGCCCTGCGAAAACGGCATCGCCACGATGCGGAGCAGCGGCTCGCCAGTAGTCGGCCATCCGCTCTGCCCTGCCCGTCCTGCCGTCGATGCCGCGCGCTGCCATGTCGCCGCTCCAGTAGGTCTGGCTGTCATAGTAGAGCTGCCCGCTGTGTTCGGTGAACGCCAGTTGATTGAGGCCGATGATCGCCGCGAAACCGGCACTCTGCGTCATGCTGACATCCTCGCCGCAGTAGGCAAACTGGGTATGCGAGTGGAAGTCGTTCAGTCCCAGGGAAGCTGGCAGTTGATGGTTGAGCACCTCAGTGTCGATGTTGCCAGCATCGATGTTGCCAGTGCCGATGTTGTCACCGTCAATCGTTACACTATCAATGGTTACAAGGGCGAACGAGAACGGCGCCTCGCACAGCGCCGGCACAACCATGGTCGCTAGCCCGTCCATTTGCCGTAGCCCGACACCGGGGTGATAATGGCCGCTCAGTGCCAGCGTGTACCCATGGGCGCGCATGGCTGTGGTGACTTCGGCGTAGTTGGTGTAGCCATAGCTGGCCTCGCCGCCCGGCTCGGCAACGGGCACATGCTGCAGCGCCACCAGCGGCCCGCTGTGGTCAGCGGCCACTGCTGCCATCCGTTCCAGCACATCGCCGCGCCGCGACGCATTGTAGCCCGGCTCCTCAGCGTCCACAAAACTCACCAGGCGCACGCCGTTGACGTCCAGATGCTCGACGCGCTCGAAGACGTTGTAGAACGCTGCCGCACTGGGATCATGATTGCCCGGCAGTGCCAGCCATGGGCAATCGAGCCGGTCGAGAACATCACGCAGTGCCACCAACAGGGCCGATGCGTCGGCATCGTGCGGGTCATCGATGAGATCGCCAAGGACGACGGTGACATCGGGTTTGATGGTACGGTTCAGCCGCTCGACGGTGCGCCGCAGCAAAACCGCACCCCACTGGCCTTTTCGTGCCGCGATAGTCGGTGCCGTGGCGCAGTAGTGGATATCAGAAATAACAGCGATTCGGCATTTCATACCGCGCTCCTATAGAAGACAGTTATACTTGGGTCAACATGAGATCCGGAGTTTTTGCTGGGACTGGGCCGCCGCCAAAAATACCTCCACCTTTTAGACCATTTCAGTTAAATGCCATATTATGGCTGCCCCCTTGAGGTTAATAATATGTTTATTACAGGAAAGGCTAGAGCACAAATCACATGGAGAACTTAATCTTTGCCTCAGTAACAGCTATAGCCCAAGCTATCCGGGCCAAAGAGGTTTCCTCGGTAGAAGTCGTACAGGCATACTTGCAACGAATTGAGGCCGTAAATCCCAAACTCAATGCGGTGGTCCAACTGTCAGCCGAAACGGCGCTAGAACAGGCTCACCAAGCCGATGCAGCTCTGGCTCAGGGCGAAGTCGCGGGGCCACTACACGGTGTGCCAATGACCATCAAAGACTCGTTTGACACAGCCGGTGTGGTCAGCACCTGGGGTACGCCAGGCCGAGCCAGTACAATCCCCGACCAGGATGCAACCATTGTGGCTCGACTAAAAACTGCCGGAGCCATTTTGATGGGCAAAACCAATACACCGGAATTTACCCTCTCTTTTGAAACCGATAATCCTGTTTACGGTCGGACTAACAATCCCTATAATTTAGACCGAACCTCTGGGGGTAGCAGCGGCGGGGCGGCAGCTATTATCGCCGCCGGAGGATCTCCGTTTGATATCGGTACGGATACAGGGGGTAGCGTGCGCGTGCCCGCTCATTTTTGTGGTATCGCCGGCATTAGACCCACCTCTGGACGGGTACCCCGTACGGGTCATGCTATAGGGCCGGGTAGTTTGATCGACTCCTTTACCACAGTCGGTCCTCTGGCTAGATATGTAGAGGATTTGGTGCTACTACTCCCATTGATTGCCGGGCCAGATGGAAGAGACCCGAGCATTGCTCCTGTTCCGCTCAATAACCCGAATAATGTCACTCTGAAAGAACTGCGTGGCACATTCCATACCGATAACGGTATCCAAACCCCAACACCAGAAAATACGGAAGCGGTCCAATCCTCCGTTAAGGCCTTAACAAAGGTGGGGATAACATTTGAGGAAAAACGGCCACCAGGTATAGAAGGAGCAAGGAAATTAGTCGGTGAGCTTTTCGCCGGCTGGCATGGAGGAGCCTGGTTTCGGTTGCTCCTGGAACGAACGGGCACCTCACTTGCTCAATCTTCCCTTCAGGATTTAGAAACTGACCGTGTTGCCACCCCGGATGAGGTCGTACGCCTCATCGACCGTTGGGACCAATTTCGGACAGGCATGCTTGCCTTTATGGACAATTACGATGTAATGATTGCCCCGGTCAACGCCAATCCAGCCATACCACATGGTACGTTACAAGAGCATGACAAAGGCTTTAGTTACACAAGCACCTACAATTTGACCGGCTGGCCGGGTGCAGTTGTCCGTGCCGGCACTTCACCAGAGGGGCTGCCTATTGGTGTACAAATTATTGCCCGACCCTGGCGGGAAGACATGGCTTTGGCTGTAGCAAGGCATCTTGAAGACGTTTTCGGCGGTTGGCAACGCCCACCTATTTGAGACGTGTCTGTCCCAAATTTTTTTGAGAGTATGAGCCAAAACTAAAGTGAAAGACTACGGCGTAATTCGTGAAGTGCGCGGCAGAGGGTTGTTACTCGGTGCTGAGTTGGTCAAAGATACAGAAACAATGGCACCCTTCCCTGAGTTGGGACAGGCTTTGAAGCAAACGGCTATCAACAATGGGCTTATCATGCGCATCGACCCAACCTGGTTTGCTGTTGCCCCGGCTCTCATCGCAGAGAAAGCGGAGCTTGACGAACTCTTTGATCTGATCAATCGTAGTCTGTTAGAGGCGCTGGAGCTGGTAGGGGTATAGAAGCAAGTTTTACTTTCCCAATGACTCTGCCTTTAACTGTCGTAGATTCTTCAACAGAAACGAGCGATTATCAAGAATGTGGTCGGCCAAAGCCGTCTTTGCTTCGTCCCAGCGTCGCGCGATGAGGTGTCGCAGTACCTTGCGATGTTGTTGCAGGGCTAGTTTGGTGATGGCTGGATCCCAATCTTCCCACGAGAAGATGGCCCAAAAGAAAGGGCCGTGCGTATCAACAAATGATTGGATATAGTGATTTTCGGCGCAACCAATAAGGTAGTTATGAAAGCTTTCATCAGGCAGTGTCATTGAGTCTCGATTTTTATCAAGATAATCCTGTAAAATCACTCGATCCAACTTGTCTTGCGCCAGATCAACTGCCAACAATTCCAGGTTCATCCGGACATTGAGATAATCCGTCAGATCTTGTTCTTTAAACCCGCGCAGTCGCCAACCCTTACGAGATGAGTGGCTAATAATGCCTGTCAGGGCAATCTGAAAGAATAGCCGCCGTAGGGCAGTCCGCCCAATTTGAAAATGCTGCTCCATGGCCTCTTCTCTCAAAACGCGGTCTTCACCTTGTAAACTCCAATTGATTAACTGATTTTGAACGATTTGTAGCTGGCTATCTGGATGCTGTTGGTCTGTCTCTGTCGCCACATTTTTCGGCACCTGATAAACCACTAAGCGCCCGTTTGCTTTTCGCCGTAATATATTCTTATCGATCAGTTTTTTAACGGCTGTATTTACAGGGTTAACACTGGTTCCATACTCTTTTGCCAGCGTACGCAAGTTTAGTGGAACATCTTCATCAAGGGCCAACCGTCTTTGCAAATCTTGCTCGATAAAATCTGAAATCATAATTTGACATCCGCTCATTTTTGTTATATTGTACACAATATTACTTATTGCATTGTACACAGCTTTTATAGTTTTGGCTAATATTTATTGACATAAAACAAAGTGTCTAACAGATGATCAGAAAGCGGGAGTCATATCTGACAAAAGAGGCGAGTTGAGGATAATAAGCAGATAAACTAGCCTCGGGAAGGGAAAATGACGATCGCATTTGACACTTTTTTTTCGTATAAGGCGAAAACTGGAAAAGAATATACCAGCCTATAGCGAGGGCTTATAGAGAAAACGCCCCGGATTTGTTGGTATATTCTTTCTCGGAAATCACCTAATCCGAGTAAGTCATAATACCTTGGCTTCTCTGAACCTCAAATTCACTAATATGTTTAAAGGAGTGCTATCGTGTTTAAGAATTGGACCAAAGACGATCTACCTAAACCAACGATGGATTTAGTAGTTGCCAAAGCAAATATCACAGAATTTGGCTACTGTTTACTTAAAGATGCTCTGAAGCCGGATGAATTGAAAGCCGTCCGACGTCGACTTGAAGATCAAGCTATTGCCGAAAAACAACTCGGCATAGCCTATGAAGATGGTGGCGCGGCACAAAACTGGGGCGATTTTCGCGATGACGACGGCAACTTGAATCGTGATGCTTTTACTGAAATGGCTGGAGGTGTAAATCAACGCATCTTTATGCTGATCAACAAAGGGAAAGTCTTTTGCGATATGCTCTTAAATCCAAAAGTACATGTCATACTAAAATTTATGCTGGGGGAAGATTACTTGCTGTCCAGCCATGCCGCGATTATTGCCAAGCCTGGGGGGATAGAAATGCCCTTACATTCCGACCAATGGTGGATGCCAGGCCCAGTAACACCACAAAACAAGGTCGCCCCCGTTGGGTCCATCTCACGGCAACAATCAAACGTACACGGCATCAAAGATCTTCCGATGATTGCCCCGCCTGCCGCCGTGAACGTGTTATGGATGATCGGTGATTTTTGCGAAGAAAACGGCGGGACTCGGGTTGTTCCTGGCAGTCATCTATCGGGACGACAACCAACAGAATTTGCCGATCAAGACATCAAATCAGTAGGCGCAGAAGGCCCGGCTGGAACGGCGTTGATGATTGACGCCCGTATCTGGCATGGTACGGGTGCCAACGTCAGCAATGAATTGCGATGGGCAATTACAAGCACCTTTTGTGGCCCTCAATTTCGAACCCAAGCAAATTTCACACTAGGCACCGCACCAGAGGTCATCGCAGAAGCATCATCAGCGTTGTTGGCGCTCTTAGGCTTCAAAGTCTGGAATGCCTATGGCCGTACTGATGGTCCGGTTGCCGAGTATGTCGAACCTGGAAAATACTCGATCGGCGCGTTGAATCCCAAATAGCAATATGACGGATTGCGTATGTCTCTGACTAATACAAATATGCTCCTAAATGATTGAAAATCTCGTTAATTCAGGTAGCAGGTTTTCCCGGCATCAAAAAAGGCTACCGCTTGACGAACGTCGGGGTCTTTCGAGCCGCTCCGTGAAAATACGCGTAACAGCCTCACTTGACACTTGATACCTGACACTTGACATACGCTAGATATCCGCGAAGGAGCGATTATGACCGCCACTATCCTAACCTGCGCCGTCATCGGCGGCTTTACTACCCGCGACCATCATCCTGCCGCACCGATTACGCCGGAAGAAATTGCGACGGCCTGTATCGAAGCCGCTCACGCTGGCGCAACGATGGTCCATATTCACGTGCGCGATCCTGAAACAGGGCTAGGGAGTATGGATTTGGGGCTGTATCGAGAGGTTGTTGATCGTATTCGTGAAAGTGATGCTGAGGTGCTGATCAATTTGACGACAGGGCCTGGCGCAAGCTTTCTGCCGAGTGCTGAGGACCCAAATGTGGCAGACCCCGCAACGCATATGGTGAAAGCTGTGAAGCGAACGGAACACGTTGTTGCGCTCAAACCTGATGTGTGTAGTCTAGATTTTCCGACTATGTGGTTTGGGCAGCGGGCATTCATGAACGTCCCCGATATTTTACGTGAAATGGCAACCATCATTCGTGAGGCTGGTACAAAGCCAGAATTGGAAGTCTTTGACAGCGGCGATATCCGCTTGGTGAATGATTTCCTGGATGAGGGTTTGCTTGAAGCCCCGCCGTTTTTCCAGGTTGTGATGGGCGTAAAATACGGCTTTTCTGCAACGCCAGAAACGGTCTTTTATGCAAAATCGCAGTTGCCGCCGGGGAGTAAATTTGCCGCGTTTGGTGTCAGCCGGATGGCGTTTCCGATGGTGGCGCAATCGTGGCTGGCTGGCGGCCATTGCCGCATCGGCCTGGAAGACGCGATCTACCTCAGCCGTGGCGTTTTAGCCCCGAACAATGCCGCCATGGTGATCAAAGCGAAACGCATTATCGAGGATTTGGGCGGCAAAGTGGCAACCGTTGCTGAGGGGCGCGAAATTCTGGGAATTTGATTAGAGATTGGAGATTGGCGATTAAAACGAAGATTACATCTCATGAAGAAAGGAGATTCTATCTGCACAATCACGAATGAAATTATTACTTTAGCCAATCCGCAATCCGCTCGAAACAAATTAAGCTATTTTTTAAGGAGAAACTTATGTCAATCAACAACTTAAGTCGACGACAATTTCTGAAGGCAAGCGCGGGGGTAAGTGTCGCCGCTCTGTTCGCGGCATGTGCGCCTGCTGGGACCGCGCCAACAACAGATACCGCAAGCAGTGATGAGGCCATTGAGCTAGAGGTCTGGCATCAGGACTGGTCTGGCGCAAACCAAGTGATGGACCTACTTGGACCCAGGTTTGAGGAGGCGAACCCCAACGCCACCGTGAATTTTGCCCGTATCGGCTATAGTGATCTGCAGACAAAGATTTTCCCCGCGGTCGCGGCTGGCACCGAAGCGGATGTGATGATGATGTACACGAATTGGGTGGTGGCGACAGATATCTCGCAAGTGTTTCTTGACATAACCGACCTGTCCGGGGGGCTTTCTGTTCTGGAAGAGAAGACGTGGCCTGTCGCCTTCCAGGCAATATCCGTACCGGAAGGCAAAGTCTTCTACCTTCCATGGGCTTGCGGCGCGAATGGCTGCGCCTATACGGTGCAAACGGAACAGTACGCCGAAGCAGGCATTGACTACACAGCGTTTGCGAACTATGAAGAATTCGTGGAAGCTGCCGTCGCCTTAACCCAGATCGATGATGATGGCAAGATCACCCGCGCTGGCTTTGCCCCACAAATAGACTCATCGTTCCTATTTGGCCAGATCTGGCAGTTGGGTGGCGAATTCTTCGACAGAGAGACAGGTCAATGGTCTTTGAGCTCGGAGGAGGGTGAGGCAGCAGCGCAGCTTGTCCACGACCTCTATCACGTACACAAAGTTAATGACTTTGAATTGTACACCAATGTTGGAGATGCAATGGGGGCCGGCCTCGTTTCTACCTTGAGTAACGGTGCCTGGGCCGGTAGCTGGATGGGCGAGTCGGGTGTTCCAGCCGACAACATCGTTGCGCCACTGTTTGCTGATGGGGTAGAAGAGGTCATGTACCCTGGACACTTTGCTGGCTGGGGTCTTTCCAAACAGCTTGCGGATAGCGCTAAACTGGCTGCGGCTTTTGAATTTGCAGAGCTAATGGTCAGCCCCGATGGCTTTATTGCCATGATGGATGGTTACTCGGGTATTTCACCCAGCAAAGAGGTATATAGCGACCCAAGCCATGCTGAAACCAAATATGGCGATATGTCCAAACGGGTCGCCGATATTGTCTGGTCAATTGGCCGCTATACGCAAGACCATATTGCGGATTTCAGCCCATTTAACGCTGAATTTGATCGGGCTATTCGCGAGGAGATAACGATTCCAGAAGCCCTGGCCAATATGGACGAATACCTGAATGAGCAAGAAGCGCTGGCGCGTGAACGTATTGCGGCATAAGAGAAGAATTATAAATGGTGAATTGAAAACGGTGAATGGGCACGTGTAATGTCACCACGTTCATTCACCATTCGCCATTCATTAACAGAGCGATATCTATGACACTAAGCAGACAGAGTGATCAATCGATCATCAGACGATTCCGGCGCGCCAGCCCGTTTGCTTTGATCTATGCGGCTGCCGTGTTGATCTTTTATACGGTGATCTTTGTACTCCCCTTTATTACAGGCATCTGGCTCTCCTTTCATAATTGGGATTTCCTGACCAAACCGGTTTTTGTGGATATACGCAATTTTAGAGAGATCGCCTCGGATGATCACTTTTGGATGGCTCTGCAAAAGACGCTTATGTTTGTGGTCGGTGAGATCAGCACTGGCGTGGTGTTGGCGCTGCTGGTTGCTCTGGCTCTTAGCTACATGCAGGACAAATGGAAGAAACTCTTTCTAGGATTATACTATCTGCCCGTAATCACCCCTCTGGTCGTCTCTGTGTTCCTGTGGCGTTGGCTTTACACGCCAACTGGCGGTGTCCTCAATACGCTACTTAGCAGCGTCGGCTTGCCTGAACAACCTTTTTTGGCAAGTTCGCAACAAGCCCTTTGGGCCATTACCGCCATGATAGTTTGGTCATATCTGGGGACAGGTATCGTCCTTTTTCTGGCGGGTATCCATGATATTCCACAAAGTTTGTACGAGGCAGCACGAATCGATGGGGCTGGCTTCTGGCAGATGTTTATAAAGATTACCTTACCATTGCTACGCCCGGTACTTATCTATCAAGTCGTCGTTAGTGTCATCGGTACCGTTCAAATGTTTGAGCCTTTCTTGCTGATGCAAACCCCCGGCTTTAGCACCCGTACACTTTCGCTCTACACTTATCAACTTGGCTTCAAATCGCTCAATATGGGCTATGGTGCCGCCGTTTCGCTTATCATCTTTGTGATGTTATTGGGAGCCACTATTTTCCAGTTGCGCCGCTGGACAGTTGAAATGCGATAAAGAGACATAACCATGGCCACACACAATATACCCCAAATCCAATCTTCGCTAAGGCGGACTATCTATATATGGTTCACGACGGATCGCTGGATACGGGCGCTACTTTTTATCCTGCTTGCGTTGGGTAGTGTGGCCATGTTTTACCCCTTTATCTGGATGTTTTTCTCCTCATTTAAGACCCACACTGACATCTGGCGTTTCCCGCCAACATTGATTCCCGACCCCTGGACTTTGGAAGCATATTTCGGTGTACTCGATCCATCTCGGGCCAATTTGCCGGTGGCCTATTACAATAGTTTGCTGGTCAGTGCTGGCACGGTGATCAGTGTGTTGATTACCTCGTCAATGGGGGGCTTTGTCTTTGCCCGGCTCGATTTTCCAGGGCGTGACTATCTCTTTTACTTTGTGCTGGCAACGACCATGGTGCCCTTTTTGACGCTCCTCATCCCTCTCTTTATCGTGATGCGCGATCTCAACATGCTCAATACTCTGTGGGCTGTGTTTGTGCCCTCCATGTTTTCTTCTTTTGGCATTTTTCTGTCGCGGCAATTTGTTTACGGCGTTCCAGGTGAGTTGTTCGATGCCGCCAAGATTGATGGGGCCAGCGATATGCGTATCTATCTCAACCTTATCTTGCCGCTCACAAAGCCCATCCTTTCATTCTTAGCGATCTTAACATTTCTAAACAGCTTTAATTCCTACTTGTGGCCCTTAGTGGTGTTAACGGGTGAAGATAAATTAACCCTCCCCTTAATCATTTCTCGCTTGGGGCAAGGGTTTGGCTCTAACGATCCGCAAATCATTATGGCTGGCTCTATGTTAACGGTTATTCCGCCGATCATCATTTACGTTATTTTCCAACGAAATTTTGTGCAAGGTGTAGCCCTAACTGGATTGAAAGGCTAAAGGCCGATGAAAACAATCGGCGTTGGCGTTATTGGTCTTGGCATGGGCCGTGGCATGTTGGCCGTTAACGATGATCCAGATGCGCAGATGCAGGTACGAGCGATCTGTGATCAAAATGAATCGCTGTTAGCACAAGTTCAAGCGCAGCATAGCATCCCTTTTGCGACAGCTGATTATGCCGCCTTATTAGCCCGACCTGATATTGATGTGGTCGGTATCTATACGCCGGATGATTTGCACATTCAACATCTGAAAGCCGCCGCTCAGGCTGGAAAACATATTATCTGCACCAAACCGATGGTGGTTTCGCGGGAAGAAGCCCAACAGGTGGTTGATCTGGTCCGTCAACACCAGATCAAGTTTATGGTAGGACAAACATCGCGTTTTGTGCCCCGCTTTAAGGCCGCTAAAAAATTGTACGATGATGGCGATTTAGGCCGCCCGCTCTTTGCCGAAGCACACTATGTCCACGATATACGCCCCGTCCTTGATCGCACCCCCTGGCGACACGAACGTCCCCAGGATTTCTTGTATGGCGGCGCTTGCCACCCCGTCGACCTCTTAAGCTGGTTCTTTGGCGACGTGGACGAGGTCTTTGTTTATGCGACCCAAAGTGAAATGGATGCTCGCTATCCCCATTATGACAATTTTCTGATCAACCTCCGATTTAAATCAGGCGTGATGGCCCGCGTATTGGCCGTTTTTGGTTTGGTTGAGCCGCCCTTACCGATGTTGAGTCTGGGTATTTATGGCAGCGGAGGAACGATCATAGACGAGCGCCTTGTCTTGGACAAACTTGAGGGACAACCAACCCTCAACCTGACTTTTGATCGCGAACAAGGCCACGGACGCGAGGTTTGGCGCTATATGCGGCATTTTGAGACGTGTTTACTTGAAGACCGATCCCCATTGATCAACGAAGTGGTTGGGGCGAAAGTGATTGCCACAATTTCTGCTTGTTGGGAGTCGGTTCACAGCGGGCTACCAGTCAAAGTTGATAACAATTTTTAGGAATAGCTAATGTCTGAAAAACTAACCGACGCCGTCTTTGAGCAATTTTGCGAGCGGGGTTATGTTATCATTCATAACTACCTGCCAGAAACGCAACGGGCTGAAATGGCTACAGCCATCCGACGCTTGCTCAAACCCTGGGATGACGTCAAACGCGATCCCCCGCCAAACCGAACCGATCACTGTTATTTCCCTTATCCCGAACAATGCCTAAATCACGCCATTATCAATTGGGACGCAATCCGTTTCGCCCAAAAGTGGCTGGGTACCGAACACGTTCATTATCGACCGGGGTTAGCCTTGGTTCGGTATCCTGGCTACAAGGGGTATACAGGTGCCGCCCATATCGACAATGGGAACAATTCACTCTTGCCGCCCACCGAGTCGGATCGCAGTTACGGTCAGCTAAATTTTGAATTGATGAATTGGCGAATGGTTAACGCTAATCACGGGGGACTAATCACTACCCACTACCCACTAATCACTGTATTCAAAGCGGAGCGATAAATGACTGATAGACTAATCAACAAGGTCGCCATTATCACCGGTGGCGGTAGCCACGATGGTGTGCTGGGAACAGGGCAAGCGACGGCGATTTGTATGGCGCGTGAAGGGGCAAAAGTGCTTGTCGCTGACGTGGTATCAGAAAACGCGGATCGAACGGTGGCGGCGATCAAAGCGGATAGCGGCGGCGAGGCATCAACCTTTGTTGGGGACGCCACCAACGCGGATGATAGCGAAGCCATGATTGCAACCGCAGTTGAGCGTTATGGGGGCCTGCACATCCTGATGAATAATTTGGGGTATGGCGGACGCGGCAGTCGCGGGACAGCGGGGCCAGGCGTAACGGGCGTCGATGAGGACACGTGGGAACTGGGGATGAATTTGAATCTCAAAAGCGCGATGCTCGCCACAAAATATGCGATTCCGGCTATGGCCGCCGCTGGTGGCGGCTCGATCATTAATGTTTCATCAGTCGATGGTATCGCAGGGGCCATGAGTTATAACGTGCCCTATGGTGTTTCTAAAGGAGCGTTACATATGCTCACAAAAACCACAGCAGCGTTTCATGGTCGACAGGGCATTAGAGCGAACTGTATTGCGCCGGGTCACTTGCATGCCGCATTCACGGAGCAGCTTTCGCCAGAACTGCGCGAACGTCGACACCGCGTGACACCTCTGGGCACCGAAGGTACAGCCTGGGACATTGGCTGGGCCGCCGTATTCCTGGCCAGCGATCAAGCGCGTTGGATATCGGGCGTTGTGTTACCCGTAGACGGTGGCCTTTACGCCTCTCAGCCGCTGCTGGCCTATGGCCATATTGAAGGCAAGAGTCCGTTTGAGGCAGACACAGCGTAGGGCGTACGTTTGCTGCTACAATGCTGCGCGCAATAATCTTTATCGGGAAGCCCATCATCCAAGCTATACGCCGCTTGAAAAAGTGCCGGATAGCGCTATCAAAGAAGCCGGGATGAAGCGGTTTGAGGACGATGACAGCTATGTCGCCTTTATGAATGCCGACAGGAGTATTGCTTCGGAAGCCTGAACAATATGGAATGCACTGTTATGAAACCATCCAACATTTTAAGGAACCAAATTGGCGACGTTATGCTATACTCTGGCGCTGTGGAAACTATACAAGAACTACTAACTCTGTTAGACCTTGAGCAGATAGAGGATAATTTTTTTCGCGGCGAAAATTATAGAGCGCCCTGGAAACGTGTTTTTGGCGGCCAAACCCTGGCTCAGGCCTTGCATGCGGCTTATCAAACCGTGCCAGAAGGGCGTTATGCCCACTCGTTACAGGCGTATTTTATTTTAGGTGGTGATATTGATATACCAATTTTGTACGAGGTTGAGCGTATTCGTGATGGTGGCAGCTTTACCACCCGACGCATTACGGGCATTCAGAAAGGGCAAGCAATCTTTATCATGTCTGCTTCCTTTCAGAAGGAAGAAGGCGGTTTAGCCCATCAAATTGATATGCCAGATGTTCCGCCGCCCGAAGCCCTAATAACCGATGAAGAACAAGCTGAGATGTATCGCGAAAAAGCGCCTCACCTCTATAAACGCGCCCAAACGCTGCCCCCCTTCGAGTTTCGGCCCGTTGAAACGCTAAATTTGCTTGATCCGCAAGCGCATCCACCGCTAAAACACACCTGGATTAAAGCAAAAGGTGCAATGCCAGATGATAAGCAAGTTCACCAGACAACCTTAGCCTATGCGTCAGATTATAATCTGAATTCAACATCCTTTTTGCCGCATTATGATCAAATCGGTTCAAATGGCTTAATGACAGTAAGCCTTGACCATGGCATGTGGTTTCATCGCGATTTTCGGATGGATGAGTGGCTACTTTATGTGATGGATAGCCCCAGTACGTCGAATGCACGTGGCTTTAATCGTGGCAGCTTCTTTACCCGAGACGGTCACCTGGTCGCGTCGGCAGTGCAAGAAGGGTTGATGCGTAAGCGGCGCTGATTTTTGCATCATCCATAGTGTTACTAACATTGAATATGGCATCATAAATCTACTCCCATAAAGCCGCCCGCCCTTGTTCGAGCCATTGCACACAATCTGGCGTTAAAATTTGCGCTTTGGCCGCCTCAGACATCGCCACTTCCGCCTCGGATAGGACATCCTTCCAACGATTGTTTGACCCCTTAAAATAGAAGGCCCTGGTTTTTTTGCGTTCCTCTGGATCAGTGACAGCCTCAACGGCTTTGCTCGAAATGACATACCACCACACTTTCGAATTCAGCTACTTTCGGAATGCCCTAAATTGAACATGGCAATTGGACGGTCGTCAACCATATTTATCCCGCAAGCACCTGGCCGCTTCCGCTTCGTTCTGTAGCTTGATGAAGACCTCATCCAAACTGACGACGGCCGCCGAACCCGGTGCAAAACCGCAATCAGGGTTCAAGGTGATCCGGTCGGCGTCCAGGAATTGCAGCGCCGTTTCGACGCGGTTGACAATGGCTTCGACCGAGTCGACTTCTCCGGGTTGGCAACTGACGCAGCCGAGTCCGATTTCAAAGTCGTCTCGCAGTTGCCGGAAGATGGCCATGTCGCCGGCACCCGGTGTCGTGAACTCCATCGTCAAGTGATGCGCGTTCAGGCGGTTCAGTTGTCGGATGATCGGATCGTAGCCGCCGCGGAACATTGCCTCGCCACGTGCCCGTGCGCCCGCGCGACGACACAGGTGAACCGCTAGGCGGATGCCGTCGATCCCTTCGACCACTTGGTTGTTCATATCGACTGCGAAATCGGCGGCCTTGTCGGCATCCTCGTACGTGGCGCGTACGGCATCGTCCACAAACAAGCACAGGTGCGGGTCGTCGATCTGCACGATCGATACACCCTCCTCGCGCAGCAGTTCGACTTCACGCCGCAGGATGGGCACGCAGTCTCGGACAAACTCTTCGCGTGTCGGATAGGCACGAGATGATTTCTCTGGATCCCACATTCGTTCGCCCAACAGAGCCGGGGCCGGGAGCGTCGCTTTGATCTCCTTTTTCGTGATCTGTTTCAAAAACGAAACCTCCCGGGCGATAAAGCCCGGATTTTTTGGCGTTAGTCTATCCACCACAATCGTCCACGGTCGTCCATCGGCTGGATTCAGGCTCAGTTCGAAGCCGTGCGCCAATTCGGCGATGACGCCGATGTACGACTTCCGCCACAATTCGCCGTCGGTGACGACATCCAGGCCAGCACATTCCTGTAGCGCGACAACAAAATTGACGGCAGATCGCATCAATCGCTTGTACTCGTCGGACGAATAATCCGAGGCATTGCCGATCAAATGTTTCACAAATCCCGGACGCGGCATCGAACCCACAACCGAGGTAGGGAATAGTTTGCTCATAGGTAGTCTCTCCTGAATCTGTATAGATGGCCAGGAAAAAATTGTCTTCCCTTTTCGGAATTTCCTAGAGTATACGGGGCGAAAGTCGGAAAAACACTTTTCTGGCGAAGTATAGTGGAACCCGAAAGGTAACTAGAAGGCTTGGATGTAAAAAGTCGTTCCATTTGAGTCAACTTTTTGATGCGCTCTTTATCCGTGTTCCCCCTATCCGTGTGACAAACTGCTTATCGGTCTGAGGTAGCACCTCGCTAGAATTAGAGGAGTGAGCACGCCCTCGTGCGACTCAACCGGCACTGCTCCATATTTCTAAACTCTTCTTCGGGTTTACTATACTGACGACTCACGGTGCCCATCGCTGCCGCGCATAGTCAAAATCCTGCTGTGTATCGATCTCGATATAGCCGCCGGGCGTGTCAACGTGCACCATTCGTTCCCCGGCTTCGATCATCTCCTGCAACAGGTGGATCAGGTATGCCGTTTCGAACGTTTTTGCCTCGCGGAACGGCTGACCAACGAACTGTTCACGGCAGCGATGGTAATGCTCACGCAGACAAGCGGCACCAGCAGCGGAGAACTTAGCCACGCCGATGTATTCGCCATGCGCCTGTTGCTCCTCAATCCCACGGTGGATCCGCGTCACGACACCGTCACGGACGGTGACCTTTTCGGCATCATCGCTTGGGTGTTCCGTGCGATGTTCGTAACGATCCAGCCAATGCGTGTCGACGACTAGTGAAATGTCTTCGTCATTGGCCAACGCTCGTGCCACGACGTCCGCTGTGAAGAGCGTGTCAGAATAGCAGCAGATGAATGGTTCATCCATCAAATCCTGGGCGTACATCAACGACTCAAGGATATTGTTGTTTTCCCAATCGGTGTTATGCCGGAATGTGAAGTTTGGATAGTCTTGGCGGACCTTTTCAATCTGGTAACCGCCGATGAAGCAAATCTGGTTGATGCCGTTGTGGCCAAACGCCTGGAGCGTCCAGTCCAAGATCCGCTGCCCGGCGACCTCCGCAAAGCATTTGGGCGTGTCGGCCGTCGTAGGCATCAACCGCGATCCGCGCCCAGCGCCGATGATGATTGCTCTCACAAATTTACTCCTCGCTCAAAGCATAGTCGTGGGGATTCGCTCAATCTTTTTAACGCTTGCATACGATGTCTGGTCAAACAGACCGACATTCTCCCGCACCGCACGGTGCTCGTTACCAGCGTAATCAAACCAATTTTGCCGACCATAGGTGTATTCATAATAGATGGCCAGAAAAGTTCTGTCCTCCCTTCGCGGAATTCCTCAGAGGAGATTGGACACGAGTCGGGACAAGACTTTTCTGGCTTACACTGGCTCTACACCGGGTGGCGCAAACCAGTTGGCCCGTTCCCAACCGGCCACCTCGCCAAAGAAAGCGCCCTGCGGAGCCAACCCGTCATGCATTGGCGCATCACGGAATGGCCTAAAACTCATCACAGCCAAATCGGGTTCGACCAAGCCCGCCCCCCGCGAGCATCGCACACCGTAATTCGACAGAAAGAACTGTCCCATGATGCCAGGCTTAAGGTGGCCTCACGGATTCCCTGCCCCGAAGCATGGGCTGATTTACTGGCTTTGCCCGTAACATAGATGATGCTGGCGGGCGAACAGCGCACGGTGATTGATTCGCCTGGAATGAGTTGGATATCGTGGATTTGAGGGCCAGTGCTTGAATAGTAGTGGCCCGCTTTTAACGCAGCAAGCAAGGCATCAGGCTCTAACGTCTCGCTTTTCACCTGAACCCAGCCTCGGGCGAAATCATGGTGATTCGGCTTAAAATGGCAGTCATCCGTCGCGCAAACAAAATAGCGCTCTCCTTTGGATAGAAGAATATCGGCGACGTGCCAGCTGTCAGCTCGGTCATTGTGGGCATCGCAGATGCCATTGTAAACCTCTATCGCGTGAATTGGCCCTAATGAACGGATATCCGCTTCGGTGAGCGCGTACCAATTTGGATGGGCGGCTGCGACATAAGCACCAGCCTCCAGAGCACGTGCGGCTATCTGTGGCCCCGTCTCGTCCGGCAGGGGTGGCGCAAAGTCGGGCGGCAGCCCGACCGCTAGAATGTGCCAAAGTTGGCCCACTTCGGTCAAGCCACTATGTAACTCAGCCCCGATGATGGTGGTGAAATCATCAGTCCGGTAAGGTATCGTGTCGGTGATGGGAAAATTATTTTGCTCTGTAAAGTGGTCGGTCAGCGCAAAAAAGTCATAGCCCGCCTGACGATATTGCTGGCAAGTCTCCTCGACCGATAACTGACCATCCGAATTGGTCGAGTGTGTGTGCAAGTTGCCGCGCCAAAAGCGTCCGGGTTTGTCGAAAGGGAGGTTGTGCATAATAGTCTCCTTGAGAGGGTCGTATAACGATGGTTGTGTAAAATGCTTCAGACGATGCAGATACCGTCAACCCTATTTCCTTGAGGGCTGTATCAGGGACTTTTTCAAGCGGCGTATATTGCGGGTGCGGAAACGTCTTATAAGGGGGACTTGTTCAGGCTAGCGAAGCCAGCACCGATCGAACAAAGGCGACCGATTCTTTCAACGCCTGCCGGGGTTCTCCCTGGATACCACACTCGTAGGCCAAGAACCCGTCATAGCCGATGTCTTGCAGCGCTTGCAGCCCGGCATGCCAGTCGATATCACCCGTGCCGGGCTGAAGGCGCGTATTGTCAGCCATGTGAACGTGGGCTACATACTTGCCGACTTCGCGCAGCGTGTCGGGTGTACTAGTCTCCTCGATATGCATGTGGAAGAAGTCGCTGATCAGGGCCACACCCGGCGGCTCGCCGGCGCGCTGAATGATCTCGACGCCATCGGCCTGGCGGCGCAGCAGGTGCTGCTCATAGCGATTGAGCGGCTCCAGCAGAAGCAACGTTCCTTCACTGTGGGCGTGGGCGGCGATCTCCTTGACAATTTCGACCAGCAGCTTCTTTTCCAGCGATATGGCATCGTCCAACGGTGAAAGGTCGGGCAGGCGCGGCGGTCCAAAGATGGGCGGCACAATGTGCCCAACGGCGCCAAAATGGCCGCAGAACGTCAGGCTCATCTTGGACTCTTGGATCGCCACCAGCCGTTTCGCGGGGTCCGGGTCCAGCCAATCGAAGTGGGGCTGGGTACAGACAGTCGAGATTTTGATATTGCGGCCGGCCAGCGCGCTTTCATAGGCAGAGATCGCTTCCTCAAGCCCGGTCGTCAGCTTACCAATCTCCAGGCCTTCGACCTGAAGTGATTCGGCGAAGTCCAGCTTCTCGTCCAGGGTGTCGCCTGGCAACAGGTTTTCCTGCAGAGCAATCTTCATGAGACGGGTATTTCTCCTTGTAATAAAAAAGCTCTCATCGCTTATGTCTCCTTTTCTACCGTGGCTGTGGACAACATCAGTCCACTCGCCTTGTTCAGGCTGCACGTCGAATCAAATCGAGCTTTCCACAGGCCCGGCAGGTTCCTACACCGCGCTTCCGCGACATGTTGGGCTGTCGACTATGTCAGCATCCCTATACCATCAATCATCTGGGTGCTATTCGCCTTCCCATGTATCCCGAAACGAAAAAAACTATCCAAAGAAAACGGGCCAGCGAATCACTGACCCAAGGGTACGATGTGGAGGTTTCCAGTTTGGATCTATACCCTACACCGCTTCCAAGCTTCTTCCATAGGCACAGTATCGCTCTTCATCCAGGCCTCATGGGCCAAGGGGTCTTCGCTAATCCAACGTTCATCAACTGGTTCATCGGCCTGTTGGTAACGGGTATCGCCATTGCCCAAAGGCATGGATCCACTGGCATTTTCACTGGGGATTGTCTAGGTAACGTTGTAGCGATTTGGATTTGTCATTAAAAGATTCGCTTAGCCACTCACACAACATCATGTCGCGGGCGACCACTTTGTGAACGCAACATTTTGTCGATAACGAAACAAAGTCTCATGGGTGGGGCCGTCACGCCGTGATTTGTGGCACCGTTCCGCTCACGTAGTGGTCGCAAAGCAATATCACCAGCGAGGACGCGAATAAGTAGCTACTCACGCAACAGGATCGACAATTTTTGTCGATCCTGTCAATGCGTTATGGAATTGGGGCTGAGGAGTCTAGATACTGATCACTGCCTACTCTTTAGACAGCCCCTATTCGCTCATGAAATAGAATTGTTCACCCGCAAAGTTGGCGGCAATGGCGGTGGTGCCTCCTTCAGGGACATTGCCCAGATTGTCGGCGACCACCAACGCAGCCGTGTCGTTCTGGATCAGGCTGATGACGGCTAGGTTCTCCCGCTGCCACGCCTGACCCGCTTCTACTAATTCTTTGTACTCTTCGGAACCGGAGACGACGCTCCAGCGCTCGGCGTCGATAGTATATGCTTCTTTCGCCCACTCCGGTGGTTCTTCCCCTTCCGAGCCACCAGAGTCCCGCCAGGTACCCCAGGCAGGACCGGACCATCTGTCCACGGCAAAGCCGGTCCAATCATCGTCCCAGCCTGTATCGTGGGTCCACATGACGGTTAGCTTGAGTTCGTTGGCGACGCGGCGCTGTCCCCACAGCGAAGAATCGATGGCTTTGCTCTGGATATCCAAACCAATCTCCCCCAGATGTTCACCAATCAACTCGGACACCGGAGCAATGTCAGGGCCGTGGGCACCGTGTTCCAGAACAACGCTAATCGGCTCCCCGTCCGGACCAATTCGGATACCATCGTCACTGCGCTCGGTCAACCCCATCTCATCCAACAGGGCGTTGGCTCGATCCACATCCCGGGCCGCGAATTCACCCATGGCGACCTCAGGCAGCTCGGCCAACCCAAAGTAGATGGAGTCGATGATCTCCTGGCGGTCGATGCCCAGGCTCAGGGCCTGTAGGAAGCGAATGTCGCCGGTCAGCTCTCGCCAGGTTTCGTCCTCAAAGGTGCGGTTGACATGGAACACGACCGGCTCGAAGTGATTCTGGAGAAGAACTGTGCGGATGCCGGCTTTCTCTTCGTTCTCTTTGTACAGGGGCACCTTGACCAGGGCGGCACTCTCGCGCATGAAATCCACGTCCCCGGCAAAGGCGGTCAGGTTGACCATCTCTACGTCTCCAACCAGGGGTGAAATGATTTTGTCGATGTAGGGTAGCTGCTGGCCTTCGGTGTCCACCTTGAAGTAATAAGGATTGCGATGGAATTCCAGCAGGCCTGGCTCATCTGACTCCACCACCATCCATGGATTCAGCACCGGGAAGCCAGCACAGCGCGGTCTTGTGTTATCCCAGTTCAGGCACTGCATGCTGGTAAAGACCCGCCACCATTCGTCGGTTAGATCCTGTTCTTCTAACAGCGGCTTCAGTTCTTCCAGGGACGTATAGTCTCCGTGAAACTGCTTTAGATAGTGGGCCGGCCGTAACAGCTCCGTATAGCCTACCCATTTTTCAATAGTCAGCACCCGCAGCAGGCCGCCATACGGCTCGGTGAAGGTAGTCTTAAAGGTAAAGTCGTCGATGACTTCTAGCGTCATCGGCTCACCATTTGGACTGTGGCCGGTACGGAAGCGCTCAGGGAAGCTGGGCGTGATCTGTTCGTTGAGAAGAACATCTTCATAGGTGAAACGCACATCCTCAGTAGTGACGGGCACGCCATCCGACCACTTCAGGCCTTCGCGCATATGAAAGACAAATTCAGTGCTGTCCGCGCTGACTTCAAAGTCTTTGATGATATTACCCTGGATGCCCTGGACACTGGTGCCAGGTGCGATCAACAGAGGTTCATTGGTGATGACGAAGATATCGGGATTCCATCCGGGACGAAAATGAGCCATGCGCAGGGTGCCGCCATATTCGCCGGGCTGCCAGTCCGGTAGGGCTTCCTCGGTCAGCAAAACGCCGGGACCCACCACGAAGGGTTCTGTGGGCAGGCGTTCAGCCTGGGGGGGCAGTTCACCGGCTTCCACCATGGCGGTCAACATGGGCGCTTCCTGGAAGGCTGACGGCTCGGCAGCGGATTCGTCTGCTTCCGACTGCGATTCTTCGGCGGCTCCATCGGCTTCAGGTTGTGCTTCTGCGGGGGCTGCTTCTTGGCCACCCGAGACACAAGCGCTCAGCGTAAAAGCCAAAATCAAGATAAGCAAATAGGTGATTCGTTTAGACATTTTGGGCATTCTCTCCTTTGGTTGCTATAGGTTATCGGTGCGGATCTCCTTGTGGCTTGTGAGCAGCGACCCAGCGTTTTGGAAGACGCGTTTTGGAAGAAAAGACTGAACACCGACGTACTGATCACCGATTACCAATTTCGCATATTGATTTTGTAAGTATATTGAGTGAAATAGGTTGGGGGATTCGATAATCTACCTTCTATGTATCCATTGATGATGGTAGATCGATTCGTAGTACGTGTCAAACTACGTGCGCCGTAAATGGCTAACTTAATTCCACCGGCTTAAGCTGTACCGCCGGAAATCATCTCAACAGTGTGATTATCAATCCAATCCCAGTCCAATTCCACGCCCAACCCAGGTTTGTTGGGAGGTGCAGATAACCATCCGCGTCCATATCGAGGGGGGCATGCTTTAGCCCGAAGCGGAACATGGGATCATGAAGCTCCAAAAATTCGCAGTTGTTGACCGAGCAGGCCACATGTAAATTGGCAATGTCCCACAAAGGCGAGTACAGGGCGTGGATTTCAAGATTGAAACCGAACAGCTCACACAGGGCCGAGGCTTTGCGCAGACCGGTGATGCCAGCCTTGATAAATACATCGCCGAGGGCCAGGTCAACGGCGTGCTGGCTGATATAGTGGGGCAGTTCACGCAGCCCGATTGTTTCGGTGGCCAAAATGGGCACCGACAGCTCCAGGGCCAGCCGGTTTAGCGTGTCGACATGCCGATCGGGGATCGGCTCCTCAAACCAATGAAAGTTGAGTTCATCCAGCGCCCGCCCAACTTGCAAGGCCTGAGTGAAGGTATAGCCGCTCACGCAGTCCAGCATCAGCGGAAAGTCTGGGCCGACCGCTTCGCGTGCGGCCTGCAGGCGGGGAATGTCGCGCGCCGGGCCATCAAAAAAGGTGAGCTTGTAGCCATGTTATACACTGCCGGGCAATTAAGTCAAATATTTTAATTTGGTACGATCCCTTCAGCACAACACACCGTATACCACAACGCAGCAGAGGGGTGCGCTTTCCAGTGCTGAAGCCCGTCTATGCCAGTGTAGAAAGACTCTTCGTCCAGAAGCTCTCCAGACAATATTGCGTCTTTAGCTCCCTCAAGAGCACCAATCAAATTGTCTGCGACAGCCTGAAATCTTTCATTTCCTGCGCACCCCCCGAAGAACACGCAACTGTTGCGAATAGAGGTTAGTCCACCATCTCGAAGTAACGAGACGAGGCGACGCCCAACGTACGGGTCATTGCCAAGCCTGTCATACGAACGGACGTACGCATGCCAAAGGGCATGGAAACCAGGGGGTTCGGGCCACGGACGAAAGTTATCATGATCATCATCAGAGACAAAAACTTTTCCGCCAGGACGAACCGAACGAACCATCTGTGCAATGACCAATGCTGGGCGGGGAACATGCTCCAGAAGAAAACGAGCATGCGCAACGTCGAACGCCCCCCATTCTGACCCACTCAACGGGAGCTCTAGCGCATCACCTTTGCGAAACTCCACAAGCTTCGACTCCTCTGAACTATCGGCGAGTCTTTTCGCTTGCAATATTTGCTCTCGCTCTCGCTCAATTCCGACTACATGTCCCTTGCTGCCCACTGTCCGTGCAATTAGACGAGTAAACTGACCAAGTCCGCTGCCAAGATCCAAGACTTTCTCTCCTAGCTGGAGATTAAGCTCTCTCAAGTAAGACTCATTCAAGATATCATTAAGTAAGGACAGCCGGTGTTGTTCCTCCGGCGAACTTCCATGAATATACTCAGACGACTTTGACATATCGTCATTCATAAGTTTCTTTCTCCGGCATAATCAGCAGCGTATAACGTTAAGTTCGCCCGCGAAGGGGCCCAGCCCCGGAGTTGGGTGCAACATCTGGTTCTCGTCAAATTTCCCAAGTGGAGCTATACGTACGCGGCTTGAGTAGTGTAGTAAGCTCTATCATAACTTTTACTGATTTTTCTATTCTTTTTTGGGCCTCATCAATCAACGATTCTTCTTCATTCCAATGGCGGTTGTGAATATAGACATTATATGGATTGATGATGCACTTAAAGTCTAGCATTAGCGAACTAGCTAATGTGGTATAGGCCATGTAGCTGTGAGGTAAGCCTGCCGCATTTACAAAGGTAATAACCTTATCAAATAGGGCTCCTTTAAGTGAGCCGTCCATAGGTGTAGAACCGATGTATTCTATCAATTTTTTCAGTTCTGCACAGCATCCCCAATTGTAGACTGGGCTTGCAAAAACCAATCCATCGGCTTCATCGAGCTTCATGTGAAGGTTTTTGTAAACTTCTGTCTGAAATATTGAGGAATTATCAAAATTTGGGGGATTGACCTCTTTCAAATCGATCAGTTCGCTTTGGATCGATCTATTTCTCAACCTGCGGTGGTAAATATGGGCGACCTTCCTGCTGCGACTTTCATCGCTGAGGCTGCTTGATATTACATGGATTTTCATTTTTATATCGAGAATTATTATTCTATAGAAAATTTCCTCTTATCCAGATACGCGGAAATTTTCTCGTTAAGAGGGGTGCTCATACTGGAATACTTTTTAGCTATACCGCAACTTTTGCTATATTCAGTGTATCTGAAAAATGATCGGTTTCTGTTATCTATTCTGCAAGTACCTTACCAACTCAGGTTCGTCGGCGATGTCCCCCCCGGCCCACATTGTAAAAATAGGCACCTGGCTTCATGGCTGCAAAGAGATCACGGTCGAACATATTGGCGGTCGCGGCATCACCCGGCAAGGCGGCAATGACATAATCAGCGGCGGCCATGGCATCAGGCAACTGTTGCGGCCCGTAGACACGTTGCACGGGGTCACTGTCCCGATCCGGATGACGCCGCACCCCGATCACCTGCATGCCCAGCGCCGCACAAGGGCCAATCCGATGCCGCCTAAGCCCGCAATACAGGCGGTGGCATCCACCAATTCCTCGTGGCGTGTTCGTTGCTGCCAGGTATGACTTTGCATGTCCCGGATGTATTGGGGCAAGCGTCGCGTTAAGGCCATCATCATCGCTAGGCAATGCTCGGCCACGCCATCCGATTTGATGCCGCTGCCGTTACAAAAGATGAAGCCAGACCTGCCATCAGTTCAGGCACCTAGTCGTCATCGTAGCCGACGCTGGGGCACAGGAGTAGCTTGATGGGGCTGGGGTAGAGCCACTCAGGCTCTGGCCAGCCGATCATGATATCCGCAGTGGCGAGTTTAGCCAGTTGTTCGGCGGGCGACGCGCTTTCGGGTATCTGTTCCCAGGTCGCCCAACCTTCTACAGCTTGGGCAATGGCTTCAATGTCGGTCTCGCCGAAGGCATCAACGGCGATGAGTAGATGTGGGTTCTTGGATTGCGTTTTTATCTTCTCTACGATTATGGATATTTTGTATATCCCCGAACGCCCGCTTCACCTGCCGCAGGTCAGGTTCAGGCCCTTGTTAGTCGGCTGAGCGTTTTTGCTTCATTTGGCTCTTATGGTGCGAGGTTGGCCCACGTTGCGATCTGACTCTCACTCATCGACCACAGTCTGGCGGCAAGCTTGGTATCATGGGTAGAGGGCTCCGAGCGCTTTCCATTTGGCCCGAAGTAGTCGCCACTGCTGCGCCCGCCCTCAGGGCCTAAAACGGCTGTTAACCACCGCTCCACCGTTTCCTCCGCCGGCTTGGCCGCGGGTGGGCTAAAGCCGGTCCGTGCGAGTAGCTGCGTAGTCACTGCGCCCGGGTCGATAGCATGCGTGATCAAAGACGTACCCTGCGTGCGTCGGGCCAGCTCTTGGGTGAAGAGCACATTGGCCAGCTTCGATTGGCAGTAGGCGCGTATGTCGCTAAATCCATGGCGTAGATTAACGTCATCGAAGTGAATCCTTCCCGAGTGATGCCCGCTTGAGGAGATATTGATGACCCGAGCATTGGCCCGCTGAAGAAGAGTAGGCAGCAAACGTAGGGTCAGTAAGAAGGGGGCGAGATAGTTGACCTGCCAAGTCATTTCAAAACCATCCTCGGTCTCCCGAGCCTCGTTCATCCAGACGCCTGCATTATTGATCACGATGTCTATGTTTTGCGATGCCAGCCGATCCGCAAGGGCATGCACCTGAGTGAATGACGAAAACTCGGCAAGGTCGGCGCGAGCCGTGCCCCCCTGAGTTTGGATTGCCTCGACGACCCGGGCACACCGTGCTTCGCTTCGGCCGTGCACGATAACCGCGTACCCAGCCTCAGCAAGTGTTGTCGCCGTGGCCGCCCCGATGCCAGCGGTTGCGCCGGTGACCAGCACTAGCGTCTGGGGGCTCTCTTCTGTCCGGTGTTTGACCTCATCTAGTTTTTTCGACGACATGTCAATCTCCTCATGTCAATCTCCTCATGTCATTGAAACGTCTCACGAACGACTCTACTTTTTGGGGAGACAGTACGTTCCAATCGTTGTGAAGTGTGGAGATGGTAATATTGGCCGCCTAACGCGCAAATCACCTGGCCCCTTGTGGAGTCAGGTGCAAACGCTTGTTAAGCCGCGCAAGCGGCCCGATTGCATCCGATGATCCGCGCATTAAACCGTCGCTGCGCTCCGCTGAAGGCAATGGGGAGTGGCCTCGGCTAATTGTTTGAAGCGCCTGTCAGGGAGTCGTTCGGATAGGAGAAGGCGCACGCTCCGCTACTTGAAAGTTTGCGTTTTTTGGAGCTTGCCTTCCTTATCGTAAACCTTCCACGTGCCCTTCTTCTTACCGTGTTCAAAGCGACCTTCGTCCCAGAGTTGACCATTGGCATGGTATCGTGTCCATTCTCCGTGCTTTCGCTCTTCATCATCGAAGCCGCCCGTCCCCCTAGGCTCGCCATTCTTGAAGAACCATTTCCACCGACCAACAATCTTTCCGTCCTTGAAGCTGCCGGAGGACTGCACCTGGCCATTATTGAGATAGTACGTCCACTTCCCTGATTTTTTTCCGTTGTCGAATTCACCCTCACAAGAGACAAGGCCGTTTTTGAAGTAAAGCTTAAAGGGGCCATGCTTAGGATTGCCGTTTTCATCGATCCCTGGGATGTCTTTCATTGCTACTCCTTGATGACTTTTTCGCCTAACTATGAGTTCATTGCAGAAACAAAGATTTCAAAGATTTTAAAGATTTTTCAGTCAGAGAATTCCATGAAATTCATGTCTATTTACCCTTTTGCAGTAGAGTCAACTATTATTCTATAGAAAATTTCCTCTTATCCAGATACGCGGAAATTTTCTCATTAAGAGGGGTGCTCACACTGGAATACTTTTTAGCTATACCGCAACTTTTGCTATATTCAGTGTATCGCTACATTCAGCGGCGGCGGGTTGACCTCAGCAGTCGCACCAACCGATCCACATCAAGTGCTCGACAAGATCCAAAATCGTGCGCGGTTTTAGCCGTTCGCCTGCAATGAATGTTGGCACGGATGCACTAGCTGCTTCTGAATATTACATGACAACAATGTAGTTGACGAGGTTCAAATATCGTTACTCCGGTTTATCGTCTAACGAGAAGATAAAAGGGGCAGCTCTACGGATTGAAGTGTATCCAGCAACGGTATAGATAATATGATCGACAACCTCGATATCAAGCACGGCGCCTGCTTCAACAACTTTTACCGTAATTAATAAATCTTCTTCTGATGGCTCCAGCCTTCCAGAAGGATGATTGTGTGATAGAATGATCTTGCTTGCACCAAGTAATAGTGCATTGCGAAAAAGAACCTTGCTATCAATAATTGCCCGATCTTGCCCACCAGACGAAATGAGTTTGTAACCCGTTATGTCGCCCATTGCGTTTAGGACAAGAAGTATGAGATGTTCCTGATCATCATCAAGACTTGCAAAGATTGCTTGCAATACCTCATACACTTCATAAGGGCTGCTAACTGTTTGGATCTCTACATCAGGAGATGCAACATAATCCGGCTTAACCTTGAAAGCTACGGTCTTGACCCTTCTTGTGTAGATGGTTTCAATGTGGGTAAAGTCTTTGATCTGAACCAGACTGACCGTTATGCAGGAATTGGTTGAGCTTGTTCAGCTAGTTTTTCATGGAGCCATAGATTGACTAACGTTTCGACCTTAATGTGCCGCAACCGCGCTTGTTTTTCTAAGGCAGACAATAAATCTGGTTCAATGGATACGGTACAAGATATATTAAATTCAATATCAGGTTCATCTGTATCGAATTCTGTAAAATCATGTTCATCCCAGAACTCACCCATCTCTTGTAGTGAGTTTGTCTTTGAAACGCTGCTTAAACTATTTTCGGCCATATGCTTTTCTCTCCTTTTGTGCCATATCACGCGCACTGATAATAATCGATCAGAAAACGTTGAGCAAACCGTCTCAAACTCCATCGAGTCCGAACGGGGGTAGCCCATTTGATGCTCTGACAAAATTTCTTCTGAATGCTCACCCAATGTTGGGGCTTGCCGCCGTAGCCGCCCTGGTGTCTCAGAAAGCCTGGGGATGGCTGTGGGTAGCGGACAGTTTTCTATATCTGTGTCGTCAACTAGATCAAAAAGACCAGGCCCTACGGCATAGGGGTGGTTGATGAGGTCTCCTGCTGTAAAAACTGGCGCAACGGTTACGCCTGCTGCCTCCATCTTGGCCAGGTTTTCTTCAAGAGAGGCCGAGGCAAAATAGTCGGC
>JBCCHB010000154.1:0-37931 GCA_039028975.1 Chloroflexota bacterium
CCTGAACTGCGCGTAATTGAAACATTTAACTGTCTCCGCTGGGGAAATGACAGATGACCATAGGTACCGCTACCATAGCTGCCGCTACCATATGCAGACGACAACGGGGCAGCTGCGTCCACGGTGTTGTGACCAGGTATTCCAATCAGATTCGTGAATACAGTGACCGTCAAAGCGTGAATACTTAACTGTTTGAGAAAACTTCTGCGATTGATTTGAATCATTGTGTGTTCCTTATATTTCAACAAGATTTATGCAATTGAGGGATACTTTACTGATAAATGCTTCTGCCCGTCACTTTTTACCCCTTACCCGTCATAATTGAATTTATCCCCCAATCGCAGAAAAAACTGATTGACTCTTGATACAGACCGTGCTAAACTGACCAGTACCCGAACTAATTTGCTAGTTAAGAACAATCCTAGTAAAGAATTTGCTCATCAGTCAGGTAAGTTAGGGTGAACTGGGTATTCACAGGTTGACCAGAGCTGCCGTAACACTTCACATTGACGCTTGTATAGTCACCTGCACGACCGTTCCAGCTCGCTATGGTGCAATACTCGCTCCCTGTTCCGTAGGCGGTAACCTGTGCCGTTGAACTGTTCGATGGCTTTAAGAGGGGAAAACGAACTGCATAAGAACCAGTTGGGTTCCAAGAAGCAGTATTCGGTTCAGCGGCTGTGTTCAACTGATACGTTTCGTGTGGAATGTAGTTTGGTGTTGTTGGCTGATTTGCCCATACATAGCCACCGTAATGCTGCTGTTCCGAATACTGAATACCTAACCCAACATCTTTCATGTAGCTAAGCGTGTACCTTGTATCGACAAATTTGCCGTTTGAGTCAAAGCAATTCACCCAAACCAAGGTATCGTTTTCCGATTGATCCCACTCGACTACTTTGCAGCGTTCAGAGTCCGCACCATAGGCTGTGACCAACACTGTTCCGCCGATACGATCTATGCCAGGTAGCATGGCCTCATATTGGCCTTTGCTGAGGCGACGTACTCGATTCTGGAAGCCGCGTGAATTCCACTGATAGCGTAAATTGGGTGTATATTCTGTAGCTACAGGCTGGTCAGCCCAAAGGAATGCATCTCTCCATGCTTCTCCACGGGACTCTCGGTAAAAGAGGGCCGTAAATCGACCATCGATAGGGTTGCCAGCTGGACTGAAGCAATTCACGCCAATCCTCTGAGTGGTACCTGATGGCCACCAGCCCTTAACCTTGCAGTAATGGTTGCCACCGTATGCTGAAACATGGACCATACCACCCGTTGTCCCTAGCTCTGGTAGAGAAACCTGGTACGCTCCCAGAGCGGAGCGGATAATGTAGTTTCTTCCTCCGGCAGAGTTGTATTGATAGCTTAGGGGTGGTGCATATTCGTCTATTGTTGGTTGACTGGCCCACACCCATGCTTTTGCCCGCTCAACTCTTGGCTTTGCTGAAACCGGTGCGATCGGTACGATGCCTCGTACCGTCTCAAAGACAAGATTGTCGATCATCATCAAGTCGAAGCAATCTGAAGGGGGGGTGGCAACAACACGGGTGATATTGCCTTCGCCAACTTCAGCACGCAGAACAATGTCGCGAAAGTCGATAACTGGCGGAAATGGTGGCCCACTATCAGGCGATGTTGTAAAACGATCAACATCGACTTCAGTTGAACCTGCAAAAGCCTGTACAGAGTAGCTTCGGAGGTGGCGATTGATGACGCGCATACGGACCTCGCGTACAGCCATTTCAGGGCTGAATTCCATTATGAGCGGTGCGCATCTGAGGCCGCTACCCTGCTGGAGAATCTGCGTACCACGATCTCTTTCGATGGTTGGTCTAGAGGGAAACCGAACGCCGAGATTCAAATATAGATTCGTTGCCTCAGCGCCCGATGCAGCCCTTGGATTGCTGCTCAGTTCGAAGTCTATCTCTACACTAGCTGCGAGTACGTGTGAACTGAACAACAGTGTACAGATGGCACCTACGATTAGAGAGCTCCATCTGTAGGTAGGGAATTTGAGTATGTTCAAAAAATTATTCATTGAGGGATCCTTTCAGAAAAATATATTCTTATAAAACGCAAAACGATCAAGTTGATTCGTTATACAATCTCCTTTCATTAAGCCCTACAAAATACAATTGAGAATCCAAGAGAAGTGGTATATAATTGAGACGTCTACAAATAGGTATTGCAAATCGCATTGGTATTTACAATTTTGCCAATGGAATAATCGTCAACACTTTTAAGGAATAGATGTTCCAAAGCTATTTCGCAATACATTCGCATTCTGTTCGTAGGGACAAGCCATAATGATCCTCGAATATAGGAAATATAGGACAAAGTAAAATACTTCCAATTTCAGTCGTATTTCGGCCAAATGGACAGAAATACAAACCTACCCTCATTGTATTGCTGGGTTTGGGTTTTGGAGTATCGTTTGGCTGTAATTCAGTCTCACTTCATAACGTTGACCCACGAGGAGAGCACCCAATGTCTACATCAAGAACGTATGTTGACAGCTTCACCAAACAGCTAGTGGAAGCGCTAAAACATTACAACGATACCAAATGGTTAGGTGAAAACTCGCCATTAGCGGCACCATACTTTTTGGGTGTGAATCTCGCGACGTTGACGGCAAACGGTAGTACGGATGTGAACCTGCGAGGCAAAATCCTGCAAACGGAAATTCGTAAGGCTGCTACTCGTTTGCCAGCCAAGATTGAAGAAGGCAAACGGACCGTCTTGGCTCCGGAATTGATAGAAAAACTCTACTTTCAAGAAAAAACAGCGGAGGCAACGGCTATCGAATTACACATGGGGCGTGCCCATGTCTTTAAGCATCGAGACATCGCGGTTAATCGGCTGGGAGAGTTATTACTCCAACAGCTAAATCCTACATTGCGCTCGGAAATACCGCCTTTGAATCCTGATATGGTTGGTCGTGATGCCCAAACAGATATGTGTTTGGAAGGTTTAAATGAGGGAAAAATGGTAGGCATCTACGGCCCAAGTGGCATCGGGAAGAGTACTTTGGGAGCCGCCCTGGCTTCTACCTATGCACCTCAAACCACCTTTTGGTTTACGTTCCGTCAAGGTCTGAATGACAACCTGAAGAGCTTTCAATTCGCACTAGGGTACTTTCTAAATCATCATGGGAGTTCAAGCCTTTGGCGTCAGTTAATAACGGATGAAAAAATAGACGCTGAGATGGCTTTGGGTCTAATCCGACATGATTTACAACAGATTCAGGCTCAAAAGAAGATCTTATTATGCTTTGATGAAGTAGATCTACTACATTTGGAAAAGAACACCGCGTATGGACCAGTTGTTTCATTTTTGGAAGGGCTAAAAGGTCGGACGCCAATTCTACTAATGGGGCAATACCTGCTGATTGATCCACATATATCAGTTCCAGTACCTGACTTAGTTGAATCTGAAATTGACCAATTACTCGATAAAGCACAGGTGCAATCATTGCGGACTGGTTTACCTCGCTTGGCCGCATACTCCCAAGGAAACCCACGTATCCTGGAGATGCTGATCACCTTATATCGTCAATCCACTGAAGAATTGGAAGAGGTTCTGTCGAGATCAAATAGCATCCCTTCGTTAGCATATCTGTTAGAGCGGATTTGGCTACGGTTGAACGATAGAGAGCAAGAGATACTTGGTGAGCTAGCTGTATTTCAACGCTCCGCGCCTAGGGATGCATGGGATAACACAATGCTCAAGTTAATTGAGTATCGCCTGGTGCAACTAGGTACTCAAAGTGGCAGCGTCCAGCTACCCAAATCTTTTCAAGATGTGATCTATGAGCAACTTCCGCCAGAGTGCCTCCAATCATTCCATCGACATGCTGCCGTGGTGCGTGAGAGAACCGGTGAGTATACATCGGCCGCTCGTCATTTGATTCGCGGGGCAAGGCCAGATTTGGCTATCTGGCTTTGGCAGAGACATCAGCAGCAGGAGATAGATCAGGGTCAGGCAGAGTCTGCCCTTAGTCTATTTCAAGAAGTGAGTGCAACCCCTGTGGCGGAGAATCTGGATGTAGAAGACCATAAAGCGCTGGAAAATATCTGCGCCACCTTGTGCAACTTGCTTGGACGATCTGAAGATGCGCAAACCCATCTGCGTTCGACCTTTAAAGGTAGTCCCGTGCTGATAGCACATGCCAAGCGATTGGAAGGCAATATTGCCGAAGAATTGAACGAATTTGAAGAGGCCAACCGAGCTTATCAGGAGGGCTTGACATCTGTCGAGAATCTGCTTGCGGAAGCCTCACAGTTTCACAAAAATCTTGGATGGGTGTACCTGCGCCAAAGAGATTCTGGCACGTCATTAGATAGCGCCTGGGAACAGGCATTGTTGGCCCGATTTGAAGCCACAAGGTTAATGGGCCACATTCAATCGAATCTAGGAAACTATACGGAATGTAATGCTTACTTCGGCGAGGCAATCAAATTAGCTAGGGATTTAGGTCTCAAGGAACATGAAGCAAAATCATATCATGGTTTGGCCTACACTCTAATTCAGCAGGGGGAGATTCAAGAGGCAGATGTAAATTTAAATAATGCAGAACAGATTTTAGAACAAAGTGGTAATAAGAAACAGCTTGCAGGTCTGAAAGTCAATCGAGCTCTATACTGTAATACTACTCATAAATTTGAGGAAGCAATTCAAGCCGCGATGGAGGGACTCGATCTGTTCATCCAACTTAACCAGCCTTATGGCCAAGCTGTGGCATTGCAAAATCTAGCTGAAGCATATTTTGCGCAAGGTAAGTTAGATGAGGCAGAACGATCTGCTTGGCAGGTTCTAGAGAGAGAAGAGATCGAGACAGCACCTGATGCTCTGCGGGTATTGGGTGAGATCTCGATGCAACGAACTGACTATGGCAAAGCCAAAGAATTTTTTCAAGACGCAATTCGTGAAGCCTGCGCCAAAAAAGATAAATTTCTGGAGGCATACGCCCAACGCGCGATAGGAAAACTTTATAAGTTACTGAGACAACCAGATGACGCCAATAAAGCTTTTCAACGAGCACTTGTACTCTTCAATGATTTAGCCTTGTCCACTGAAATCGAGAAAACAAAAGAGGAGTGGAACAGAGTATGATATGTATACTCAGCTCTTCTATCCCGTTCAAATGAGACTCTAACATTGCAAACTGAGACTGTTTATCGTCCTGCCCAGTGTATAAATTATGGTAGCAACCTTATGAGTAGGCTATTGTTCAGGTGATTTGTGGAAATAAATATACCAAACGTGTCGGGTAGATTAACGTGAAATACTCGGTAATCGCTGGTATATTCTTTCTTACAAATCACCTCAGTTACTAGACAGTTGGTCAGAAGAAATTTGTACGCAAGCTAAGATGTTTTGCTCATATTTATGCCAATTTCGGAGCCCAATCTTGGATATATCGGAGATATCATCCTATGAATCTTGCGTTTCCGATTTCCTCGCAAAGTTGCTGAATCAACGAATCGCAGTAAATCATTTATCGGAGAAAATATGATGATTTCTTTACTAAGAATTTTCAGCGCTGTGCCTTCAATAAAGTTTATCTATTGGGTAATAGTAGTCTCAACGTTAGTGGCTGGGGGTTTGGCAGGTCCTCCTTCTGCATCAGCATCGCCTGTTGTACAATCATTCTCTGATTGCAACGCAGTTACCGAAATTCCCATAGCGGAATGCAACGCACTTGTTGTTCTGTACAATAGTACAGATGGTCCAAATTGGAGCGATAGCACAAATAATAATTGGCTGGCTACCGATACACCTTGCGGTTGGAATGGGATTAACTGTCAAGAAGGTCGTGTAACGTCAATCAACCTCCCTCAGAATAATTTGACTGGAACCATTCCGGACGAGCTAGGTGACTTGACAAATCTGGTGGCACTCCGATTGCAGACAAATGGGTTGACGGGTGAGATACCAGCAGGCTTGGGCAACTTGACAAATTTGGGAGAACTTCAATTATATTCAAACCAATTGACGGGTACGATTCCAAGTGAGTTGGGCAACTTGACAGACCTGAAATTACTAACGCTTTATCAAAACGAGTTGACGGGTGAGATACCAGACTCATTCGATAACTTAAAAAATCTGGAACAACTAAACCTTTTTGGAAATACACTGACGGGGACGATACCAGCTTCATTGACAACGGGAAAACCGAATCTTCAAATCTTATCTATACACGACAATCAACTAAATGAACCGCTGCCAACCATTTGGGCGTTGCCTTCCTTGGTGGACTTGAGACTCCAAAATAACCAAATCACCGGCACCATTCCAGTACAACTGGGCAACTTGACAAATTTGGTAAAACTGCAATTATATTCAAACAAGTTGGCGGGTACGATTCCAAGTGAGTTGGGAAACCTAACAGATTTGGAAACGCTAACCCTTTATGATAACGAGTTGACGGGTGAGATACCAGACTCATTCGGTAACTTAAAAAATCTGGAACAACTAAACCTTTTTGGAAATACACTGACGGGGACGATACCAGCTTCATTGACAACGGGAAAACCGAATCTTCAAATCTTATCTATACACGACAATCAACTAAATGAACCGCTGCCAACCGTTTGGGCGTTGCCTTCCTTGGTGGACTTGAGACTCCAAAATAACCAAATCACCGGCACCATTCCAGTGCAACTGGGCAACTTGACAAATTTGGTAAAACTGCAATTATATTCAAACAAGTTGACGGGTACGATTCCAACTGAGTTGGGCAGCTTAACAAATTTGGAAACACTAACTCTTTATGATAACGAATTGAGTGGGACATTACCCGACTCTTTGACAGCGAGCAAACCTAACCTCAAATTTCTGAACATAAATAGCAACAACATTACCGGGACCCTGCCCCTGAACCTGCCAAATTTAAGTAGCTTGCAAACGCTCGATGTCGGGAACAATTTAATTAGTGGAGTTCTCCCAGATGAGCTGTGGGACCTGAATGAGCTAACAAATGTAAATATTATCAATACCAACATCTGCGAACCGGTTACGGAAGAATTCCAAAACTGGAGAAGCAGGGATGGTAGAATGTTTACCTCATCCAGATTTCCATGCTTCAATCCCACGATTGAACTCAGCAAAAGCGCGGAGCCTGCTGTTGCCGAAAAGACTGGTGATACGATTACTTACAGAGTGGTTGTCACTGCTACTGATAATATAGCTGAGACGATTGCCTTGACGGATGTTTTACCCTCAGGATTGAGTATTGTGCCTGGCAGCATCACCGGTGGTGCAACACTCAATGATCGCCAAATTCTGTATAGCGGAGAGGTTTCGCCTCAGGAACCGTTGATCATTACCTATCAAGCCAAGATTAATGAGACAGTCGTCGCAGGTAGTGTGATAGATAATGAAGTCATTGTCGTTAGTGACAACCAGCAGTACGAAGATTCTGCTTCGGTCGCTCTATTAGAGGGTACATTCACTGGAGATTTAGTCCTCATTTATGCTAGCGGTGACAATGATTTGGCAGAGAGCATGGTTCGAGTGATTAACAATGCAGAAAACGGCGCTCCGGAAGAAGATTCGGATAACCCGAATAAAATCGTTCGGGTGCTATTGGATGGCCCAGGAATAGGAGATAGCTATCTCTACCACCTGCATAAAGATGATGATCCAGATTGTCCGAATTATTTTAACCCAACCTGTGATGGACGTTATGTTATGGATAAAAACTTTTGGACGTGGGGGGAAAATGCAGGTAGCCCTCATTCATTGGCAGAATTCATTAAAGGTTCTATCAATGCTTATCCCAGCGCTAACAAGGTGCTACTCTCTCTGGTCGGTCATGGCGGCGGTTGGAGTCCAGATCCTTTAGATGGATTACCAAGCGGCTGGCAAGGGCAACCATCTCTTCGCACAGGCGAAGAACGGGAAGTACTGGCAGGTATGTTGTGGGACGACCACCCGGGCGATGCCCTCTCTACGGTCGATTTGGCGGATGCAATACGATGGGGAGTGGAAGCCACAGATCGTGACAAGATTGATCTACTCTACCTGGATGCTTGCCTGATGGCAATGTCTGAGGTGGCCTATGAGCTAAGAGATCATGTCGACTATTTACTTGCCTCCCAAAGCTGGAGCTGGACATCATTTGGATATGATGAACACATTGAAGTGCTAAACGACAATCTGACAACTGAAGAAATCGGTAAAGCTTGGTTATTAAATGAGGCCACCACTGTAGGGAAGCATGAATATCCTTATACTTATAGTTTGGTAAATCTCAATGATATGGAAACGGTTTTGGACGCTGAAGATCAGTTGGCAGAAGCATTGATTGAGGTCTTGCCTGATGATAAAGAGAAGATTGACGCAGCGTTCCAAGCTACTTCGTGCGTCGACAGCGATCAGGATGGTTTCATAGAGCATGGAGAGGCCGCACTGAGCGAAGATGAAAATCAGAATACTCCGTGGGATGATAATTACTGCGATTTGGCTGGTTTCGCTCACGAGCTTATGAAAGAATTCAGGCCAAATACAAGCGTAGGAACTGCGGCCCAACTAGTCATCAACGCTGTCAAAGAGGCGGTTATTGACAACGAATATGAAGGAGCTATTCCATGGCAATATTCCAATCAAGAGTGGCAATGGGATTGGTTGGGTGGTTTAAATATATACTTGCCTCTGAGCGAGGACGATGCGAAGCGCCGCTTTTATACCGAACAACATCTTCAATCAGCGGCTAATGGAAAGTGGGATGAATTCCTCACCGCTTATTGGGAGGGCCTTGAACCGCCAGAGCCAGAGGGATGCCCGCCAGAGGGCTGCCCCTTGCCGCCAGGACCTTTATCCACTTCGGCAATTTTAGCTACAGCCCAAGCTGATCAAATGGGCATTACGATTGAATGGATGGCGCAGGAGGTAATCACAGACGTAACCGAATATCGCCTCGTACGACGTGAAGAAGGCGAAGCGACTGAAATGTCAATCGCTATTGCTCTTGACAGCAAAGGTACGCGCCTTGATCCAGCCACATCTTTAGAACCAAATATCAGGTATTGTTATCATCTCGAGGCAGTGAACAGTGCGGATGAGGTGATTAGGAGATCTGATGTCGCCTGTACATCACTTCAAGAAGTAACCCTCTCTATGCCTGAGCGAACCGTCTCGGCTGGAGACACAAGCGTCGTAATCCCTGTCACTATCACCAACACTAGTAAAATTGAAGATAGCGATGAATTCTGTACGTCTGCGATGACCGTAACAGTTCGCTACGATGCTCGGTCACTACGAGCAACGACTGTAGCAGGAAGTAGTCCCGACAATGAGTTGAATATAGAAGCCGACGTAACGATTCCAGGTGAAGTTACAGTCACTGCTTCTGAAGAACAATGTCAACTCTTCTCTAATGGGGATACTCTCTTTCAGATTAGCTTTGATATTGTCGGGGGCAATGACCCAGTTGCACTTGACTTCGTGGAAGGAGACGGACAGACAGAAATCTATAGTGAGACAGGTTTAACGCAACCTATTCCCTTAAAATTAATCTCTGGCCGGATAAATATTATTGATGATAGACCGGAACCGAAGATTTATTTACCCTTCATCCAAGCGTCTTAAATCAAAAAGAACAGCAAATTGAGTGGTCCTCGGAATTGTTGTCGGTAGAGCTATTTATCACAAGCATAAGTGTAGATCCAAGCGTCTAACCGGTATCTTTAAGGATAGAGCGAGGGAATAACCGCGGAGAGAGCGCTCTCGATACAGTATGCGTCCGACGAGCCTCTTGAGCCAAACCCGAATCGGGGATGCTCTCTCCGTGTACCTTCGAATGCGACTTGTTGCACTGCTATAAAACGCTTATTGCAGGCCATCGTCTCTTCAAGAACACAAAACGTTGGTGATTCTTTAGAGTTGTTCCGAATTAAGGAATTACTGAGTGACTGGTACTTCTTCGACGGTACGTCCTGACTCATGAGATGGCTGAAATGCCTGTCACCTTTGGTTTTGGTTATTGCAGAACAACTCTATTGACAAGTGTTGATTCATTGTTGGGAAAATATAGCCTGCACCTCAGTAATAGACGCTCTAACTTGGACGCACTTGAGCTTGATAATCCTTTCCGGTTCTACAACGATCCCAATTATTCAAGGTTCCGGTGTAGACGACGGCAGTGGTGTAGTTATCGGAGTTGAAGTCGGCGTTGCCAGGATGGACGAGAAGGATGTAGCTGTTGGCCGTGTGGTTAAAGGTATAAGTGTCGATGTTGGCGACGGTGTTAATGATGGTGTGAATGACAGTGGTGGCAGTATTTCGGGATTGGCACCAGGATTAGTGGAAATTGGTTGGAGTATGTAAATGCTTAATAACAAAACCGCGATTGATGTAACAGAGAACAAGCCCCATCCAAACGAAAATGAGTCAAGCTCATTCATTGATTTTTTAAGAACCAACGTAACGAGGCCCCATCCAAACGAAACCCTTGTGTGGCTTGGGCGAAAAATAGGGTCTGTTTTATTGATTGTGTAGTGCTGCTCGTCTCGATATCGTTGCCACGCAGCTACAAATATTGGATTCCCCTCATATTGCTCCATTGCCCATGCAATCAATCGCTCGATTCCACCAGGGTATTTAGAGACCTCCGTCAAAATTTCATTCCAACAGTCAATTGGGCGACCTGTCAAGTCGAAATAACTCAACTCAAAATTGGCAGTATGAAGAAGAGTACGCATCCTCTGCTCTGTATCGTATAGATTGGCTAATGTCTTGACTAGATCGGCTCTCGCTTGAGCCGTAGGTTGTGGCTGGACCATAGGTATCCTATGATGTGATCCAGAGGATACAAAAAATCTCCAAAATAATGTCGTACACTTGATTAAGCTATATCTTCAGCATCAATGGTAAGTTAGCGGAGGGGGCTTCAGGCGTATTCGTAGGTTGGCTACTTGGATACGAAAAATTAAGCGAACAGGTAATATACCAGGAAATCATCTATTTGCTTTTGATGTCTTAACTTTATTCTTGAACAAACCCTAAGCGTTCAAGCAAATCGCTTGGTCTTACGATTGATACACCTCGAAACGGATTCAACACCAATAGATCATTATCTCCGCTGACAATATAATCTGCTCTACCGCTAATAGCCAGTTCCAGAAACTTATCATCTTTGGGATCGCAGCACTCGGATATCGGGTCTGTAATCTCTACTCGTATGGCATCCCGCACCAGCAAAGAGAGAAACCGCAACCGTTCTGACTCTGTCACGTACTTATTGAATTTCTCACGCCGTAGCACATCGTTAAGCTCGTTTAGAGTCTCTAAAGAGATCAACAATTTACCGTGATGCTGGGCTTCGTCCAATGATTTTCTGGGAACAGATTGCTTCATTAACAAAGCGCTAACAATGGTGTTGGTATCAAAGACGAAGCGAAGATCATATGTCATTTAGCAAAGAATCCAAAATTTCAGGAGTTAAGCCACGTTTTTGAGCATTATCGCTGATCTGATCCATTAGAGCTGATAGAGAAATGCTTTCAAATTCACGTAACCACAAACTAATGAGCAGGCTTAAGGCTTCTTTTTTCTGTTCAGATGCCTCCAAATAGATCTGAGCTGCATCTTCTTCGAGAGGAATCGTAACGGTCGCTACAGTCACAATATTCACCTTCTTTTGTGAACAATACATATACAATAGTCTTATCGCTGTAAGCCTATCTAATTCATTAGAGCTTATTATACCATAAGCACAGCAGCTCATTCGGGTCTAGTCGTTTCAAAGGGAGCATCTCAGTTTCGAGGCGAACTTATGTTGGTCAGTCGAGGAAGTGCGTTGCACTGTTCAAGAATAGATTCGTCCTTGAAAAAATTTCCGAACAGTGCAACGCACTCCTGTGCCCAAAGTGAGATACACTTGTCTCAAACCCACAATCTATTTCGCTTTGACTTGTATAATTTATTGAGACTATTATATCATAGCGACTGGTCTGACTGGAGAAGCCCTTTTTTTCATGCTCCTCTTTTTAGCTCAGTGCCGAAATCCATACACAGTCGAGCGCAATGTCATTCTGAGGAACCGAAGAATCTCTCGCTGACATTGCGATCGACTGATACAGAATGATCGATAAAGAAATATCAAATGCAGATCCTACAAACCAAACTCCCCCTCGGCAAAACCCCCCTCACCATTCACCAATTCGGCCTCGGCGCCGCTCACATCCCCAAGCGCGGGGAAACTATCGGCATTGCTACGGTCCAAGAAGCCTGGCAACAAGGCATCCGCTTTTTCGACACGGCACCGCTCTATTCGGCTGGCTATTCGGAGGAGTTGATTGGCAAGGCTCTCAAGGGTGTGCCGCGAGATGAATTTGTTTTGGCCACCAAAGTGGGGCGGTTGGTCCAGCCAGATAAGAGCATGGTCATTGACTACAGCCGAGACGGCATCCTACGCAGCTTGGACGAGAGCCTGCAACGGTTGCAGATGGACTATGCGGATATTCTTCATATCCACGATCCGGATGACCACTATCAGCAGGCGTTGGACGAAGCCTTTCCTACCTTGGATGAGTTGCGCAGCCAAGGTGTGATTAAAGCCATTGGCTCGGGCATGAATCAGTGGGAAATGCTGGCTGACTTTGCCAGAAACGCTGATTTTGATTGCTTTCTACTCGCAGGTCGCTATACGCTACTGGAGCAGACCTCTCTTGACTTTTTACGTCTCTGCCAGGAGAAGAAAATAGGTGTAATTTTGGGGGGCGTGTACAATAGCGGGATTCTGGCCAGCGACCTGGGACCGGAGGCCAAGTATAACTACCGGGCGGCACCTGAACCTATTCTCCAAAAGGCGAAAGAGATCCGAGATATCTGTCAAGCGCATAACGTTCCTTTACAGGTCGCCGCGCTCCATTTCCCGCTGCGCAATCCTGGCGTCACGTCTATGGTCCTTGGCGCGGAAGAGCCATCCCATATCCAGCAAAACCTTGCCCTTTTTGAGATCGAGGTACCTGATGCGCTATGGGTAGATCTGCGAGCAGCCGGCCTGATTGAAGAATAAAGCAACTCAATGTCTTAACAGTTGTGGAGAATTCACTAGCGTATACCCCCCAACATTGACAATAATTCCAAGGTATGCATTGGTGTCCCGGAGTGACTTAAGGCTCGAGTTAGTCAAACTTTGCTTCCAATGTAGACAGGACGGGCATCTTGACAGGTTTCTGAGGTCGAATTTGCTTTGGTTTTGCAATAAAATCTGAGATGACCGGCTTATTCTCGCTACTCTTCCACCCTGTTAAACTCGAGTCTTTGTCAAATCGAGGGGGTATACGTTAGTGAAGTGGAGAATCCCGTGTTGACGAAGCAATCACCTACTGTGTCCTTAGACCCTGGACCCTAGACCGTGGACCTTGGACCCTAGACCCTAGACCCTGGACCCTGGACCCTGGACCTTAATCATCGCTCTGAGGCATCCCTTTGCTAGATTTACGCTGCCTAATTTTTGTGGTAGGATTACGAAATTTGTGTACATGCAGCAACTGTGAGGAACGATATGCTCGATCGACTTTGGAACTCCCCATCATTTAACGTCCCCAATACTTTAACGATCTTACGGATTGGCATGGCTTTTGCCATGATCTGGATCTTTCTAGATCCGTCACTGTTTAGCGCGTTGGTGGCCGGGCTAATCTTTGCTGTGGCCGCTATTACCGATTTTGTGGATGGACAATGGGCACGTAGTAACGGGTCTATTACTACCTTTGGCAAGATTCTCGACCCCATCGCTGACAAGATCCTAGTATTGGGTGCCTTTGCCGTCCTGGCTTATCTCAGTATCTTCAATTTCTGGCTTGTGGTGCCAATTCTCATACGCGAAATCGCCATTACTGCATTTCGCATCTATTTTCTAACCAAAGGCGTGGCCGTAGCTGCTGAGAAGAGTGGCAAGCAGAAAACAACGGTTCAGATTATTGCCATTGGGGTCATTTACCTCAATCTACTCTTCATCAAACACTTTGCGACTAGTCTCTCCCCCGATTCGGCTTATTATATTGGGGTTGGATTGACGGTGCTCATGTATCTCTTTTTGCTCACGGCTATCTGGCTAACAATCTACTCTGGATTTCTCTTTTTCCGGAATAATTGGAAGCTGATCGCGGGGTAGCAGTCAGGCCCGTGTCTGCTGTTCGGTATGCTTGGCTGCTCTGCTTGCTGCTGCGTTGTTCGCCAAAACCACTTAATATAGTCTCTAGCATGGGCAGCGCATGTCCTGCATGCTTAAGGCGAATAATCCAATCCCACAGCGGCTCAAATTTTTTCCACCCGCCCGCATAGGCGGCATGTCTAAGCATACCTTTGGCGCTCGGTTTTGTGGCAGCACCCCGGAGGATATTGCGCCATTGATAGAAGTCTTGATAGGCTTGCCAATAGCCAGCTTCTAATGTCTCGGCAGAGAGTTTGGCCGGTTTATAGACCACATGTCGAGTGTCGTAACGATCCCAATCTGAGTGAACAAGACGGCCTTGGCTCTGCATCCGATCATAGAGCGCTGTGCCAGGATAAGGCGTGAGAATGTGAAAGGTAGCCGTCTCAATGCCATGCTGGATGGCCCACTCCACAGTGCGTTCAAAGACGCTTTCATCGTCATCATCCATGCCAAAGACAAAGCTGCCATTGATCATGACGCCGTTGTCGTGCAAGCGTCGAATGGCTGCTGTGTAGTCTTTGTTTAGATTCTGATGCTTCCTCTGCGCTCGCAGATTGGTCTCACTGAGCGTTTCAAAACCAACAAAGAGGCTACGTAGCCCACTCCCGACTGCCTTTTCCAGTAACCCCGGTCGTAAAATTGACTGAATTGTTCCGGCTGCCTGCCACAATCTACCCATTCCTTTCATTCCATCAAAGAGACCTGTTGCAAAAGGCACATTGCCAAATAGATGATCATCGAGAAAGTAGAGGTGGTGGCCAGGCAGCCGATTGATCTCCGCCAGCGCATCATCTATCGTTTGGGTATAAAAGCCCTTTCCGCCCTCAAAGAAAGCCTCTTTGTAGCAGAAGTCACATTTGTGGGGACATCCCCTAGAGACTACGATGGAATTTGGGACCAGATAGAGATGGCGTTTGATTAGATCCCGCCGGATTTTGGGCAACCCAACCAGTGTTCGTACCTGGGAGCGATAGAGCGGCCTCGGTGTGCCATGGCGATAATCATCCAGAAATTGAGGCCAAATATCCTCACCCGGTCCCAAAAAGAGGGAATCTGCATGAGGGGCTGCTTCTTCCGGAAGTGAAGTGACATGCAGACCACCCAGTGCCACATGTGCACCTTTGGCTCGGTAGTGGTCAGCCAATTCATATGCTCTATGTGCAGAAGTAATATAGACCTGAATCACCACCAAATCGGGCTCATCGGTCAGATCCAGCTCTTCCACATGTTCGTCTTGGATTTGAACTTCATCATCCTCATCCAAATAGCCAGCCAACGTTGCCAACCCCAATGGCGGAAAGAGAGAATATTTGATGGGGCGAAAAAACGGGCTTTTAGCTTCCGTCAATGCCGGAAGGATCATCTTAACTTTCATTATTTCCCCTACTATGCTACGGTCGATTTGAAAAGGCATGCTTTCTACTGCTATACCGATTATGCTAAACATGCCTTTGCAAACGGAGTCAAGTAAAGTAATGTAAACAAAAATCATTCAAACAAATACACAAGATCAAGTTTAGCAGGGGTTTGATTCAGTAACGACCGTATGAGTGCTGAAAGTGCTACACACAAGTGCTTGACACGTTGTCGATAGCAAGTTACGCTTTCCATACACTAATCACTGTTCACTTAACGCGAGAATACGACCAAATGCAGCTACTACTAGTCGAAGATAATCAACGCCTCCGGGATGGCTTGAAAGTTGGATTCAGCGCCAGTACATCTGTGCTTGTGCAATATGACTGCGCTTCGGGCGAGGAGGCACTGGATTTTTGCCTCGAACAGAGCCATATACAAGAAGCTCTGCCTGACGTAGCGCTTATGGATGTACAATTAGCAGGCCAAATGAATGGGATCGGGTGCGCGGTGGCCCTAAGGCGCGAGTTTCCCCGCTTTCCGATTGTCTTCTATTCGATTCAGGATGATGACAACTACTATCGGGATTTTCTAAGGGCTGGCATTTTGAGCCACTACGCTTACGTACGGAAATCAAATTATCTGCTGCCAGAGATGATTATTCCTTTGTTCAATATGGCCCTGAATGGGCAGAGCTTTATTGATCCAGATATCGAAACGCGTGTCCAAGAGGTGCGCCACCGAGATGAGCGGAATCCGCTAGAGTTACTTGAGCCAAATGAACTGCGGGTAGCGCAAATGCTAGCCCAGGGGCTAACCAATCAACAGATCGCCGACCGACTGGGGTATGCGGACAAGCGGACGATTAGCCGGACCAATGGACAGATCTATTCTGTGTGGGGGTTGGACAGCTCTGCGACCGATGAAAAAGTTGCCCGGACAAGAGCCGCTTTAATCATCCATCTGGGCCGGTTGATTGCCTGGGACGCTGATGGAGTCGCCCGGGTCGAAGATGAAAGGGGGGAGTGGATTGAATGGACTGACGGGTATTCCGCTGGTTGATGCCGCTCAAATTACCGTCTCGGTCACCAATACTGCCCTTCTCCTGTGGCTGGGGTTGACCATCTTGCTCTTTGCAGAGCGAAAGACCTTCGGCGTTTGGATGGCAGCCATCGGGTTAAACCTTGCGGCTGGCTTTTTTCTAACTCATAGTGCCCTTCTCGGGCTGGGGGTGGTGGAAATTGAGTCCATTTCATGGCCGTTTTGGTCATTTGTCTGGCTCACTCTCATTGCTCTGCCTTTGGCTTGGTATGGCATTACCATTTGGCATGGTTTTGGTGGCAAAGAAAAGTCAATCCTCAATGTCTTTATGGCGACGTCACCTACTCATCGGATCGGTGCTGGTGTGTTGGCCATTGCGGCGTTGGGGTTGTTTCGTAGCATCCCACATCAAGAGCTTGGGCGAATCGCGGGAATGTTGAGTCGTTTGGACCTGCAAGCACTGGTAACGCTGAATCAAGTGTTGTTCAACTTTGTTATCTATGGCGTGTACATCAATGGATGTATGATTTTGTCCCTTATCTTACTCTCTTTCGTTCCCATACGACATGACCAGCCAGATAGTCGTCTGCGTGAGCGCGCTCGCCCTTGGCTCTTGCGCACCTCATTTATCCTGCTGTTGATCAGCCTCCTGGTAAGTTCTGTAGCGCTAGCAATCTATTGGTATTCGCAAACGTCAGATGGACTGTTCCACATAAATGATTGGGCTTGGGGTGTCATCTACCTCGATTTTATTGTCGAAACGCTCATCCTTTGTGCGATTGTTCTGTTAGGGGAGGCTGCGGTTGCGTATGAAATCTTTACAGGACGCTTATTCCCAGGCGCAGAGTTACAGAAGCAGTGGCTCAATATGCTAATTCTGACCATTGGATTTAGCGTAGTTGTGAGCCTCACTTTTGTTGAACGACTGGATCCTATCTATACAATTCTGCTCTCTATTGTCATCATAACGGTCTACTCTGCCTTGTCCAATTGGCGTACCCATCGTCGGCGAGCACGCTACTTGGAGCATATTCGACCCATGCTCAGTGGACGTCAGATACTCCCTCAACTGTTGAAGGAGACAGGGACGCAACCCAACATGTCTGCTAGTCTTCAACTTTTTACGACGCTCTGTCAGGATATACTTCAGGTGGAATGTGCTTACCTCATTCCTGGAGGACCAATCGCTCCCTTGGTTCAAGGAGGACTAACCTATCCTTCTGACAGCCCACTTCCGCCACGCATTTACTCGCTCCTTGGGTCGTTAAAGCAGGAAGCGAAAGAAGTTTACCCAATTCCTCATATAGAGGGGAGCCTCCTGCAGCTTGCCGTCTCGTTATTTAATGAGAGAGGGCTGATCGGCTACCTGTTTTTGGGACCCAAACGCGACCAAAAACTCTTTACCCAAGAGGACATTGAGATTGCCCGAGCCAGCAGTGAACGTCTACTCGATACCCACGCCAGCAGCGTCATGACCCAAACCCTTCTATCTCTCCAGCGCCGTCAGCTAGTGGAGAGTCGCTATGTCGATCAGAGCACCCGTCGGATCCTACATGACGACGTGTTGCCTATGATTCATACTGCTTTACTGCAAATCAGGCCAGAGTCAGATGCCGATTCAGGGCCTGAAAGCCCTCATGAACTTCTAAAGAACGCCCACAAACAGATTGCCGAGTTACTTCAACAGATGCCTACCAACTCGGCGAAGCAGATATCCTATTATGGGCTTCTTGGGGCCATTGAGCATTTAATTGGTGAGGAATTTCGCGGAAGTTTTGATAAGGTCTCCCAATCCTATATACCTGACCATTGCACATGTGACGAAGCCATCCAAGCTCTTGAAGAGAAGGGGCCTATCTCGGAAGTCATCTATTACGCTGTACGTGAGATTATCCGTAATGCAGCCACTTACGCCCGAGGTTCAGAAGCGCGACCGGTACAGCTAGACATACGCTGTGACTGTACAGCAGGACTGAGGGTCCAGGTTCAAGACAATGGCGTGGGCTTCAGTTCAACAACGGCGCATTCAAATGGCCATACTGGCCATTCGGGCAGCGGATTGCTTCTTCATACCACAATGGTCACTGTTTTGGGTGGTACGCTTGAGGTCGACAGTAGTTTAGGCAAGGGAACATGCGTCACTATTGATTACCCAACGACCTAACAGTTATAATATTTTGAGCGAGCTTCTGTCCAGAAGCCTCGATAAGTTGTTTCATCGAATTAGCGCTTACATGCTGACAATGTTACCAGTCCTCGGCTATCACAAAAGCGCTGATTGAAATTACCTGCTTGTTGCACCATCCAGCTCCACTATCTACTGATAGACCACAATATCTGGCTCTGAAGCCACGACCGCAAACCAGAACGAGAGTTTTGCCGGAATCTGCCGTAGCTCTGTACCTTTCAGCCGTCCTGAAACTGCCCGCCCAGCAAGTGTCCAATGGCTGCCTGTTTCAGTATCTCGCCATTGACTATCCCGAGCATTGCTTGGCTCAAATGTAAGCGTCTGCCTATCCACGGTTGGGTCGAATGCTGCACCGCTGCCTTGATTGGGATCAATGAAGACTACAATCTCTTCGCCGCCGACGGTATCGCCAATGGCAACGGAATTTCCTTGGGCGATGGGATAGGCCCGTACCTCATTATTTACCCGAACACTCAATACCTCATCCCCAGGCTGCAAACGGGGATCGAGTGCTTTCTCGCTAACTGGGAAGGCAAAGCGTCCAGCATTGAAGTACTCGGCGATATCTGTGAAGGGATCGCGACTATAGTCTCGCTGGAAACCAGTATTCCGCGAAAGAACCAAGGTGTTGGGATATAGCTCTTGCCACTGGGCCCAAGGCACCGTCATGCTCGGTAACACCGTCAACTCTGCATCCGTTAGCTCCCCCACAATCGCTCGTCCAGCGACGTGCCACCAATAGCTACCCGTCTCATAATCGAGCATCACCATATCGCTCTCATAGAGGGCGCTCGTATTACCAAAGGTGACGAGCTGAGTGCTTCCGTCATCTCTTTCTAGTACCCGACTAAAGACAACTCCACTATAGCATAGGGGGCAGTAAGAGATGACAAGCGGATCGCCGCCCAGGTGCTCGTTGACAATCTCATGGAAGTTGAGGATACGGACCGGGTAGGCCCATGCCTTGTCTCCAATCGCGTAGCCAATGACCATGTCTTCTTCGGATAACCAAGTAGCTTCGTCAGCTTTTTCATAGGCTGGAGAATGAATGGGTGGGATGGCGTCTCGCAATTGCTCAATGAGCACAGGATCCGCGTCGGACAAAGGAACGGCTCGATTGGTTGGCTGGAAGGTATCAAAGTAGACCTCTTCCAATGCAACGGAGTGCTTGGTGAGATCGACTGCTGGAATTGTATCTGGGACGATAATTTGGGAAGCCTCTCTGAGGGAATCACTTGAAGAAGCACTATCATCATGGACGGCTTCCGATGGACTGGAATTCTCAAGCTGTTGAACAGGCGTACAGGCCACGAGCAGCGTGACCATCAAATAGAAGAGTATAGAAAAAATATGGTGCCGCATATCCGCCTTATCCCTTTTGTTATGACTACGTTGCTATCACTACATTTTCCACCGACTTGCCGGGTGCGTTTTAGTTTGGGGGTACAAGAGTGCGTCGCACTGTTCAATTGCGGATGGGTGCTTGGATCTTTCTCTGAACAGTGCGACGCACCCGACTGGCTAACATTCTCGCCCCGAAACCCAAAGGCACCACCGACTTGCCCCTCAACCACGCAGCATAGGGAGGTTGCTGGTATAATGAAGTGAGAATCCATACATCACACTATCAGTAGATCGCAGTCTGTCATTTCTAGGCCTGCGCTGTTCAGCCACGGGGCAAAGCACCAACGGAGCCGAAGAAAGATACGAGGAGAAATCTTGTTCTCGACCAACACGGAAGATTTCTTCTGTTGGTCGAAATGACATTTCACAACGTTGTTTCGATCTACTAATTATAGATTTGCCAGGAAAACCTTACTATAGACATCAAGAAAAAGATTTTCCAACCGCCCCCTGAGCGTGTCGAAGGGTAAGGGCGGAAAATCTTTTTCTTAAAAACTATATCAGAGCGGTTTTTCAATTTTTTCACACGCAGATGACGAAAACATTCTGATTCACAACTTTGAAACTTGGTCTGAGCGCACAATAGTGGCTGGATTAGACTATTGGAATAAGAGCTTGTAAAGTATATACCTAACTAAAATGTCTAGCCGGGTCATGGTAACATTAAGGAATGAGTTGTAAATAACTTGCGCGCTTCAATCGGGTGTAGCCCCATCAAGTGCTCAGGTTATTTAATTCCTGTTCCTAAATGTTCGTGGCTCACCAGATGGGTGATTTCGTCTATCCATGTGATACATCTAACGTAAAACGCGTATGTCCGCACCACTCCTGCGCACAAAGTTATTCATCCCAACACTACGTACGAGTCTAGTACCGCGTCAGCGCCTAATCAACAGGTTGGGCACGGGACTTAACCGCAAACTAACCCTCGTCTCGGCACCAGCCGGTTTCGGAAAGACAACCCTCGTCACCAGTTGGCTTGCCAACATAGAACAAGCGGTGGCCTGGCTCTCGCTCGATGAAGGCGACAGCGAGCCCATCAACTTCCTGACATACCTGATTGCGGCCATACAGACTATTGCTGAACAAGTGGAACCGTCTGGCAGTGCAGATAATATCATCGGTGACCAGGCACTCAAACTGCTCCAATCTACCCAATCGGCACAACCTCGAACAATTGTCACCGCGCTCCTCAACGAAATCGCCGAGCTAGCCACCCAATTCCTGCTGGTTCTGGACGACTATCACCTCATCGATTCTCCTGAAGTTGATGAAGCTCTGGCTTTTCTGCTTGACCATCTTCCACCGCAAATGCATCTCGTCATCACCACCCGCGAAGATCCCAACTTGCCGCTGGCCCGACTGCGCGTGCGCCATCAACTGACCGAAGTGCGGGCTGCTGATTTACGCTTCACGATTGATGAAGTCAAAGCATTCCTTAAAGATGTCATGGACATTGACCTATTAGATGCTGATATCGACGCACTAGAAACTCGTACCGAAGGTTGGGCGGCGGGATTGCAAATGGCGGCGCTGTCCATACAAGGGAACGCGGATCCATCCCAGTTCATTCGGACCTTTACAGGCAGCAACCGATTTGTGATCGATTATCTAATGGAAGAAGTACTCCGACAGCAGTCAGACGAGGTTCGGACTTTTCTATTGCAGACTTCGATTCTCGATAGACTATGCGTCTCCCTATGTAATAGCGTAACTGGACAGCAGAACAGCGAAGAGATCCTCGACTCTCTCGAACGAGCAAATCTATTTATCATTCCGATTGATGATCAGCGCCAGTGGTATCGCTACCATCATCTCTTTGCAGAAGTGTTACAAGCGCGGCTGCTGAAAGAACAGTCTGCGCCTAACACCAACGATTTGGTTAATATGCCACAGCTTCACCAGCTAGCAAGTGTGTGGTATGCCGAACATGAGCTAATCCCTCAGGCCATCCATCATACCTTGGCTGCCCAAAATTTCGAGCGTGCTGCAGAGCTGATAGCACAAGTCTGGCGCGCCTACGACCGAAGTAACCAAAATGCACAGGTACGGATCTGGCTGGACGCGCTGCCGGAGGCGTTGATCGAGTCGAGGGCTGACCTTTGCGCCGCATACGCGTGGCGCTTATTCTATCTCGGCGACTTTGAAGGGGGAGAGTCTTGGCTAACCAAAGCGGAAAGCCTGGAGCATACCCCTGCCAAGGGCGCCATCCCGCTTCCGGCAATCATCGCAGGGGCACGGGCTTATCTCGCTCAGGCACGGGGGGACTTCTCTGGCTCCATCCACTTTGCTCAACGCTCACTCGAATTATTGCCCGCAGATGACTACGTAGAGCGAGCAATCGCTGCTTCTTTACTTGGTTTAGCCAGTTGGGCAGAAGGGGACTTAGAAACAACCTATCAGGCCATTTCTGACGTGCAAAACGGCTTTCGCAAGGGCGGCGAAGATAACGACGCAAATGAGATGGGATATATATTGGCCGATGTCAGACGCGCGCAAGGCAGGCTGCGGCTGGCCAAAGAGGGGTACGAGCAGACCATAAAGTTCGTACAGGCCATCGTGGAGAGCGGGCGGTCGGCCCCTAGAGGCATGGCAAGTTTCTATATGGGTTTAGGCGAGATTCATTGCGAAATGGGAGATTTGACCGAGGCCAAAGTTGCGTTAGAGAAAAGCGAAGTGCTGGGGCCATCAACAGGGCTGGAAGATTGGCAGCACCGCTTTTGCATGGCTCAAGCTCGGTGCCGCGCAATTCATGGGGATCTGGAGGACGCACTCACACTTTTAGATGAGGCTGAGAAGGTCTTCTACCAAAGTCCACTGCCCAACGTACGACCGATTCCTGCGCTGAAGGCACGCATTTGGATTCGTCAAGGTCGCCTTTCGGAAGCTCAGGATTGGGTGTCCAGTTGTGGACTATCCGTGGCTGATGAGTTGAGCTATCTACGGGAGTTTGAGCAAGTCACATTGGCACGGCTCCTCATTGAGCAAGCGAAGATTGAGCAAAATAAGGCATCGTTTGACGAAGCGATCGATTATCTTGGGCGGCTCCAACAATTCGCGGCGAGCGGAAGACGGCTTGGCCGCGAAATCGAAATCCGCATTCTGCAGTCAATTGCCCATGAGGCTCAGAGCGATCACGCTGCAGCCAGCACTGCGTTGAAAGACGCGTTGTCACTTGCCGAACCGGAAGGGTATGTACCGCTCTTTGCGGACGAGGGTTTGCCTTTGGCAGCACTCTTGAAAACGCTAGCAAAGCAGAGCATAATGCCAGACTATGTGAATCGACTACTGGCTGCATTTGATGCACAGGGCAACATTGACACGCGAGAGAGTCAGCTAACGAGCGATGCTCAACCTCAATTTCTTATCGAGCCGCTAAGCGACCGCGAGTTAGAAATTCTGCAACTTATCGCAGCAGGGAAGAAGAATCAAGAAATTGCCGACGAACTAATCATCAGCCTAAACACCGTGCGCTACCACACCAAAAACATCTTTGGAAAGCTGGGCGTCAACAAACGAACCCAAGCGGTTGCCCAAGCGCAAGCATTGGGATTGCTTTAGGTTACCCCTTCTCTCTACATTTTTCTATCACAGACTACACCCTCACCTACATCCCCACCTGTATCCCCAACTACATCATTTCCCATCCCAGACTACACATTGATGTGGTGATTCTGCGCACCAACCCCGCTAAACTGTGGCCATGAGTGAGCAATCCCACATGAATGAGCAAGTAGTCTACCGGATCCGGCTCCGAGGCCATCTAGGCTCGCAGTGGAGCGAATGGTTTGATGGACTAACCATTACGCAGCAGGAGAATGGTGACACCCTTCTCACGGGGCCAGTTGCAGACCAAGCGGCGCTTTTTGGATATCTCAAAAAGGTACGTGATTTGGGAATGCCACTGATTTCTCTGTGTAGTCGACCCAGTACAGAGCCAACCCAGTACAGATCCAAACGAGTGTAAAATTTATCAGGAGAATAAACATGGACACATATGAAAAAATGATTAATCGAGGTGTTAGAACCACTATTTCAACTCTCTGGATAGTTGTCATGTTCAATATGATTTTCGCGGACATTCTCGGATTCGTTATGCCGGGAGTATTGGAACAGATAATCAACGGTGAAACTGGTTTCGACATCACCCAAGAACTACTATTAGTCTTTGCCGTGCTCTTGGAGATTCCAATCGCTATGATCTTTCTCTCCCGCGTATTGAATCGCCGAGCAACCCAATGGCTTAATACGATTGCCGCCCTTGTAACCACAATCTTTATAATCGGTGGTGGCAGCCTCTATTTGCACTACATTTTCTTCGCTTCCGTAGAAGTTATCTGCATGGTAGCCATCGTCTGGCATGTATGGACCTGGCCCGAAGAGGAGGTTACGGGGACGGAGCAGAGTGTTGTCTCCCAGAGTAGGCCCTTGACAGCCATTATCCACAATTAAATTGTCTAGGTTGAAGAAGCGACTTTACGTCTGTTGCCGTAGGCCACTTTTTGTACCTGTTGGCTTCGGGCCGTTGTCTGCTCACGAAGTTGGCGCACAGCGCCAGCTTCCAGTGAAGGCGCATATACAGTAGAAATTTAACAGGAGTAAACATATGAAAAGCTTACAGAAAATGGGTGGAATCGCAGCCCTTTATGAAGCAGCCGCCTACATATTTGGAATCGTCTTTTTTGTTGTGTTAGTTGATTATGCTGGCGTAGAAACGGCAACTGAGCGGTTGATGGTGCTCGTAGAAAATCAAGCCATGATGTACCTAATGAATCTGGTCATTTACGTCATCTTCGGGCTAGTATTGATCGTACTCGCCTTGGCTGTTCATGATCGTCTACGGCAGAAGGCGCCTGCCGTCATGCAGGTCGCCACTGTCATAGCGCTCATTTGGTCAGTGGTGGTGATTGCCAGTGGGATGATCTTCAATATCGGTACAGGGGTCGTCGTCGAGCTATTTGAAACGGATCCAGTTCAGGCAACCACAGTCTGGCTAGCTATCGACACTGTCGTCAACGGCATTGGTGGTGGAGTCGAAGTGCTGGGTGGCCTTTGGGTTCTGCTAATTAGTTGGGTAGCCATTCAGCATGGCGGATTCCCCAAAGGGTTAAATTATGTGGGTCTATTGGTGGGTATGGCTGGTACGGTTACGCTGGTCCCAGCATTTGGCGAGGTGGGCGGCATGATTTTTGGGCTGGGCCAAATCGCCTGGTTTATCTGGCTAGGAATTGCCTTAATGCGTACTCAGCCCGATATGGCGACAACAGCATCAGTCGATGCATCAAATAACCTTGCGTTGGGTCATGGGAAAGCGGCGTAGGCTGTGTCAAGTCACCTAGGAGCGTAACTTTGCGGTTGCCTACTTCCCCTGCGAGGCGACCGCAATGGTGTGTCCCTACTATACCGTTAGGAGACAACGATGAATCCAACAACCTTAAATCACACAGCAACCACATTTCAACGAGATAACCGAATGAAGGCGATTGTATATACCCAATATGGTTCTCCCGATGTTCTACATCAGGCAGAGGTGCCCAAACCCATCCCCAGGGAAAATGAAGTCCTCATTAAAGTTTACGCCGTGGGTCTCAACGCTGCCGACTGGCGTATGATGCGGGCCGACCCCTTTTTCGTCCGCTTCTTCGCTGGGATGCTCAAACCCAAAAATCAGATACTCGGTGCAGACATCGCTGGTACCGTGGAAGCCGTCGGTTCAAATGTGAAGAGGCTTCAGCCTGGCGATGCTGTTTATGGTGACCTGTCTGGAGATGGCATGGGTGGTTTGGCCGAGTATGTCTGTGCGCCCGAAGAGTCAATAGCCCCCAAACCTATGCCCCTATCATTCAAGGAGGCAGCTACGGTTCCGATGGCGGCCATGGCGGCATTGCAAGGGCTGCGTGATCACGGTCAAATTCAGTCGGGGCAGAAAGTCTTGATACACGGTGCATCGGGTGGTGTGGGAAGTTTTGCGGTGCAGATTGCCAAAGCCCTCGGTGGAATAGTGACCGCCGTGTGCAGCACCTCCAAAATGGACCAAGCCCGCTTACTTGGAGCCGATCACGTGCTTGACTACACAAAAGAGGACTTCGCCCAGAACGGGGAGACCTATGATCTGATATTGGCCGCTAACGGAGATCGCTCGCTGTCCGATTACCTGGGCGCACTCACGCCGACGGGTCGCTACATCATGGCGGGTGGTTCCATGAAGCAAATGTTTCAGGCGATTCTCCTAGGCTCGCTCAAGTCCAAAAAAGATGGCAAAACCATCAAAGATTTCACTGCCAAGCCGAAGCAAGCCGATCTGAATTTCATTACGGAACTGATTGAGGCAGGCAAGATAAAGCCCATACTCGACAAGCAATATCCATTCAGCGAAACACCTGATGCCATGCGCTATCTTGACCAAGGCCATGCCAAGGGCAAGATCATTGTTACAGTTTCAGAAACGTAAACACCCAGTTATGATTACATTTTCCACCAACTTGCCCTCAACCACGCAGCATAGGGAGGTTGCTGTTATAATGAAGTGAGAAACCATACATCACATTATAGATGGCCAGGAAAATCTTGTACCCGTGAAGACGGGGCTGTACTCTCTTTTCGGGCTTTGCCAAAGTACACCGGGCAAAAGTCGGGACAAAGCTCTTCTGGCAAAGTATACAAGGCACTATTCTCTCATGCGACCTTTAGAAAATACGACAGTAATCTCTTTAGAACAGGCCGTTGCAGCTCCCTTTGCTGCCCGCCAACTTGGGGATCTGGGTGCGCGAGTCATCAAAATTGAGCGACCAGGCGTCGGGGATTTTGCGCGGCGCTACGATGGCACCGTCAACGGGCTAAGCAGCCATTTTGTCTGGTGTAATCGCTCAAAAGAGTCATTGACCCTGAATCTGAAGGCTGAGGCGGGTAAAGAGATTCTAGAGAAATTGTTGGCTCAGGCAGATGTCTTTATTCAGAACTTGGCTCCTGGTGCCACAGAACGCCTAGGGTTTGATTCAGAGCGCTTGCTAGCAGACTATCCTGAGCTGATCGTCTGTAACATTTCTGGCTACGGCTCATCTGGACCTTATCGGGACAAAAAGGCGTATGATGCGTTGATTCAAGCTGAAACTGGATTATTTTCCATAACCGGAACGGAGGATACGCCATCCAAGGCAGGAATTTCCGTAGCAGACATTGCAGGAGGGATGTACGCTTATAGCGGCATTCTGGCTGCTTTGCTTGCGCGTAGTCAAAATGGAGAAGGGGCTGTTTTAGAGGTATCGCTCTTTGAGGCATTAGCCGAGTGGATGGGATATGCTTACTATTTTACCATGGGCGGTAAAGCGCCTGAACGCAATGGATCCAGCCACGCGGCGATTGCTCCCTATGGTCTTTTTCCTACTGGCGATGGGCAGACAGTGATGTTAGGGATTCAGAATGAACGAGAGTGGGCACGTTTCTGTGAGGATGTGCTGAGTAAACCAGAGATGATTCGTGATGAGCGATTTGCCTCAAATTCAAGCCGGGTAGCTAATCGGCAGGCCATGCGCCAGGAGATCGAAGCCATCTTTACCCAGTTGACGGCAGAGGAGATCATGGCCAAATTAGAAGCGGCTCAGATTGCCAATGCCCAGGCCCGTTCTATGGAATCATTTTTAGATCATCCGCAATTGAAGGCCCTCCAGAAGTGGACAGAGGTCGATTCGCCAAACGGACCTATTCCAGCCCTACTGCCAGCTGTATCCCATGTAGGGATGGTACCAAACATGGGGGCAATTCCCACCGTGGGTGAACATACAAAAGCGATTTTACAGGAACTAGACTATTCTAATGAGGAGATTCGTGAATTTGAGTTACGAGGAGTAGTGTAACGATTATGTGGTACTTTCAAACTAGAATTCTATGCCATTTCGCTACAGCAGCGCCTCCCCGTTTGCCGAATTCCTCTGCGTAGAGCAGATGCTGATGTTGTGCTTGATCTGCCTTCAGTTTTCAATCATTGTTATGATATTGGTGGCTATGATCTTCTCATTGATTATCGTCAAGCACCACCTGTTTCGTTAACCAGAGGTGAAAAAGAGTGGCTGGAGAGTCTTCTTACGGAAAAGGGCCTTAGACCCAGTAATGCTCCGTAAACTTAGGGTAATCAAAGGCAGATACGCTGCCGTCAATATTGCCCATCAAACCCATTTGTAACAAACGTGCACATCCACTCAACTAATTTCTCAATATCGCCCAAGTGGCCCGTCTCAAATGGGGTATGGGTATAGCGAGTCGGAAAGCCAACAAGGGCAGCCGGGATATCTGCTTTCATAAAGGCCGCACCGTCACTGCCAAAGGAGCCAAAGACTGCATGCTGAATGGGTATGTTGGCTTCCTGAGCAATCGTTTCCAGTCGACTGGTTAACGTATGGTCATAATGCACCAACGAGTCTTTATGGACCAGCACAGGGCCAGAACCCAACATAACAGGCATGGCATGAATGGAGACGCCTGGTATATCGCCGGCTAGGGCCACATCCAGGGCAATGGCAGCATCAAATCCTTCTCGGGCCGCAAGACCTGCTGCGCCAATCAGGCCGATCTCTTCCTGAACTGTACAAGCGAGGGTCAGATCACAGCGCAACTCCTGCGTAGGAACCCGACGTAGGACTTCGGTTAGGACGGCCAAAAGAACCCGATCATCGAGGGCTTTACCAACCACATGGGGTCCCATCTGCTCTGTCGCAGCATCCCATATGATTCGGGTGCCTGGGGTAACCCCTTGTTGAATCAATTCACTTCGACTCAGCCCTGTGTCAACCCAGAAATCATTCCAATTTAACTCATGTGGCTCTGGTAGGGCGATAGAGGCGAGATGGCCGGTAGTAGTGGCAATGACACCTGGTATCTCGCCTTTGCGTGCCAGAATGCGCACCCGCTGACCGATGGTAAAGGCGTTTCGGATTCCATACGTCCGCTGCCAACCTTGTCCATTGGCCAGCCAGATAAAGCCATTGGCATCGATGCTGCGTACCAAGTAGCAGAGTTCGTCGGCATGGGCTGCCAGAATCACTTTGGGGCCGCTTCCACCCACGCGTGCCAAGACATTTCCGATACGCGTTCGCTCCACCGGTACACCCTCAGCCTGCCATTGGGCCTCAATAGTATTGAGAACAGCCGCTTCTTGACCAACCGGACCAGAGAGCTCTGTAAGTTCTTTAATAAGTTCAAACATGAGTAGATTTTAGATCGAAGAATTGCGATTGACGATTAGTAGTTTGGCAAATCGTCAATCATCAATCAACAACCGTAAATTATCCTCTGACTGGTTCGGGGAGGCCTGCAGCATCTTGGAGAAGCTCTGCCCGATCTGTGTTTTCCCAAGGAAGTTCGATATCGTCACGACCAAAATGACCGTAAGCGGCTGTCTGTCGGTAGATAGGGCGACGCAGTTTTAGGTCGCGGATAATCGCACCCGGGCGCAGATCGAAGTGCTGATTGATCAGGCTGGCCGTTTTTTCATCATCGATACGTCCGGTGCCAAAAGTCTCCACATTGACACTGACGGGTTTGGCTACACCAATGGCATAAGCAAGCTGTACCTCACAGCGGTCGGCAATACCAGCGGCTACAACGTTTTTGGCTACCCAGCGCGCCGCATAAGCCGCGCTGCGGTCTACTTTGGTGCAATCCTTACCACTAAATGCACCGCCGCCGTGGCGTCCCATACCACCATAGGTGTCCACAATAATCTTGCGACCCGTTAACCCGGCGTCGCCCATGGGACCACCCACAACGAACCGTCCTGTTGGGTTGGTAAAGATGCGCATGTCATTGTAGACCAACTCTTCTGGGATCACTGGATCAATGACGCACTCAACCAATGCCTCACGGATATCTTCCTGACTGATTTCGGGCGCATGTTGGGTGCTGATAAGCGCCGTATGGACCCGCTTAGGTTGACCTCTTTCATATTCGATGGTTACTTGGCTTTTGCTGTCGGGGCGCAGCCAAGGCAGGGTGCCATCCTTGCGAACGTCAGCCATGCGCTTAACCAGCTTGTGGGAGTAGAAGATGGGGGCGGGCATTAAGGTCTCTGTCTCAGTACAGGCGTACCCAAACATCATGCCCTGGTCGCCAGCGCCAACGGCTTCTACCTCTTCATCTGACATTTCGCCCTCTTTGGACTCCTTGGCCTGATCCACACCCATAGCAATATCAGGGCTTTGGGCAGCCACGGCTACCTGCACACCACACGTGTTGCCGTCGAACCCTTTGGAACTGTCATCAAAGCCGATGTCGTTGACCACTTCGCGGACCAACTTGTCAAAGTCCACAATCGCGCTCGTTGTAATTTCACCCAGCAGCATAACAAAACCAGTCTTAATCGCTGTTTCACAGGCCACCCGAGCCATGGGATCCTGAGCAAAGATAGCATCAAGGACTGCGTCGCTGATTTGGTCACACATTTTGTCCGGGTGACCTTCGGAGACCGACTCGCTCGTAAAGAGCAAGCTTGGTGAAGTCATAAAAGTGCTCATAAAAAGCTCCAAAAATATTGTAGATTAATGATTGTCGATTGACGATTGGGGAACTTAACGCTTAAAGGGACGCTTGGGACCTAAGAGCCACCAAGCATCCCTTTAGGAACAAGAATTAAAAAACCTACTCATCTGACGAGGCTAGAACCAAGCCAAATGTGCAAGTTATTTGCAATTCAGTCATGAACAGACTCTGTCCCGTCACTCTAATCTACAATCTACAATCCAAAACCGTCAATTCTTCTAGTGTCCCGTACCCACTGTCCACTCATTGAGGTACGCTTCCTGTTCTGGCGTCAGCGTGTCAATGCCAACACCCATTGCTTCTAGCTTTAGGCTGGCAATCTGCTGATCGATCTCTGCAGGAACGTTATGTACGTCAGCCGTAAGACTCTTACCCTGCTTCAACATATATTCTGCTGCCAGCGCCTGATTAGCAAAGCTCATATCCATTACTGCGCTGGGATGCCCCTCTGCAGCGGCCAAGTTGACGAGACGGCCCTCACCAACGACGAAGATGTTGCGACCGTCCTCGAGTGAGTACTGATCCAAGAAGGGGCGAACCCGAGTGATCTTGGTAGCCATGGCGGTCAGGCCAGCCATGTCAATTTCAATGTCAAAGTGACCGCTCTGTGCTAGAATGGCACCGTCGCGCATATCCTTGATGTGATTGGTGGCAACAACATGCATATCGCCTGTTGCGCTGCAGAATATGTGGCCGATCTTGGCTGCTTCCTGCATGGGCATAACTCGATACCCATCCATGACCGCTTCTAGGGCCGCTACAGGATCGATTTCGGTGACGATGACGTTGGCACCCATGCCTGCGGCACGCATGGCAATCCCCTTGCTGCACCAACCATAGCCGCCAACAACAAAATTCTTGCCTGCTAATAGTACATTCGTGCCACGAATAATCCCATCGATGGTACTTTGACCTGTGCCGTAGCGATTGTCGAAGAAGTGCTTGGTTTTGGCGTCATTGACAGCCATCACGGGAAATTTCAATTCGCCTTGGGCAGCCATAGCTTTCAGGCGAATCACCCCCGTCGTCGTCTCTTCAGTACCACCAACTACGTTCTCCAGCAGGTTGCTGCGGCCGGTGTGCAGCATTGCCACCAGATCCATGCCATCGTCCATGGTAATATGAGGCTCGATGTCCAGCACGCTGCTCATGTGGGAGTGGTATTGCTCATTGCTCTCACCCTTGATGGCATAGACTGGCATCTCATAGTGGGCAACCAATGCTGCCGCTGTATCATCTTGGGTACTGAGTGGATTGGAGGCGCAGAGAGCAATCTGGGCACCACCAGCCAACATAATCCGCATGAGATTGGCCGTCTCTGTTGTAACATGCATGGCGGCTGCTACCCGAATCCCTTTAAAGGTCTGCTCTTTTTTGAAGCGCTCTTCCAGCAGGTCGAGGACGGGCATCTCTTTAGCAGCCCACTGCATGCGAAACAATCCTTGGTCGGCCAAATTGATGTCTGCAATGTCATGTGACATTTCGTGTACATTACTCATTTTTATAATAGTCTCCTAATAAATAAATTACTTAACTACCCCACCTTATACTCCGCCCTGTTTGAAAACCGTACGTTGGTTACCTGGAAGAGTTAAGGGAAGCATCCAGGATGGGGTAAAGATAAAACAGTACTTATTTGTTCGTTGTCAACGTTCCTACACCCTCCACATATGGACAGTGATGGCCGAACCCGCACTGTTCGTAAATAGTACGCGCCCTTTGGTTTCGCTGATCAACGTTTAACACAATGGTATCAATATTTTCCCTGCGTAGATCGGCAACAATCGCACTAAGGATCGACGTTGCAAATCCTTGGTTGCGCCACTGGGGATGGGTATACATGTTGCCGACTGCAGCGCACTCATCTTCGCGATCCACCACATGCGTTCCTCCAACGGCGATTAGTTCCTCTTCCTGGCTAAAGGCACCATAAAATGGGCCATTTTCAATCTGGAAGGCGCTAAAGAAATCGCCCGGAGCATGGGGGCCACCATGACCAAACAGAGCACGTATCTGCTGCTCATGAGCGACGGTTAGCCTTCTCAGGCTGGCTGATGACGGCTTTTGGCCTACTGCGCTTAAAAGTGCCTCATCTGCCAAGAACATTCGCACCATCGGATCAATACCTTCCGAAAAGGAATACCATCTCTTCAGCAAGGCATAGTGACTCTCTTTGACCATCAGGAATAGCTGTGGCGGCAACTCAATTTCATGTAGTATGCGACTGACAGTGGAATCGGGACCAACCGCCACCATTACAGGAATGTCAAAAGCCCCGAAGAGAAGCACCGCTGCATCTTCTTCGCCCGCCTCTGATACAAACCATCGACAGTGCGGTCGAAAGACTGGGATCTGCGTATCGGCCAACGCGTAGACGGACCAGACTTTGTCGGTGTAAAGTATTTTGCGTATGCGATCCAGATTGGTCGTTTCCATACTAGCGAAGCTGCGCCTCAAACCGACGAGTAGTATCCAGCAAGTCGGCAAGTTTGCAAGTAATACATGATGTTTTCGGCAGCTAAAAACTTGACTCGTTTGTTAAGATTTTCCTATATGAACAATACCTTGATCACTTTCGTGATTCGCTCACTCTGAGAAAGTGATGCGAGATAGAATTCACGGTAATTAAAACTAGAGGCCGAATTTGCCTACTCTGGTTTTAATATCAAATAGCCGCAATTCATATACCCCATTTGGGGTATTCCTCAGAGTGAGCACTTGATCAAGGTATTGATGAAGATACCTAGTTGTGAGCCTTAAGGTATTCGTTTGAGAATATCCATAAAGACTTTGTCTTAAATCTCCACACCGCTGATCTGCAGCTGCTCCAAGGCCGGCTCTTGACCGAAATTCTCTACATAGCGGTCGGCAAACTCAGCCCAGCCAAAGCTATGGGTGGTTGGTCCCACATTTTCCAGCGAGTATGCACCGCAGAGCGCACCAATCTTGCCACACTGCTCCCACGAAAGGCCCTTGCTGAGCCCCGCAAAGAAACCACCACGGAAGGCATCGCCGGCACCGGTCGGTTCGGCCACGTGGCTGATTTTGGCTATGGGTACCTTAATCGCCTCTTCTCCAGCATAGATCATGCTGCCGTCAGCCCCGTGGGTGACAATAACGTTTTTGACTTTATCACGAATGGTTTCCAGGTCCCACCCGGTCTTCTTTTCGATTACAGCAATTTCGTACTCATTGGCAAAGAGGTACGTAGCACCTGGAATGCTTTGAGCCAGATCTGCACCACTTAGGAAGGCGACCTGCTGGCTTGGATCATAGGCAAATGGAATACCAAGCTCCCGACATTCCTGGGTGTAATTGAGCATAGCCACCGGATCATTGGGACTGACGATGACCAATTCAGCCTTGTCTAGACCTTGACTAGTCAGGCTATAGTTACGCGCATGGGCCATGGCGCCGGTGTAAAAGTTGGCAATCTGGTTCTGTTCCTGGTCAGTACTCACAAAGAAGCTGGCCGTAAAATCATCGCTTATCTCAATAATATGGTCAACCGAAATCCCGTGGTCTACCATCCACGTTTTATAATCACCAAAATCCTGGCCGACCGTGGCTAAAATGAGCGGAGCACCACCCAGCAAATTCAGCGTGTACGCAATATTGGCGGCAACACCACCTCGCTCTCGTTTCATCGAGTCAACCAAAAAACTCAAACTGAGATTTTCTAACTGCTCTGGAATGATCTGCTCTCGAAATTTACCAGAAAATGACATCAAATAGTCGTAGGCAATCGAGCCTGTAATAACGATGGACAAATGAACCCTCCAAAAGATTGTAGATTTTCGATCTTCAATTACTCCACTGTAAGACGCTTTTGGGTAGCGATTGGATGTCGATTTTTTTGAGTAGTGCGGCCGGATCTGGATCGTGAACAATAAGCTGTCGATGAGTTGGTTTGATGAACCCTTCAGTCACCATATGATCCAAGGTTTGGAGTAGTGGATCAAAGAAACCAGCCACATTTAGCAACCCCATGGGCTTGCTATGGACACCTAGCTGAGTCCATGTAACCATTTCAAAGATTTCGTCTAGCGTCCCATATCCGCCTGGCATGGCAATAAAGGCGTCTGATTTCTGGGCCATGATGGCCTTTCGCTCAAGCATGGTTTCGCACACAATCAGCTCGCCGGTTGATTCACCCACTAATTCCTTGGGTAGAAGCGATTCCGGAATGACGCTAAGCACTGATGCACCATTGGCTTCTGCTGCCTTGGCCAAGATTCCCATGAGTCCCACGCTGCCACCCCCATAGACGAGGGTTAAGTTTTGCTTGGCGATTCTTGTTCCCATGGCCTCAGCCATCTCTCCGTAAAGCGGATTATGGCCACTACTGGAACCACAAAATACGCAAATTGACGACAATTCTTTCACGAGGCTTCCCTAATTGAACTTGTACCGCCATGCATAAAAAAACCCTTTTGGATCAATCCAAAAGGGTAACAGCAACGCCGATAAATTATCGGCGACCCTGCATTGCCCAATTGATCCGTTTCGCTGTTACTTTTGATGGTTGCAATCGCTTTGTGTAGGTTGCCAAACAGGTTGTCTGGATATGTACCTGATAGTCGATTCAACCAATGTCAGAGAAGTTGATAAACTACCTTCAGTCTTGTAAAGAGCTAGGGTAGGGTAAACTGTTCATCTTCTTTGACCAAGCACAGCAACCGGAAACCGGGACTCCAGCAGGTTGCGTTGATAATATTATTTGCTCGTCGAGTAGAAACTTAATACATTTCTTTATCTTCTACAGTCGATTATAATATCATATAAAAGATGGCGTTGTCAAATTTTGTATAAGGGTGGGGTGCCTTTGGGTTTCGGGGCGAGAATGTTAGCCAGTCGAGTGCGACGCACTCTTGTACCCCCAAACTAAAACGCACCCATAAGGGTGGGGAGTACCCCGGTTTGGGTGCCGCCGACTGAGATGAGGAAGGGCCGCGCACGCCGCTATTGATTTCCGCCTAAAAGTAGGGGCTGATGCCTATTCGAGGTCTATTCAAAATCGACTTGACACCACAGAGCTAGTTCAGTAAAATGACCCTTATGGGTATGCAACAGGACGACAACAATGAGGACGATAGTCTTCGCTATCATCGTATAGCTGGCTTGGCCGTGACGCCGATTATGGATGACTTAGGCTGTAGCACGGAAGTAGAGATTGACCTCTCAATGAAGAGCCAATTTGTTGATATTGTGAGCGTGCGCCGCGAGAAGATTGTGAAGCCGACCCTGCCATCCATCTACTGGGAAGTCTTTGGTAGACTGAACGAACATAACCTCTTTTCTTTCAAATCATACAGCGAGTCCTTTAATGGAGCCGCTCTTGAGGAATTTTATGGACATCTGACCAACTATTGCAAGGTGCGTGAAGTGAGACGAGAGCAGGTCAATCTCTATGTACTGACCAACCACTTTCCCTAAAAGCTGTTGAACCTGCTGCTAGAGAGGGAGCAGGCTGTAAAGGTCAGAGACGATATCTATGACATGACCTTGAGCACATTGAAGCCGGTTCGATTCATCATTTGCAGTCGGACAGATAATCCGGTGCTTGCTCTCTTCTCAGGCGATATGCAACGGATTATCTCTGCATATACCGCAATTCAGGATGAGCCTCAGCTCTTTAGGAACACAAGCATCTACTGGAAGCAGATTTTGCGATTGATCAACCTGGAGGACAAGAACATGTATACCAGAGAAGATTTTTTACGCGATTACCCAGATACGAATGAAGAGCCAAGTATCTTTGAGTGGCTTGAGGAACTGTCTCGGAAGAAGCAGGAACAGGGCATTGAACAGGGCATTGAACAGGGCAAAAAGACAGAACGCCTCGAAATGCTCATGGAGCTTCTGCAGCGTCGCTTTGAGGCTGTGACGGATGACCTTGTTGAAACCCTAACAAAATGCACCCTGAACCAACTGTATGAACTGACTAACCCCGCCTTTGATGCATCGGACCTGGATGCATTCATGGCCCAGATGCCAGAGCTGGAGGAAGAAGATGTCGCTGAGGAAGGCAATGTTACTGATTCAGATAAGAATGTAGCTGATTGAGGGATGGATAGGGCAACGTAAACGAAAAGGGGCTGGTAAATAATGTGCTCACCAGCCCCTTTTTAATTTTTGTAGGAGTCAGCCGTCGCGGCTCCTTGCTTGCCCTGAGCGGAGCTGAATGGGGCGATACGCATGCCCGCCGGTCAAGCTGAGGGGCAAGCAGTTGAAGTAGTAGTCTTGTTGACGCTGATGCTGTTGCCAGGACGGGAGACTTTGGTTCCCTGAACCTTCTTGACCCGCTGACCGTCAGGGTCGTAGAGATAGAAGCTGGTGGTGGTGCCAGAACGGGAGACGTAGGTGAGCCGATTCTCATGGCCCCAGCCCAAGGTTTGGGTGCCATCGCCATAGGGTCGGCTGGTCATGTTGCCATTGACATTTTTGCCAATCAAAAAAGCAGATGGTTGGTTATCAAGTACCCATCTGCTTTTTTGTTATTTGTGGAGAATCGAGCTAATACTTACACGCTATCGGTAATAATCTAGTTATAGTCAAATTTTGTGTCAAATTGCCCGTTATTCTGGAGAATAAACTTGGCTCTCTTCCATGGACTATTTCGAGTCTCAGCATAAAGCCTTCTCAAATCCTGAAAAGCACGTTAAATCGAATAATTCATTTCTGACAATACCTTCGCCACTTTTGACTTGAGCCACCAGAGTGGCGGAAAAGCACGATTTGACATAGCTCACAATAAAACGATGTACGGTTTTCTCGGAGTAGATTTTAATTACACGGCGTATACCCCAAATGGGTTATTCCTCTCTGAGAAACCCGCTTCTATTTTGGCGAAGGTATTGTTCTGAAAAACCGTATTCATTCTGAGGATTATGAGAGTCTAAATATCTACCCCTAATTTCGCCATTATCATACTCTGGATCGGCAAAAAGAATTGCTTCGAGCCAATCATCACCAAGAGTGTCTACTATGTAATCGCGACTCAGTGTAATGAACAAAATCAAGGTGTGACAAAGAATCTGTGAAGGGGTTTGACCCCAATGGATATAAACCCCTTCACCCATATTCCATTTTGCTAATTATAATCTAACCCACATTCCGCTAGGGAAAAACGCCTATTTTCGAATTAAAATTGAGGCCATTTTGCGGCGAAATGCGCTCAAAAAGAACGTTTGTGCTGCACTTTCGGACTCAGTCAGCCGATTTTTTTTCATACAGCGCTGTGAA
>JBCCHB010000155.1:0-37573 GCA_039028975.1 Chloroflexota bacterium
AAAGCTTGATTCCTTGACACGGACTATTTCGGCCTCACGTTCTTTTATCGTCATCAGAGATCCCCTTTCTTGGTTTCTCTGATAAGTTTACTCTATCTTTTTACTAACTCGACACTGGCGAATAATCCGTGACACCAACAGGATACCAATTTGGAATGCGATGGCGATATGCTGCTCTTTCAGTGGGGTGTCTTTGACTGGAGACAAGGTTCTTCATTCGAATATGATATTACTAGACAGTGCATTTTCTCGGAACCAAGAGAAAACAAAAAGGATTTCTGGGAAGAAGATGTAATCTGGCAATTGTCATTGACGCTTAGCTATTCTGTCGTAAACGCATTACAAATGCTATCCCCAGGTGATCGATGGTGTGACCGACCAAGCACTCTCGATGACTTTGTCGTCTTTATTGAAGAGTGTGAAGCAACTCAGCTTCTAGAAGGAAAGCGCGCAGAATCGGCCAGGCTTGAGTTTGGACCTGTATGATTGAAGCAACGCCTTCACAATTTTTAGGGAAATTTGATGGAATCAAGTGCGCAGATTGAACAGAAAAAGCCGATGGAGCAGGTGCTCTATGAGGTGAAGAAGGTCATTGTGGGGCAGGATCACCTGCTGGAACGTCTACTCGTAGCCTTACTTGCCCGTGGTCACATTTTGGTGGAAGGTGTACCAGGGCTGGCCAAGACCATGACCATTAAGACGCTGGCAGAGGTCATTGGTGGTGACTTTCAGCGTATCCAATTTACGCCTGACCTCGTGCCAGCAGATCTGATTGGCACCCGTATCTATAACCAAAAGACCGGGGACTTCAACACATCTCTAGGGCCTGTCTTTACCAATCTGCTGCTGGCTGACGAGATCAACCGCGCACCTGCCAAAGTCCAGAGTGCTCTACTCGAGGTGATGCAGGAGCGTCAAGTGACTATCGGTCGTGAGACTCACAAAGTCCCCACCCCTTTCCTGGTTATGGCAACCCAGAATCCTATCGAATCGGAAGGAACATACCCATTGCCTGAGGCTCAGGTAGACCGCTTTATGCTCAAAGTGCTGGTTGGCTACCCCACAGCGACCGAGGAATTTGTTATTGTGGAGCGGATGACCCAAGCTTTGCAAGCCGTGGCCCAAGTTTTAGATCCAGAGCAGCTCCTCTCCCTTCAAGAAGATGCCGCCCAAGTCTATGTGGACCCGGCGCTAATGGAATATGCGGTGAAGCTGGTCTCCGCTACCCGAGATCCCCAATCCGTTGGGGAAGGTGAGTTGGCTCCCTACTTAACCTTTGGGGCCAGCCCTCGGGCATCGATCAATTTGATTTTGGCTGCCCGCTCACTAGCTTTCATGCGTGACAGAGCTTATGCACTTGCCGAAGATGTGCAGGATGTGGCCTTGGATGTCATTCGCCATCGCCTAGTGCTCTCGTATGAAGCGCTGGCCGATAATGTGGACAGCGATACCCTACTCAACCGCATCCTGGGCGCGATTCCGCTGCCTCAGATTTCGGCGAGCGATGGGACCTTTCGAGGGCGGGCTTCTTATCGGTAATCCATATCTGTTAACGTCAGCGAAGAGTGCGTCGCATTCGTGGTGGATGAACCGCCCTTAAGTTAACGCTTTTTATCGATAACCTATGTCAACAACGTACAGTTGGTAGAGCACAACGGGCTGGCTACAGATGTAACGAATGGGTTGACTCGTGAATGGTGAATGGTGAATGGTGAATTGTAAATGGTGGAGGGTAATCTGAATTTACAGTCGAATACGCCAGAACAGATATTACAGCGTCTGGAGTGGCGGGTCGTTCGGCGGCTAGATGGGCTGCTCCAAGGAGATTACCGTACCCTCTTTTATGGTACGGGCATCGATTTTGCTGATTTGCGGGAATACCAGGCACAGGATGATGTCCGTTACATAGACTGGAACGTAACCGCCCGAATGGATAGCCCTTATGTACGCCAATATGTAGAAGATCGGGAGATCACGGCTTGGTTCCTACTCGATCTGAGTGCATCCATGAACTTCGGCCCCTTAGATCGCCCCAAGGGGTCGGTACTGAACGACTTGGTGGCTACGTTGGCGCGCGTCCTAACCCGGGACGGCAATCGGGTGGGAGCCATACTCTACAAGAGCCGAGTAGAGCTGACCATCCCCCCAAAGAGTGGACGCAACCAGGTACTTCGCTTGCTCCGCGAATTGTTGAGAGAGACCCAGGCAACAGGTACGCCACTAACGTCTGGTAAACGTCCAGAAGAAGAGACCCAATCTTTTTGGCGTAATCTGTTTAGCAAACGCAGCGAAAGTCTTAGCGTAAATCGGAAAAATCAAAAAAAACATGGGCGTGAAGCAACAGATTTGTCTGCTCTGCTCAACGCAGGGTTGAACACGTTTAGACGGCGTTCGTTGGTATTCGTCATTTCAGACTTTATTAGCGAACCGGGCTGGGAACGCCCCCTAGCGCTCCTCGCTCGACGGCACGAACTCGTAGCCATTCGACTTTGGGATCCGCAAGAGGTCACGTTGCCCAATGCGGGACTTATGCTGGTAGAAGATGCAGAGACGGGCGAATATTTCTCCGTTGATACGGGCGATCCGGGTTTTCGCCAGCGCTTCCAAGAGGCGGCCCAGCAACGGAAAGAGACGCTGGCTCTTAGCACCAGGCGCGCTGGCGTGGATCTCTTTGATATATCCAATGAGGAGGATGTCACCAACGCCATTGTCCGCATTGCATCCCTACGTAAGCGACGAAGATAGCCACGAACCAATTGACTAACCGACCACTGATAGACCGACCAACTGACTGCTGACCGCCGACCAACTGACCAACCGACCACCGCTTATGTCCTTTATCTGGCCTTACATGCTCTTATCCCTCCTGATACTGCCATTGCTTATTTGGCTGTACATGCGGCTGAGCCACCAGCGCGCCAATGAGCGCGGAGAGCTTGGTGCCCTTGGACTGGTTCAAGATCAGGCTGGGCGCGACTTGGGTAGCGGTTGGTGGTCCTGGCGTCATCGACCCCAACTCATCTTTCTCGCTGGTCTGGCGCTGCTACTCATCGCCCTCGCCCGACCAGAGATGACGGTTCGCCTGCCTCGGATTGAAGGGACCGTAATCCTGGCCTTCGACGTCTCCAACAGTATGATGGCCGATGATTTGGAGCCGAACCGAATCGAAGCAGCCAAGGTCGCCGCCAGAGAGTTTGTAGAGAATCAGCCCTCGACGATTCGTATCGGTGTGGTGGCCTTTGGCAATGGCGGCTTTGTGGTACAACCACCTACCGACTTGCGTGCTGATGTTCTTGAGGCCGTTGACCGACTGACGGTAGAGGGCAGCACCTCATTGGGGCAAGGCATCTTTGTATCCCTCAATGCCATTGCAGGTGAGCCACTAGAAATTGATGAAGGGGCTTTCGATCTAGACTCTGAAACTATTGATTTCTCTCAGTTGGAGATTGCAGATTACTCATCAGCCGTGATTCTACTCCTGACCGATGGCGAAAATATGGGGACGCCAGAGCCGCTAGATATCGCTCAGCTTGCTGCGGAAGCAGGGGTGCGCATCTATCCGGTTGGTATCGGCAGTGAAGAAGGCACCATCATCGAAGTCGATGGCTTTAACCTGGTCACCCGGTTGAACGAGGAAGCATTGGAAGAGATTGCCAACCTGACCAATGGCATCTACTATCGTGCTGAAGATGAGGAATCTCTACAGGATGTCTACCAGAATGTAGATTTACAGTTGACCATCGATCCTGAGATGATGGAGGTAACCTCTCTCTTCGCTGGCATGAGTTTGGTACTGGTGTTGGCTGGATCGGCTCTATCAATGATGTGGTTTGGGCGAGTGCCATAAAAGGAGTAATGATGAACGTACTCTGGCCTTGGGTTCTGTTCTTACTAATTCTAGTGCCACTACTAGTCTTGGTCTACCTCTGGATGCTACGGCGCAGACGTCGATTTGCCGTACGTTACTCCAGCGTCTCGTTGATACGGGCAGCACTGCCCAAGCATTCTCAATGGCGAAGACATATCCCCTTTACCCTATTAATGTTGAGCGTAACAAGCCTAATCACGGCAATGGCTCGTCCCGTGGCCCAAGTAGAGGTGCCATTGAGCGAGGCCAGCATTATTTTGGCTATTGACGTCTCGCGAAGCATGTGTGCTATAGACGTGCCACCCAATAGATTGACCGTAGCTCAAGAGGCCATGCTCTCCTTTATTGATGAACAAGCAGATACGACGCGGATTGGGATCGTGGCCTTTACAGGCTTTGCCCAGATTGTGGTGCCAGCCACAAATGACAAGGACGTACTCCGTGATGCGGTCAATGGCTTTACAACGGCTATCGGAACGGCTATCGGCAGTGCGGTGCTCAAATCCATCGATGCCATCGCCGAAGTCAACGAGGATGTTGCGCCTAGCGGCGTCAATTTACAAGCAGACGGAGAAGGGGAATCGTCATCGCTTCTTGATGAGTTGAATGTAGAGGCTGATGGATATTTGCCCGATATCATTGTGGTGTTGACCGATGGCGCGAACGGCAATGGTCCTCCTCCGCTATTTGCTGCACAACAGGCTGCAGACCGCGGGATTCGGGTTTATACCATTGGTTTTGGGACTCAGGATCCACAGCAGATGGTCTGCACCCGTGCCCAGTTGGGAAGTGATCTCTTTGGGCCAGGTAGTGGCAACTTTAGTGGCGGCGGTTTTGGTGGGGGAGGCGGATTCGGCGGTGGAGGAGGAGGTGGTAACTTTGGTGGCTTCCGGCGTTTCCTCTTGCTGGATGAGGAGACCCTACGGGGCGTGGCCGACTTAACGGGTGGCGAATACTTCCTGGCTGAAAACGCAGACCAGCTCCTTGATGTCTTTCTCAACCTGCCCAATCATGTAACCCTCCAGACCGAAAATCAAGAGATCAGCGCCCTCTTTGCTGCTCTTGGGGCGATATTCTCTACATTGGCTATGGGCCTATCCTTGATGTGGAATCGTTTTCCGTAAATCAAGAATGAATCTACTGCAAAAAGAGAGAGTGAACCATGAAGCGCATGAAGTTCATGAAGAAAGAAGGGGCAACCGAAACAGATGTGCAGGGTGCTTATCGCATTCAAGCACTTCGTTCTGGACGCTACCAGATCTGCTTTTCTGGCAGTTACTCTCGCTATAAACCTAGCTGCCCTCCAGCCACTGACTATAGCAACGAGGCTTGGAAGCTAACATTAGGCGCTGGCGAGCGCGTCGGCAATCTGAACATTCGCCTCTGGCCTGCTAGTGGCCCAGAATCGATCTATCTACCTGCGGTTGTCAAATAGCCCGCTCTTATTGCCTAGCCAGATCCCCGAGGATTTGCTGGGCCGCTAACTTACCTGGCCCGCCAATGACACAGCCGCCGGGATGGGTTCCTGAGCCGCACTGATAGTAGCCTTTGATGGGCGTGCGGTACTGGTTCCAGCCGGGTGCCGGTCGATTCGTAAACATCTGGTCAGCAAATAGCTCTCCCTGGAAGATGTTGCCTTCGCTCAACCCGACAATGCGCTCAATATCCAGCGGCGTTACCACTTCTCGATGCTCAACCAACTCGCCAAAGCCGGGGAAGAATTCTTCCATGGTTGACTGAACCGTATCCCCTAGGTTTTCCCGCTCGCTATCCCAATCGCTATCGGCTAGATGGTAAGGCGCGTACATAACAAAGCAAGACATAATGTGCTTGCCAGCCGGACTCATATCTGGATCGATAGTAGATTGGATGCAGCCATCCAGGAAGGGCCGGCGGCTAAAGTGACCCGCCTCAGCGTCTGCAAAGGCTTCTTCTAGATAGTCAATGGATGGCCCAACGTTGACAAAGCCCTGAAAGATCTCCATCCGCCCCTCTAACCCAGGAAATGTGGGGAGCTCCTTTAACGCAAAATTGACTTTGGCAGCGGTTCCCTGGAATTTGTAGGAGTGAATGGCATCCACCAGATCGGTAGGCAGTTCGTCAGGGTCGACCAGTTGCAGGAAGGTCCGTCGCGGATCCAGCGCGCTGACCACCGTCTTAGCATAGAATTCTTCACCATTCTCCAGAGCCACGCCCACTGCCTGCCCCTCTTGACGGAGTACCTGGGAAACAGCGGCATCCGTCTGAATGGTTCCCCCGAATGACTCAAAGGCTCGAGCCAGCACCTGGGTAAAACCACCATTACCTCCCTTATGGAAGCCCCATTCGCCAAAGATGCCATCATACTCGCCCATCTTGTGGAAGAGCCAAACGAGACCTGACTCAGGGGAGCGGGGGCCACATTTGCTCCCGATTATGGCACTCGATGCGATCATAGACTTGACCAGCTCGTTTTCAAAGAAATCATCCAGGATATCGGCAACGCTGCCCGTCGTCAGTCGCTGAACCATCTCCTGCACATCCGGATCCAACCCTTCCAGATAGGCATCTAGATCCGCCATCCGTTCCAGCTCTTCTGGCTCCTGACTTTGACTGTTGGGCGGGATCATATCGACTAGCGGCTTCATGGCGTGGCAGACCCGGTCCATGATGTGGCCAAAATCCATGTACGCTTCTGCATCTTCGGGTGAGTACCGGGCAATCTCATGGTAATTTTCGTACTTGTCTGGGCCAAAGACCAGATAGTCCCCGTTGGTATCTGGCTGAAAGTGGTAGTGCATGGGCAGAACGATCATGCCGTGGGAGACAAGATCTAGCTCTTGCACAATGTCAGGGCGCAACAAGCTAAGAGCATAAGAGAAGGTGGTGAACTTGTAGCCAGGAACCAATTCCTCCGTAATGGCTGCACCGCCAATAAATGAACGGCGTTCGAGAACCAGGGTCTTGAGACCACTTTTGGCCAAATAGCAAGCGTTAACTAGTCCATTGTGTCCACCACCGATGATGATGGCATCGTATCGTTGCAGGGCGTTTTTTTGCAGATTTGACATAAGATTCTCTTGAACGTAGTTCCGAACGTACTTTATTCCAATTATTGTTGTCGTTATCCTACCACACATGCATGGCTTATCCAATGTGCAAGTTAAAATCTCATGGACTGATTGTCAAACACTGTCTTTCAACGGGAGTATCTTACTTTGTGGGCGAGAATACGTTGCATACAGGCTGCGAGCCGAATGCAACGCGCGGTTGAGGAATCTGGGGGACGGTCCATCCGGTTTTCCAACCGTGCATCGCATTCTTCTTCGTTTGCACCGAAACTGAGATGCGACCCTTTCAACGGGCAGTTGTTCCAGTTTTGGAGCGTAACCGATTGCCTTTGGTATCGGATACCAGTTTACGGCTTTTTTATCTAGACATGCTACAATAAATGATTAGCTATACAGCGGTCGTTTTGAAAGCAGGTGTTTTCCCAGGCTCTACCAGAGAGACCAACGACTTGTTTTCGAACGGAGCTGAGTAGCAGGTTCTGGTTCATTGCTTTGGACTAATGATTTTGCGCTGAACGCGTTGGCTTAATAGGGAAGTTAAAGATCCGATCAGTTTGGCGCGTAAGTTCATTCTGAAGGTTCTCGTCACGTTGGTAATTGATCTTGGAACGCCAATAGAACATATATTTTTGTTGTAACGTAAAGGGGACATGCCAAATGGCTCTGGATAAATTGGTCATACTGGGTGCTCGTGAACACAATTTAAAGAATATTGATCTGGAAATCCCTAGAGATAAGCTAGTGGTGATAACGGGTTTAAGCGGCAGTGGGAAGAGTAGCTTGGCCTTTGATACCATCTATGCCGAAGGGCAGCGTCGTTACGTTGAGTCGCTCTCGGCCTATGCGCGCCAATTCTTGGGGCTGATGGAGAAGCCCGATGTCGATCAGATTGAGGGGCTCAGTCCAGCCATCTCCATTGATCAGAAGGGAGCCAGCCGCAACCCGCGCTCCACAGTGGGGACAGTGACAGAAGTATATGACTATCTACGCCTCCTCTTTGCTCGTATCGGTCAACCCCATTGCCCAGAATGCGGTGCGCCTATTAGCCAGCAGACACCGTCCCAAATTGTGGATGGTATTATGGAGATGGCCGAGGGCAGTCGGCTCATGATTTTGGCCCCGCTGATTAGTGATCGCAAAGGAAACCACAAACAGGTCTTTGAAAATCTACAAAAACAGGGCTACGCCAGAGTCCGTGTAGACGATGAAATGTACGAGATTTCGGAAGCCCCAGCCTTGGACCGCAACAAGACTCACACTATCGAAGCCATCATCGATCGCATTGTGGTGCGCCATCCGGCTCCCGATCCGGATAACGAATTGGAAGAGCTTCCGGGAACAGATCTGGTCCGTTTGACTGATTCTGTAGAGACGGCTCTCAAGTTGGGAGAAGGTGTTCTGATCGTCTCCAACGTTAGCGATCGGGACAATCCGGTTGATAGAACCTTCAGTGAACAATTCGCCTGCGTCAAATGTGGTATCAGCCTGCCAGAGATTGAACCTCGTACCTTTAGTTTCAATAGCCCCCACGGTGCGTGCGCAGACTGTGGCGGCTTGGGTCTGTTAAGCGAGTTTGATCCCGAGCTAATCCTGGATGAAAAACTCTCCTTGGACGAGGGGGCCGTTGTGCCGTGGAAGCGCAAGAATGATAGTGATGGTGATGGATACTACGTCCAGTTGCTTCGGGCCGTCAGTCGCCAATATGCCATCCCCTTCAATGTGCCGGTTGGCCAACTCAGCTTGAAGCAACGGGATGTGATTCTCTATGGGCCGGGGCGAGACAAAAAGGTACGCATGGAGTACCAAACCGCTGGCAGCGATCAGGTTCGACATTACGAGACCGATTTCAACGGCGTCGTCAACAGCCTACGACGCCGGTTTGAAGAAAGCAGTAGTGATCACATTCGCCAGAAGCTAGAAGAATTTATGAGCATTCGTCCCTGCCCCATTTGTGACGGGAAAAGGCTTAAGCCCTTTGCCTTGGCCGTTACCATATTAGGCAAAAATATTCATGACATAACAACCCTGCCCGTCAGTGAGTCATTAAACTGGTTTCTTTACTTGCGGGGAACCCAGCCCAAGCCAGAGTGGATGGGAGAGGTTCAGCACAATAGCATGTCGCTGAATGGTGCCATGCATATCAATGAGATTAAGGGAGACGACTATTCGCCCTTAACACCTCGAGAGAAGACGATTGCTACCCAGGTGCTCAACGAGATTACAGCACGCCTTGAGTTTATGGTAAATGTAGGGCTGGACTATCTATCACTTGCTCGTACCGCAGCAACGCTCTCTGGCGGGGAAGCCCAACGGATCCGGCTGGCCACCCAAATTGGCAGCCAGTTGATGGGCGTGCTCTACATTTTGGATGAGCCTAGCATTGGCTTGCACCAGCGGGACAATGACCGCCTCATCGCCACCTTGAAACGAATGCGGGATCTAGGGAATACAGTTCTCGTTGTTGAGCATGATGAAGATACCATTCGGGCCGCAGATTGGGTAGTGGATATGGGGCCGGGTGCGGGTGAACATGGGGGGCATGTAGTAGCTTCAGCGGCCCAAAGTGACTTCATTCATGCCAAGGATAGCTTAACTGCCCAATATATCCGGGGGGAAAGACGAATAGAGATTCCGATGGAACGTCGAGAGGGCAATGGGGATTATGTCTATCTGAAAGGCGTAAACGAAAATAACCTAAAGAATGTAGATGTTCGCTTTCCATTGGGCAAATTTATCGCGGTGACGGGCGTCAGCGGTAGCGGTAAGTCCACCCTGGTGGTAGAAGTGCTCTATAAAAAGTTGGCTCAGATGATGTATCGAGCTAAGGCACGCCCAGGTCGCCATAGTTCATTGGCAGGCATTGAGTATTTGGACAAGGTTATTGAGATAGACCAGAGCCCCATTGGCCGTACGCCCCGCAGCAACCCGGCCACTTATGTGGGTGTCTTTACGGCTATCCGGGAGATATTTGCTACCCTACCAGAGGCCAAAGCCCGGGGGTACAAAGCAGGCCGCTTTAGCTTCAATGTCAAAGGGGGACGTTGCGAAACGTGCCAAGGAGATGGCATTCTGCGCATCGAAATGCAGTTTTTGCCGGATGTCTATGTACCGTGCGATGAATGTCGAGGGCAACGGTACAACCGAGAGACATTGGAGATTAAGTTTAATGGAAAATCTGTCGCCGATGTGCTTGACATGACGGTAGAAGAGGCATTGGCCTTCTTCAAACATATCCCCAAAATCCGCAGCCGTATGGAAACCCTCAATGCAGTGGGCCTCAGCTATGTCCGTTTAGGTCAGCAGGCTACCACTCTCTCTGGCGGCGAGGCCCAGCGCATCAAACTGAGCAAGGAGTTAAGCCGCCGAGATACGGGCAATACCTTTTATATTTTAGACGAGCCAACGACCGGCCTTCACTTTGAAGATGTACGTCGTCTACTTACGGTACTTCATGAACTGGTCAATAAAGGCAACACGGTACTGGTCATTGAACACAACTTAGATGTCATCAAATCTTGCGATTGGGTGATCGATATGGGGCCAGAGGGGGGCAATAAGGGAGGCGAAGTCGTCGCCGAGGGAACGCCGGAGCATATTGTTGAAGCTGCGGAAAAGAGCCATACAGGTAGTTTCTTAAAGCCTATGTTGGCCGAGGAGAATTATTCGGTTATTTAACCAACGACCGACTCAATGTTGTTAAGTTAAGACCCGTACGGACCCGTTCCGTCTGCAACGCACGGTGAACACTCTGGCTAGAAGGGCAAAATTCAGGGCGTCGTGCATGGCAGTCTCACTAACTTCATGACATTGACTACTTTGGATTCACCTGCAAGATCTGTCCCGCCTGAAGAGCCTCGGGCGAAGCGAGATCTGCGCGGTTCAGTTCATAGATTTCGCGCCATCGTGCCGCATTCCCGTAGAGGCGTTCCGCAATCACCCAGAGCATATCTCCTTCTTGCACGATGTAGCTATCTGGCACGCGGAAGACAAGGGCCAGATCATTGACTCGGCTGATGTCAGGTAAAGTGAGCAGCGCATCGATCAACTGCCTTCGTTCTTCGTAGGAACGAGCCTGACCAACAACCACCAAAGTATCGTCCTCAAGTTGGCCATCAATGGGTAGCGTCGCTAATGTGGTGTAGCCAGCATTGCGCAATTCTGCCAAAATGTCATAGGGCCTCACACGGCTTAACCCAGCCACGTTGCTTGGATCTGCATCGACAACGACAGGCGTTGCATTTTCTGTTGCCGACGATGGGATCGGCTCCAACTCAATGGTGATGCGAGGTTCTTCGCCAGAACTGTCAGCAACATCACTAGGAATTCCCTCATCAGACGGTACTTGCTCAGGAGATTGCTCAATAAGATTTTCTTGGGGCAAAGCAGGCGTTGTTGGCGTCTGAGCTGGGGTGCTGGTTGGGCTACTCAGAGAAGGAGAATCGGCTTCGGTGGCGTCTGCGTTATTCTGCTCCTCGGATGTCAGCGGCACATTAGGTGCAACTCCGTTGGCATTTTCAACAGAATGATCAGTAGAATCATTAGCAGGTGGTGTGGCTGTGGCAACAGTAGCCGTATTCTGGTCACCACCCAAAGCCGAAACCAATGCCCCAAGTTCATTGCTGTAGAACCAACCCGCGCCAATTAGCCCTATGATGAAAAGAGATGCGACAGCCGCAGCGATTCTTGTGGAGTTTGAAGCAGGCTTGGGTTCAGGAACAACAAGGCTACCAACATTCGGTGGCAATTCGGCAACCTGTGGAGCGGCTGGCAGTTGCTCCAATATGGCTTGAGATGGATCTTGGCCTTGGCGTTGAGCACGCTGTCGTGCTTGGTGAGCACGCAGTAGCCATTCACCTTCGTCTCGTAAAACATCATTCAAGGGGATTTGCGAAACGGAATGACGCATTAGGTCAAATTTGCCCAGACGCTCAGACAATATGGCCGCTAAAAGAAGCAGATCCGAGCTGACTACATGCATCAATCCTTCTTGTACCACATCTAACGCCGCTTCTGGGCTTTGTTGCTCCAGCATCTTCTCGGCTTGGGTATAGTAGTATTGAGAAGAACCTTCCATAGGTAGAGAACCTGAGAGATCGGTACCACAAGCTGGACAGATGGCTGCACTAGGCGCTATTTCTGCAATTTGACTACAGTTGCTACAAGAAACGGTGTACATGGATTGGGCGAATAAACGAGCCTATTGATACTGCGGTTCGCGTTGATGAAAACTGGGTGTTGGTCATTACGTTGTCTAGAAACCGAGTTTTTCGACTATACAACGAGATTTTAGCACCAAATTAGCCTGATTTCTCCGACAAACTACTCGGAACCGTAAAAAACTCGGTTTCTGAGTTCGGTGATAGGACCGGCAACAAAATAACTAGGAAAGTTGATGGGGCTAAACCCAACTGAAACACGCACGTTATTTACGACTCATTCCTAGCACCCCCCATTGGTTATTAGCGGGTATACCACTAAAGAGGTAGGCCAAATTGCATGGCCAATCGGTTTTCTGTGGGGCAGCTAATGGTTGTTGACGGGTGATTTGGACGGAACACTGTGGACTTCAATGTTTGAGCAGTGTACCATGCTCGTCCATTCGGCGCAAGAAGCTCCAAATTGGAGACGAATTTATTGTTGACAATACCAGATGCGTTTGCCGCGAGAGTATATTGCACTGGGCTCACCCAAATGCAACGCACCCGGTTGATGATTTTAGGTTCGAGCATCTGGCTGTGCTGGGTGCAATGCATTCGGCACTCAACCCGAATGCAACGCACGGTTGAGCATAGGGTGGGACGGTCCGTGCGCTTTTACAACCGTGCATCGCATTCTTCTACGCTTGCCCCAAAACTGAGATGCACCCGATAGACAATACGTTAGTTACTTTACGAATTAAGAGGGAGTATGGTATAGTGTGGAACACCAGTTCTAGTCTGAGGGCGCGAGATGTATAGCAGCTTACGCCCTGCAATCTTGCGATGAACAACAGAAATCAATCAGTAGGCTCTATTCGGGGCAACAGGTATGCAAATCGGTAAAATTGTCAACTCGACTTCCCATATTGATTACACTTGCCAGATCTATGGGCTGGGGGAGCATCATCCTCTCCCAGCGCCTGAAGATTACGCGTTTGGCAACTTCGTCTCTATACAAGTAGGTGGAACTCATACAGCCATTAGCCATATTCTAGGGATTGCCTACAATACTCAGCTAATGAATCCGGACTTTGGTACATTGGGGCCTCGCCTCAACTCGTCTGAGCAGACGCCTGTCTTTACGCCTGATTTTCTTTTGGAGCAAGCGACGCTGGTAGGGATTCTGGCGCTTGGCTGGAAGGACACTGACGGGCATACTTATCAGGGCGTTCCGCCCATAACCGCCTCTGTAAATGATACGGTAACCAAATTGGAAGAAGAAGAGATCGAGCACTTCCATCAGAATCAGCAAGGTGGACCGCGTCTCTCCTATATGCCAATTCTGCTCAATCAAAACCACCCATTGGTTCCCCAATTGCAGACCCGCATTGTGGATCAGTTATTAGAGCTATTTCCCTTTCACCAGAATCAACTCAGCCTGATTCGCAATAATTTGGCCTGGAGAAGCATCGTTCAACCTGCAAGCTAACCTATGATCAACCCGAATTGCGTCGGTGCCGTTAAGGGACCAGGCGAAACCCCCAACGAATTTACTTTTGTGGCCCCAGATGGGGACCGCCGTTTGAAGCACGGTGAATTTATCTACTACTACCTGGACGTAGATGGTGATGAACGCCAAATTTTGGGCCGCATCTCAGGCCGCCAGTCGATTCGCGTCTTCCCAGATAGCTTTATGGCCGATCCGGATGTGCCGCCCAGCCAGATTGCATCCCTGCTTGGGTATGACAGCCCAGACAGTGAACTCTTTGAGCTGACGGTAACCGTGCTTGGCTACCATAGCCCCATTATGGGAGATTTTATTAACCCCCGGGTTCCACCGGCTGCTGGCTGGCCCATCTTTATTGCCAGTGATGACCTGCTGACCACCGTTTTGAGTAAACGCAAGAAGGCGGACCGAGGGAGCGCCCATCTGGGCAGCCTCCTTTCGCGAGCCGGGGATGCGGTTCCGGTCGCGCTGGACGTGAGCGGATTTACGTCAACCCATTTGGCGATTATTGCCAGCACAGGCAGCGGCAAGAGCTATCTGGCAGGTGTCCTGCTGGAAGAGATGATGATGCCACATAACCGGGCCTCGGTACTCATTATCGATCCCCACGGTGAGTACAATACGCTCCAGCAGATGCAAAATTTGGCTCCCTTTAGCGAAGGGAATTACAAACCCAGGATACGTATCTTTCGGCCTGATCAGATCAAAATACGGGTAGACAGCCTCAATATCGGCGATCTGCGCTACCTGCTGCCCAATCTCTCTGATAAGATGCACTATCAACTCTCACGGGCCTACGCCTATGCCCAGCGCAGCTTTAAAGGCGGCTATACATTAGAGCAGCTGATGCTTTCGGTGCGAGAGACGGCAGAGGGAAAAAGTGATGAAGAGTCCTTGGAGGAAGATCCAACGACGGGCGCACTCATTTGGCGTTTGGGTAGCGTCTTTAAAGCTAGCACCATTTTTAACGACTTTGAAAGTCTAGAGCTAAACGAACTCTTCCGCCCTGGTCAATGTACGGTGGTACAGCTCAATGAAGTGGATCAGCGAGAGCAGCAGGTGATTGCTGCAACCTTGTTACGGCGAGTCTATCAAGCTCGTATCGATACAGTCAAGGGGAAGGTCGAACGGGGGAGCAAAAACTACGTTCCCTTCCCGGTCTTCTGCCTGATGGAAGAGGCTCACAACTATGCACCGGCCAACGCAGACGCGGTCAGCTCGGATGTGTTGAAGCAGATTCTTAGTGAAGGGCGCAAATTTGGCGTTAGCATTGGTCTCATTTCTCAGCGTCCAGGCAAGCTCGATTCAGACGTGCTTAGCCAGTGCATGACCCAGTGCATTATGCGCATCACCAACCCCATCGATCAGAACCGCATTGCCGAATCGGTAGAGAGTGTAGGGCGGGATCTGCTCAAGGAGTTGCCTAGTCTGAGCAAGGGGCAGGTCATTGTGAGTGGTGCCAGCGTTAATACACCTGTGATGCTGCGGGTCCGCACTCGCATTACCGATCACGGTGGGGAGAACGTCAACGCACCCGACGAGTGGCTGGCCTGGTTTGAGGATGCGCGCGAAGAAGCGGATACCCGAGATCAGTCAGCGATTATCGAGCAGGTGCTAGACGAGGAAGAGGATGGGGATCTGCTCTTTGCTACGCCACGGACGAGTCGGGCATAACACTGCGGAAACAAAGATTTCGCAGATTTTTCAAGCTCTTTGGGATTTCATACATTCGACAAGCTCAGTACAAGTGTGGTTGACAACTTTATTGAACAAAGATTTTAAAGATTAAGAAGATTTTCTCTTCTAATCTTAATAATCTGGCTAATCCCTGTTCATTTTTTCTGTCAACCACGTTAGATCCGGTTGAACCATTTTGCAGTCAGAGATTTCCACGAAATTCACGCCACTTTACCCTTTTTGCAGTAGAGTCATGATTATCCTACAAACCGTTTTGAAGCGACATGCTTGGCTGAATTGGTTAATTTGGAACGCGGCGGGCGAAGAATCTCTAATCCCATTAACGATCTGGAGATTCTTCGCCCGCTGTAGGCTCCAGGTCATTGCGTGACCGTAACCAAGCAGAATGACAATTTTGAGGTTGTTCAGTTTAGCTTGATGTCCATCAGTTGCAAACCGCTCCTACGATTGGTCCATACCAATTTATCAGAATTTACCATCCACTCCACCAGAAAAAACCTCTGCTCACACTTCCCTCGCAAGTAAGATACGCCTCCTTAAATTTGGGGTAGAATCCAAGGCATCCATGTGCTATAATTATGGGCATTGTATATCGAATAATTTCCCAAATAGCTATCGCAAAATCCCATGAGTAATCTCACGCTAGAAGCGATCCATACCGCATTGCTCGACGCCTTTCCCACTGAAAGCAGCCTGGATCAGATGGTCCAGTTTCGATTGAATACCACCCTTGAACACGTTGTCGGTGACGGGAACCTGCCTACCAAACTGCTCGCTCTACTCCGTTGGGTCGAATCAACAGGAAGGCTGGATGAGCTAATTCAGGGAGCAGTGCGGAGCAATCCAGGTAACCCGCTCCTTCAACAGCTGGTCCAAGAGATGAATCTACCAATAGCCAACGACCAGCCACCAGCCCCTAACCACCAGCCGCCAACCACCATCGAATCTCCTATGGGCACCATGTCGCCCGACTCGCCCTTTTACATCGAGCGGCCCGCCGATGGCGAATGCAAGGAAATTTTCAGAAGCGGCAACCCTTTTACCCTATACATCCAAGCTCCGCGCCAGATGGGCAAAAGTTCACTCATGCAGCGTTTATTGCACTTTGCCCAGCAGGAGATGCCATCCATGAACGTGGCCTTTGTGGATTTTGAGCAGATCGCCAAAGCTCAGTTGGCCGACATCGATACCTTTCTGATTGGACTCTGTCTGCTCATTGGCCGGGAACTGAAAGTGCCGGAAAAGATTGACGACTACTGGTCTAGCAAATATCTCTCGCCATTGGTCAAGTGCAGCGACTACATCTTCGACTATTTGTTGGCCAATGTGGAGGGTCACGTGGTGATTGCCATGGATGAAGTAGAAAAGGTCCTGGGCCTGCCTTTTCAGGATGACTTCTTTGGCATGTTGCGTACTTGGCACAACGACCGGGCCATCGACAAAAACAAAGCCCGCTGCTGCCTCTTTCTGAGCAGCTCCACCGAGCCAGAACTCTTTATCCAAAACCCTAACCAGTCCCCCTTCAACGTGGCCCACCTAATGGTGCTACACAGCTTCGGACCAGACGACGTTGCCAAGCTGAATCAGCTCCACGGCACGCCCCTACAGCCCGAGGAAGTTAAGCATCTCTATACCTTTTTAGGAGGACACCCGTACCTAACCCGCCAAGCCCTCTACACCAGCGCCATGAGCCAGTCAGCTAACCCATCCCAAAGCAGCTACAGGCAACTGGTTGAAGACGCCACCAGCGACGAAAGTCCATTCCGAACCCACCTGCAAAACCTCTGGCGTCACATCGAAGAACGACCCGACCTGCGCACGGCCCTTGGTCAAATTATCCACAATGGAAAACACCAACCCGACCAGATTTATTACCGACTCAAGGGGGCTGGATTGGTGCGCCGAGACGGTGAGCGAGTGCGCATGTGCAACCAACTCTACACCGACTATTTTACGCAGCGACTCTAGATGAACGATGAACGTTTCGTTGCGGGCCTTCATCTTCCCAGGGTACATTTCGTTCACAACACAACAATGGATTAAAACAGGAATGGATGAAACAACAATAGAGTGAACTAGTTCAAAGCGATCCTTTCTGCTATCCTTATATCCCTCTTGCATATAAATGAATCTAGGAGATAATGCATGGCCGTATCAACACTTGAAGCCACATTGGTTCTTCCTGAAAAAACATTGCCCGAGACCAAAATTTCTGGGGAGCGGGCGACATACAAAGCAAATAACTACCTGACCAAATATGTCAGTGTATCATTTGGTACAGAAGATCCAGTATTTCTGCCGCTGGAGCGACCTACTTGGCAGGTTCAAGTATATTTCAAACTGCCGCGGATGGAGCCGTTACCGCTGGCATTTTTGGATGTGGATGCAGAGACTGGCGAAGTCACCCCATTTACAGACGAACAAATCGATACCTACCTATACCGAGCCAATGCCTACGCTCAACTTCACGCATCATCCTCAACAAGACCAGTCTGATCACGAAGTGGGCGCTTGACGCCATTGTTTATCATCCTGTGCCAAGATGGTGTTGGATCATTTGGGGATTAGCATCCGCTACAATCGTCTCAAACGAATGCTGAAGGTCCAGGATAAGGTTGGTGCATCCTTCTACAATCTCCGCTATCTCGACGCGATCAAAGCCCCCATCTCCATCAGTATTATGGATGGGGATATGGATGTACTCAAGCATCATCTAACTCAGGGGAATCCCGTAATTGCCTCGATTGATACCAGAGCGCTTCCCTATTGAGAAAACGAAGCCGAAATGGCCTATCATGCGGTCGTGGTAGCGGCGATGGATGAAGCAACGGTATCCGTATATGATCCGTGGTTTATCGACGCCCCCAAAGTAGTTAGGAATCTAACCTTTGAATCCGCTTGGCTATATCGTGAGTACGCAATGGCAGTCATCGAGAAGAGTGAGGATTAAGCCAATTGAGTAAGGAGCCAATCGCCTTTCCTTAATTTGTTTCAGTTCGTTCATAAAGATCCCGTATGTCCAATCAACCGACTCGACAATCTACCGCCTTCCGCCTTACCATTGGCGGTGATGTCCAAGCCAATAATGGCTCTTACCTGCTCCGCAGCGTGGATGACGAACTCTTAAAAGCCTGCCTGGATGGCAAATTTGCTTATGTCCTGGCTTGCCGCCAGATTGGCAAGTCCAGCCTTAAAAATGCCGTGGCCGAGGAACTGCTGGAACGAGACTTCCAGACAGCCCGCATCGACCTCAACCGCATCGGCCAGAACGTAACCGCCCAACAGTGGTACTACAGCCTACTCTTTGAGATTGCCAAGGAGTTGGGGCTGCGCCGTGATTTTGCTGGCTGGTGGGAACAACAGTCCGACCTTTCCACCCACGCCCAGATCTTTCTCAACTTTTTTGATCAGCTTGTGCTGCCTCAGGTTCAAGAGCCCATCGTCATCTTCCTGGACGAGATTGACGTAACCCTGGGCCTGCCCTTTACCGACGACCTCTTTGCCGCCATCCGCTCCATCTACAACGACCGCTCCCAAAATGAAGCCTACCGCCGCCTCTCCTTTGTCTTGCTGGGCGTGGCCACCCCCGACGATCTTATTGACGACTCGAGCCGCACGCCCTTCAACGTGGGGGAAGGCATCCCCATTCAGGACTTTGGCTACGACGAACTGGCGCCCATCTTCATCAAGCTGCTCGAGACCCAGCATCCGAATCAGGGTGAACGCTATTTCAAAGAGATCTTCGACTGGACCAACGGCCATCCCTATCTGACCCAAAAGCTGATCCAGGCCGTGCTCATTGCCCAAGATAGCGTGCCTGACCTGGTAGACCAACAGGTAAAAACTACTTTTCTGAGTGACGAAGAACGACTGGAGATTAACCTGGACACGCTCCAAACTCGGGTTTTGGAAGATGAGCACGTAGTGAGCATGATGGACATTCATCGGCACCTACTGGCTGGGAAGTCGGTGGTTGACAATCAAAAGTCACCTGCTATCAACCGTCTCAAGCTATATGGCATGATCGTCGCTCAGAACGGGGAGCTGCGAATCCGCAATCATATTTATGAAGAAGTTTTTAATCAGGCATGGTACTACAAACACTATCCAAAATCCTTCAGGTTGACAGTTGGCGGCGATGTCCAAGCCAATAACGGCTTCTACCTGCGTCGCAATGTTGATGCTTGGCTCTTAGACGCTTGTCTCAAGGGTAGATTTGCCTATGTACTAGCCCCTCGTCAAATTGGCAAATCGAGTCTAAAGAATGAAGTTTCCGAAGAGCTACTACAACGTGGTTTCCGAGTAGTACGCATCGACTTTTACCGCATTGGTCAGAACGCTACAGCCCAACAGTGGTACTACAGTCTGTTGGCTGACGTTGCTAAAAACCTGGGGCTAGGAAGAGAATTTGATGGCTGGTCGGACCAACAGTCTGAATTGTCCACCCACGGTCAGCGTCTATTCAACTTTTTTGACCAGCTTGTTCTCCCCAACACACCAGAACCAATCGTCATCTTTCTGGATGAGATTGATGCAACGTTGGGCCTGCCCTTCACCGACGACCTCTTTGCCGCCATCCGCTCCATCTACAACGACCGCTCCCAGAATGAAGCCTACCGCCGCCTCTCCTTTGTCTTGCTGGGCGTGGCCACGCCCGACGATCTCATCGATGACTCGAGCCGTACGCCATTCAACGTGGGTGAAGGCATTCCCATACAGGACTTTGGGTACGACGAGCTGGCACCCACCTTTATCGAGCTGATTGAGACCCAACATCCGTATCGGGGTGAAAGCTACTTCAAAGAGATCTTTGCCTGGACCAACGGCCATCCTTACCTGACCCAAAAGCTGACCCAAGCCGTGCTGAATGTGCCAGAGAGTCGCCCCAATTTGGTTGAGGAGCAAGTTCAGGCTGCTTTTTTGAACAAAGGAGAGCGGCTGGAGAGCAATCTGGACACCGTCGAGAAGCGGGTGTTGGGGGATGAGCATGTAGTTGGGATGATGAACATCCACCGCCGTCTCCTGGCAGGGAGGGAGGTGGCCGATGATGAGAAGTCGTTAGCGGTTAATCGGCTCAAGCTCTACGGCATGGTGGTGGCCGAGAATGGGCTGCTGCGCATTCGTAACCACATCTATGAAGAGGTCTTTAACCGGGCGTGGAACCGCAAGCACTATCCGATTAACTGGAGTCGGCGGATTGCCTACGCCGCGGTGAGCGTGCTGGTGTTGATTTTGTTGACTGGTATTGGGATTGGCGTCAACGACTTCTATCTTGTGCCCCAAAGGATGGCCGCGTTGGGTGATAACTTTGCAATAGGTGGTGCTGAACAGGATCCAGCCAAGCAGTGCGCCGCCCTAGGCAGCCTCTATACCTTAGATGAACGCGCCGTTTTCCCCATTTCAGTCCCTCACAAAGAAAGAGCTAATCTACTACTCAACACCCTACCCATCCATGAGGCTGTTCAGCTCTTCTCTGGCCCACCCGCTCCTTGCCATAACACGATTATTAACGAGGTCTATATGGATCTCTTTGAGGATGAGCTGGCCCCCTTCCGGCCTGAGAGCGACAACGAGCGCCTCTTGCAGGCTATGGCGGTCAGCTTGCCCTTAGACGCTGAAGATGTTTCTGCGAAGAGTCTCAAGATCGAACTAGATGCCTGGGCCAGCGCCCGCAGCGCCTTCCGCCAAAATGCGATCACCCAGACCGTGCAGCTTTACAGTACAGCCATTGCCGTGAATCCTGAGAATATTGGCCTCAACTTTGAACGCGCCCAAGCCTACCTGCAGCAGCCCGCCTATGAACCTGCCTTAGAGGATCTGAACCGAGTGGCCATTGCCCTGGCTGACATCATCAACCAGACGCCCAGCCCCATACCTCAGGCCACTGCCGCCTTTACCCGATTGGCCTTTGATACCCTAACGCCCACACTCACAGAAACGCCCGGTCCGTCGCCCACGCCCAGTAATACGTTCACGCCTCTGCCCACACCCAGTAATACGTTCACGCCTCTGCCCACACCCAGTAATACGTTCACGCCTCTGCCCACACGTACACCAACGGAGACACCAACACCCGGGCCATCACCTACGCCTACATCCACGCGAACACCTATTACACCTACGCAGACACCGACCGCTGGCCCATCACCTACGCCGTCACACACGCCGACCATTACCAACACGCCTCTACCAACTGAGCCGCCCTATCCAGCCCCAGAGCTGACCCGCAGAGCAAACTTCACGGCCACACCCACTCCAACGGCAACGGAACCGCCTTACCCGGCTCCTGAGTTGACGCGTATTGTGTCGTTAAAAGCGACACCTACAGAGTGGGCCTATCCACCACCCGAACTGACTCGACGTTCTCTGTTTACAGCTACTCCTACACCAACAGAGACCTCGACACCAACAGAGACCTCGACACCAACAACCACGCCAACGCCTCCTGTTCCAGTGATTCAGCGGACAGATGCCTCAGGCCTGCGGGTGGCGTTGCAATCCTTGCTCGGACGCTATCCTGGAATGGGGGAAGCGGTTAACGATTTAGAAACGCGCTATGCCAACCTGATCGATCTGGGTCTACGGCCGCGCAGACCCGCAGTCTACGATCCCAATCGGGCCGCCCACGTCACCAATCAGGTGGCTTTGGCTCCCTATGAAAGTGAACGCTGGGGCCGTGGCGGAACCATCTATTCGGTTGCTTACTCCCCATCTGGCGATCAACTCGCTGTTGCCACCAACCTGGGCGTCTGGATTTACGGGTTGAACCCACCTGATAATGGTCGCCTCTTCTTCCACTCGTCTTTGGTCAGGAGCGTGAGTTGGTCCCAGGATGGCAGCCAACTGGCCTCTGGCTCAGATGACCGCACGGTGCGCATTTGGGATGTGGCCAGTGGAGAGGAAGTGCAAACCCTCCAGGGTCACTCGTCTTTGGTCAGGAGCGTGAGTTGGTCCCAGGATGGCAGCCAACTGGCCTCTGGCTCATCTGACAGCACGGTGCGCATTTGGGATGTGGCCAGTGGAGAGGAAGTGCAAACCCTCCAGGGTCACTCGGATTGGGTCAGGAGCGTGAGTTGGTCCCAGGATGGCAGCCAACTGGCCTCTGGCTCATCTGACAGCACGGTGCGCATTTGGGATTTGGGGGCAGCAGATTAGGCAGCGGATTTGGGATGGGGTGAAAGGTGAGTGGGTGGGTAGTTTCACCGATTAAGCGTTACGCACCCACTCACCGCTCAGGGTGAGACGGGTGACTTCGACAAGCTCAGCCACCTCCGCAGTGCCAGGTGCGTCACACTGTTCCAATATAGATTGGGACTTGAAACAACCGTTGAACAGTGCGACGCACCTGGCCCCAACGAATCGTTTTATCGGCAGTAACGCTGTGTGGTACAATGAATTTGTATCAGTGTCATGGATACTGTAGTGACTTTTTATAGGAGATTGCCATGTTAAATGGTTCAGCCGATAATTCTATACAAATTCAGACCCTAATTCCTAATCAACTCATGACTGAGGCTCAGAAGATGGTTGTTGGTGGTTTGTATCACAGTTTTGATGAGCTTTTATTGGATGCACTGCGTCGGTTTCTGCAATCCCATCGACTAGAGATAAGCGAAGAATTTATGCTTCAAGATGTCGAGTGGGGGCTGCATGGTCAAGATTAGAAATCACCATTATGGCAACCGCTATTTGTGATGCCGGACCTCTGATCCACTTGGATGAATTGGACTGTTTGGATCTATTATCTGATTTTTCATCGATCCTTATTCCAGGTCAGGTGTGGGCAGAAGTAAAAGATTATCATTCGGCGGCGCTAAGAAAATCTTCGGTTCCCTTTCAACAAGTATCCGTTACAATCGACACTTCCTCTATATTCCAAACAATTATCAAAACCTTCTCTTTAGATCTTGGTGAACAAGCTGTCTTGTCACTTATGCAGAGTCAATCAGCTGATATGATTTTGACTGATGACACTGCGGCCCGCCTAGCTGCTCAATCGCTCAGTTATCGTGTTCATGGTACGATTGGTATCATCATCCGCGCCATTCGCCGTAAGCAACGTACACGTGATGAAGTGATTGATATACTGAGCAGTATTCCAAGCCGTTCAACCCTCTATGTTCGCGATAGCTTCTTAAACTCGCTCATCTCACAAGTACAGACGCAAGCATAATCATTATGATTGATTTTTCATACCTAAATTTATCGTTCAAGGATCTCCAACGTGACGCTCAGATTTCCCTACGCAGTGCGTGACTTTGAAAAGATCATCAGGGATGGCCACATCTACCTGGATCGCACCCACTATATTCCGGTGATGGAGAATTGGGGCTATGAACTCCTCTTGATGCGGCCGCGCCGTTTTGGCAAAAGCCTTTGGCTCTCTACCCTCATGAACTATTATGACGTTGCCAAGGCTGATGAATTTGAGCAGCTCTTTGGGGCACTTGCGGTTGGGCAGGAGCCGACGCCCTTGCACAATAGCTATTTGGTGATGCGATGGGATTTTTCGCGGGTCTCCCCCCAAGGCTCGATTGAGCAGATTCAGGAGTCGTTGAATAACCATGTCAATTCGCGTATCCACATTTTCCAGCAGGATTATGGTGAGCAGTTGGTATTTCCGTTTCGGATCGATCCAGACGATGCCCTAACATCCTTTGACGCCCTGGTCAATGTGGTCCGACAATCTGGCCAAAAGCTCTACCTCTTTGTTGATGAGTATGACAACTTTGCCAATGAAATTATGATGGCCTCTAGCCAGGGACGCCGGAGTGGTATGCAGCAGCGCTATCTGGATCTGGTAAAAGGGGAAGGGATCTTCAAGACCTTCTTCAAAAACCTGAAGAGCGCCGGTTCCGGGGATGGGCTGGAGCGCATCTTTATGACTGGCGTTTCACCGATTGTGCTCAATGATGTTACCAGCGGGGCCAACGTCTTTCAGAACATCACCTGGGAGCCTGAATTCAACGAGCTATGTGGGTTCACCGCGGCCGAGATTCGTGGATTGGCCCAAGAGGTGGTCGAGGCTTGCCAACTGCCCGCCCACCATGTAGAGCAGATTGTCTCCCTGATGTACAACTACTACAACGGCTCTCGCTTTATCGATGAGTACGAGGACGCCCAAGAAGGAACTAAAGAAGTCCCCAAAGTCTACAACCCTACTCTGGCCCTCTATTTTTTCGATCACTTCCAGCGCAAGTGCAGATACCCCAAACAGATCATCGACGAAAACCTTGTGCCCGACGACAGCAAACTAGCCTACATTGCTGGCTTTGAACAAGGAAAAGCATTGCTGGAAAATGTCCTATCCGCGGAAAAGACCGTCTCTGTCCAGACCCTACGGCGGAATTTTGGCGTTCGTGATCTCTTCGATCACACTCTGCAACAGGATGGATTGGCTGTCTTGCTCTGCTACTTGGGTGGATTGACCAGCTCTGGTGATCTGCCAGATGGTGGCAATACGCTGGAGATTCCCAACCTGGTGATGCGCAAGCTATACGCCGAACGCATCCTTGCCCAGATGACCCAGCACGATAACGCCAAGATCGACGCTGCACACCTGCACACAAGGCAACCAGCCAGCTCTTTGTCCAGGGCGAGATAGAGCCAGTCTGCGCCTTTGTGGAAGAGCATCTTCTACCCATCTATGATAATCGGGACGCTAGGCATTTTAATGAACTGACCCTAAAGACGCTCTTTATCACTCTGCTCCATCACACCCAAATGTATCTAATCGACTCTGAACCTGCGATTGGCCATCAGTATGGCGATTTGCTCATGCTCGTTCGGCCCGGAATGCGCACCCGTGGTCTCTTTGATATTTCGATTGAGTTCAAGCACCTGCCCCTCAATCGGTTGACTGAGGAAGGTGAAGGCAAGCAGCGCCCATTGAGCGAGGAAGCCATCAAAACAAAGAGCGATGGTGAACTGATGGCCTTAAACTCAGTACAGGACGAGTTTGCCGAGGCAAAGAGCCAACTACAAGGGTATGTTCAAAAGCCGATGACCAAATATGACAATGATTTAGCCCTGCGTTCCTATGCTGTCATCAGCCTCGGCTTTGGGCGCATCTTATGGCGGGAAATAGGTGGGTAGCGCCTTCTTCGTGTTCCTTCAAACCTTCCCATCTTCGTGGCTACTCTTCTTCACCAACGAACCTTCTTCACAAATGAAAGGACTCCCCAACCATGAAACTCGGTCTCGGCCTCTACCGCTCCATGCTCACTGACGACAACTTCCGCTTTGCCAAGCAAGCAGGCGCGACCCATCTCGTTGTGCATCTCACTGACTATTTCAATTCTGCCGATAGCCTCAGCACCGGCTCGGGTGATGAGCCATGGGGCATTACCCAAAATCAGGACAAGCTCTGGACGGCGGAAGAGCTAGTTGACTTGCGCAAGTCCATCAACGCGGCTGGGCTGGAGCTGGCGGCATTAGAGAACTTCGACCCGTCTCACTGGTACGATGTGCTGCTGGATGGTCCTCGTAAGAAAGAGCAGTTGGAGGGCATCAAGCAGATGATCCGCAACATGGGTGCGGCCAGAATTCCCTGCATGGGCTATGACTTTAGCATTGCTGCCGTCTGGGGCCGGGTCAACGGTAATTGGGCCAGGGGGGAGGCGGATACGGTGGGATTTCTCGGTGATCAGGGGCCAACAGAGACGGCCATTCCCAATGGCCAAGTATGGAACATGGTCTATGATCCGGACGCGCCAGCAGGCACTGTGGGTGAAGTCACCCAGGAACAGCTTTGGTCTCGGCTGGCGGAGTTTTTACAAGAGGTGGTCCCGGTAGCCGAAGAGGCTGGCGTCATGCTGGCTGCCCACCCAGATGATCCGCCCCTTCCTACGCTACGCAACACGGCCCGTTTGGTCTACCAGCCACGCATTTACCAGGATCTGCTCGATCTGGTGCCATCGCCATCAAATGGCCTGGAATTTTGCTTGGGTTCATTAAGTGAAATGACAGAATGCAACGAGCGCGACGGTGACATCTACCGCTGGACCGATCACTACAGCAAGCAGAAAAAGATTGGCTACATCCATTTTCGCAACGTCAGAGGCAAAGTCCCCAACTACTACGAGGTCTTTGTCGATGAAGGGGACATTGACATGGTGGAGATCCTGCGCATCCTTTACCAGAATGAGTACGATGGTGTACTCATTCCAGACCACACGCCCCAGATGAGTTGCGACGCGCCCTGGCACGCGGGGATGGCCTACGCAATGGGTTATATGCGGGCAGCCATGAAGATTATTGCTGGGTGAGAGCTTGCTTTTGTGCCAGCTTTCTTGGGCGCATGGAGCCAAGCTGCTGGGTAAAGGCCCGGGTAAACTCTACACCTAGTAGGAAAACAAAGGCTGAGAAAAAGGCCCAAATCATCAGGATGATGATGGAGCTGGTTACGCTAAAGAAAGAGGCAACCACATTGGTGTTGGCGTAGTAGCCGATGGCTTGTTGCCCGCCAGCCAGCAGCAGACCGGTAATAATGGCCCCAGGTAGGGCATCAAACCAAGTCAGCTCAACACTGGGCAAAAGCTTGAATGTGAGCAGGCAGAGCAAAACCAGTACCACAGGCAGCCCAAAGCGCCCCATTTGCATGCTCATATCGACAAACTCGGGTGAGATGATATGAAGAATTTCACGTAGAAAGTCGGTGATAAGCCCGGCAATCATGGCAATGAGCAAGGAAAATATCATCACCAGGGCTGTAATGAGCCCAACAATGTAGCGCCGAAGTACTAAATAGATACAGCGCCACAGACCATCTTCCCATTGCACTTTGGGGCGTTCGGTCTCCCAAATCGCGTCTTGGGCAATCACAAGCTGGCGGAAGATATTGGAGGCAAAGTAGAGGGAGAGAACAAGTGTAACCAGGGCAAAGAGAACATTGTTGGCGGTAGGGCGAGATAGTTCATCGATCACGTTGTTAAGCATTTCGCCGATGCCCATGCCAGCCAGGCTATCCACATAAGCAATCAGCTGATTGACGGTTTTCTCTCGCCCAAAAAAGAGGCTGGCCATAGAAATGGAAAAGAGCAGTAACGGTCCCAACGAAATAATAGCATGGTAAGCAATGGCCGCAGCGTACGAGGAGCCATTGTGCTGATCAAATCTATCGCCTATCTCTTGGAAAAATTTGAAAAATCGAAGCATGTACCGCCCATCCCGTACCTACGCAACCTGCACGAATCCATTCTGCAAATCAGTAAAGCTATCGAGAATTCTAACCTATACTCAGCGTAGAATGAAAAATGACGTTCGGGATGTATTTTTATGTTGAGGGATGGGATGCTTCTCTTTGGAAGAGGCGAAATTGACCCATCCATAGATGGTCCAACTCCGCCATCGGGACCGTACTGAATGGCCGCAACCCGCCATTCGCTATCACTCTTCACAAATCAATCAACTACCCACCGGAACCATCGTCTGCTGATGCCATCGCATGGTCTCCAAATAGCTGCGTGTGGCCTTGGCTTGCCCTATGGGAACCGTGGCGAAGAGAAGTACGGCATCGTCTTGCAGGCTTTTTTGGTAGATGTACTCATCGTCTTCAGAGGTTGCATGGCTAAGCAGAAAGCCAAACAGCCCGCCCAATAGGATTCCGAAGCCGGCTCCACTGATTGTGAGCCACAGGAGGGTAGTTGAGGTGGGCGATCCCACCCCCCACATGGCAACCAACCCCAACAAAAGTGTCGATATAATGCCCAAAAACATGCCAGCAAACGCGCCTACGCTGGTTCCTTCCAACATCCGACTACCATAGCAGTTGCACTCATACCGCTCCATAAACTCTTGCACTTTGTATATCTCTACATCTTCAGTGGGACCAGCTATCTGGTGCAGATTACGCAATGCGCCATTAACCTGTGGGTTGGAATCATAGAGCTGAATGAGAAGCCGTTGGTTATCCTTGCCTGCCAGCAGGGCCAACTGATCCACAACCGCTTCAAGCTGGGTCAGTTGCTTCTGAATTAGGTCGATTACTACCTCAGGTAGGGCGAGGGTCAGCGCTTGCTGGTATTCGGCAGCCACAATCTTCTCTTCAACCCGCAGCGCTTCTCGGCTCATCATCCCTTCAACTGCCTCCCGGCCAATGGTCATGGCCGCGCGGATGTCTAGCCACCCTCGATGCAACATGGCAAAGAGGCTGCGTAGACGGAACATCTTTGCCGGGGCATCACCAGAGGAGACATTTAGGAGTAGACTTAACTCTTGGGCAAAGGCTTTTCGCTGTTGGGCATAGGTCTTCAGGACAATCTTGAAGCCGCGATTTTTTACATGCTGGGCGGCCGCTTCAAAGCCCCGTTCGCTCTGCTCGTTGAGATGAATGAGCCGCTTTATCGTATAATGAGTAAGGGGGTTCGTCAGGGAGGCTCGTTTTGTTGGTGATGTGATCATTTGCTGTTGCATAGCTTTGTCCTTTCTTTGATAGTAGTTGGTGGCTGGTGGCTGGTGGCTAGTTATCAAGCCTTATCCAACTACCTTCTACTGATTCCACCTTCTATTAACTATCTGTCAACAATCAGGAGCCTAGCAACGCATAACCGCTTACTGTATCGTGGCTCTGTATCATTTATCACTTTCACAATAAAATCGGTACAGAGCTAAGGATCGAGAATTTAATAAAACGTAATGGAAGATCTCTCGGGTACTCGAGATGACAGGACCGAAGTTTTGGGTTTTATTTGATCTTGATTCCTAAGCGACTTTGGACTAACCGACTTTGGACTAAGCGACTTTGGACCACAGGACTAAACAACCAAACGACTACCGATTACTACTCACTCCTGCTTAGAAGACGGCCACAACATTATTCTGTATCCTCATACGGTGCTTCACTTGTGCCAAATCGGGAAATGTGTCAAGATACTGTAAGCGGCACGCGCCTCTGGGCAAGTGCTTCTCTTATGAATGCCCACAGGACTCCTACCAAGAATGCTTGTGGGCATTCATTCTATCTACTACCATAGCAGTAGAAGTCTGTTGAGGTTGTAACAAAGGGTACATCGGAACATTGGGTTGTTGCGAAAAATAGGGTTAGCAGATGTGAATGTCATTTCTTCGGCTGCGCTCAAAGCCTGCCCTGAGTGCTCGAAGGAACATGACTAAAGAACCTTGGTCGAGAGAAACCGAGTTTTTCGATTGTACAACAAGTTTTGTGCAGCAAATCAGTCCTATTTTCAGACATACTACTCGGAACCGTGAAAAACTCGGTTTCTGAGTTTGGTACTTACATGGCCATCTACCGACAGTGACTACTTTATTTTGAAAGAATGACATGATGAGTGAACATACAGAATCATCCACGGCACCTACGGAAGCAGAGGAGAGCGTATCCAAGGACTTTATCCGCACGGCCATTGAAAAGGACATTCAATCTGGGCGTTTTGAGGGTCGGGTCCATACTCGCTTTCCACCTGAACCAAATGGCTATCTGCATATTGGTCATACCAAAGCCCTCTGCATCAACTTTGGCATTGCCGAAGAGTATGGGGGCAAGTGCAACCTACGTTTTGATGATACCAATCCCACCAAAGAGAAGACCGATTATGTGGATGCCATCTTAGAGGATATCCGCTGGCTCGGTTTTGATTGGGAAGATCGACTCTACTACGCCTCAGATTACTTTGAGCAACTCTACCAATTTGCTTTGGAGATGATTGAGACCGGGCTGGCCTACGTCTGCGACTTGACCGCAGATGAGATGCGCGAATATCGCGGTACTCTAACTGAGCCTGGGCGCAACAGCCCCTACCGCGATCGCTCAGTAGAAGAAAATTTGGATCTCTTCAAGCGGATGCGGGCGGGCGAATTTGCAGAAGGTTCCCGTACGCTCCGGGCCAAGATCGATATGGCATCGCCTAATATTAACCTGCGAGACCCGACCATGTACCGCATCATCGATGAGCCACACTGGCGCACCGGTACCGAGTGGCCCATCTATCCCATGTATGACTTTGCCCACGGCCAATCTGACTCGCTTGAGGAGATTACCCATTCCCTCTGCTCGCTAGAGTATCTGAACCATCGGCCACTCTACGATTGGTATCTGGACAACATTGAGATTTACCATCCTCAGCAGCTTGAGTTTGCTCGGCTGGAGATGAACTACATTGTCACCAGCAAACGGAAGCTTCTACGGTTGGTGGAAGAGGAAAAAGTCTCAGGCTGGGATGATCCGCGCATGCCAACCTTGGCCGGCATGCGACGCCGGGGGTACACACCTGAGTCGATCCGCAACTTTTGTGACGACATTGGCCTAGCCCGCACCAACAGTCAGGTTGATGTGGCTCTCTTGGAACATCATATCCGCCAGGACCTCAATAAGCGTTCGCCCCGAGTGATGGGTGTTCTGAATCCACTCAAAGTCGTCATCGAGAACTACCCTGAAGGGCAAGTCGAAGAGTTTGAAGGCGTCAACAATCCCGAGGATGAGTCGGCTGGTACCCGCATGATCCCCTTTAGCCGAGAACTCTACATTGAACGGGACGACTTTATGGAAGAGCCGCCTCGCAAATTTTTCCGCTTGGCCCCCGGCCGGGAAGTACGGCTGCGTTATGCCTGCCTCATCACCTGTACCGATGTGATCAAAGATGAACGGGGCGAGGTCATCGAACTACGCTGCACCTGGGATCCTGACTCTCGTGGCGGCAACGCGCCCGATGGGCGTCGGGTCAAGGGAACTCTTCACTGGGTGTCGGCTCAGCATGCGCTGCCTGCCGAAGTGCGCCTCTATGACCGCCTCTTTTCTGCCGAAGATCCCGAGAGGGTGCCTGACGGGGAAGACTTTTTTGTCAATCTGAATCCTGATTCGCTCACTGTCAATACAAGCGCCTTGGTGGAGCCGGTTCTGGCCAATGCTCAACCCGGGGATCGATTCCAGTTTGAGCGGCTGGGATACTTTGCCGTTGACCCCGATTCATCCAATGAAAAGCTGGTCTTCAATCGCACCGTAACCTTGCGCGATTCCTGGGCCAAAATTCAAAAGCAGGGCAACCAACAGGGGAAAAGGCAGGGCAAGAAGCAAGGGAAGAATCAAAGTAAACGACAGGGTAAGTAGAAGGAAACGTACTATGAAGATCGGCGTTAGCTCATATAGCTTTATTCGTTTGGTTCGCTCCGGCCAGATGGAGCAAAAAGAGGTCATTGCCAAGGCCAAAGAGATCGGTTTTGACGTAATCGAATTTTCGGTCATAATCTTGCCAGAGGGCAAGACCCTTCCAGAGTATGCCCACGAGCTGCGAGAGGAAGCCGATCGAGTAGGTATGGACATTGTCAACTATACCATCGGCGCAGATTTTTTACGTGGCTCTAATGGCGATCTTCAAGCGGAGATCGAGCGGGTGAAAGGTGAAGTCGATATTGCTGAGATCCTGGGCGTGCCAGGAATGCGCCACGATGCCTCAGCAGGCTGGCCAGCAGAACATGTGGGCCCCAAGAGCTTCGACGCGGCCCTGCCCCAGCTTTCTGAGGGCTGCCGAGCCGTAACCGAATACGCTGCGTCCAAGGGCATTAGGACCATGGTCGAGAATCATGGACACTTCTGCCAAGAGAGCTTGCGGGTAGAGAAGCTAGTGACGGCCGTCGACCACCCCAATTTTGGTGTCCTTCTTGACATGGGGAACTTTCTCTGTGCTGATGATGAGCCAGCGACCGCGGTCTCCCGGCTGATGCCCTATGCCTTTCATTGCCACGCCAAGGACTTTCATGTGAAGCCCGGTACGGATGTAGATCCAGGTCAAGGCTGGTTCCATTCCAGAGCAGGAAACCATCTACGTGGGGCCATCATCGGTCACGGCAACGTGCCTGTGCTACAATGCCTCCAGACCATGAAGCGGGCCGACTACGATGGTGTTCTCTCCATCGAGTACGAGGGGATTGAAGATGTGATTATGGGGATTCAGATTGGTCATGATAATCTGCGGCGAATGGTAGAGATGGTGTAAGGGCAGACCAACCATGGTAGAAAATAAGTTTATAACCTTGGATGAGGTCTCTACGGCACTCACCTCTACCCCAACAACCCTGCGCTCTTTGCTAAGTCATCTGACTCCAGAGCAGTACCGTTGGCGTCCTGCAGACAATGAATGGTCTATAAACGAAGTTATTGGTCACCTGATCGCTGCGGATCAGGTTGCTTTTGCCGGGCGGATTCAGCTCATGCTCGAACAGGAGCACCCGACGCTCCCTAGGGTCGATGTGGATCAACTTGCCAGCGAGCGGCAGGATCAACAACGCGTGTTAGATGACCTTTTGGATGAGCTGACCGTTGGACGTCAGAAGAGTAGTCAACTCATCCGATCATTGACACCGTCTCAGCTAGCTCGTACAGGAGATTATCCAAAATATGGAACTTTCCTCGTCTCGGACTTTGTTTATGAGTGGCCCTACCACGATTATGCTCATCTTCAGCAGATCTTGACGATCCAACAAGAGGCGATCTGGCCTCACTTTAGCCCATCAATGCAGCAGGCTTTAAAAAGCTAGGCTCATCTGTGCAAAATGTGCGAAACGGCCTCATTTTATCAATTCAATGAATCAAGACTAGCCGCGTATGATCATCCAGCAGCCCACTGTGCAACTAGCCGATCCCCATATCTGTTCCGATGCGCGTAGCCGCCTCAACATCCTGACAGCCATCTTCGATGCGTTGGTCCAGCGAAACTCGGCGGGACAATTTGTTCCTGGCCTGGCAGCGAATTGGTCTGTGGAAGAGGGCGCAAAAAAATGGACCTTTAACGTAAGAGACGGTGTATCCTTTCACAATGGTGACTCCTTGAGGGCTGAGGATGTGGTCGAATCCCTGCGCAGGGCGTGTGATCCAAGCGTGGGTGGGGAGTTAGGGACTGAGGGGGTTTGGGCAAGCTACTTGGGTGAGGCAGAGATTGCAGCAGTCAATGGTCAAACCGTCACAATCGCGACTGCCCAGCCCATGGCCGATTTATTGGATCTACTGGTGGCTATCCCTATTTTGCCGCAGCGTGCCCTGCCGGATCTGCCTTCTGCCTTTGTGGGGAGCGGACCGTGGCGGCTGGTCGAATGGTCCGCCGAGCAGGTGCTCCTGGAAGCATTTTCTGCTGCTCAGGTGAGACAGCCTCAGACACCCTTTGCCACAACTCGACTTCACTGGCAAGCAGAGCCAAACGAGGAGGCTCGCATTGAAGCCTTGCTAGCGGGCAAAACAGACATCATCACCGACCTCTCTCCCCAAAATGCCCCCAAGATTGCTCAGGGCGCAAAGCATGTTCTCTCCCAGCCTAGCAATCTGTGCGTGGCCTTCCTCTGCAACGCCAGCCGAGGCCCCTGCACCAATGTCTATTTTAGACAGGCCCTTAATCACGCCATCAATGTACAGCGCATGGTTACCGAGGCGATTCATGGTGGGGGTACGCGGCTCAATGGTCCGCTATCGCCTTTCCACTTTGGTTGTGATCGGGACGTACTGCCCTACGCGTTTGACCAAGAGAAAGCACGTTCTTTACTTGCTGCTTCGGGCATGGACAAAAAAGTTGTTGTGGATTTGCCCATGACCTTGCCCGATGAAGCACCTCTACTGGGTGAGATGCTGGCCGAGGATCTGGCCCTAGTAGGTGTGGAGGTAGAATTACGCCACTTTTCTGATCGGAGCGCGTATGCCCATCGGGTCAAGGAGAAGCAGATCGATGACCTCTGCTGCTTTGATTCTAGTCCGCTTAGTACCTACCGAGTGCTTCGAGAAAAGATTAATTCGGACGTGGCTGGACCCTGGTGGCAGGGATATAGTAACTCAGGCGTCAATGGCCTCTTAGACAAAGCAAGCCAAACCGTCGACAAACAGGAGCGCCAATCTATCTATCGGCAAGCCTATCGCATTGTGCATGAGGAAGCCCCCTGGCTATTTCTCTACCATCCGACCAATTATTGGGGTGTCAACTGGGATGAAGCAACAGGACCCTCGCCTGACAAGATAGGCCGTACGTCTGAAGGTCTGTTGCAATTCGTTTCACATTGAATTCGTTTCCGGTTGCAGTTGGCTCAATTCCGCACCCACCCGCTTATGATTTCTTATCGGGTTGAAGCACTGCTTCACTGACAAATAAAATAGTATGAGGATCGTCATATGAAAAACCCTTCCATCAGGAAGACATCTCTAGGTGCCGCGTTGCTACTCCCTATCCTAGCCATCACTCTTTCTGCTTGTCTAAATTTTGGAGCAGGCGAAACACCGGACCGTGCTGTGCGCCCGGATGCAACCTCTACACCACCGCCCAATATCGAGGGTTCTAGCACCCCCATACCTCAACCGCAAGCAGAGGCCTTTTCTGATTCGGGGCAAGGTCAAGGCGGGATCGATCTAGCATCCATGACTACTGAAGAGCAGCTTCAGGCTGTCATTGTTCCAACAAGTGATCTCAACCAGTTGGCTCTGCGTTTGCGACCGGGCGTGGATATCCTGCCCACGCCCCCTACCCAGCCTGTAGTACACGAGGTTGGAGATGAGGTTGGTTTCTGGGTCCATAACACCCAAATCAACAGCACCTCTCGCATTACGGCCGAACTAATCTATCGCACCGATGTTGTCTATGCCTGGGTAGAGACAGGGACTACCTTTGAACGTGAAAAGATCGCTGCCTCCATGGAGCGGTTTACCAATGATATCTACCCCGCTTCCGTCGAATTCTTTGGTCATGAAGCCAAGCCAGGTGTGGATGGGGATAACCGCCTACACATTCTTCACTCGGTAGGAACAGGTTCTGGCGTAGCCGGTTACTTCAACAGTTCCGATCAATATTTCCGAGTGGCCAATCCCTATTCCAATGAAAAGGAGATGTTTTATATCAGCCTCAACTGGCTCAATGGGCTACAGAATTATGAGCGATACGAGAGCGTTTTGGCCCACGAACTTCAGCACATGATCCACTGGAACAATGATCGCAACGAAGCCAGTTGGGTGAATGAAGGGCTGAGTGAGTTCTCCAAAGAAGTGACCGGGTTTGGTCCCGTTACCAGCTTCTTGGGCGCCTATGGCAACTCGCCCGAAACCCAGTTGAATACGTGGAACGAGAGTGGCACGAGCAATACGGAACATTATGGTGGCAGCTATCTCTTTGTCACCTACTTTGCCCAGCGTTACGGTTCGGATCTAACCAAAGCATTGGTCGCTGCGCCAGCCAATGGTACCAGCGGATTTACACAGGTTCTTCAGGCTGCTGGCATTGACAATGATTTCGATTCTCTCTTTGGCCAATGGATCGTTGCTAATTATGTAGATGATCCCTTCGCCATGGGCATGGATGGCGTCTATGGGTATGAACATCTCAACAGCAGCGAACCCTCTCTTGCCGTCACCCACAGCGACTTTCCTGTCCCAGTACAAGAAGCAGAAGCAAACAACTACGGTGTCGACTATATTCTGCTGCAAGGAGAGGGAGATGTAACAGTTCGTTTTGAAGGTCAGCGCAGAACCCAACTGGCCAGAACATCTGCCACGAGCGGAACCCATGCTTGGTGGAGCAACCGGGGAGATGAGATGGACGCCCGGCTCACCCGCCAATTTGATTTGACTAGCTTGCTCCCTGGAACGCCAGTCCAGCTTTCTGCCCAAATGTGGTGGGACATTGAAGAGGGATACGACTATGGTTATGCTCTGGCTAGCCAAGATGGGCAGAAGTGGCAGATCCTAGACGGCACTTACACCACCCTTGAGAATCCTAGCGGTGCCAGCTTTGGCGCAGCCTACAATGCTCGGAGTGGAAGCGGTAGCGAAGGTGCAGAATGGGTGACCGAGACGTACGACCTAAGTGACTATGCCGGGGAAGTCATCTGGGTTCGCTTTGAATATGTAACCGACGGGGCTGTGAATATGCCCGGTTGGTTTATCGATGATATTCAGATTCCAGCCATCTCCTACATTAGCGACTTTGAGAATGGCTCTGATGAATGGCAGAGTGAAGGCTGGCTCCTTACCGACAATCAGCTGCCCCAACACTGGCTTGTTCAGATCTTTACCCTGCAAGATAACGTGCTGCAAGAGGTGAAGCAAATACCGCTTGACGACGACCGCATTGGTTCCATGATGATCCCCGGCCTAGGATCAGGAAAGACTGCCGTGATCACCGTAAGTGGCACCACACCTGTAACCACCGAATCAGCCCGATATCGGTATTGGGTTGAGTAATAGATTTATGTATAATCGTAACCCTCCAGATGGGCCGCATGAACTTGAGGGGCTTCTTACTCAATCAGCTATTGATGCATCTCTTTTCTTACCCTTCACGGTTTTCCGCCTACGGCCATATTCCATCAATCAGAAGGTTACGCTAGCTGTCTCTTTGTATGAACTTAATGCGAAGGTTCCCAAAACGTATAATTTAGAACTGTTTTGGAATCGACTAAGTGATACCCTCACTACACCGCCTATCCAGGCTCATACGGTTACAGAGTGGGCGGCCTGTGGCATTGCGTTAGCACTTGTACCCATTTTTACACCCTATCGCGTCCTCGAAGTTGCGCAGGTTGGTGAGCGATTCGATTATTGGTTAGGGCATGATGTACGTGATGTTGGTTTAGAAATTAGTGGGACAATAGACGGTGATCTTTCATCACGAACAAAAATTAAGCAGCGTCAATTGATGCGTAATCCATATAAATCTGCTGGGTATGTATGTGTTGTCGGCTTTGAAAAGCAGCAGGTTCGGTTATCTTTTTATCAAGATGAGGTTTGACTATCATGGTCACAGATAAAGCTACAATTCCAATGCCCACATCGTATACAGACTTGGTTATTGAAAAGTCGAATTTATTACTTCGAGCCAATATGCACGAAGCACAGCAGGAATTTGATGAAGCTGCTGAGTTATTTGCTAAGTCAGCTATGCTTGAAGCGGAATTAGCTGTAACCGCCTATGAGTACAATCAACCTGATATTGCTCTGGTCCATTTGATTAGTGAGATAAGCTGTTGGGCAGCGGCTGGTGACACCTATCGCGCAGTATCCCAAGGGCAACGGATGTTAGCCTCACCCACCTTAACCACAGCACAAAGAATCCACCTTAACGAGTTGGTCGAGAAGCTAAATCTTCGGCGTCGCTCTTGGATGGCCTCTTGGGATGCCCAAATTGCCCCCATAGATGGTGGACCCTCAGAGCCAGCATCTATGGGGGCCATGAGCCCCACCAATCGTTACTAGCCAATCACCTGTAACCAGCAAATTAATGTCCCAACAACACCAAACTATCGCCATACTAGACTATGGCAGCCAATATAGCCAGCTCATCTGTCGTCGCGTGCGGGAGGCTCAGGTCTATGCTGAACTGATCCCTTGGGACCA
>JBCCHB010000156.1:0-37284 GCA_039028975.1 Chloroflexota bacterium
CTTTCACCCTTTACGCCTGATTTCATTTTATTTTGGCAACTCGCCTCCATTTTTCTACTTTTCTCTGAATGGGGGTGAGAGCAGCAGAGTTGGAAGCCATTTCCCTTGGCAAAGGGACGCCAGCACACTCTTTAGCGTTGACAACACCTATCTCCCCAAATCCAACAATATCTGATGTTGTTTTGCCATCCTTGTCTTCTCCTCAGCTTGATTGGGGTGATGCACCAGACGTCGGCCTCTTTTATGGTCGCAATAGAGAACTGGGGCAGTTGGAGCAGTGGCTTGTTATGGAACGCAGTAGGCTGGTTATGCTTCTCGGTATGGGCGGTATAGGGAAAACGTCTCTTGCCATTAAGCTGATCCAGAATCTTACTAGCCCTGACCGCATACGAGGCTCATCAGAGAGCCCTTTTGAGATCGTGATTTGGCGCTCTCTACTCAATGCGCCACCGTTGGCGACTATTCTCCGACAGTGGCTGCGGGTTCTGTCAGGGCAACAGATTACAGATGTCTTGCCTAGCATAGGTGAAAGTCTTCATTTGCTGCTGACATATCTGCGTCAGAAGCGCTGCCTTCTGGTCTTAGACAATACAGAGAGTATTCTGCAAGATGAGGATCAGTTGGCTGGATACTATCGTCCAGGGTATGAAGAGTATGGACAGCTGCTTCAACTCTTGGGAGGGAGAGACCACCAGAGCTGTCTATTGCTGACTAGCCGAGAGAGTCCCCAAGGACTCAGACGGCTGGAGGGTGACACGAAATTGGTACGTTCCCTGACTCTGATGGGGCTTTCAGCAGATGAAAGTCAAAAATTTCTCGCTGAGCGAGGCCTGTCCGATTCTGACTCCCAAACGAATGAACTGGTCAATCGTTACTCGGGCAACCCCCTGGCGCTGAAGCTTATTACAGATACCATTCAGGATCTGTTTGCTGGAAATGTCCAACTCTTCTTGACCAAAGAGACCCTTATCTTTGACGATATCCGAGCCATGCTGGATCAACAATTTGCCCGTCTGTCATTGCTGGAGCGGGAAATTATGCTTTGGCTAATGCTGGAAAGAGAGGCCATTTCAGCTGAGAATATTCTGGAAAATTTGGCACAAAAACCAACGCAGCGGAATTTTCTGGAAGCGCTAGGTTCCTTAGAACGAAGATCATTATTGACCAAGAGCAGTGCCGGACGCGGCATGAACTTCACATTGCAAAATGTCGTGACAGAGTACACGACAGATCACTTTATCGAACGAATTTGCCAAGAGGTTGCCAACGAAGTTCTGGAAGATTTTTCTCGCCATGCACTTCTTAAAGCTCAGTCTAAAGAGTATATTCGCGAGAGCCAGCATCGTCTCATTCTTCAACCCATAGCACAACAACTGGTCGGTAGAGAAGGTTTGCCTGGTCTTGAGGATCGATTCCGCAGACTTTTGAAGGCGATGCGAATGAATATGCCTAACCGACCGAGTTATGCCGCAGGAAATATCCTAAATCTACTCATCCATCTCAAATGCGATTTGCAGAACTATGACTTCTCTGAGCTTGCGGTATGGCAGGCCTACCTGGGCAAAGCGAACCTGCCTGGCATAAACCTTGCACAGGCGGAGTTGTCTGGTGCGGCATTTCTGAATACGTTCTCGGCCGTTTGGTCAGTGCTGTTCAGCCCTAATGGTGAATGGGTGGCAGCCGGTGCCCATGATGGCAGGATTCATTTGTGGCGAGTGAGTGATGGTCAACCAGTATTGGTACTGGAGGGTCATACACGGGTGGTCAAATCACTGCTCTTCTGTGCTGATGGACAAACTTTAGTCAGCGCAAGCGATGACAATACAGTGCGCTGGTGGGATCTGCAGAGCGGTGAAGAAGCCAACAATTTGGCTGTTGACTCCGGCCATATAAGGGCGATGGCTGTCAGTCCTGATGGTTACACGTTGGCAATGGTCAATATCGACAGAACGATATACATCTGGGATTTGCAGGGTGGCCAATGTATCAACACCCTCACAGGGCATACGAGCAGCGTCTTTGCAATCGCCTTTAGTCCTACGCCCAAACAGAACATGCCGATCTTGGCCAGTGGGTATGAAGATAGCACAATCCGTTTGTGGGACATGCAAAGTGGGAAATGTACCGGCACCTTAATTGGACACAAAAAAGCGATAATGTCCTTGGCATTTAGCCCTGATGGTCAAACACTAGCCAGTGGAAGCGGCGACCAGACCATAAGATTATGGGATGTACAGAGTGGCCAATGCACCAAAGTTCTCACTGGACATACAGATACGGTCTCGGCGGTGGGGTTTAGCCACATATACGCTACATCCGTTGAAATAGATGCCTTGGGCGAAGCGGATCAGCACGACGGTGGGCAAATTTTGGCCAGCGGCAGTGTTGACGGGAGCATACGGTTGTGGGATACGCAGCGTAACCAGTGTCTTAAAACCCTCCTTGGACATACCGATGATGTCTGGTCCGTCGCCTTCAGTCCCGATAACAAGATGCTCGTCAGCGGTAATGAAGACGAGACGTTACGCTTGTGGGATGTGCAGAGCGGTCAATGTCTCAAGACCCTTACTGGGTACACGAACTCGGCCAGGACAGTGGCCTGGTCGCCAGCGACCGTACATGACAACGCTCCGGTGAATACCAATACACATGGTGGTGAATTTTCGCATTCATTAGTATCAATGTCGGATATGGCACAAGAGGGCAAGAGGCAAATCTTGGCCGCTGGTTGTGTAGACGGAAGCGTGCGACTATGGGACGTAGGTGCTGCCAGAAATCCTCACGATGAGGGTGTGTTTGCGATGGCATGTAGTCCCAACAAACAGCTCAAAACCTTGACGGAGCACTCTAGGATAGTCATGGCTATCGCATTTAGCCCAGATGGCCAAACCTTGGCTAGTGCCAGTATCGATCTAACGATCCGCTTATGGGATGTGCGAACGGGTAAATGCCTTAAGATCTTAACGGGGCATACAGACCATATCCGGTCAGTTGCCTTTCGACCTGTACCCAAAGAGCATCCAGAAGCTACGGAAAGGCTTCCCTATGGTGCTCAGATGCTGGCTAGTAGTAGCTATGCCCACATAATTTATTTGTGGGATCTAACTGCACCTCGTGGTTCAAAAATCACTTTCGACCTGTTGTCGGGCCATACGGCTTCAGTCTGGTCCGTCGCCTTCAGCCCGGATGGTCAGTGGCTGGTCAGTGGCAGTATGGACAAAACCGCCCGCCTTTGGGATGTACAAAGGGGCAAGTGCCTTAAGATTCTCTCTGGTCATACCTCCTCAGTCTTGTCCGTGGCCTTTAGTGCTGATGGTCGGATTGTTGCCAGCGCCAGTGCAGATGCAACCATTAAACTTTGGGATGTGAAGACGGGGACTTGCCTCAAAACATTATCGGGCCACACCAGTTGGATTCGGACGCTGGCTTTCAGGCCGATCGTTCAGGATAGTTCTCATTCGCAGACGACTTCTGGGAAGGGTATGCTCCTTCAATGCGGGGGCAATGCCACGCGACTGCTGGCTAGCGGCAGTGATGATCAGACCGTACGTTTGTGGGATTTGCAAAGCGGCACCTGCCTCAAAACTTTGTCCGATCACGACTTCGCGGTCGTATCGGTGGACTTCTCACCAGATGGGCAAACGCTAGCCTGCGGTACCGGCAATGAACTGATCAAGCTCTGGGATGTGGAGACAGGAACCCATCTCAAAACAGTTCACATTGAACGGCCATACGAAGGGATGAATATCACTGGAGCCACAGGCCTAACTGAGGCCCAGAAAGAGGCGCTACGAACACTTGGCGCTGTGGACACGCACAAGACGCTATGAGGATGAAGCCTGAGGCGGTTTACCTAAAACTTCTTGCTGGGTCGTTCACCCTACATACGGACTCCTCATATTTCGGCAATAGATCTCAGCAATATGACTGATTGTAAACCATGAAAAGTATAGTATTGTAAAGTTTAGTATCCCTCTATTGGCTGTGATTAAGGCAATGGGGCAAAATCCATGCACTAATCATACGCATCGCACCCACTTATAGATGGCCAGATACAACTTTTGTAACCCTGTAGCTTGGAAGCTTGTTTCCTTGAAGATGGAACTTGCTCCCGCGTAAATAGGGTCTATCTCCGCGAAGGTGCGGATGTCCTCCCTATATGGGATTCTTCAGGTCGAATCTCGAAAAAACTGGAACAAAAGTTTACTGGCGAACTATAAAAATAACCTGCACCTCAAAAGAGTCGGTATCCCGTCGTTACCTTTCCCTAGATAGCAGAATTACATTATGTTTTCACTGCCGCAAAATTCTGATACTAGAATAATTTAATCTCACTTTTCATTGAATTTAATCTGCATAATCGGATGTAAATCGCTTATGATCTGTCGCGCTTCCCTTTACGCGCGTCAAGCTTTATCGTTTTAATTCAGGATCTAATCATGCGACAATTCCATAGAACAATCGAATCTATCTATAGCCCCCCTTTTCTTCAGCCTCCTCACTATCACCGACTAAATCGTACCAATCAGTCTAACCGACCTCACCAACCCACTCGGCCTCACCGGCCTTACCATCTATGTTCAGCTTCGTTTGAAAACCCGAGTTTGCTCTCTTCTGTAGAGGCTGCGGAAAATTCCGGTTTTCAAAGCGACCGCAGCATAAAGACCATACACATTTTCGCTCAGCCCCTGTTGCTACTGCTGCTCATCGTATTGACTGCCAGCAATGTCTACGCCGATAATATTGTTTATTCAGATCAAATAGGTTCACGGGTAACCAATTGGGAAGGTTCTTTTCAAATTCCTCAATTTGATCCTGCACTGGGTGAGTTATCCCATGTAGATATTACCCTCACCACAGAAATAGTGGGGGAATCTGCTTATGAAAATTTGGGTCCAACAGCTGGCTTCATGACCTTAACCCATAGCGCGGAGGTAAAGGTAACCCTCCAGGGAGATAGCATATCTGTTGGTCTTCCAATCGAAAATCATATCGTTGAGCTAGACGCCTTTGATGGTCTCTTGGACAATGGGGGGACTTCTGGCAACTACCTCAAGATCTTCAAAATGGATAGGGTCACCAAAACGATTGATACGGCTCAAGATCTGAACCCCTTTTTGGGAACAGGAATTGTTTCCATCCCCATTGCCGCCACAGGCTCTTCCGACAGTCGAGGGCCAGGCAACTTTTCTATCCAGCTCAATGCCATTGCGGCTGGGGCAATTCTAACGGTTGATTACTTCTTTCGTGTACCGAATATCGAAATTGAAACCTACACCAACGGCTTTGATGCAGATGATCCAAACGGCCTGGATGTGCCATCTATTGACATGGGGGAGGTGGTTACGTGGACCTATGAGGTCAAGAATAGTGGCGATATTGCCTTTACCCAAGACGAGGTTGAGGTGACAGATAGTGTGGCTGGCGTCACACCCATATGGGTACCCAGTAGCGATGATGGTGACGGACTCTTGTCGCCGGATGAGGTCTGGGTTTATGAATTTACAACCACAGCCATCGACTTATTCTCCGCATCAGCAGAGGTACCTATTGTCCAGGGCTGTGATCCAGGGCAAACGGCCTTTGCCTTGCCCACCTATGGAAATGTGGGCAGGGTAGCTGTCAGCCGCTACGGTCTGACTGATGAGGATCCGACCCACCACTGCAATCAATTAGATGTCGATCTGGATCTGCGCAAGTTGATTGATGGGATCCACGTCCAAAGCAATTATGCAGACAACGTTCCAGCCTATCAGCCGGGTGAACCCATTCAGTGGACCTACCAAGTCGAAAACGTAAGCCTGAATGCTTACCCCCAGAATATAATTGCCGTAACTGATAGCGACCCAGCCGTCAATCCTGTTTTTGATCTCGTAAGTGACGTGGGTGGTGATGGCATCTTATCTCCCGGTGAAACTTGGATTTATACGGCCACAAGCATGGCCCAAAACCTGGATCGTCCAGAGCCTGGCACATCCATTGTTCGAGGATGTGGTCCAGATGAAGCAGACGCAGAGCGGTCGGTTTATCAAAATATAGCTTCGCTGTATGTCGATGGGGAAGTTCTTGTTGATGCCAGCTTCTATTGTCAAGCACGGAACACCATTTTGGAGATCGAAAAGCTGACAAATGGCCATGATGCAGACGATCCAAACGGCAGTGACGTTCCGCTGATTGAGCCTGGACAACCAATTACATGGACCTATTTGGTCAAAAACAGCGGAACCCAAGCCGTCGTCTTGAGCGATGTCAATGTTCAAGACAACCAACTTGGCATTTGGCCCCAATTTGATTCCACCAGTGACCACGGAAATGACGGGATCCTGTCACCTAATGAACAGTGGACGTTTTTGGCAGCGTCTGTAGCCCAATATTTGCACATTCCAAGCCCGGTCATCGCTGTAGTGGATGGATGCCAAATCACAGGGACCAGCTTGATTAGACAAGCATATGAGAACATTGGCACAGTCTCCCTGAGCAACAGACTCGCTGATTCGGACTATAGCCACTACTGTAATCCACCGAATCCAAACATTTCGGTGGAAAAGCTAACCAACGGCGTCGATGGCGATACGGCAAATGAAGTCGGTGTCCCCCAGATTACCCCTGGCAGCATGATCCAGTGGGTCTATTTTGTACACAATCGTGGGAACATCCCTTTTACCCATGATGAAGTACAAGTTGTGGACAGCCACTTGGAACTCACGCCCATCCTTGTGCGGGCAAGTGATTTGAACGGGGATCGCATCTTATCCCCCGGGGAGATTTGGCGCTATATGGCTATGCAAAGCGCGGTCGACCTGACTGTCCCCAACGCTGAAATCCAAACGGTAGACGGTTGTGATCCCGCGAACCTGGGCACAAACAGGCTCACCTACGTCAACAGCGTTACGGTTAAGGCACCTGGCGTAGAGGCAACGGACGCAAGCCACTACTGCAACCCGCCAAACCCGGGCATCGATATCGAAAAGATGACCCTCCAACGCGATGCAGACAATCCAAATAGTCCATTTGTCCCTATTCTGGCCGAAGGGTTGCCGATTACGTGGACTTATATTGTCCATAATACGGGAAATGTGACCTTTACTGATGATGAGATTCACGTTACTGATAGTGACCCAGCCGTCACTCCAATCTGGCTACCAGATAGTGATGATCGCTCCGATAGACTATTGACGCCAGGAGAGAGATGGTACTACATCGCATCAGGCACGGCCCAAAACTTGTACGATCCGTTGGCTGGAACATCAGTTGTCAATGGCTGCGATCCAAGCTTTACAGGCATACCTAGCAGAGCATACCAAAATTTGGCTGTCGTCCAAGCGGGTAACATCTACGACAGCGATCCCAGCCACTATTGCGTACCAACAGAACGTCACCTAACGCTGCAAAAATTTACGAATGGCGTTCATATAGACAATGCCCATGATCCGCTGATACCTCGGCTACGGCCCGGAGAAAGAATCGAATGGCTCTACGTAGTGACAAATGTTGGCACAGATGCGATTCACCTCCATGAAATTAGCCTAACGGATAGCGATCCTGCCGTGACGCCACTCTTCGATCCCAGCACTGACGTGGATGCTGACGGGATCCTGGAACCAGGCGAGGTGTGGCACTACCGCGCATTGGGTCGGGCGCTTGATCTCACCAGAAATGATAGTCTGGTTGCAACACTAAAAGGATGTTCTCAAAATGGGCAATTGGTGCCCCGCCTTACTTATCAAAATGCAGCGGTAGTTCGAGCGGGTGAATCGGCGGCGTCAGATGTTAGCTACTACTGTAATCTTCAAGAAGGGATTGCGTTCAAAAAGCTTACCAACGGCGCAGACGCGGCGGATCCAAATGGGCGGGATGTACCGGAGGTTCAAGCAAACGAGGCGATTACATGGACGTATGTTTTGACAAATAGTGGCGAGGTTGCCTACCCACTGTCGGAGATCACAGTAATCGATGGCGATCCGAGCCTGCTTCCTCTGCTTGAGTCTACCAGCGATGTGGGTGGCGATGAGATACTCTCGCCAGGGGAAACCTGGATCTTTTATGCCACCGGACAAGCTCGATCATTGGCTAGAGAAGTTGTGAATGTTTCCCTTGTGCCTGGTTGTTCATCGACACCCGATGCATCTTCTCGCCTAACTTATGAAAATCAGGGAGCGGCTCTGGTAGGCTCTCAAACGGATACAGATAAGAGCCATTACTGTAACCCAATTGTGTTGGACTTTGACATTCAAAAGTTCACCAACGGTCACGATGCCGATGATCCAAACGGCGCAGATGTCCCTTTGATGATTCCTGGTACGCCCGATGTGCGCTCAGATGAATCCATGGTTAGGTGGACGTATGTCATAACGAATAGTGGCAATGTGAACATTCAGGAAGCGGAGATCCAGATGGCTGAGAGCGATCCAACCTTGACGCCTGTTCTCGATCGCACAACGGATAGCAAGAGTGACGGCATCTTATCAGTTGGTGAGAGTTGGACATACCGTGCCGAGGCCATAGCCCAGGATCTGCGCTTTCGCACCAACGAATCGGTCTCAGTCCCTGGCTGTTTGGGCGCAACCGGGATAATGGGGTTGGCGTATCACAATCTTGTTACGGTTAGCATTGGCGGAGTAAGCCAGTCCGACCCTAGCCACTACTGTTCCTTTACCCCGACAAGCGCTGACGTGGTTGAGGAACCGGAGCAGTCAGAAGCTGTCAGGCTCTTTATTCCGACGTGGTTTTTTCGGGATTAGCTAGGTTGCACCTCAGACCAACATGAGTACTAAGATACGCCCTAGATTTAATAAATAGACATCCCGATAAAGACTATAGTTGTCCAGAACTCGGTCTGTCGATTCATTTTGTAGAGAAGGTGTTCAAAACAGGCAAAAACTTTAAGGTGAATATCATGGCCGTTCCACCTTCGTTCCACGTTTGATCCACGTTCGTTCCACACGCACCTGATACACTTACTGCCGTAAGGAACGAACCATTCTCAGCGCCGATGAAATACAAAAAGACAGAAATTTTAAGGAGGATAACGTGGCCGTTCCACGTTTGATCCACGTTCGTTCCACACGCACCTGATACACTGAATGCTGTAAGGAATGAATCATTTCCAGCGCCGATGAAATACAAAAAGACAGAAATTTTAAGGAGGATATCACAGGCATTCTACGTTTGAACCACGACGGGATAATACACTAATAACGCAGTAGCGTAAAAGTCACACATAGCCCGTTCAGGTAGCACGCCCCGTGCGGTTCTGCCCTTGTGTGTGACTTTTACAGAACTGCCTAATAACCATAACGTCCAGTGTTCCTTTCCCCCTCCATTGGATGAGAAGCTGATAAACCAGAGAATTTAAGGACTTTGCTACACTCATGCCACGTTCGTTTGTTATGTTATCTCCGTTCTAACGAATAGGTCGTAATTAGTCGATCGCAATCACTTTTCAAGAGGGACAAATTATCAATGTGTACCATCACTCATTCTTCTTTTGAGTGCTTTATAATTGGCGAAGGCACACTGCCCACGTCATGCATCAATATGCTCCATGAAGCTGGACACCAGATTCTAGGCGTCATTTCTGCAGATCCAGAACTGCGCAAATGGGCACATCAAATGCGGCTTCCTCTCTACCACCCAAAAGATAATCTGTATGCAATTCTCGCACCGCAACCATTCGATTATCTATTTAGTATTGTGAATCCTCATATTCTTTTACCAGAGATTCTGGCTTTGCCAAAGCAATGTGCAATCAATTATCACGATGCACCTTTACCCAAATATGCTGGCGTTCACGCTACAACTTGGGCATTACTCAACCAAGAATCAAGACATGGTATTACTTGGCATGTCATGGAAGAACAGGTTGATGCCGGTGAAATTTTGCAGCAACCCCTCTTTTCTCTTGCACCTCATGAAACTGTCTTTACACTTAATATCAAATGCTATGAAGCGGCAATCGCAAGTTTTAGAACCTTGATTGATGAGTTGGCTAGTGGGCAATGTAAACTCACTAAGCAAGATTTGAGCACACGTAGCTACTTTGCAAAGAGCAAACGCCCGCCGCAAAACGCAATTCTTGAATGGCAGCAATCTGCAGAACAAATCGATGCTCTCTTCCGCGCATTGGACTTTGGCACCTATCCAAACCCATTGTCTCGCCCCAAGCTCGCTCTGGGTCAGAACCTATATATCATCGAGCAGTTGACCATCGGTAGCACTCTCGCATCAGCATTACCAGGTACGCTAACAACACTATCAGAGGAATCATTGACAGTGGCTACGGCCACTCGTGAAGTTTCGCTAGGGAAACTGTTGACAGTGGATGGAACACCTATATCGGTTTCTGAGTTAATTGGACAGCACGATTTACAAGTGGGGCAATTCTTACCTGAACTTGGAACAGATGTTGCTAAGCAGATTACGACCTACCATTGTCGATTCTCCAAACATGAATCATTTTGGCGTGAACGCCTCGAATCGTTGCATCCTATTGAGTTTCCATTCTTGCATCGAACATCTCATCTACTATTGGAGGGGCAAGGTGCCTCACAATTCAAAAAGATACCGTTTTCGATTGCGGACGAAGTTCACGACTTTCTTGTCGAGCACCAATATTCTCCTCAACATTTTCTCTTCACACTCTTTGTCATCTATGTGAGTCGTTTGAGTGGCATGACAACATTTGATTTACCCTTTACTTCCATAGAGTTGGCCCGTAAGTTACAAGGTGTCGAACATGTTTTTGCTACTGACACCCTCTTATCAGTTCATTATGAAGCGACAGCAACCTTTGCAGATGTATATGAACATCTACTAGAACAGCGTCAGCTGACTGAGCAGCACCAAAGCTATACACGGGATCTGATTGCTCGAATACCGACACTATCAACAGAATCTCAAGTCTTACAGCTTATTTCGACTTCAGTTTCCATTATCCAAGTAGATGAAGCTGTCATAGATGAGTGGGCAGATATGCCGTTTTCTACATCAGCTGGATTGGCATTTGTTACTGTTGAACATGAACCTTCACAAGAGAACAGACTCAATAGAGTATGTGGGATGGTCACCTACGATGCAACACGGGTTGAGCCAGATGCCATAGAACGTATGAGTGGACACTTGCAAATGTTGATGGCAGGTATTGCCAAGAAGGGGCATTTGGGTGCAGAGCAACCTGTTGCTAAGCTCCCGCTGCTGACTGAAACTGAGCAGCATCAGCTCTTGGTTGAATGGAATAATACAGCGACAGATTATCCTAAGGACAAATGTATCCACCAACTGTTTGAGGAACAGGTGGAACACACACCAGATGCCATCGCCCTTATCTTTGAGGATGAGCAACTCACCTACCGAGAACTAAACGAGCGTGCAAATCAATTGGCACACTATCTTCAGTTTCTAGGACTAAGACCAGAATCACTTGTCGGCATCTGCCTAGAACGCTCGTTGGAGATGGTCGTGGGTTTGTTGGGTATCCTCAAGGCAGGTGGAGCCTATATACCACTGGACCCAAGTTATCCTAGAGAGCGCTTGGCCTTTATGCTTGAAGATACTGACGCCCCTGTTTTATTGACGCAACAGAGCTTTTTCGATCTTTTCACGGAAACAAAGGTGACCGTTGTTTCGCTTGACAATCAGCGAGACGAAATCTCTTACCAGCCAGTCACAAATCCAAAGTTCGAAACGCGTAATGATGTAAAGGCACTCTCACCAGCATATATTATTTATACATCTGGCTCAACAGGGATACCCAAGGGGGTTACCATTCCGCACCGTGCAATTAATCGTCTCCTATTTCATACCAACTATATTGATCTTCAATCCACCGACCGCATTGCACAAGCCTCCAACGTATCATTTGATGCAGCTACTTTTGAAATATGGGGCGCATTGGCACATGGTGCTACGCTGATTGGCATTCCTCGCGATGCCACTCTTGAGCCACAACGCTTAGCCGCTCATCTACGTCAGCAGGAGATAAGCGTCTTATTTCTAACAACAGCCTTATTTAATCAAGTTGCGCTTGCTGTGCCGGATGCGTTTGCCTCATTACGATATCTGCTCTTCGGTGGTGAAGCTGTGGACCCAAAAACAGTCAGCATTGTTCTACAACAAGGTTGCCCGACCCACCTGTTGCATGTTTACGGTCCCACAGAAAGTACAACATACAGCACTTGGTACCCTGTTCGGACGGTCCCTGAAGATGCATTGACTGTTCCGATTGGAGGGGCACTTGCCAATACGCGACTCTATGTATTAGACAGCCAACTGCAACCTGCGCCCCTTGGTGTTGCTGGTGAACTTTATATTGGCGGCGATGGGTTGGCTTTGGAATACCATAATCGGCCAGAACTGACAGCCGAACGATTTATTCCCAACCCGTTTGTCTCTCAAGATACTTCGAAACGACTATATAAGACTGGAGATTTGGTTCGGTGGCTTCCAGAGGGGTCTATAGAGTTTCTAGGACGCATCGACAACCAGGTCAAGATTCGAGGCTTCCGCATTGAATTGGGCGAAATCGAGGCCGTATTGAGTCAACACTCCGATATCCAAAAAACGGTTGCTGTGGTACGCAAAGAAGGAGATAGGCAACAGCGGATTGTTGCTTATGTCGTGCCAAAGATGCGCAGGCTTCCGCACAACGGCAAAATATCAAATGTTGGCGAGGAGTCGCATCTTCCAGACTTGCAGCCAGCCTCCCTACGCTCCTATCTAAAGGAAAAATTGCCAGACTATATGATTCCCGCTGCATTTGTCTTACTGGATGCCCTACCACTCAATCCTAACGGCAAAGTGGACCGCAAGGCACTACCCGCACCGGCACTTTCAGGACTGATATCCTCAGAGACCTTTGTCCCACCTGACACACCTACTGAGATTGCACTCGCCAATATTTGGTCTGAGATTCTGCATCTCGACCGGATCGGCATTTATGACAACTTTTTCGAACTTGGCGGTCATTCCCTTTTGGCAACGCAAGTCATATCTCGCATAGAAGCCAAGTGGGAGAAGCACCTATCTTTACAGAATATATTTGAGCGCCCAACAGTTAAAGGTCTCGCTGAACGCATTGATGTATTAGAGATGATTCCTACACTATCAATGACCGCTGATGGTCTAATGCCGGATGAGGAAGAAGGAGAACTATGAGAAACGCTGAACAAGTACTGTTAGAATTGCAGGCTCACGGTATTAAACTCTGGAGCGAAGATGGCAAACTACGCTATCGTGCTCCGAAAGATGCACTGACGGCTACCTTACGCTCTGAGATAACAAAATACAAAACGGAAATTCTGTCGTTGCTTAGCCAAGGCGCAACGTACTCATCTGTATACCAAGAAATTCAACCAAGCTCACGTACCAAAGCTTTGCCGCTGTCATTTGCACAACAGCGGTTATGGTTTCTCGATCAATTAGGGCAGAGCAGCAGCTACAATATACCGTTGGTTTTGGATCTCAAAGGCCCTTTAAACGTAAAGGCCCTACAGTTAACTTTGCAAGAAATTGTCCAGAGACATGAAAGCTTACGCACGACTTTTGTTGGAGAGGCAGGTACTCCTTATCAAGTTGTTCATCCAACAATGCAGATTGAATTGCCAGTGGTAGATTTGAGTACCTTTGGTGCAGACGAACAAAGTGCCGAAGTTAAGCGATTGACTGTTGCCGAAGCAACTCATCCCTTTGACCTGAGTCGCGATCCAATGTTGAGAGCGAAATTACTCGATTTGCATGGCGCAAGTTCAAACAACCTTTCAAATGCAACATCAATTGAAGGATTGAATACGAATTACGTAGACTATATCCTTCTACTGACGATGCATCACATTGCTGCAGATGGCTGGTCATTGGGCGTATTGGTACAGGAGCTGGCACTTCTATATGAAGCTTTTAGCCAAAGCCAACCATCCCCTTTACCTGCTCTTCCTATCCAATATGCGGATTTTGCTGTTTGGCAGCGAAGCTATCTGCAGGGAGAGGTGTTGGAACAACAGTTAAAGTACTGGAAAGAACAGTTGGCAGGGGCACCAGAACTGTTGCAGCTACCCACCGACCGCCCTCGGCCTGTCCAGCAGAGTTTCAAAGGGGATGTTGTTTCACTGAAACTTGATGCCCACCTGACGCAACAGCTAAGAACACTCGGCCAAAAACAGGGGACTACACTTTACATGACCTTGCTGGCCGCATTTCAGGTTCTTCTGTTTCGTTATACCGGACAGACCGATATTGTCGTCGGCTCGCCAATTGCCAATCGCAATCGCCGGGAGATTGAGCCGCTCATTGGTTTCTTTGTCAACACCTTGGCATTACGCACAGATTTATCTCGAACTAGTTTATCTGAATCTGATTTTTCAGAAAATGACGCAGATTTATTCGTACAACAGACTCCTTCCTTTGTAGATGTCTTGGCGCAAGTACAGGAGACACTCCAAAGCGCCTATGACAATCAAGATATTCCTTTTGAACGACTGGTTGAGGAGTTCAGTCCCGAACGCAATCTCAATTACAACCCATTGGTCCAGGTTATGTTTGCATTGCAAAATGCACCCATGAACGCTTTGGAATTATCTGATTTGAGTGTAACCCCTGTCAGAATTGAAGTGCAGCGCACGCGATTTGACCTAGAAATGCACTTTTGGGAGGTGGATGATTATCTGCAGGGGGATTGTATCTATAGCACCGACCTCTTTGACAAAACAACCATCGAGCGAATGGCCGGTCATTTTCAGACTTTGCTGGCAGGCATTATAACCAATCCCACGGAAGCGATCGCAGAGCTCCCCCTGCTGACGGACGCCGAGCGCCACCAACTCTTGTTTGAATGGAATGACACAGCGGTAGAGTATTCAAAGGATAAGTGCGTCCACCACCTATTTGAAGAACAAACGGAACGCACACCGAATGCCATTGCTGTTGTCTTTGAAGGGAAGCAATTGACATACAAGGAGCTGAACGAACGTGCCAACCAACTAGCGCATCATCTCCACTCTTTGGGTGCAGGGATAGAGACGCTTGTGGGAATTTGTGTAGAACGTTCAATTGAGATGATTGTTGGGCTATTGGGCGTTCTGAAAGCAGGAAGCGCTTATGTGCCACTAGATCCCAAATACCCGCCGGAACGGCTGGCCCTTATGCTCGACGATGCACAAGTTTCTCTGCTGTTGACACAAGAACATCTGTCTGACGATTTGCCATTTATGACAAAAACGGAGGATTGTACTGTCGAGGGAAGTATTGCGGATAATCGGAGTCGCACCATTCTTTGTTTGGACAAAGATTGGAGCAAGATTGCAACTCAGAACACAACACCTTTGCAGCACGGACTGAGCGCCAACAATCTCGCCTATGCCATCTATACTTCCGGTTCAACAGGAAGACCCAAAGGCGTTCAGATCGAGCATCATGGACTCTGTAATGTCTCACAGGCGCAGCAGAGCATGTTTGGTGTGGGGCCAGACGATCATGTACTTCAATTTGCCTCTTTTAGCTTTGATGCCGCAACATTTGAAATCGTCATGGCCCTGTGTAGTGGGGCGACGCTCTATCTGGGAACCAACGAAACCCTGGCACCTGGGGTACCACTCCAACAATTTCTCAAAAAGCACGATATCTCTGTCGTGACCTTAACCCCCTCTACATTAGCCGCATTACCAGAAGGTTCCAACCAGGAACTGTCCGCATTACGCACGATTACCGTTGCCGGAGAGGCCTGTAGCGGAGAATTGTTGAAACAATGGGTAAATTCGCCCGAAGACGAATCAGGTCAGCGTCGCTTCTTCAATCTCTATGGTCCCACCGAAACCACGATTTGGGCAACGGCTGCTCGATGCCATGCCGCTATGCGCACACCGCCCATCGGCCTGCCGATTCCGAATGTGCAGCTCTATATTCTTGATGCGTATCGTCAACCTGTGCCGATCGGCGTGTCTGGTGAACTCTATATCGGTGGTGATAGCTTGGCGCGGGGCTATCTCAATCGTCCAGCACTGACAGAGGAGCGCTTTATCCCCAATCCATTTGGTGATGCGGACGGAACGGGACGACTCTATGCGACGGGGGATTTGGTCCGTTGGCGATCGGATGGGCAGGTTGAATTTTTGGGACGCATTGACCATCAGGTGAAGTTACGCGGCTTCCGCATTGAACTGGGCGAGGTTGAAGAGACGCTCGTCCATCATCCAGCGGTTCAAGATGCGGTTGTCCTAGCTAGAGAAGAGCAGCCCAATCACAAACAGTTGGTGGGCTATCTGGTGGTTGGAGAAGTTGATGACGAGACCCAAAGTGCGCATGTGGAACAGTGGCAAACCTTGTATGAAGACGCGTACAGCCAAACACCCGAGCAAGAGGATCACACCTTTAATATTGTAGGCTGGAATAGTAGTTACACAGGTCAACCGATTCCAGAGGCAGAGATGGCAGAATGGGTGGACGAGACGATTGCCGACATCCGCCGCCTGGAGCCGCAGCAGATCTTTGAGATCGGTTGTGGTTCGGGGTTGCTCTTATTCCGTTTGGCTCCTCACTGTGCTGAATATTGGGGTGCAGATTATTCACAGGAGACCATTCAACGGTTGGCCCAAATTAAGACTGCAACACCCGACCTTGATCACGTCCATGTTGAGCAGCGTATGGCCGATGATTTTAGTGGCATTGACGACGATCGGTTTGATTGTGTCATCATCAACTCCGTTGCCCAATACTTTCCCGGCATCGACTATCTGCTACGAGTTATGGAAGGGGCGGTGCGGGTGACCAAACCTGGAGGAAAGATTTACATAGGTGATGTGCGCAACCTGCGTTTACTCCAAGCCTACCAGGCTGCTGTTCAAACATACCAGGCTGAGGACGCTCTCTCATTGTCTCAGTTTCAGACCCGCATTGAGCAGCGCCTGCAGCATGAGGAAGAATTGCTCATCGATCCCGAGTTTTTCTATGCACTGCCAAAGGAGATGCCTCAGATTGCTAGCGTCGAGGTATCGCTGAAACGGGGACGTTTTTACAACGAACTGACCCAATTCCGCTATCAGGTTGTGCTTCATATTGAAAAAGCATCAATTCCATATATAAATTCTGGGCAAGGTTTAGCCCCACCTCTTCCAGAGCAAAGACGGGACAAAGTTCTCCTGGGTGAGTTCATCACTCAAGAGCAAAATGGTCATCATCAAAACGACCAAGTGATCTGGCATGAGGAGCAATGGTTACAAGAGAGTTGGTCCTCCAAGACGCTCGCAAATAGAGTCCGTCAAGCGGCTAATACATATCCAGAACAAGGGCTAATCATTCGCAACATTCCAAATGCCCGACTTCAGGACGCTGTGCAAACCTTAACCATACTAGACCAGGCAAGCAATGCCTCAACAGAGAAAACGAAAGCTCAAGTCAACACAATTGCACAATTACGTACCCACCTTACCACCAGTGATCAGGGCATAGATCCCACGACTTTGTGGTCTTTTGAAGAGACGATACCTTATCAAGTTCACGTTACCTGGTCGCGAGAGCCTGGACTGATGGATGCCTATTTCATACCCTTGTCATCTGCCAGCAGAGCAATCGACACGGTAGGGACGAATGCAGTAAACGGTACGACGAAAGCTACGGTAAACGCACTCTATGCAATGCCACAGCCATATGGTGAGAAAAAAATCAAGCAAAAGCCCTGGCGCGCTTACACCAATAATCCGCTCCATGGCAAGCTCAATCAAAGGCTCATTCCCAAAATTCGTGCATGGCTTCAAGACCGTCTACCTGACTATATGATTCCTGCTGCCTTTGTGGTTTTGGATGCATTCCCACTGACACCCAATGACAAAGTGGACCGCAAAGCATTGCCTGCCCCCAATATCCGCATGCAGAACACGGCATCGTACATCTCTGCACAGACGGAGCTACAGCAGCAACTGGTTGACATTTGGCAAGAAGAATTAAGTCTAGATCAAGTCGGCATTCACGATAACTTCTTTGACATTGGTGGTCACTCATTGCTGATCGTCAAGATTCATAGTCGGGTCAAGGAACTTACCGGCACTCCCTTGGAAATCGTTGATTTCTTTCAATACCCAACAATTCATGCCTTATGTGAACATATTACAGCAACTGGCGACTCTTCGGGCTTGGCCCCATTGTCATCTTCACAAGTTGTCAAACGCCAAAGAGTTATAGAGGATCAAGCCATTGCAGTTATCGGTATAGCCGGACGTTTCCCGGGTGCAAATTCGATTGAAGCATTCTGGAAAAATCTCGCAAATGGCATTGAATCTGTCACCTTCTTTTCCGATGAAGAACTGTTGGCGGCAGGTGTGACGCAAGAAGATCTCAATGCCCCAACCTTTGTGAAGGCCAGCGCCCATCTGACAGACGCGGATCTCTTCGATGCAGATTTCTTCAATTTTTCTCGTCGAGAGGCAGTTGTTTTAGACCCGCAATCCAGATTGTTCTTAGAGTGTAGTTGGGCGGCATTAGAAAATGCTGGTTGTGATCCCCAAACATATCCAGGTGCTATCGGTGTCTTTGCGGGAGCTGGTACAGACCTCTACTCTCCACAAATTTTGCGACAGATGAATGGTGCGTCGGCAGCGAACATGTTTCAGGCGTTCACATCAGGAAGTGATTTTCTTGCCACACGGTTGGCCTATAAATTGAACCTAAAGGGACCCGCGATCACGCTACAGACAGCCTGTTCAACGTCGCTTGTCGCGACCCATATGGCCTGTCAAAGCATACTCGACGGTGAATGTGATATGGCGCTTGCTGGAGGTGTCGTCCTCATGGGATATGGTCCCTCCGGCTATCATTATCAGGATGGAATGATCTTCTCACCCGATGGACACTGTCGTGCCTTTGATGTAGAGGCCGATGGGACAATTGGGGGCAGTGGAGTTGGCGTCGTGGTTCTCAAACGGTTGGAACAGGCGCTCGAAGATGGCGATGTGATCCATGCCGTGATCAAAGGATCGGCAATCAACAATGATGGATCCAATAAGGTGGGCTATACAGCACCGAGTGTTGATGGGCAGGTTGCCGTGATTCAGCAAGCATTAGCCAACGCTAATGTTGCTCCAGAGACCATTTCTTACATTGAGACACATGGCACGGGAACAAGATTAGGAGATCCCATTGAATTAACAGCCCTCAAGGCGGTCTTCAAAGCGCGTTTGGAGCAGACCAGTGCAAGTGAATCAACAGTGGAATCAGTGAAGGACAAGATTGTGCTTGGGGCGCTCAAAACAAATGTTGGACACATGGGGGTAGCGGCTGGTGTGGCGGGTCTGATCAAGACAGTATTGGCCCTGAAACATCAGGCACTGCCACCAACACTCCACTTTACCCAACCCAATCCAGAGCTACAGTTCCCCAACGATCTGTTCCACATCAATACAGAGTTGCTACCTTGGTCTAATAATGGGGGCGGCAGCAATGGAGCAAACAACGGGTCCAACACTGGTGCTTACAAAGAGCTTCCTCGAAGAGCAGGGGTTAGTTCCTTTGGCATCGGCGGAACCAACGCCCATGTTGTACTTGAAGAAGCCCCAACACAGGTCTCAACCAACAATGAGGTAGAGCGGACTCATCATCTCTTGACTCTGAGCGCAAAAAATGAGGATGCGCTACGAGAGATGGCTGTGAACTATGCAGCTTTCTTTACCAGTGACAAAATAACAGACAGTAACGCGCTAGCTGATATCTGCTACACCAGCCATGTAGGGCGTAGCCATTTTGAGCACCGCCTTAGCATCACCGGTTCATCTCCACAGCAGCTATGCGAAAAGCTAGGTGCCTACCTGAACGGAGATGTAGATGCGGATACGGGTATTGATATTGGGCTAAGCCAAGGCGTACTTGATAAGAATCACCATGCACCCAAAGTCGCCTTTCTCTTTACAGGGCAAGGAGCACAGTATGTCGGCATGGGACGTGACTTGTACCAAACCCAGCCAACCTTCCGTGCCACAATCGACCGCTGTAATGAAATTCTCCAAGATTGCCTGGGTCGCTCGCTAGTGGCCTTAATCTATCCAGCCAAAACACCTGATCACAATGACCTGATGGAATCCCATCCCTGTGGACAGGCCGTCAACTTTGCCTTTGAATGTGCCTTGGCTGACCTCTGGTACTCTTGGGGAGTGAAGCCAGACTTTGTCCTCGGTCATAGTTTGGGTGACTTTGCTGCTGCCTATACAGCGGGAGTCCTTTCGCTAGAGGAAGGGTTGCGTTTGGTGACAGAACGGGGAAGGTTGATGGAAACTGCTCTAGGCAGCATGGTTTCGGTCATGGCTTCTGAAGCAGATGTTGTACCATTCTTGGCTGCCTACAGCGGCGTCACCATCGGGGTCATCAATGGTCCCAGTAGCATAGTGATTTCTGGCGAGCGGGAACAGGTTGCCAACGCAGCCACAGATTTGCAAGCCGCTGGCTTCAAGACGCGCGCGCTGGCCATTCCTGTAGCCGCCCATTCACCCATGCTCGATCCTGTTCTGGATACCTTTACCGATACCGTGCGGAGTCTCAAGTTGTCTGCACCTAAGATACCCGTTGTCTCTAGCATGACGGGGCAACGGGTACAGGATGAGTTGACCGCCCCCACCTACTGGCGACGACATCTACGGAACACCATACGTTTTGCTGATGGGGTCCAGACCTTACATGAGCAGGGATGTATTGTTTATCTAGAAATTGGCCCCAAGCCCACCCTATTGGGAATGGCCGAACAGATATTGGATACGATGTTTGACATGAGTGCTGACACAGATGCCGACATGGAGAATCGCTCTTCTCCCATTATGTTACCCAGTTTGCGTGAAGATCAGAATGATTGGCAGCAGCTACTCACAAGTCTGGGCCAACTCTATATTTGTGGCGCGAAGATTGACTGGCAGGCATTCGACCATGATTATCAACGGCATAAGGTAGAACTCCCTCCCTACCCCTTTCAACGGCAGCGCTATTGGCTTGATATGCCAGCACACTCACCGAAGAAAGTCCAACAATTCAAGGCGCTTCGACCACTCATTGACAAGATGATCGAGTTGCCAACGTTGGGGACAACGACCTTTGAAACCAACTTCAGTGTTGACGCCTACTCTTTCTTGGCAGACCATGTTCTCTTTGGCTCAGTGATTTCGCCAGGGGCTTGTCATGTCTCTATGGTGCTAAACGCTGCCGAATTAGCGCTGGGCAATATTCCCTGTACGTTAACCGATATTGTCTTCCCCGAGCCACTGTCACTGCCAGAGAGCGGCGAACGAACGGTACAATTGATCCTCGCATACGACAGTACCATTCATGATAGAAGCACCACTGGGATGCTAAGCCAGAATGGCTTAGCTGATACTATCTTAGAGTTCAAATTGATAAGCTTTGATGCCAATGCAACGGACCAAAGCCTACTCAATCGACATATCTCAACCCATGCCGTGGGGCAGTTACAAGCATCACAAATTCAACCATCCAGCACCGAGAATAGGCCTTTGCCAATCGATCTTGATGAATTGCGCAAGCGGTGTACCATTCCGTTTGATATCAATGCGATGAATGAAGCAACTGATGCAATGGGGGTTATCATCGGTCCAAGCCTACAGTGGTTGACCGATTTGTGGGGTGGGGATGATGAGGCACTTGCTCGGTTGTCTATCCCAGTGGTACTAAATGTGGAAGAAGTCGATGGCTATCGCGTTCACCCCGGTCTACTGGACCGCTGTTTTGCAGCCATCAGCCCAATGACCCAGAGTGGCGAAATGACGCTACCATTCGCCATTCGTTCGTGCCAATTTTTCCCGACAGAAGCCAGTACAGAATGGTGGAGCCATGCGCGCCAAAATGGCAACGCAGGATGGGATCTGCAAGTCTTCAACCATCTTGGCGAAATTGTTCTCGAAATTCAAGGCTTTGAACAGCGGGCGGCATCGCTATCAGCACTTCAGCTGCAACAGGAACTCTGGCATCAATGGCTCTATCAAGTCGAGTGGCAGCCGCTGATGTTGGATGATGAGGCGTCCGCTGAGGCAACAACGCAGGAGGATGGATCGCCTAATCTACAACAATGGCTCCTCTTTGCAGACAAGCTAGGTGCAGCCGATGCATTTGTGGAGCAATTTGCAAATGGCACCAACGAAGATGTGCCCAACGGACCTGAGCAATTTGTACGAGTCCATGCGGGATCAAGCTATCAGCAGGTGGATGAACGTACCTTTACGATTCGACCGGATCATGCAGAGGATTATCGCCAATTGATGGCAACCCTGCCTGAGATCACAGATGTGATTCATTGGTGGAGCCTAGACATTCCTCGCTCCTCAGATATTCAGGCTGTAAGCGATTTGCAGATGGCGACGAATCAAGGTTGTGGTACAACGCTCTATCTGGCACAGGCACTCCTGCATGAGTATCTGACGCCGCCTCGCTTACATCTAGTGACACAAGGTGCGCAGGCAACAGGGACTCATCTGCCTGCCCAAAACAACGGGATTGCCCCTGCGAATACGGCTATGATTGTAGGGTTTGCGCAATCCGCGTTGTGGGGAATGGGCAAGTCGATTGCCGCAGAGCATCCTGAATTGAACTGTGTCTGTATTGATTTGGATGAATCGATAGATGTGGCAGCACAAATATCAGCGTTCTGTGATGCGATTACCTCTGCCCCTGTGCGAGAACAGGGCGAAAATCAGCTTACTCTGCGCAATGGGATTGGTTATGTCCCACGGTTGGCGCGTTATGAATATAGAGCATCAAGTCAATCGGAAGTATCAGAAAATAGCCAGATTGATCAGACTGCCTCGACAGAACAGACATCAGTATCGCCAACACCCGAGGCAACAATTCTGAAAGATGCAACCTACCTCATTACGGGTGGCTTAAATGGAATTGGGCTTGAAGTTGCCGAATGGTTTGTTAAGCAGGGAGCAACCCAGCTAATTTTGATGGGCCGAAGTCAACCAAGTGCAGAAGCCCAAGCACGGTTGGATGAGATGCGCGCATCTGGTGTCAAGATAGCAGTAGCACGAGCGGATGTTCGTGATAAAGCACAGGTTGCTGCGTTATTGGCGAAGATATCGGATAGTCATCCTCTACGGGGTGTAATCCATTCGGCGGGCGTCCTTGATGATGCGGCCCTGATTCAACAGACCTGGCAACACTTGGATAATGTCCTTGCACCCAAAGTCTGGGGGACATGGCATCTGCATGAATTGACAAAAGAAATGGACCTGGACTTCTTTGTCCTATTCTCGTCGGGTGTCAGTCTCATGGGCAACCGAGGGCAGATCAATCATGCTGCGGCCAATGCGTTTATGGATGCATTCGCCCATCATCGTCAAGCATCTGGCCTCCCTGCACTGAGCATTAACTGGGGCCATTGGAAGCGCATCGGTGTCGCCGCCAAAGTGCAAGAATCATTGGGACTCGATCTATATGCTATTGGGCAGGGTGGTTACTTGCCAGAGCAAGGTGTTGAAGCATTTGCCAATCTACTAAATCAACCTGTTCCGCAAGTTGCCTGTCTGGTCATCTATTGGACGAAATTTTTGCAAGCGATGGCTAATCTAGGAAAGCCGACGCCATTCTACGAGCAATTTGCCACTGAGGTAGCAGCGGATGCAGATCGGCAAACAACAAGAGCCGAACGTTCATCAAGAAATGGGTCGTCACAACCGGCGCAGATACGCTCAATCTATAACCAATTGCTCTCTCTGACGCCAGAGAAGCGTGCATCCATGTTGATGACCGCGCTTCAAACCGAGGTCGCCCGCATTTTGGGCATCGAATCTCCGAACAAAATCGATCCAAAGCAGGGAATGATGGATATAGGGGTAGATTCGCTCATGGCGGTCGAGTTCCGCAACCGCGTGAGTAAACTCATCGATAAGCGTCTCCCTGCGACCTTGGTCTTTGACTATCCAACGCTAGAAGATATGTCTGCCTATATCCTGCAGACAAGATTTTCGCAAGAGACAGTATCCAACGCACCGTCGTCAAATGATACTTCGATGAATGGCGATGCAGTGGATGCTTCGTTGGATGGTCTGTCAAATACAGAAATGCTAGACCTACTGGTCGCCGAGCTGGACACATTAGGGATTTAACTGATGACCGAGTATACAAAAGCAGACGAATCAGCCATCATCAAGCGGTCATTGCAGGCCGTGAAAAAGCTACAAGCCGAATTGGCGGCTGTGAAAGATAGTCAACGTGAACCAATTGCTGTAATCGGGATGGCTTGTCGATTTCCTGGCAACGCCAATTCGCCCAAAGCATACTGGCAGATGTTACGTGCAGGGATGGATGCGATTGTCGAGCTACCATCCAACCGCCAGGAACGGGAGTTGCTCTCCCATGATATGACTCGCATGAACGGAAATGGAACAAGGCCAACGCCAACAGCAGGGTTCCTAGAAGACGTCGATCGCTTCGATGCGATGTTTTTTGGGATTTCGCCGCGTGAAGCGATCACAATGGACCCCCAGCAACGCCTTCTCTTAGAGGTTTGCTGGGAGGCACTGGAATCTGCGTCTATCATTCCAGACACATTGGTGAACAGCAAAACAGGCATTTTTATTGGTATGATGCAATATGATTATGCCCAATTACTCCAGAGTTATGCTCGTGCTACGCCATCCAAGTTAGATTTACAAGCGACCAATGGCGTCATTGCCAGCGTTGCATCAGGACGAATTGCGTATACATTTGGATTCATTGGACCGGCGATCACAACTGATACGGCCTGTTCTTCTTCTTTGATCGCTATCCACCAAGCTTGTCAAAGTTTGCGTAGTGGCGTCAGCTCAATGGCAATCGCTGGCGGCGTCAATCTCATCCTCACCCATGGCTGGGTTGACTGGCTCTCATACGCAGAAGGTCCTTATGCCCCCGATAACCATTGCAAAACCTTCGATGCTGCTGCAGATGGATTTTCACGTGGGGAAGGATGTGGCCTTGTTGTGTTGAAGCGTCTTTCGGATGCCCAGGCCGATGGGGACAATATTCTTGGGGTCATTCGAGGATCGATGACCAATCAAGATGGACGTAGTAGTGGGCTGTCTGCCCCGAGTGGAACATCACAACAACGATTGCTCCAACAAGCTTTATCGCAGTCTGGACTAACTCCTGAAGCGATCGGATACATTGAAGCACATGGCACGGGAACCCAACTAGGCGATCCCATTGAGATGGGCGCAATCAATGAAGTCTTTCGCGAGCGAACAGATCCATTATGGGTCGGCTCCGTCAAAACCAATTTTGGCCATTTGGAAGGTGCCGCAGGGATCTCCGGATTTATCAAAGTGATTCTTGGCCTCCAACACGGACAAATACCGCCCCATCTCAATTTTCATACCCCCAATCCATTGATCGACTGGGATGAGTCACCAGTACAAATTCCAACGTCGCTGACGGACTGGCCAAAAGAGAAAAGAATTGCTGGCGTTAGCTCTTTTGGTATCAGTGGCACCAATGCACACGTGATTGTTGAAGAGGCCCCGCCCAAAGCGTCAGATAGCGAAACTGCGGACAACCAGATCGACCGTGATTGGCATTTACTGACCCTATCGGCCAAAACCGAAGAGGCATTGGTTGCACTGGCACAGAAGTATAGCCAGTTCTTAGAGGCAGGGAAAGAGAATCCAGAACTTGCGTTGGGAGACATCTGCTATACTGCGCATATTGGCCGCAGCCATTTTGCCCATAGGCTTAGTATTCCTACAAACTCAACGATGCATTTGCAGACGATGCTTGTTGATTATACAAATGAACGAGCAAACAATAACATCGCCCAAGGATATTCACCGACATATCAATCCCCACCATCCATTGCCTTCCTCTTTACAGGACAAGGAACCCAATATGTAGGCATGGGGCGAGTACTCTACGAGGCTGAGCCAACTTTCCGCGCAACAATTGACCACGGTGATGAGCTCTATCAACAAATTACAGGCGAATCACTGCTAGAGGTCATCTATCCTACCAACCCGCAATCTGCCAACTTGCAACCTGCAGACTTGCTCCACCAAACAACCTACACCCAACCTGCCCTCTTTGTGCTGGAATATGCCCTCGCCAAGTTGTGGCAATCCTGGGGCATTCAACCGGAAATTCTTCTTGGCCACAGCGTGGGCGAAATTGTGGCGGCTTGTGTCGCTGGTGTCTTTGGTCTAGAGGATGGATTGAAGCTGATTGCTGCTCGTGGACGACTCATGGGGGCATTGCCCCAAGATGGTGAGATGGTCTCGCTCCTGGCGGATGAAACACGCGTTCAAGAAGCAATTGAGGACTATGCCACTGTCTCCATCGCCGCCATCAATGGGCCAGAAAGCGTTGTCATCTCTGGCAGAAGGGAATCTGTGTTGGCTATTGCAGACACATTCGCGGCGGAAGGGGTCAAAACCCGCAAGCTGATGGTCTCGCACGCCTTCCATTCACCGCTCATGGACCCCATGCTGGATGAGTTTCGTCAGGTAGCCGAAAGCATCATCTATCATCAGCCGACCATACAACTAGTCTCGAACGTCACCGGAAAACTCAGTGGCGACGAAATCACCACGCCCGACTATTGGGTCCGACACGTGCGGGAGGCGGTGCGCTTTGCCGATGGTATCGACACGCTACATGAACAAGGCATCGATATCTTCCTCGAAATCGGCCCCAAGCCGACACTGCTAGGCATGGCTGGAGAGATACCGACCACCGACCACCGACTACCGACCACCAGCCGCGTACCCAGTTTGCGTGAAAACCAGAACGACTGGCAGCAGATGCTCACAACCCTTGGTGAGCTGTATGTGCGTGGCGTCAAGATAGACTGGCATGGGTTTGACCAGCCCTATCAACGCCGTAAAATTGTCTTGCCCACCTATCCATTCCAGCGACAGCCATACTGGCTTCAACTAGATGATGTGTCGTCTGACAATGGCATGACAAATGGTGCTGCATCATACAATGGGTTTGCCCAGTGGCTTGGCATTAACGATATTGAAAAACTGACCGATCTTATTTCTGAAAAAGAACAGCTAGATGCAAACGAACGCCAGACTGTAACCAAAGTGTTGACGGCTTTGGAAGCCGAAAGCCATGTCCAACAATTAACGACCAAAGTTGATTCTATGCTTTATGAAGTGGCATGGCATAGTCAAAACAAACCGACGGTCGTAGCTAAAGGATATCTTTCACCGGAGACCAGAAGCCAGTGGTTGGTATTGTCAGATGATACAAATATCGGTCATGCCTTTGTAAATTGTTTGATAGACTTGAATCAAGCCGTTGATGTAGTAAAAACGGAGGTAGAACTTGTTGAGTACCTAAAGCAATTGCCCCTTCGTACTAAAGACGCACTGCCTCTTCAAGGTGTTGTACATCTTTGGGGGATGGATCAGGTAAATGAATATACAGTCCCAAATATCAATACGATAATGCAGCGTCAAGAACGGATTTTGGGCAGTGTTCTCAAAGTAGTCCAGGCATTGACGATGCTAGATGGCACATCGCCTCGTTTGTTTATTGCTACACAGGGCGCACAGAAGGTGACAGCCAAAGATGAGATCGCTTTTACACAGACATCACTGTGGGGGGTGGGGCGCGTCATTGCCCTAGAACATCCAGAATTATGGGGTGGCTTGGTCGATTTAGACAGCAAGAGTGCGCCATCTGAGAGTGCCGAAAACTTATTGGCCGAAATCTTACAACCTCCATTGAATAGTGTCTTAAATAATGAGGCACAAATTGCGTATCGTAGCGGCAAACGTCTTTTAGCACGATTGATGCGATCTAAGGTGAAGACAACAGATGTACCTGCTAAAATTCATGCTGATTCAACTTATCTTATCACAGGGGGCTTGGGGGCAGTCGGTTTAATCATCGCTGATTGGTTGGCAGATGAGGGAGCGAAACATCTGATTCTCACTGGGCGGAGCGGTGTCACGACAGCAGCGCAACAGGAAGTTATTGATGGATTAGAAACAGAGGGGGTTAAGGTAGAGATTGCCCTAATTGATGTCACAAATGAAGAAGCAATGCGCGCCCTCTTTATGAAGATTGCAGCAAGCGCACATCCATTGAGGGGCATCTTCCATATGGCTGGTATTTTGGACGATGGTATTCTGCTCAACCAAACGTGGAAGCGGTTTGCAAGCGTGATGTCCTCCAAGGTGAAAGGCGCTTGGCTTTTGCACCAATTGACCCAAGAAATGAATATGACCGGTCTGGAAAATCTGGTCTTTTTCTCATCTGCCGCATCACTACTAGGCAATTTGGGGCAAGGGAGCTACGCTGCGGCCAATGCATTTATGGATGGGTTAGCGCGCTATCGCCAGCAGCAAGGATTACCAGGCATCAGTATCAACTGGGGTGCATGGGCGGGGTACAAAGGCATTGACAGCATGATCGGGCGTACGGCATCAGTTATATTGGATGAGGGCGAATGGATTACACCGGAAGCTGGCATGATGGCCTTAGCACACTTAATGACCCGGTCAGGCCAGATGGCTGTGGCTCCCATCGACTGGACAAAACCGTCATTGGCGATGCATGGTGCATCGTCCTTCTTAAACCATTTGGTACCGTCAGATCTATCAACCGCCTCCCTAAGTATAGATAGTAATGCAGACGGTCGTTCATCACTGATTCAATCCTTAAAGGCATTGGCAGTGTCCCGTCGTCGGCACTATCTACAAGACCATTTGCAGAAGGCCGTCAGTCGAACCCTGGGCATGACAACTATGCCTGAGCGCATGACTGGCTTTGCGGATTTGGGCATGGATTCTCTCATGGCCTTGGAATTACGCAGGTTGCTAGAACGTGAACTAAGGCAACCACTTCCCACAACCATTGCCTTTGAATACCCAACTGTCGACTCCATGGCAGACTATCTGCTAGATGAAGTGTTGGAATTAGCAGAACCCCAGGGAGAGAAAACAGCCATACAGATAGAACATGTCACCATTGGTCTTGATGAGCCCATCGCTGTTATCAGCATGGCTTGCCGTTTTCCAGGTGCAGAGTCCCCCGAAGCTTTCTGGCAATTGCTTCAAGAGGGGAAGGATATGGTACAAGAAGTGCCGACCACACGTTGGAATGTGGACGACTATTACGATTCCCATCAACCCACACCCGGCAAAATGTATATGCGTGAAGCAGCGTTTATTGATGAGGTTGATCAATTTGACCCACTCTTCTTCGGCATCTCTCCTCGCGAAGCAATGAATATGGACCCACAGCATCGTCTGTTGTTAGAGGTAAGTTGGGAAGCATTAGAGCGGGCACACATTGCGCCTAGCAGGCTTGTTGATAGCCAAACGGGCGTCTTCATCGGCATTGGTGAAGGCGATAGCAGTGTTATGTGGCCAGATGATCTAGACGCTTTGGACAGCCTCATAGGGACGGGTAGCGGCCACAGCATAGCCGCGGGTCGCTTGGCCTATACATTAGGGTTACAAGGCCCCACAATGGCGGTGGATACAGCATGTTCATCTTCTCTGGTTGCACTTCATTTGGCCTGTCAAAGCCTGCGCACCGGAGAATGTGATCTGGCCCTGTCAGGGGGGGCCAGCCTGATGTTGTCACCGATTGGCCATATTGTGCTTTCACAGATGCAAGCTCTCTCACCCAATGGCCGCTGCAAAACCTTTGACAGCGCTGCCGATGGTTATGGCCGCGGAGAGGGTGGTGGCATGGTTCTGCTCAAACGGTTGAGCGATGCTGAAGCGGACGGAGATGCTATCTTTGCCGTCATTAAAGGCAGTGCTGTTAACCACGATGGGCCCAGCAGCGGATTAACCGTTCCCAATAAACGGGCACAGGAAAAGTTATTGCATCAGGCACTCAAAGCCGCCAATATCACGCCCAATGAAGTTGCTTATGTTGAAGCACATGGCACTGGGACGCCGTTGGGGGATCCCATTGAGATTCGTGCGCTAGGTAGCGTCTTCTCATCCAACGGGAGTTCTTCAAAACGAGATAATCCGCTGTTGGTTGGGTCAGTCAAGACCAATGTTGGTCATCTAGAAGCCGCCGCTGGCATCGCTGGGTTTATCAAGACCGTTTTGGCAATCCATCACCGTCAGATTCCACCCCATCTACACTTTAACACACCTAATCCCTACATCGAGTGGGATGAGTTTGCCATTGACGTTTCTACAAGACTTCAACCTTGGCCCACCGAGGAGCCTGTTGCTGGCGTTAGTTCCTTTGGTCTTAGCGGAACCAACTCACATGTGATCGTGGCTGCTGCACCCCAAGTAACATCCGATGACACAACATCAGATGAACCAGCAGTAGATGAACCAGCAGTAGACGAAGAGACTGTTATAAAAACGAAACGACCACTACATTTATTGCCCCTCTCAGCCAAGAGTGAAGCTGCATTATCAGATCTAGCGACTCGCTACCTAGACCATATCCGGCACTATTCTGATCTGGATTTGGGTGATTTGTGTTACACAGCGGCAGTTGGACGCAACCATTTTAATCACCGCCTTGCTATCCGTGCTACAAATTGTAAAGACATAGAGGAACAACTTGCAGCAATTCAGATGGGGACACAACCTGCTGGCGTCGCACGTAGCATAATAGAAGCTCAGGCATCACGGGTTGCCTTCCTCTTTACAGGGCAAGGATCCCAATATGTTGGTATGGGACGAGAACTCTACGAGGCTGAGCCAACTTTCCGCTCAACAATTGACTACGGTGGTGCACTCTATCAACAAATTACAGGCGAATCGCTGCTTGAGGTCATCTATCCTACCAACTCGCAACCTGCCAACCTGCAACCTGCAGATCGGCTTCACCACACAACCTACACCCAGCCCGCCCTCTTTGTGCTGGAATACGCCCTCGCCAAGCTATGGCAATCCTGGGGCATTCAACCGGACATTCTTCTTGGCCACAGTGTGGGCGAAATTGTGGCGGCTTGTGTAGCCGGTGTCTTTAGTCTAGAGGATGGATTGAAGCTGATTGCTGCTCGTGGACGACTGATGGGGGCACTGCCTCAAGATGGCGAGATGGTCTCGCTCCTGGCCGATGAAGCACGCGTTCAAGAAGCAATTGAGGGTTATGGTAACGATATCTCCATTGCCGCCATTAATGGTCCAGAAAGCGTCGTCATCTCTGGCAAACGAGACTCTGTATTGGCCATTGCAGACACATTCGCGGCGGAAGGGGTCAAAACCCGCAAGCTGGCGGTCTCGCACGCCTTCCATTCGCCCCTCATGGACCCAATGCTGGATGAGTTCCGCCAGGTGGCCGAAAGTATCACCTACCATCAGCCGACCATACAACTGGTCTCAAACGTCACCGGCAAACTCAGCGGCGACGAAATCACCACGCCCAACTACTGGGTCCGTCATGTGCGGGAGGCGGTGCGCTTTGCCGATGGCGTGGCCACGCTGCGTGAACAGGAGATTGACATCTTCCTCGAAGTTGGTCCCAAGCCCACATTGCTGGGCATGGCCGGAGAGATACCGACCACCGACCACCGACCACCGACCACCAGTCGCGTGTCCAGTTTGCGTGAAAACCAGAACGACTGGCAGCAGATGCTCTTAACTCTCGGTGAACTGTATGTTCGTGGCGTCGAGATAGACTGGCAAGGGGTTGACAAGCCCTATCAACGCCGTAAAGTTGTCTTGCCCACCTACCCATTCCAACGACAGCCGTATTGGCTGCCTAAACTGGCAAAGAAAAAGCAAGGCATAGGCTCACTACGACCGTTGATTGACAAAAAGACCCATATACCCCATCAGAAGCAACTTATCTTTGAGAAGGCATTTAGCACGGACACATTGCCCTTTCTTGCCGATCACCATGTGTACGATCAGGTGGTGGTCCCAGGTGCTTGTCATCTGTCACTTGCTTTGAGCGGAGCGGACCTGCTGTTTCATGGAACACCCTGTGAAGTCCAAGACGTGATTTTCCCGCAAGCACTCGCCTTTTTTGATGCAGAAGAGTGCATTGTACAGTTGGTGACCGAAAGTAAAGAGCAGCAGACTACCAATAATGTACACAGCTTCCAGATTATCAGCTTCAAAGAAAATGCAAACGGCGATGCCATAGAGGGCGAACCAACATTACATGCAACAGGTCGCATCATATCCACAGAGTCAACACCCCCTGCTATGGCTTTGGGGGAACTTCAAAAACGGTGTGATGTAGCCATTGATGTTGGTGCCCTTTATCAAATTGGACATTCACAGGTGACCCTTGGCCCCACCTTCCGTTGGCTCTCTGCTGCTTGGCGGAGCGAAAGAGGTGAGGCCCTGGCGCGAATGCAGATGCCGGACGCAATACCAAGTGTCCAGGGCTATCTCCTCTATCCTAGTTTGATTGATGCTTGTTTCCAACTTGTAGGCGCAACCATGTTGAACTCGCTAGACGATGAAGAGCTGGCTGTCACGAAATTACCATTTGCTGTTGACTCTCTGACTATGGTTCGTCAAACCAATCATGAGGACCTCTGGTGTTATGTGGCCAAGACAGATGATACAGAGAATGCCAAGTGGGACATTGTTCTCTTTACAACGACAGGAGAAGTCATCGCCCAGATGACCGGTTACCAAGTGCGATCTGTTCCACGGGAAGCGATTTATGGAGATAGATTACGAACTGATTGGTTATATGCCATTGACTGGCTGCCATTGCCATTAGAGCCGTCGTTGTTAGCGCTGCCATCATCAGATCTGTCATCATCAAACCTAGCGCTACCTGAATCGCTATCAGCCCTGCAGCCTGGCTGTTGGCTTATCCTTGGCGCAGCATCTGGCATAGGTGCTGAATTGGCTACATTGCTGGCGACAGATGAAACTATAAATGGTTCGTCAATTATTTTGGCTCTGCCTGGTACAGAGCTCTCTTTGCCTGATTTCGGTCAGGTAGAGCGTGCCAACACTGCAACCGGCCAGATTATGCAACAGGCAGTCATCGACCCGACTGCTCCATGGATGTTTAAGCAGTTGCTAACCGAAATCTCAAAGCGGCATCAATCCATCTCTATCAGCTATCTCTGGGGCATTGATGATACGATTGTTGCCAATGATATAGCGCAACGAACATTGCACATCTACGTAGGGCTGTTACACCTTGTGCAGGCCGTGATTGAAACCGATCTACAGGTTTACTTAAGTGTTGTGACGCAAGGTTGTCAAAGTGTCGATGAAGATGTTGATGAGCATATAGATGAAGATCGTCAGATAGACAAAGTAGAGAAAATTGCGCAACTGGATGAAGCCCAAGTTGCATCTGGTGTGCTGTGGGGCTTGGGACGTACCATTGCGTTGGAACACCCAAGACTACACTGTACATGTATCGACTTTGCAGAGAGCGATGCGTATGGAGAGCGGCACGTACTCCTGCAACAAGAGATGATGGCGGGTTTGCTCAGTAGTCACCTCGATGGACAAACCAGAAGACAAACAGACACACAGACAGAGAACCAAATTCTGTATCAGAGAGATGTGCGTCATGTCGCACGTTTAGCTAAGTGGCAGTCAGCCAGAGTCCAGTCAACGTCTAAAGAAGATGCCACAGGTAAGCTGTCCTCATCGGGCAGCTATCTGATTACGGGAGGGTTAGGCGCGTTGGGATTAGAAGCGGCCGAGCAACTGGCTGCATGGGGTGCGCGCCATCTAATTTTGAGTGGTCGCCGCGATACGTTATCTGATGAAACGAAAACACGCATTCAGGCATGGGAGAGAGACGGAAGTGAGGTTCATGTCATCCAAGCCGATATTAGCCAACGAGCTGATGTGCAACGCTTGCTGACAGTTTGCAACGAGATAGCTCCTCTATCCGGCATTGTCCATGCGGCAGGTGTCATAAAAGATGGGCTGATTCAACAGCAGTCTATTGCACAAATTGAGCAGGTGATGGCCGCAAAAGTAGAAGGAACTTGGTTGCTGCACACGCTCACGCTGGATACCGATTTAGCGTTCTTTGTCTGTTTCTCATCAGCAGCATCTATGTTAGGCTCAGCGGGGCAGAGCAACTATGCCGCGGCCAATGCATTTATGGATACGCTCATGGCACAACGGCGGCGGCTGGGGCTATCCGGTTTGAGCATCAATTGGGGAGCCTGGGCAGAGGTGGGTATGGCTGCTGATTTAGATCCTATGCATTACAGTCGTCACGAGCAAGGAATAACGCCAATATCACCTGCGCAAGCCTGCCAGCTTCTGGGCTATCTGGTTTCACAAAGCAGTGGCAACGCTGGTGTGTTGGATATCAACTGGCCGCGATTCTTGGAGCAAGGGGGATTGGATTCACCACTTTTTTCATCTTTTGCCTCTCGACTTGCCGCAAACCAGGAGACAGGTCTGCCATCCTCAGCCGCTGGAGATTTATACGAACAATTATTGCCGCTATCTGAGCAACAGCAGCAAGAAAAATTGCGCCAAGCCATTCGCGAGGAAGTGGCTCGCACCCTTGGCATTTCTTCACCGCGAAAGATTTCAGTACAGCAGCCGCTCTTTGAATTTGGCATTGATTCGCTTATGGCGCTGGAACTGAAAAACAGACTCGAACATCGTCTGAGCTCGACCTTACATTCAACGTTGATTTTTGATTATCCAACCATCAGTGGGTTGGCGACCTATCTCTTTTCCCACGTTTTTGGGCAAACAGATGGTCAAGAGTCAAGCGATCCACAAGGCACGCCAGAATCGGCAGATGGCCTGTCCGAGCAGATTACTCACATTATCGAAATTTCAGACGATGAAGCAGAAGCTTTGCTGCTGGAAAAGCTACAAAATTTATAGGAAAGAGTGTGCAGATGAGTAGAGAACCACAAATTGGGCAGCTATCCCCAACCAAACGCGCGCTGATTAAAATCGAAGAATTACAAGCAAAGCTCAATCGGCTCGAGGCAGCTCAGAATGAACCAATCGCCGTCATTGGGATGGGGTGTCGTTTTCCTGGAACAGATGAACATCCAGTCAATACACCTGGAGATTTTTGGGAGCTTTTGCATACAGGAACGAGTGCGTTTGGCGAAGCCCCTTGGGAACGTTGGCGGAGCAAGTTCAATAACAGACCCGCAGGATCCCATCACGCCGGCCATTATCTATCTGAAGTTGGTTTCTTCGACGCGCACTTTTTTTGCATTTCCCCCCGTGAGGCACGGGGAATGGACCCACAGCAGCAGCTTTTACTTGAGGTCACTATTGAAGCCATCGAACAAGCCAATCTCCCAATTGACGACTTGGAAGGCAGCAGGACTGGCATTTATGTTGGGCTGATGAACATGGACTATACGTTATCAGCCCAAAATGTCGATGAATCTGATGCAATGTATGCAGCGACGGGTGGCGGCATTAGCTTTCCCGCAGGCCGTCTCGCTTATTCATTGGGATTACGTGGCCCAACCATGACAGTGGGGACAGCTTGCTCCTCCTCGTTGGTGACAACCCATCTGGCCTGTCAGGCGCTACGCAACAAAGAGTGTGATTTGGCTTTGAGCGGGGGAGTATCGTTGATCTTGTCACCCACATCTAGTGATGGATTGATCATGATGCAAGCAACCTCCCCCGATGGGCGCAGCAAAACCTTTGATGCATTGGCCGATGGCTATGGTCGTGGGGAGGGATGTGGCGTTTTGGTCCTCAAGCGACTCTCCGATGCACAGCGAGATGGGGACACGATCCACGCGCTGATTCGCGGCTCTGCGGTCAACCATGATGGGCGAAGCGGTGGTTTGACTGTCCCCAGCGGACCGGCACAGGAAGCTCTTTTGAAAGAGGCGCTTGCCGCGGCACAAGTTGATGCCAATGAGATCAGCTATGTTGAGGCGCATGGCACTGGCACTTCCTTGGGGGATCCAATAGAGATTCGTGCACTAGGCAATGTGTTATGCAAGAATCGAGAGACGCCACTCCTTGTCGGTTCTGTCAAAACAAATATCGGTCATCTGGAACCTGCCGCTGGCGTTGCCGGGCTGATGAAAGTCGTTCTGTCCTTGCAACATCAGCAGATCCCACCCCATCTTCATTTTCACGAACCCAATCCACACATTCCCTGGGGCCAATATCCTGTCGAAATTCCAACAACGTTGGAAACGTGGGAGACCGCTGAAACAACAGATAGCTCGGACAGAGATAAACCCCGCATTGCAGGTGTCAGTTCATTTGGATTGAGCGGGATTAATGCTCACGTAATCTTAGAAGAGCCACCGGTCACTGATCCGGTTGTTGATTCTTCATTCAATGCTGATTCGATCCCTCAACGACGTCCGCGCCATCTACTGACCTTATCTGCTAAAACAGAACCTGCACTCCGCGATCTTGCGCAACGCTATTATCAATACGGTGAGAATTTACTTGATGAAACACCAGATAGTTCGTTTGAAAATATCTGTTACACCAGCCATGTGGGACGCACCCACTTTGCCCATCGGCTTGGTTTAGTTGCGTCATCGCTAGAAGAAGCCCAAACCCATTTGGCAGCTTACCTCCAACAGAAAAAGAGACCTAATGTAATCGAAAATGAAGTCGATGAAGAGCCGCCCAAAATCGCTTTTCTCTTTACAGGTCAAGGGTCCCAATATGTAGGCATGGGGCGCGAACTCTACGAAACTGAGCCAACCTTCTGCACTATACTTGATGACTGTGATGAATATTATCAGCAAATCACGGGCGAATCACTCTTAGAAGTCCTCTATCCAGAAAAAGTCCAGAGTCCAGAGTCCAGAGTCCAGAGTCCAGAGTCCAGAGTCCAAAGCCTGGAGACCAAGGACGCGACTTTGGACCAAACGACTTTGGACCTTGGACGAATTAATGATACAACCTACACCCAGCCGGCGCTGTTTGCCCTTGAATATGCCCTGGGCAAACTCTGGCAATCGTGGGGCGTTCAGCCAGATATGCTCGTCGGTCACAGCGTGGGGGAGATTGCAGCTGCCTGTGTAGCGGGTCTCTTCAGCTTGGAAGATGGTCTTAAGCTGACGGCTGCTCGGGGTCGCTTGATGGGTGCCTTGCCCCAAGATGGCGAGATGCTCTCTCTGCTAGCAGATGAAGCACGAGTGCAGCAAGCCATTGAACCTTATGTGCAGGATGTCTCCATTGCCGCCGTCAACGGGCCAGAAAGCTTCGTCATCTCTGGCAAACAGGAAGCTGTCCAGGCAATTGCCAAGAAACTAGCCGCTGATGGGGTCAAGACCCGTAAGCTGACGGTCTCGCACGCCTTTCACTCTCCCTTGATGGACCCCATACTTGACGAGTTCCGACGAGTTGCAGAAAACATCAGCTACAATCATCCTACATTGCCTCTCGTCTCCAACGTGACAGGCCGTGTGGCCGGCAACGAAATCATGACGGCTGA
>JBCCHB010000157.1:0-37033 GCA_039028975.1 Chloroflexota bacterium
GATTGGCAAGGCAACTTGGACTATCATAGGCGCAGATTCAACAGTGGCTGCACCCCCAGTTGTGTCCAATTCACTCCGTATAAGAAACCATTCCTCTTCCACAAATGCGCGTTCGAGCCAGGTTTCCCCCTGCAAGACAGACGAGAAACCACTGTCGCTCAGAGGTAGGCTTGCATCGCCGACGCTGTCGGATTTTTGCAGAATGCTGTTTTCCAGATCGCGTAGCTGAACCAATGGTTGGTTAAAGTTATCTCGTGGCACAACTGGTTCAGGACGCTGATCTGCATCTTGAGGTGGTCGGCTCGGCCCCGGGTTTACGGTTCGCCTATGAATATTATTCAAACCACGCTCAACGATCTCAAACGCGGCACGATTTTGCAACGTATAGAGCACAATGCTGAACAGAACGACAACCAGCGTTAAGATCAGGCTGTAGAGCAGCGTGAGTTTTAAGCGGATTGTCATGTTATTCTTCCCGTAATGCGTATCCAACGCCGCGAACTGTCTGGATCAGGCGCGGCTCGCCTCCAGCCTCTAGCTTCTTGCGAAGATAGCCAATGTATACCTCAAGCACGTTGTCTTCTCCGCCAAAGTCATAACCCCAAACGTCTTCTAAAATGCGGTCGCGGATAAGTACCTGACGTGGATTACGCAGAAAGAGCTCCAGCAGATCAAACTCCCGTGGAGATAGCTCAAATTGCCTGTTGCCCCGCTTGGCTTCACGGGTACCAAGATCCATGACTAAATCGCCATAGGCAAGCGGTTTTTCCGCGTTGGCTTCTTTCTTTAGGCGGCGCAATAACGCGTGAAGGCGGGCCAGCAGTTCGGATGGCGCAAACGGTTTCACAAGATAATCGTCTGCACCCTGGGTCAGTCCCTCCACCCGATCCTCAACTGCATCGCGCGCGGTCAGCATTAAGATCGGTGTTTCGTCACCGCCATCACGCAGTTCCATCATCACCTCAAGACCGGTCAACTCCGGCATCATCCAGTCAAGTACGATCAGATCTGGCGTATGTCTGCCTAGCTGCTCCAGCGCGCCCCGACCATTAACAGCCGTTATGACCTGGAAGCCATTATAGGTTAAGGTGCGCTCGACCATCTTGAGCAGCCGCTCATCATCATCCGCGATCAGTATTGTAGGCATATGCTGAACCCCTCTCTTCCATTTGCCCTCACTCATCAGTTTCGGAGTTCATAGACTGGACATTAACCATGAAGTCAATGAAGAGCATGAAGATCTTAAAACCCCTCGAACAAAAACTTCATTTCCTTCAGTATCTTCATGGTTCGTTCAATCTGGGCTTGTCAATCACATGAATTCTAAGAGAGCCGTTTACCTTTAGTGCAGGCACTATTTGACAAAGGTCATTCGTCCTCTTCGGTGAAAGGCCAAAGAAACGACCTTTTTAACACATCCACTCCTTGGTTACCAATAATATTCAATGATCCTGAGAAATCGCTGTGAGCGGGTATATTCTCAGCGATTTCTCAGGAATCTCTTGGAGACGCCACAGATCGGCCGTCTAAGATACATTCAAGAGTCCGAACAAGAAAAGTCAAGATCTTATAGTCAGGAGACAAATTGAAAATGTCAGAACAGAACCATCAAAATGATTCACAAGTAACCTCTGGCCAACATAGAAGTTTACGCCATCCACTGCAATTTAGCAGCATTATTATCTTGCTGATCGCAGTAGGGCTGGGTGCATGGCTGTGGCAAAGTGGTGCTGGCAATGCGCTTACCCGCTTGCCCATCGTCGAGTCAATTCAGGAAGGTGTTGCCCAGAGTGACAATTCCTCCGCTGAGGGTGAGCAGCCAAATGTAGCAGACGATAGCACAGACGATGGTGCGACGCTTACACGCCAAGGCCGCATGAACCGCGGCAACGGTACGGGTAATATGAGAGGGAGTGACGTTGCCGAGCGACGTACGAATGCCGCGACGACAGACGAGCTGCCGACAGGGTCATTAGCAGACAACAGCCAACAACTAAGCAGCAAGTCTTCAATGACTAATGAGGAAGATGCGACAGACTTTATGCCGCTTGACTCCCTACAGCTCCGCACGGCAACGAGTGTCGTCGCCGTCGTTGGTATCGATGATGTGCATTTACTGAACCCAGACGATGGTGCCGTGCTAGAGACAATACAGTCCGGTACACCACTAAAAATCACCAAACAGTCTGAGGACGGAGAGTGGTTCTTTGCTGATATAGGTGACCTGGCAGGTTGGGTCGAGGCGGAAGCGGTTCTCGCCTTTGGTACAGACAACTTGTCAACCGAGCCGCTCTTGATTTCTCTTGAATCTATTTCTGTTGAATCAATACCCGCTGCTGACGAGGCAAGTAGTGAACCTCAGCAGATCACCGGAACAGATGAATCCCTCAGCGTAACTATCGATAATGCGCCAATTCAGTTTGCTTCTACAACAGGTACAGATAGCGACTCAGCTACCTTAGTCCAGACGGATGTAACAGAAGAAGATGCAGCAGAAGCAGATGCAACAGAAGCAGTAGTCGGAACAGTGACGCTTGTCGATTCCCGCTTGAACGTACGCAGCGCACCGACCACAAGCAGTACGATTGTCGCAAAAGCCTATCCCAATGAAGAATTTATCGTACAAACCCAAGACGAAACAGGCAGTTGGTTACGAATTGCGCTTTCAGAGAGTACCTTTGGCTGGGTCTCGGCAGCATACGTAGAACTGAGCGGTCTGCCAGAGGCGCTACCGATATCAATGGAGATCAGCGACCTGCCTGCGTTTAGCGAAGCCAACATCGTTGTTACGGATGTGCAGGAGCCAACTGTTCCTACAGATGCTGCGAACGTGGTTATTACTGGTCCCACGGGTCTCGACGGCACGTTGGCCTTTCGAGCAAGCGATGGCTTGATCTATGGTTACAACTTGGAGACGGGTGACCTTTGGCCCATAACAGACGGCTTTGATCCAGCGATTAGTCCCGATGGATCCATGATCGCCTTTACGCGGGATGGTGGCGAGAGCGGCCTTTACATTGCAAATATCGATGGCAGTGACGAAAGGTTGGTTTATGGAGAAAAAGAAATGCTATCCGCCCCGAAATGGAGCGTTGACGGGAGCCAGATTCTCTTCACCTACCGAACAGATGTGATGGAGTCCTCTGGCGGTAGACGACGTGGTGGAGGCACACAGACGCTTGAAGATCTCTATAACCTTGCTGTTATCGATATCAACGGCGAGAACTTCACCGATGTTAAGGCACTTGACACGGCACGAGCCGCCGATTGGACCAATGCAGGCATCGTCTATCAGTCCTCTGCTGGTATTCAAATTCTAGATGGATTATCTGACGAAGAGAGTTGGTCTGTGGCATTTAACAACCTCAACCCATTTGACTATGACCCCGACTGGCAGCCCAATGGTGGGCAGATAGCCTTCATGAAGCAGGGCGCTAGCCACTGGGAAATCTACGTGGTCAACCCGGATGGTTCTGGCTTAGAAGCACTGACTCGCCCCGTGACGTCTCTGGTTGATGAATTGCCCAGCAATGTGGCACCCGTCTACAGCCCCAATGGCGATCAAATCGTCTATCTGAGCAATCGTGGTTCGGACAATTCGGCTGGTCCTTGGCAGATTTGGATGATGGATTCTGATGGCAGTAACGCCCGTCCACTGCCCATCAACGTAGATATTGACTACACCTTTGGAAGTGAACAGGCTGTTAGCTGGGGAATATAGACAAGTAATTCTCAGTTTACTCTCAGCTTTCTCTTGGAGAGCGCACAGGTTGAGCTGCTATATTGAAGACATATATATCTAGCGAAGCTGCGCCTCAAACCGACGAGTAGTATCCAGCAAGTCGGCAAGTTTGCAAGTAATACATGATGTTTTCGGCAGCTAAAAACTTGACTCGTTTGTTAAGATTTCCCTATATGAAGATACCTAGTTTGAGTTGGATGCCTTCTCTCAGGCGTAATCTGCATGAGTAGAGCAGGCTCAAACAGACTCGATATTGCTCCTTGCGCACATGGGCCAAGAGCAAGAGTACCTTGTCCTGGCTTTGAACTACCGGCAACTTCCTTTCCTTACGCACAAACGGGATGTGGTAGTGCTCCCACTTCCTCTGCAACACTTTTTTTGTGAAGAACTTCAATCCACACAGTACCTGGTTTACACTGCTGTGAGACAGCTTCCGCTCGTTGATTAGGTAGAGGAAATAGGTCCGCATCTCCTACACTGTCACTTGGTCTGGCGATTTCCCTGCCCAAATCGTCAACTGCTTTACCGCCGATATATACATCTTCTGCGTTGACTTCGACAGCCGATGCAACTGCATCTCTTCAACCATTCGTTTGCATAATGGTGGCATCTTTTTCTCCTGTTTCTAGTACTGAATCTAAACAACTACAGGAGAGAATCTTCTATCGTTTGAGGATCTTTTTCAAGGAGCGTTTGAGAGGGAATTACTGGCTAGATATCTCTATCCCTTACTTTGTCTATCACGCATTCTGCATAGCTTCGTCCAACGACTTAGGGTCCGTCCACGAATAAGTTAGATAATTTTTGATGTGCTACTCGAGTGAATGCACTCAAACTTCACTAGGTCAATACTGGACGGACCCTAAGTTAAGCTGCGAAGCGGTTCTGGCGCGGCAATCACTGGCGCCGATGGGCCGTGACAGCCTTTCGGGCGGATCGGGAGCCCATTGGCGTCGCTACCCAACGCCCAGCCATCCACGATTGATGCGGCGAGATCCCGGTGCCGAAAACGCGGTGTTGAACCTCGGACCTCGACAACTCGAGCGCGGTGCCAACGCTAGCTCGCTTGGCCCTTCAAGGCGAGCGCCCGCCAGGGTTGATTTCGCGTGGGTTCTCCTCGGCCCGATTTCAATGCGTTGGCGGTCCCCTCGTATTCGTCGCCCGACGCGGGTGGTCCGCCGGACCACCCGCGTCAGCTTGCGGCGGCCTCGTCCACGTCGGGCACAGTGTCGTGGAACTTCTCGTAGTCGATCAACATCCGGCCATCCGGCAACTGGCTGATGACGTCAACGAAGCGCCGTCCGGTCAGCACCTGGTCGGCGTGGTAGATGTGCCGCGCGTGAATCGTCTGTCCGTAGGTCGCGTCGTGGCCGAGCATCGAGCAGATGATGAGCATGATCTGGTTCTCGGGTTGGTCCCAGTCCACGCCATGCAGTGGGCTGTCCTCGTCGATGACGTGCTGGAGCAGCCAGGACATGCTGAAGATCGGATTCGTCGATCGGGTGAGCGCGATGTCGTGAACCCGCCGGAGGTGGTGTCCCTCGTCACTGATCTCCTCCTTAAGCACGGAGACCGTCATCTTCGCGTCGGCCACCTCGTTGCCGCGGGCGTTCCCCACGCGGAACAGCAGCGTCGGCTTGCCATGCCACATGGTGAGCAGCATGTTCTGGGAGAAGAGCACTTTCGAGCTGGGCCGCGACGCCTTGGCAAACATGAGTCCTGTGGCCAGCGCGACGCCCAGCAACCCGACCAGTGCCTCGATGGTGACCAGCAGGTCGGCGTAGTCACTGCCCGGCGCCAGGCTGCCGAAACCGATGGTCGACATGGTCTGTACGCTGAACGCAAACGCTGCAAGGAAGCCATCATCACGGGTGCCGGTAATCGCCCCATCGCCCCCCAGCAGGTACAGCGCGGCAAACACCATGTTGAGGAAGAGGAACAGCCCGCCAAACACGACCATCAGCCGCGTCCAGCTACCGTCAATCAGCCAGAAATAGAGGTCAGCCCGAAGCTCTCGCGGCGTGCCCTTGCGCACGGTAATGCCCGGCCCGAATCGTCGCCTCTCGGGCTTCTCCGGGGATGTACCCGCCGCCCGCTGCCGAGCGAGGTCCGACGTGGTGACGGCGACCATGTCCTCGGTTTCCTCCAGAGGTGACATCATCATGTCGACGACGACCTGGAACAGGCACACCAGCGCCACCGTGCCGAGAAACAGCCAACCCGTCATGAGCCCCGAGACCGCCCCCACCAACAGCACGATGAATCCGGACAGGACACGGAGCCGCACGCGCCAGGCGTCATCGAGGTCCGACTGCTTTCGGTAGGACGCCTTGTCGATGAGGGCCACAGAGAAGAAGACCACGGCCAGCATCACCGTGAGCAGGGTGGCGTAGTAGGGGCTCGGACTCTCCAGAAAGTCGATCTTGATCGCGTTCTTCACCGCGACACCGACGCCGGTGATCGCGCCCGCCAGCGGCAGGTGGGCGAACAACCACACCACCCAGTTGCCGAGTCCCTCACGCAGGTGCGAGCCGGCGACATCGTCGAAGTAGATCCACCATAGCGAGCAGGTGATCAGCAGCGTGAGCGCGCCCATTCCCATGAAGGCCGGGTCGGCGGCGTAGTAGACGACCTGGTACACCTCGTCGAACGCAACCACGCCATCGTTGTTGAGGTCCTTGAGCTTCTCGACGGGTGTGGCCAGGTACGACAACACCTTCACGAATGACTCACCCAGGGTGATGATCGTGAGCAGCCCGTAGCGCTCGGACAGGTGCTCCTGATCGAGGGGGAACTGGTCCATCAGCGCGCGGGAACGTGGGTGCAGCGGCGCGCTCATCATGGCCAGGATGCCCATCACCCACAGGATGTAGTGCCAACCCTCAGGAACCAGGAGTGACACCGACCACACGGAGGCGCCGACCACGAACACCCCGCCCCAGTACAGGTTGTAGGCTCTAGCATCCTTGGTGTGTTTGTAGGCGCGGGCTGTCATCGCAATCGCGAACATCAGGGCGGCAACGAACGCCACGGTGAACCGCAGGTGATCGGGACTGTCGATGCGCATCGAGAGCGGTGCGGTGATGCCCATCGCGCCCACGGCGAACATCTGCCCGAACACCAAGACCCGGTGGAGGATGTCGTCGACGTCGAAGCGGTTGGAGTAGAACGTGAAGCTCGACCAGGCGAACCACAACGGCGCGAAGTGGACCCCGAACCTCAACATCGAACCTGCGGGGTCATCGGCCAGGGTGTTCGAAAGCCCATCGCCGAGTTGGATGATGCTGGCGACGAAGATCAGGTCGTAGAACAGCTCCAACCAACTGGCCTTCTTCTCGGGGCCATGTTCGGTGTGCAGCAGGGGTCGGTGGAACCATCGGTTTCGCATAAGTCACCTCTTGTTGAACGCAGCCGAGAATGCAAGCCGCGGCGCTGATCGACCGCCCCGGCGCCGGCCTGAGTGGGCCTCCCCTCCGTTGAGGGGTAGGTTTTTGAAATAGACAAAAAGTGAAATGTTGCCGAAAATTCTCTCATGCTTGATAAGAGGAGATGAGAGAATGGAAAACAAATCCGGTTTAGCTTTGTGGGAAGCAATCGTCGTGAACAAGATGCCAAGCCTGAGCAAGCCAGAAGCCGTCCTGCTGCCGCTGGTCACATGGGTACTGAGTTGGTGGTCATCCGATGAAAAACGGCTTGCACTGGCGACGGATGCTTCGAGTTTGGGCAAGCGATTCGTTGTCTTAGCCATAAGTATTGTCTATCGTGGTTGTGCCATCCCCGTGGCATGGATTGTACCTGAATTCGGTTAATAGTTCAATGGCCATTTTTAGACAGCTGTATCGCTGGGGACGAGCCGAGAGTGGGTGCAGAAAACGCGCTATGGTGACGCTCGGTCGGTCAAGACGCACGCGAAAAAGCGGTCTTAGCTGACCAGGGTTGCTACATCCAGTTTGATGTCATCGGCAAAGAGCAGTGGATGCTAGACCAAACCCGGGCGGAGCTAACCCACGCGCTGATTGACCGCGGGTACATCCAAAACTTGATGATTTCCCATGACCGCAACCGTGGCCATGAAATGCGCTTTGGCGGCGGCAGCGGATATTGCCATATCTTTGAGTCGTTCCTGCTTCGGCTGCGTAAGTTGGGTGTGACCGACGAACAGATACAGACGATCATGGTGGGCAATCCGACGCAGGCCTTTTGCCCAACCTTGCATTGAGCTGCTTGCATATTCAATGGCTCCCAATGTCATGCTGAGGTACCGAAGAATCTCTCATTGTCATTGGGCGCTACTGATACTGGCAGTCGTGATAAATGTACGCTTCATTCTCATTGCGCTTGGTTACAAGGTGAAACGCTCCTCTGCTGATATTGCAACGCAACCAGTGCGTTTACAAAGTTATAACGACATTCCCCTTTTTGTGTCCCTGCTCGACATAGCGGTGGGCTTCGACAATTTGCTCAAATGGATACTGGCGGTCAATGATTGGTTTTAGCTTGCCCGTTTCAATAATCTCTTTAAGAGAAAGTAGGTACTCAACATTGTGGCCGCCGTTCGAGTCAGCGTGAACGTTTAGGTAGATACCTGCTTGCTTACGCGCCTGTTTCGTTTGTGTAGGTGACAACTTCCCCACTGCATCAAAAATGACGTCATAGGTCTCGCCGCGTTGGATAAAATCTTCGTGGGTGTAGTCAATGACCTTGTCAGCACCTAAAGACGTAACCAGTTCCAGGTTGGCGGCACTGCACACCCCGGTTACGTTCGCCGCAAAGTAATGGCTAGCAAGCTGCACGGCATTCGTGCCAACCGCACCAGAGGCGCCATAAATCAGTACTTTCTGCCCGGGTTGGATTTTTGCTTTTGTGAGACAGTGCAGGGCTGTCATACCAGCACCAGGGATAGCGGCAGCTTGCTCATAAGTAAGGTTGGCTGGTTTGTGAGCCAGCACGCCACTTTCGGGCAAGCACTTATATTCGGCATAGCCACCGAATTTGGCGGCAAAGGTAGAAGCAAAGACTGCTTCACCGGGTTTAAAGCGAGTCACCTGACCACCGACGGCTTCGATCTCTCCAGCCAATTCCATCCCAAGGATCTGCCGCCGAGGTTTCCAAATACCAAGGTAAAGCCTCCCAGCAAGCCGCTGCCAATAGGGGCCAGGGATGTTGAGGCTGCGCATGATGGTGTCACCACTGGTGACCGTAGTCGCATGAACTTTGACCAACACTTCATGCTTGAGCGGCCTAGGTTTGGGTATATCTTTCAATTGTAAAACTTCGGGTGAGCCGTATTTTGTATACACAATGGTTTTCATAGGTGGTCCTTGTAACAATAAGTAATTGTTAGCCAAAGAGGTGAATTCTGAGGTGCTTCAATAATGAGAGCCACCTTTATGAAAATGCCCCTATTGACAAAATGAACAATCTGACTCCACATATTGGTCTTGGTGTGTACCTTTACCGTTCCTCGCGCTCCCGCCTACTCGCTTTGTAGTCTAGCAATCCATCCCTGAACACCGCCCCATATACATTCTGAGCATGTTCTGTACTGATGATGCCCGCAGCCCAGTCTTGTTCTACTTTGTCTAATGGGCGAGTCAACGGATCACCAATCCCGCCGCCGCCGGCTGTACGCACTCTGACCCACTCACCTTTGTTGAGCACAACCGGATCTTCGCGCTCGCGACTGCCCTTCACCTCGACAAAGGCTGAGGCACCCGCCTGCCCGTTTAGCAGACCAATGGGTGGATGCTCGATAAAGTTGGGTCGAAAGCCCAGGGTGATGGGTTCATCGGACAGGGACATGAGCCGGACAATTTGACCAGATCCACCGCGCTCTCGCCCTGGCCCGGCAGAGTCTTGGGCAATCTCCCGCTCGATGAGGACAGGCGAGCGGGTTTCGGCCACCTCGGTCTGGATCATGGTGCAGTTGGTGGGGTAGACGGTGCAGTCCCACCCATCACGCCCACCGGTGGCCCCCATGCCGCCTTTGGGCATAAAGGTCATGGAGAAGTAGGAGCCATCTTGGCGGTTACCGACGACGCGGAAGATGATGTTGTGACCGCAACCCGCTTGGGTTTTGTCGGGCACGGCCTCGGCCAACGCGGCGTGAACCAGCGTACTGATGTGAATGCCCGTGCGTGTTCTGGCAAAGACGGGGACGGGGGCTTGGGCATTAAGGATGCTGCCTTCGGGTGCCTCGACGCGAATCGGGCTAAATTGGGGACCAATGTTGGGGACTTCGGGTGCGAGCATGTATTGCATGGCGTAGATAGCATCGGCCAACGTGTAGGAGATGGGAACGTTGATGGCTTGTCGAGGACGCTGCAAAGCTGTGCCGCTAAAGTCCAGCACCAGCTCCTCCCCATCCATTTTGGCGTTTAAGGCTAAATGGATGGGTTGACGCATCTCTTCATTGCCTTCCAGAATGCCGTCGGCGTCCAGCTCGGCATGAAAATTGCCTTGGGGAATCTCACGCATACGCTCCAGAAATGCGCTTCTGGCTCGACTGCTGATCTCGTCCGCGACTTGGGTTAGGTTGAGGTCAGCCGTTTCGAGCATGGTCGATAGCCGTTTGGTGATCACCTCAATCGCGGTCCGCATGGCGTTGATATCGCCAAAGACCATTTCGGGGACGCGTACGTTGGCCCGGATGATGGCTTCCACCGCGGTGTTGATCTGCCCTTCTTCGTAGAGCTTGCAGGGCGGCAGCATCAGCCCCTCTTCATAGATATCCCAAGCGCGGAAATCCCCCAAGACGCCGCCCACATCGGCCACGTGCAGAATCGTCCCGATGAAGGCAACCAGTTCCGGCCCCTTTTCACTCTGCTTGAAGAAGGGAGCAACCAGAGCCACATCTGATTTATGACCGGCACCCAGCCAGGGATCGTTGGTCATCACAACATCGCCAGGCTTAAAACTCTCGGGCGGATAGAGTTCGGTAATCAGCCCGATAGTGCGGGGCATACAGGTGACAAAGAGGGGCATACAGGCCGTGGGCATGGCAATGCAGCGGCCCTGGGGATCGGCAATCACCAGTGAATAATCTTTGCCGTCCCGCACAGCGCTAGAGAAGGCCGTTTTTAGAAGGGCGCGGTCCGCTTCATCGGCGATGGCTCGCAGGCGGGCTGTGATAATTTCGAGGTCTACTGGGCTTAGCTCGTCCTGGGCCACAAGCTGGCTCTGGCTCTCGGGAACATCCATGATTAGGTCGCCGTTAGGGTTGAGCGTGATGGTCCCGCCGGGACCAACGACGTAGCTGGTGTGGGCTGCTTCGATGACCAGCGGGCCTTGATAACTCTGCCCTGTGACAAGCTGTTCCAGCTTCATCACCTGCGCCTCAAGCCAGGCATCCTCACCGGCAAACCAGAGTTGGCGCTTGCCGATAGGCTCAGGGGCGGCGGCATGGCCTCTCGCTTGGGTGGTGACCAGTTCGGGTTCTGGACCTTGCGCGCTTAGGCGGCAGGCGCTCACTTCGACGACTCCATCTTGACCTTGACCGTATCTGGCACTGTATGCTTGGCGAAACGCGTCTTCGATGTTGCTGACATCAAGGTTGGCTGGCTCAATCGGCACCTGGATGTCATACCCTTGGCCGCGGTAGCGCATGTCAAGGCTGAAGTCGAAGCGCATCTCATGAGCGGCAACGCCACCGGAGCCAAGGGTCGTGATGGCTTTTGCTCTCAAATCATCAATCTTGGTGAGGAGGTCGTTGGTGTCAAGCTCTAGCACGCTGACAAGATAGCTTTGGACCTGCTCAAATCCAACTTGGGCGGTCAAAAAGCCGAACGCGGACAAGACGCCTGCCTGTCTGGGCAAGATGACCTGCCCGATGCCCAGCGCCTTGGCAATATCAAAGGCGTGGAGCGGCGCGGCACCGCCAAAGGCCAGCAGCGTAAATTCGCGCGGATCTTCGCCCGATTCGGTCACGTGGAGCTGCGCGGCCTGGGCCATGTTTTCATTGATGACGCGCCGAATGCCGACGGCCACTTCATGGCTGCTCAGCCCTGCTTTTGCGCCGACTTTGGCCAGCGCGTCTTCGGCTTTGGCTTTGTTGAGCTGAAGCCCTCCTGCAAGCGTGGCTTCTTCGGATAGATAGCCCAAGACCAAGTTGGCATCGGTCACGGTTGGCTCTTGGCCGCCCAAACCGTAGGATGCAGGGCCTGGGGTTGCGCCCGCACTCTTGGGGCCAACCTTCAGGAAGCCCAGTTCATCGACCCGTCCAATGGAGCCACCGCCCGCGCCGATCTCCAACATGTGGATGCTCGGCACCTTAACGGTGGTGCCGCTGCCCGGTTTATTGCGATGAACGCGGCCAATCTCAAAGGAGGGGCTGCGGCTTGGCTCGCCATTTTGGATCACGCAGATCTTGGCGGTGGTGCCGCCCATGTCAAAGGCGAGGGCGCGGCCAAGCTCCATGCTTTTGGCAAAGTGGCGCACGGCCAAAGCGCCTGCTGCGGGGCCAGATTCTAGCAAGCGAATGGGAGCCTGCAGCGTCATCTCGGTGGAAGCCAGTCCGCCGTCGGACCACATGAGGTAGAACGTGCCTTGATGCCCCAGATCTTCTAGCGCCTCCTGCAGCTCGGCCAGATATCCCTCGGCAATGGGCTGAATGTAGGCATTCGCCGCAGTGGTATTCATGCGCTCGAATTCGCCAAGCTCAGGCGCAATATCGGACGAGAGGCTCAGGTACAGGGTAAGCCCCATCTCTTGGGCAATGGCCTTGATGCGCTGCTCATGGGCGCGATTGGCGTAGCTGTGCAACAGGCAGACCGCGGCGGCTTCGACCCCTTCCTCCAGCAGCTCTTCAAAACAGGCTCTCACTTCGGCTTCGTCCAGGCCCTTGTGTACGCTGCCGTCTGCCAGAACCCGCTCATGCACCATCTTGCGCAAAGGTCTCGGCACCAGCGGGGCGGGGCGTTCTAGCAGTCGATCATAAGGATCGTAGCGGTAGCCCTTGCCCGTTTCGATGATATCGCCAGCGCCGTAGGTGGTTATCAGCGCCGATGATTTGCCGCTACGGGTAATCAGTGCGTTGGTAATCAGCGTGGTGCCATGAATGATGGTGGCCGTCTCCAACGCGTTGCGAGAGACCCCTGTATCGAGCAATACGGTCTTCAGCCCGGCTAGAATCGCTTCGGTCGGATGAGTGGGTGTGGTGAGCACTTTGTTCTCGAAGAATTTATGCTGATTGGGGTCATAGAGGACGAAGTCGGTAAAGGTTCCGCCAACGTCAATGCCTATGCGTAAGTTGTGGTTCATATTCTGGTGATGACCTTTCGTATTTGAAGTGCGCATCCAGATACCTCGTGAAACCTAATTATCATCTGGTGTAAGGCCATTCCAAAGAAATAAAATATCCGCGTGCGATGTGGAAAAGCCTGAAGTTGCTTGTGGCCAAGGAATGAAGAATCTCTTATTGCATTGCGATCTGCTGAGAAGAGATAAGGGATAGACATGCAGGCAAATGTGCTCTTGCTATACTCTCATTGTCAAACTTTGCGATTGTTGTTTCGGACTCCATAACGGTGATGCTTATGATTCCACCGCTGATTTCCGAGTCTGATACGCGGATTTGCCCCAATTCTCCCTTGGGTAGCGTATCGTCGACATCAATTGTGAAGCTGACCTTTTCGCCTGGGCCCAAATAGTCAATCCGCAATGCAAGTGCCGCGTCGCCGTCGTCAACACTATCTCCGGCAAGCTGCACAATGTCACCTTCCTGAACCTCAAACGGCTGAAAGACTTCAACGCCTGGCCCTTCTGCAGATGTGTCAAATATCAACATTCCGGCACTTTGTGATAGATCGAGTTCAAGAGTCAGCTCTTCTAACACACACGAACCCACATTCGTTATGACGAAGCGGTCTTTGGGCGCGCTCTCAACGAATTCTACTTCGACCACGGAGTCTGGCTGAACATCTTCATCCAGATCTTCTACAGCTAAAAGCGTACACGCACTGCAAACCAGCATGAGCACACATAAACAGATCTTTTTGAACGAAATCATTGTATTGCCCTGTTGTAACAGTTCACCTTGGCAAAATGTGTAAGGACTTGGATTTTTGCCAAGGTATTTTATTTCTCTTCTGACGAACTAAGAAAATCCTCTACATCCTGAACCTTTCCGAAGGTTGTCTTCAAAAATGAGGCTAGCTCCTCGGGTTTACCTATTTTATCGTTGGGCCTCGACCCAACTGGGGAAGGCTGGCTCATAAAACTCGCTGACTGAGCGCCCCTGATAGGTGGCCAGCGCCACGCTGGCGCGCAGCTTTTGGTCGAACTGCTCTGCTTCCAACTGTAATGCCTCAGCATCAACATCCAAAAGGGTGCCGTTGCGGACCAGCAAAGTACCATCCACAATCACGGTATCTACGTCGCTGCCGTTGGCGCAATAGACGAGCGCCTTGACGGGATCGTGGGCAGCCACCGGCCCGATGTGGATCTTCTCCAGATCGACCAGCACAATGTCCGCTTTGGCCCCTGCCGCTAATCGACCAATGTCATCCCGCTGTAGTGCTTTGGCCCCGTCCAACGTCGCCGCGTCGAATACTTCACGGGCGGTGCCGGAGGTGGCATCAGCATCGGCCAGCTTGCTCATCAAGGCCGCGGTGCGCATCTCCATGAACATGTCATGAGGAGAGGTATCGGTGCCGAGAGATACGGGTATGCCAGCCCTAACATAGCGTGAAAAGGAGTGCAGGGCTACACCGCTGCGAGCAAAGACCACTGGGCAATGAGCCACGGTGGTGCCGCTCTCGATGAGCAGCTCAGTGTCACTGTGATCGTCAGCTGGATAGCTTGTCCAGGGATGATCGGGCGTAAAGATGGCGTGAGCCAGAGAGACCTCTGGTCCCAGAAACCCTTGCTCATAGAGGTACTCGATGGGCCGACGACCGTAGCGACGCAAGACCTGATGAAAATCGAGCAAATATTGGGATGTGTGCATCTTAAGCGTGCAGCCCAATTCAGCAGCAGCTTGCTTGGTCGCCTTGAGCAATTCGGGCGTGCAGTTATCGGCCTGATAGGGGAAGAGAAAGGTGCGAATGCGGTCATCGGCCGCGCCGTTATAGGTCTGAGCAAAGTCAACCGCTTGCTCCAGCCCTTCCCAGCCGGCTTCTTCCCGCAGCACCCACTCGATGGTGCCGTCGGTCTTGCCAGCCACGCCGCCGGACATATGGGGCAACGCCAGGTAGCCCCGCAATCCGGTCTCGGCCACGCAGTCAACCAGCTCTTGATCGCTGCCGACCCGGCCGCGATAGGGATGGCGTCCGTAGTTGGGAACCATGACAAAGGTGGTGGTACCCGTGCGCAGCGCGGTCAACATGGCATAGTGGGCGCTGTTCCGCCAGTCTCCGGCTTCGGGACCGCTCGTGTTGTAGGCTTTCTCTGGCTGAACGCCCAAGCCCAAACTGGAATTGAAGAAGTTGGGGCGCGCCTTGTCCAACCGGGTAAACTGCATATGGATGCCAAAGGCCATGTGGTGATTGATCAATCCGGGGATGGCCAGTTTGCCACTGGCATCAATGCGTTGGTCGATGGGGCCAGCGTAATTACGGCCCACAAAGACGATTTGATTGCCTTCGTAGACAACTTGGCCATTCTCAATCAGCACATGCTGACCGTCCTGATAGGCAACCACTATGCCGTCTTCAACTAGGGTCGCCATGTTTATTCCCCGATGATTTCACCAATTTCGGCCAAATCCTGCTCGGACAATTGCCAGTCCGCAGCCTTGGCGTTGCTTTCTACATGCTCAAATTTGGTTGCGCCAGTAATGACCGAACAGACCATGGGCTGGGCCATGAGCCACGCCTGGGCTAGTTCGTTGATGCCCCGCTCTCGTTCTGCTGCCCACGCGGTTAACTTCTCCACAATCGTGTAGCCGGCGTCGTTCATATAACCATCAAAATGGCTGCCCCCTTCGCCACGGGATCCGGGAGGGGCCGGTTCGCCGCGCTTGTACTTGCCGGTTAAAAAGCCGCCAGCCAGCGGAAAGTAAGGCACGAATCCCACATTGTGGGCCTGACAGTAAGGCAGCACTTCTCGTTCCACATCTCGATTCAACATGTGATACTCAGACTGGATGACCACAAAGGGCGTCCACCCCTTGACCTCGGCCAGCAGATTGGCATGCGCTAGCTGCCAAGAGGCAAAGTCCGAACAGCCGACGTAGCGCACCTTACCCATGCGGATCAGATCATCCAGCCCGCGCAAGGTCTCTTCAATGGGTACGGCTGGATCCCAGCGATGGACGTAGTAGAGGTCGATGTGGTCGCTTTGCAAACGGGTCAGGCTATCCTCGACCGCATTCATCAGGTGGTAGCGAGACGTGCCGCGGTCGTTGGTGCCTTCACCGGCTGGAAAGTAGAATTTGCTGGCCAGCACAAACTTATCCCAACGTCCCTTTAAGGCCACGCCCAGCGTCTCCTCGGATTTCCCTTTCTGGTAGCTGTTGGATGAATCAATCAAGTTGATGCCAAAGTCCTGCGAGTAGTCAATCACATTGTTGACCTGTTCCTGAGAGAGCGGCCCACCAAAGCGGTTGGTGCCAAGCCCGATGACGGAGACCCGCACGCCAGCGGGGCCTAATTGACGGTATTCCATAGTGTTCTCCTGATGAATTGTGAATTGTGAACGGTGAATGGTAAATGGTGAATGGGTGTGCTGCGGTTAATTGGATATTGCGACATAGGCGGTTGGAAATAGTTCGTCCTGTGACTTGCCCAGTGGGTGATGAGCCACAAACTGATCTCGCTGCCAGAGATGGGCCTCGGTTGCCTGTGCAATCAACAGTTTCTCGTCCACGCCGGGAACTGCTCCGTTCTCAACCACCATCTTGCCATCGATAAAAACGGTTTCAACATCCGTGCCGCTGGCCGCATGGACTAGGGTTTTGATGGGATCAGCCACCGGACCGATGTGCTGACGGGTAAAATCGACAATGATGAGATCGGCTTTGGCCCCTGGCGCAAGCCGACCGATGTCGTCTCGCCCCAATGCTTTGGCCCCGTCAATGGTCGCAGCGTTAAAGACATCCCGTGCCGTGCCGCGGTTGGCGTCCCGAGCAATCCATTTGCAGCCCAGCGCGGCCCAGCGCATCTCTTCAATCATGTCCTGGGGAAATGTGTCGGTTCCCAGCGGCACGTTGATGTCCATCTCTCGATAGCGGGCAAAGGAACCCAGAATGCGGTCCCGACGGGCATAGACGACGGGACAGTGAGCTACATGGGTGCCATGCTCGGCCAGAAGCTGCAAGTCAGTTTTATCGCCATGCGGATAGCCGGATTGGGGGTGGTTGGTCGTGTAGATGACATGGGTCAGAATCGTCTCGTCGTCCAGAAAGCCGATGTCGTTGAGCACTTGGATCGGCGTCTTGCCGTAGCGGCGCAGGCAGTCATGAAACTCAAAGAGCGTCTGCGACGTGTGCATGTGGATGGGAACGTTTAGCTCTTGTGCACGATTTTTGACAGCCCGCAGCAGATCTGGCGGACAGGCATCAAACTGGTAGGGAAAGAGCATGGTGCGCAGCCGACCATTTTCGGTTCCTTCGTAGCGTTTGACCATCTCACAGCCGTAGGCCAATGCAGCATGAGCGGCGTCCTCATCCCAGTGGTAATGACCAATCCCCTTGTTATCCAGATAGCGTTTGCCCGCCCGAAATTTGTGGGAGAGGTAGATCCGCGCGCCTAGTTCGGTTGCTGCTTGAGCGAGAAAGGGTACTTCGCTGCGGGAGACCTCGAAGCGAGATGGGGCCATGGTGGTAATTTCCACAATGGTGGTCGAGCCGCCTTTGAGTAGCTGCACCAGCGAAAAGCGGGCGCTAGCGGCCAGCCGATCGCCGCTCAATTCACGCTCGCCAAAGCCACTAGCCGCGTAGCTTTCGGACGAGGCATAGCCGCCTTCGCCGCAGTCTAGGGCCAGCGTCTGGATGTCGATATTGGCTACGGCGTGGATATTGACAAAGCCGGGCGAGATGAGCTTGCCGCTGGCGTCGAGAGTCTGGTCTACGCTTCCATCGAAGTTTGGCCCCACGTGTAAAATGAGATCATCTTCGATGACGACAACACCATTCTGTAGGATTGCGTGATGCCCATTTTGGAAGCCGACGACCCAGCCGCCTTGAATTAGTGTGCGCACGGATTTTCCTTTGTGTGAAAATGAAAGGAGAGTATCAGAATTAATTGAGCGGGAGGGGGAGGGTAATTTTTCCTAGGTTCTTGCAGAGAAACACAAACGTCAAATTCTGGTTGAAATTAAGACATTTGGCGGACGTTGTTCATATTAAACAATTGCAAAATGCTATAGGTAAATACTTATTAATCAGCTTAACATATTCGCTGTAAATGGAAAAGGGTAGACCTACACAACTTTACGGAATTTTTGTTGTAGAAGTCAAACAATTCGAAGTTATTGAGGAGTCCATGAATCAAAAACCTCCCTTGCGCCACCTCACTGTCGCGTTCACCATTGTATCTCTCCTTGTCCTCATCGGTTGGCCGATCTTTGTGCGTGCCATTCCCCTAACCGCCCACCAAGAGTTAACCAACGCCTGGAAACAGGCCAGCCACATCGGCCAATATCAATACCAGACCGATCTCCGCCAAACCATTCACCCCACAGCCAAATTAGAGAATGTAGGCCGACAGCCCCAGACGCAGGCTTTGCGAATTAAAGGCGAGATGGACCGTCCCAGCGAATCGATGACGTTACAGATCTCGCGGATCGCCAGCGACGGGCTATCCAACAGCGGGGCATTAAACAGCAGGGCATCAAACACAAGCGGGGGAAACCAACGCCCACTTGAACTGCGCGTGAGCGACGGCGTGTCTTACGGTCGCACCGATCCCAACGGGGAATGGAACGCGCTCGAAGGCGAAAGCCGTGTGGGGAGCGAGTTCTTTGCACCCGCTGGCGATCCGCTCGGCTTTGTCTCCGCTGCCAAAGAAGTGCGCCTCATTGAGGAATCGACCAAGGATCTGCTCTTTGACCAGTTACTCCCCGACGACCACCGGGCTGAAATCCAGCGTTACGCCTTTGAAATTGATGGGCTGACCTTTGCCCGCCACATGCGCGACCAACTACAGGAGCAACTCCGCCGCCGCGGGGAACTGCCCGCCGGTCTCCATGTAGAGATGGCACGCGAATATATCGACATGGTCGGCAGCGGCGAACTGTGGCTTAACGGCGACGGACTCCCCATTCGCCAGATCATCCATCTGGAGTTCCCTCCTCAGGCAGAAGCCACCGAATGGCTGGAAGCAACCGTCACCACGACCTTCTCAGAGTGGGATCAGGGCAGTCGTACGGTTGCGGAACGCTTGGATCAACTTTGGAACGAGCCTTTGAGTTTGCTTTATGGCCCAACGGCCTTAATCCAGTTGACACCGACAGCTATCGAAACAACCGGCTTGTCCCTGCTGCTCTGCCTGTCAACCATTGGACTCGTCGCGATCTGCATCATCCACCGCCGATCCCGCCGCGTTTATACTGGACTGGCCATCAGCGTCATTTTCGCTATGATCGCCGGACCACTCATCCATACCCAACAAGTCAGCGCCTTTTACGACCGCCAAGCTCTGCAACAAGAACAACAAAACGAAGAAGAGCGTACCCAACAGTCCGAACAAGAACTAGCCGCTGAACTACAGAACAGCACCTTCAACCCCCGCGCCAATCCGCTAGCCGTAACTAACGCGGTGCTGGACAACTCAACACAGGAAAGAGTGAGCATAGCCAGCAACCAGTTGGCTCCCCATGTGTCTCGAGATTTCGCTCTGAGAGAAAACGCACCACGCACTACGAATCACGAATTACACACTACGCAACCCGCCACCCGCAACTCGCAACTCGCCCCCTGCACCATCAACAACCAACCCGACACCGATTGCGACGGCCTCAGTGACGCCACTGAGGTCAACAAGCTCGGCACAGACCCAGACGATCTCGATAGTGACAACGATCTCATCAGCGATCACGCCGAGGTAAAAGGCTACACCGGATCGGCTGGGGGATCCCTTGGGCAATGGTATCTCGATCCACTCAATGCCGATAGCAACGGCGACGGTCTGACCGATGGACAGGAGTGTCTTGAGTTGGTGGATGTGGACCCAGCAACCGACAGTCTGACCGTGCCTTTCGGCAGCACTTGTGTGGACAGCGACAGCGACGGCGTGGCCGATGTCTTTGATCACGATAACGACGGCGACGGTGTGCCAGATCGGCAGGACAGCGCCCCCAACTACATCGGCGACCTAACCACCGTGGCCCAATCCCAATTCGACTTTTCGCTGGACGGTTATGATAACACCTCTGCTCGCCCTGTGGCCGTTACCTTTGAGGTGCGCCCCACCCGCTACGAAGATCTCTACCAGACCAACAACGTGGTGGACTGGCCCGATGACGACAGCACCGGTCAAGTCGTGCGCGTTAACAACAACACCTTTAGCGACATGGGCTATAGCGGCAGTGACATGGGCCAGGGTGACATGCTGCTCGTCCCTACTTTGGAGCTAACGATTCCCGCACCTGCCGACAACACGAGCAATCCAAGTGGCGGTTTGCCCGTCCTCAGCACCTTTAGCGGCAACATGGCGACCGCGGCGCTGAGCGAGTGGCTCGATACCGATGCCCTCGACGCCTACGGCATTGCGGTGAATCAAGATGAAACATCAGGCGATCTCTACGCCTACCTACCCCTGACCGTCATTGAGGATGAGCATGGCGGCGCGCCGGTGGCTTGGGGGACGCAGATGCTCTATCGGCCAGAGAGTGGCACCTTTGGCGACGTCCATACGGCCAAGCTCGTCTGGCAGGTGCAGGCTTTGACCGACGCCTGCGACACCTCCAACATGGGCAGCGACGATGATTTTGATACTTGGTGCGCCACTGATAGCACCACCGGTGGCAACAACTGGGTCACCAGTGTATCTGTGATTCATGCCTACTATGAAGAGTTCTACGTGACCGGCATGACGGTGCAGGAAGCCCACGGCTTTGAGATGGCGGTCCTCGGTCAACACGACGCGCTCTCCCAGCCCTACGCCGATGATCTGTGGCATCTGGGCAACAGCCTGACGAACACCTTTGTCGAGGGCAAGCTACTCGACACGAATAACGACAACACGGGTGATAACCGCTTCGACGTGGCCGAGATCGTCTCCCGTTTCGGTGCAGGGAGCGGTGCGGGAAATGACGCTGATTGGGATGTGGATGTGAGCAACATTGCCGTCGCATCCGGCATCTACTCCGACACGGTCTCTGGCATGGATGCGTTGGTCAGCACCACCGTTCCTAATCTGTTGGCCAGCACCTATCCCGCAGCCGCGGTCAACGATGATGCCACGTTGCTCTTTGCCCGCGAAGAGGCGTTCCGTACGGTTGGCCTCGGTCACCTGGAAAGCGGCGACGTGCAGAATGGCGGTGATGGGCTAACGATCAACCTATCCCTCTCCGAGCAGAATGTGCAGACCTATGCCTCTCTCCACTGGACGCCCTACACGTTTGACGGCGTGGGCTGGCGCGCAGCCGACATTGGGGATACCCTCGATAAATTGGAAAGTAATTTGGAGACAGATGTCACCGACAACGACATCATCGAGATGCTCTCCTGGTTCAACGTCACCGCACCAGAGACGACTGCCGACATGACTACCGCGCGTATCGGGGCCATTGAGATTGCGCGTAACTACTATCTGGCCCTCTACATTGGCAGCAGCAGTCTTGTGGAAGATGGTGGTGCCAACGCGGGCAACAGTGCCTTTCTCAATGATGGGCTTGTCAACGATGCCCACTACGCCAGAGATTTTGATGGTGACGGTACGCTGGATGAATCGTGGCTGCTCTACGTCGCCGTCACCGCGGGTATGATGCAGACGTACTTTGAGCGCATAGAAGAGCGGCTACTCGACGAGGTTGACGAGGTGCTGGCGGCAGTGGCCTATCTTGCTGCGACCAATGACGAGGCCGAACTCGGTTCTGTCCTCCAAACCGGAGGAAAGGCTGCCGGAAGTGCCATCAAAAAGGCGATCAAGATTTTCTATACGGTTGACGGCGCGGCCAAATTTTATCAAGGCCGTTCTTATGTCACCAAAATCTCTACCTCTCTAGGCATCACCACTGCGGCACTTGGTGCCTATGCCTTTTTCAGCGGTACGGATAGCCATGTACTCAATAAAGTGATGAGTGCCGTTGATTTCGCCTCGGCAGCCATCAGCGCGTTCGATGCCGTTCGAATTGCCATTAGCGTCTACAACAGCTTTGCCCAAACCGCATCAAACGCGGCCACCGTACTCACAACCGTCACCAAATTACAGAACACCAACCGCATGTCCGCGGCCGTTGGCTTCACCATCTCTGTGGGCATTGCAACCGCGCTTTTTGTTCTATCCATCAAAGATATCGAACCGGGCAGCGCAGCCTACAACGCCCAGGTCGCCCTCTTCACCGCCCAGCTCATTCTGGCCGTCATCACCGCGGTCATTGCCGCTACCATTGTTGGGGCCATTATCCTGTCGATCATCGGGCTGATCGACACGCTGATCGGGCTGATCTGCAAATACAACGGTGAACGAGAATCGGATAACGTCAACACCTGGGTCTGCGGTGGCTTAAACGGCATCGCCTCCCAGATTCTCGTCTACCTGCTCTATGATTATGCGCTCATCGCTGATTTGGAGGGCAAGAATCGGCTGCAATTTGCCTTCATGCCCCCAAGTTTCAGCCGCGGCCCAACCGCCAACCAGAACGGTGTGCAGGTGGGCAACCAAGTCACGCTCGGCACATTCATCACCAATACCCTTAAGATGGCCAAGCCCCAAGGCATTGGCAGCGGCTTGGCCGACGCGACGGGCCAATTCTTCACGGTGGATAATCTGAAACGTGCGGCCTTTGACTATACGCTTCAGCCCACCCAAACGACCCACTACGATGGCCTCGTGCTGGGCGAACAGGTCAACGAGTGGCAGAATCTGCAAAAGCGCTTCCAGACCGACTACACTTTTACCTTCAGCCAGGTGGGCGTGAACCGACCACCGGTTGATATCTATCTTACTGAATCCTTCAAGATTCCGGCCATGGAGTGTTGGGGCTTTGGCGCGCAGCACTGTCGTCAGCGCGTCTTCCGCGATGCCGTTCATTTCGACTTTACAGACCAATTTCTCTTCGATGTTTTCCCCGCCACCTTTGGCGACTTTATCACGCTGGCTGTGGACGACAATCGCAACGGCTACCGCATGGCCTGGAGTGGCAACGACTTCCCCGTGCTTTGGGATGCCGACGGCGATGGGCTGGTGAGCGAAGCAATGGGCGGTGCCGATCCCAACGATAACCTACCCGATTCCGATTTCGATGGCCTCTCTGACCGCTGGGAGTATGAGAACAGCATGGATCTGCTCAACGCGGACGGCGACAATGACGGCCTGGGCGATTACTGGGAACTGGTCTACCAGACCAACCCCCACTTGGCCGATAGCGACGCCGATGGCCTGCTGGATGGCGAAGAGTTCTTCCACCCGGTTGCTGTCTACCCTTATAAACAGAGTACCCATTCCTCAAACGATGTGCGCTGGAGCGGCGGTTGGGAGATCGTCTACGACCGAGACGGCAGCGGTAACCCACTCCTCACCCACGTTAGCGCCGATCCGCTGGAGGTGGATGGGGATGCCGACTTCATCAGCGACGTACGCGAGCGCATCTACGGCTACCATCCGGCGGTCAAAGAGACGGTCAACATCCTGAGTTTGGACGCCGCGCTTTCTGACGATCTGGTGGCCCCCAGCGCCGCCGTTGGCTACACAGCCACCATCAAGAATGAGCTGGATAACCGTATCCTCAACGGTCTGCTTCAGGCTGAATTCCCGGTGGATACTGTGCAGACGACCGAGGTTATCGAGACGCTCTCCTCCCAAGAATCGGTCACCATGACCGGCGCGGTGGACGCACCCGCGGTGACGGCATCTACGGCTACCAGCCTCACCCTGCGCGCCGGGGCCGTCATCAAGGATGAAGGGACGGGGCGGGTGCTTTGGCTCCATCTCAACGAGACAGGCGGATCCACCTTTGCCGATGACGCGCAGACCAGCGGCGGGCCTCACAACGCAACGTGCAGCGGCGGGGCTTGCCCATCTCCCAAGGAGGGATACGCCACCTTCGACGGCAACGAACTGTTGACGGTTCCACACGATGATGAGTTTAACCTGAATCAGTTCACCGTTAACCTCTGGATTCGCCCCAACAGTACCGGGCAGAAGAGCCTCATCAGCAAAGGCAGCACCGGATTCCAACTAGGCATCAACGGCCAAAACGCGCTGGCTGCAACCATGCATTTGGATGACTGTGCAACGTCGGTTTCTATCAACGGCGGCTCCCTCAGCAGAAGCAACGTTTGGTATCTGGCAACCGCCACCTACGACGGCGAATCCCTGCGTCTCTATCTCAATGGCGACGAAGTTGGCTCGGTTGAGGCTGGCTCGACCTGCACCAATAGCAGCAACTGGACCATCGGCAGCGGGTTCGCTGGCAGTGGGTTCTCTGGCGCAGTGGACGAGATTGAACTCTATCCCAAAGCACTGAGCGCGATCGAGATTGCCGACTTTGTGCGTCAGCCTGTCCTCTATCTATCCAATGTCAGCGGCGCGACGGATGGCTCCCTCCGCACGCTGGACGAATCATCCTTTGGGCAAGGGGTCGTCTTCTGTAGCGATAGTTCTACCCAAGACTTTGCCTGTGCTGACGAGGTGAATAACGGGGTTGCAGGCGCAGCCATGTCGTTTGACGGCACAAAGGGGCTGGATGTAAACGGGCCGCTGCTGGACGACAGCGGCATTGAAAGTCTGCTCCACCTGGGCGACAACAACAATAACTTTACGATTTCTACTTGGATGAAGCCCAACGCCAGCCAAACGCCCAACTCGGACCATCTCGACACCTTTGGGCAGATGGTGCTGGGCTACGACTCGGGCAGCTACGTCTTCCAGAATGGTTCGTTTTCGTACGTGCCATCGGGTTTCGAGAGGGCCTATCCCTCCCTCTACATCAAAGGGCAGAATGTGATGTTGCGCTTTGGTCACGCCGATGGGCAGGGCTACTGCGAGGCTGCTTCCACCAGCAACGCGTTGACCTACGGCGAGTGGCAGCACGTGACGGTGGCCTTTAATGGCAGCGCGTTTGCCCTTTATATCAATGGCGCGCTTGCTCAAACCTTCAGCGGCTCCGAGTGTGCTGGGCAATCGCTCTACCCGCGCGGCTCCTTCTACATTGGCTACGGCAGCAGCAACGCGATCCGCTTCCGCTCGCTTAGCGACATCTCTGGCACCCAAAACGCAGAAGGATTCATTTGGGCATTGCTAGGCGATGACAACGCCAGCACCAACACTTATGACAACGGCTATGATTACGACAACAGCGATCAGATACAGGTGATTTGGAATTCTGCTGCGGACGTGATCGAGAGAGAGACCACCGTCAACATGAGCGGTTGGATGCTTCACCAATCTGGGGGCCGCTCCCTCGACTTTGCCTACTGTGACCGAGATAAACCCAATAATGGTGTGCCTGCTGGCTGCCTAAACGGCAATGCCGTCTTCACGGTGGCGAATCCTGGCTCGGTCCCGAATTCCTGCAATTCGAACTTGGGCATCTGTCATGAATACGATGCACCTGGTTCGCAGAGCGTCGGCTTTACCCATTCCAGCAAATATGACCTCACCGTCAACTACGATCTCTACTCCACCGGCTTCCAAGGCCAGCTCGACGAAATTCGCCTCTATCGGGAAGCGCTCACTGCCGAAGAAGCCGCCACCCTCTACGAAAGCTCGATTCGTAGCGTGGAACTGCGCTTCGACGAGCCGCCCGGTCAAGACATCTTTGCCGACGCCACCCTCAACAATTTTGATGCCACCTGTACCGGCACCACCTGCCCCGACAGCGGCATCCCTGGGCGCGGCAATCAGGCGGCCCGCTTCGATGGCGTTGACGACCGCCTCACCCTCGCTAACGCCAGCAGCGTTGGGCTGACCGGCAACAGCTTCACCGTCATGGCGTGGGTCAAGGCCGATGATTTGGCTGGCGACCGCGCCATTCTCGGGACGGATGACAACGGCGATCTTGCCAGCCTCATGTTAAGCCTAAGAAACGGTGCCCCTCGTGTAGCCTTTGGTGGGACCGGCAGCACCACGACCAGCCCGACAACGTTAACCACAGGCACGTGGTATCATATCGCCTTTCGTTACAATGCCGACACACGGCAGCAGAGCATTTTTATCGATGGCGAACATTCGATCACCAGTGCAGCCACCCGCCAAGCCTTTGGTGGGACCAGTGCTCTACGCGTTGGATCAGCACGAGGCGGCAACTATTTCGATGGCCTGCTCGACCATCTGGTCATCGTTAAGCAGGCGCTTACTACAGATGAGATTCAGCGTGTCATGCAGGAAGTGCCGCTCTTCAGCCTGCACTTAGATGAAGACCAGTACATGACGCTACGAAATTACGCGCCTGGGCTGGTTGGGCTGACCTATGAAGGCACTGTTAGTGACGGTGGCAGCAACATCGCAACTTGCCAATCCAATGGCGGCTGTCCGGAACCGGGCAGCAAGGGGCAGATGCGCGAGGCAGCCATTTTTACGGATGACGGGAGCAATTACCAGCGTATCTTCCTAGGTGATGATGCATTTACAGTCGCTGAATATACGGTCGGTCTGTGGGTCAAACCACGCAATCGCCAGCCGACCCTTCAGCATCTGATTGGCAAACGCGGTCCATCGGGTGATAGCTGGGTCAATTACAGCCTGCTGCTTAACCCCGACAACACGGTGCGCTTAAGCATGAATGCCAGCGACTGCACCACATCTCAAACGCTGGATAGTGCCGCCACTGTCACCCCGGACCAGTGGAACCACATCATGGCAACCTACGATGGCGCAACCATGCGCATCTATATCAACGGCGTTCTGGATGCCAATACACTCGCTGCCAGCACACCCTGCCAGTACGCACTGCAGAGTGTCTACGTGGGCGGCTTTAACAACAACAATAGCTGGTCACCACTGGATGCAGAGCTGGATGAGGTCACCCTGCACGGTGTGGCCCTAACGGCTAGTGAAGTAAGGGATATCTACGATTACCAAAACGCTTGGTATGATGTGACCAGCGAATTCCTCGTTCAAATTGATGCCGAGACGCCCACGGTTTCGCTTGACGTCAACGCGCCGCTTCCGCTAGAGGATCGCCTCATCAGCATCAGCACCATCGATGCGACCTCCTATGTCAAGAGCGTCACGATCACCATCGAGGATCCCAGCGGCGGCGTCACCACCCCAACAGCCACCGCAGATGGTGGTGTTTGGCTTGTTCAGTTCAGCCCAACGGTGGCCGGAACCTACCTCTTTGACATTGAAGCTACCGATGCCGTAGGCAACATCGGCTATGCGCTCGACCAGCCGGTGATGGTAGACAATACCGCGCCTGCTCTCAGCGTTTCATCGGCCACTTACACGGGTGATAATCAGAGTGACGATAGCCAGGGCGATGATATTTTGGCTATCATTGGCTCTGCCTCCGACACAGTAAGCGGTGTGGCGGTGGAAAGTGTCCGCATTGATCTGCGAGATGCCCAAGGCCAATCGGTGAACGGCATCCACACGGCTTCGCTTGATGAGACTGTCTGGTTTGTCGAGTACCCGTTGCTGCTGCCTCCTTATGGTGAATACAACATCCACGTTTCGGCAGAGGACGGCGTAGGCAACCGGGCCACCCTCATCTACCCGCTGGAATTGGACAGCTACGGAGCCATTGCCGACGTCACATCGCCTGCGAGCCTTAACGCGGAGAGCGGCCCGATTCTGACCGGCACGGCCAGCGATCTCGTTTATCCGCTGACCAATCGGCTGCTCCATCTCCACTTTGAGGATGAGGCAGGGGCAACCAGCTTTGACGATGCGTCTCTCGCCAAGACAGCAGTGACCTGCTCGCCTGCTTACCTCTGTCCAACAGCAGGTGAGGGGGGGCGCTACGGCGCAGGGCTTACCTTCGACGGTCAAGATGATACGCTGGCGCTAACGTCACCGATTGACCCATCTCAGGATGAATTTACGCTTGCTCTCTGGTTCAAGGTGGAGACGGTGGGCCAACTTCAGAACTTGGTTCGCCGCCAATTTGGCAACGTCTCCAATCTCTTCTGGCTCTACGTGGACGAATCTGGCAAGGTCGGGACCATGCTCGATGGCACCCTGCTTGATTCAACATCAGTTGCAGCCAACACGTGGACCCACGCCGCGGTCACCTTCGATGGCAACACGCTGGCCCTTTACGTCAATGGGCAGCTACGGGCGCAGAAGGTGGACGCAACGCCCGCGGGCTACAGCGGAATCGTCATTATGGGGGGCGGTACACCTGACTTTGGCGGCTATCTCAACGGGGCGCTGGACGAGGTGCTGATCTACGAGAGCGCGCTGCCCGCCGATGCCCTTTACGACATGGCTAATCCGCTGGATGGGGAGATCGCCAGCCTTCAACTCCGTCTGCGCACGCTAGAAGATGGCGAACTGGGCGCAGACGAGGGCACCTGGCTGCCCGTCACGCTATCCGCTTTGGGTGACGGCTTTGCGACTTGGCAGCATGACCTGGGCACCGATGTAGAAAACCTCTACCAAGTTGATCTCAAGGCGACCGACAACTTGGGCAACAGCCGCTTCATTCCCAACGCCTGGAGCGGCCTCATCGACACGTTGGCACCCCGTCTTGAACTCAACTTTGAGATCGATCTGGATAACCCAGAAAATGTCTTCTTTGTCTGTAGTGCGCAAGACTTCAACCTAACCGATCCAGAGTGGTCCTGCCCGTTGACGATCACGCCGACGGTCGGCTATCAGGACGCGGCGTGGTTTACCAGCGTCTTTACCGATGCCCAGAAGCTGGCAACGCTTTCTGCTAATGGAACGGCGTCTATCTCTTCATCACCCAACAGTCCCGACCCGTCCATCACGGCTTGTGATCTGGTCGGGAACTGTGACACGTACAGCGTCTCTTTGCGTGGCGCGCCGATTCTCGAACCGATTGCGACCCAGAGCGTGACCCGCGGTGAAACGCTCACCTTTACCGCCACCGCCAGCGACGTGAATGGCGATGAGCTGACCTTTAGCCTAGGTGACGGATCGGATGGAGGACTAGTCGGGGCCACTATCGATCCGACGACCGACCCGACGACCAGCCTCTTTACGTGGCCGCCTGATATCGGGCTGGACGCGGGTCTTTATACCACCACCGTCATCGTCTCGGATGGCGTGTTGACCGACAGTCAGCTTGTTGACATCACCCTCATCTGGGCCAACCTGCCGCCCGTAGCCGCTGCGGATACCTACACCACCGCCCGCGGAAGCTTACTCAGCGTGACTGCGCCGGGCGTACTCGCCAATGATGTGGATTTCGATAATGACGCGCTCTCCGCGGTCATTGAGACGTACCCAATCAGCGGAACGCTCACCCTCAATGCAGATGGCTCCTTCTCCTATCAACCGCCCAGCGACTATGTGGAGAGCGTTACCTTTACCTACCAGGCCAGCGATGGGGCATACTCAGAACCGGTCACCGTAACCATCAATCTAACAAACAATCTTCCGGTGGCAGTGGATGATGACTATATCATCATTGAAGATACGCGCCTCACCATCGACGCCCCTGGTCTTCTCGCCAACGATTCGGATAAGGATGAGGATTCCCTGACCGCCACTGTGGAAACCGAGCCGACCAACGGCACCCTAACGCTCGACGCTGACGGCGGGTTTGAATATCTGCCCAACAACAATTACAGAGGCGTCGATCAGTTCACCTACCGCGCCAGCGATGGCATTGGGCAATCCGAGCCAGCCACGGTTGTGATCACCGTCACCACCAATACCGCGCCGATTGCCGTTAGCGATACCTATACCATGGCCCAAGGCGGCACGCTCAACGCTGATGCGCCTGGCGTGCTGGCCAACGACACAGATGCAGAGCGGCAGTCGCTGATCGTCCTGGTTGAGAGCTATCCTCGCGGTGGGAGTTTTGATTTAGGGCTGGATGGTTCTATTTATTATAAACCGTCTAGTAGCTTTGTGGGTACGGTCAGCTTCACCTACAAAGCCTACGACCAGGATCTCTTCTCGGCTCCAGCCACTGTGACTATCAACGTGATCCCTAACAACGTTCCCGTCGCGGCCAGCGATGTCTACACGACCCGAATGGGCATTACCCTAACGGTACCCGCGCCCGGCGTCCTGATCAACGATACCGACGGTGATGGCGATCCGCTGACGGCAACGTCCAATCATGGTGATCTGGATGGCTGGTTTACACTGGCGAGCGATGGTTCGTTCGTCTATGTGCCGCCCAGTGACTTTACCGGCAATCAAGGCTTTTCCTACTATGCCAGCGATCCGTGGAGCGATTCGTGGCAGGCGGGGATCACCATTTACGTGGTTGCCAACGAAACGCCCATTGCATCGGACGACGCCTATACGACCACCCAAGACACACAAATCATCATTGACGCGCCGGGTATTCTTGCCAATGATTCTGACGGAAATAGGGATGCCTTAAGTGCTATCCTCGAAGAGCTGCCAACCAACGGAACGCTCTTCCCCATCAGCAATGGGGAGCGCATCGTGGATGGTGCGTTCCACTACCAGCCGAGAAGTGGCTACACGGGTGTGGACTCCTTCACCTATCGGGTAAGCGACGGCTATGAGCTTTCGGAACCAGCAACGGTTACCCTTACCATGATGGAGCCAGCGACGGCCACACCAACAGAAACAGCGACACCTACGGAAACAGCCACGCCGACTGAAACGCCGGTGCCATCAACGTCTACTGCAACTAGCACATCAACCAGCACGTTAGAGCCGACGTCAACATCAACCCATACGCCAACACCGACCAGCACGTCAACAGCCACGCCTACACCGGCAGCTATCGCTACCAGCACGCCAACCAGCACGCCAACCAACACGGTAGAACCAATCGAGACTCTGCCAGCCGAGACATCGACTGCCACACCAACGCCAACTAGCACATCAACGGTGGTGCCTGTAGCGACAGTCACGCCAACCACAACATCAGAGCCAACAGATACACAAACACCAGTCGCGCAACTGATTTACGTCAGCAGTAGCCGCAGCGGTCGTATCAACGCAATCAACTTCCGTGATGAGGATATCCTGCTCTACAACACGCTGACCCAACAGTGGGAGATCATCTTCGACGGTACTGATGTGGGTGTAGGCAATGCCGATCTGGACGCCTTTGATCTGCTCGACGACGGCACCATTCTCATGAGCTTTAACCGACCTATACGCTTCCCCTCGCTGGGTCTTGTGGATGATTCGGACATCGTCAGGTTCGTCCCGACCACGCTGCGAAGCACCACAAGTGGGACCTTTGAACTCTTTTTTGACGGTTCCGATGTAGGGTTGACGACAGGTAGCGAGGATATTGATGCCATCGCCTACCAGGCAGACGGATCGTTGCTGATCAGTACCTATGGTAGAGCGAACGTACCTGGGATACAAGCACGGGACGAAGATCTACTCTCCTTCCAACCAACAAGCACCGGGGAAGCGACAGCAGGCGTGTGGAGCCTAGCATTCGATGGGTCTGAAATGAGCTTGAGCCAGGGGAGCGAAGATATCAATGCGGCCACCGTCGATGAGGCTGATGCTCTCTATTTGAATACCAAAGGCAATTTCCAAGCATCGAGCCAGAACAGCATGTCGGGTGATGCGGATGACGTCTTTGGCTGTACATTAAACGAACCGACAAGTTGCTTCTTTTTCGCCTTCTTTGATGGCGACACCGTCGGGTTCGGATACCCACTTGATGGTGTTAGTTTTGGTGAGAGCGTTCCTGCTGTCTTCGCTGCAAGAAGCATTAGCGAACTGGAAAATGAGCTCGAAGAGCAAGAACCAGAACAATTCGAGGTTCTCGATGACGATCTAGTGACCGAAGATGAAGAGTTTGATAGTTATGACCTTGCTCAATCTTTTGATACGGAGCTTTATTTGCCGTTTATTGCCAGATAGGAGGTTGGGTACTCCAAATCCCCCCTCTACACGGGTGCAGTTTAGTTTGCGCGCAAACACAAAATCGTCGATTATGCGTACCCAGCCGTCATTGATTCTGGCTCATACTGGGTTCTTGGGATCTCTTGAGATTTCTCATCTATTTCAGCCTGAGAAATTACTGATTGGCAGTGGTAGATCCTTGGAGTCTGACATAAGCCCACGCGAAAATGTAAGGAGGCTTGCTCAGAGCGATTGCGCGGATTGAATGGTTCTGCTATAGTTTATAAGCTCAAATCCAGATGAACGAATTCCACAAAGGAGGAACCGCTGATGAGTGATTCAACCATTCGCCCACTGCGTTGGGCACTGATCGGCTGTGGCAGTATTGGCAGCCGTCATGCCCAGTGGGCAATCTCCACGCCAGATGTTGAGGTTCGTGCCTTTTGCGACGTCAACGCCGATGCGGCCAGCCGCTTTTGTGAAGAATATCAAGGTGGCTACCATACCACAGACCCGGCCAGGGTCTTCTCGGACCCCGATGTCGACATCGTCACCATTGCGACTACCAACGCCACCCACGCCGATCTAGCGCTTGCGGCCCTCAATGCCAAGAAGCACCTCTATCTGGAAAAGCCTATGGCCATGACCACAGCAGATTGCCATCGCATTGTTGATGCCATGGAAGCTGCGGGTACCAAGCTGATGCTCAATTTTTCGATCCGCTTTTCTGGTGCCGCCCGCGTCATAAAGGATAGGCTGCAGCCGCCGAAAGTGAGCCATGTCCAATGTATGATGAAACCGGATGATATCACCCGTTGGCGGTGGGATCCCCATATCGGTGGCGGTATGCTCTACGATGTGGGCATTCATATGGTCGATCTGCTATGCTGGATGCACAACTCATCCCCTGTAGAGGTCTTCGCTACCGGAGGGCAGGTCACTCATCCGGGCGAACTGGCGCAGCATGTGATAGATACGGCTGCAGCAACCATCCGTTTTGCCAATGATTCGGTGGCAACGCTCTTAATGAGTGACGCGGGCAGCAATACGCTTCTCTCCAAATGGTTCTTTCAATTTTTTGACGGTAGCCAGACCGCGGTTCTCCACGAACATTTTAGCAAAGTTACCTTTACAGGACCCGATTCCGCAACCGGCGAACTGAACTCCGAGACGCTGACCCCACCACCCATTGATCGGTTGCCCCTGCTCGTTGACGCTATCCGCAACGATACAGAACCATATGTACCCGCGCAGACAGGCATCTTGTCCACGCTTATCATCGAGAAAATCATCGCATCAATTCATTCCGGACAGCCGCAGGAAGTTCGAGAGAGTGAGTGGAAGATGGACGGATAAGGAGGATGAAAAAGATGACAAGATGACAAGATGAGAGAAACATCAATAAGGGGGAACTCTATGACCACAATCCGCATGGCCCAATATGGGACCAAACACGCCCACGCCGCGGGCAAGTTCAAAGCAATGCTGCAGAATCCCAATGTGGAGATTGCTGGCGTCTTCGAGCCAGATGCCGAACGTCGCCACGAAATGGAGATGGCAGACACGCCGTACAAGGGCGCACACTGGTTTGAAACGGCAGAGGAGATGCTGAACGACCCAACCATTATCGCCGTCGTCTCCGAAGGCCGACCACATGAAGGGCTAGATCAGACAGAAGCCTGCGTCAATGCTGGCAAGCATGTTTGGTACGACAAGCCGGCAGGCGATGACTGGCCCCAGTGGCAGCGTATTATTGCCAAGGCCGAAGCTCAGGGAACTCTTATACAGATGGGCTATATGTTTCGCTACCATGCTGGGTTCCGACAGATTGGCGATTGGGCCAAGTCTGGGCTGCTGGGCGATCTCTTTGGCATTCGCATCCGTATCGGCACGGCCATTGCCCCAGAAAATCGCACGCGCTTGGCTCGCCACAAAGGTGGAATTTTCTTTGAACTAGGGTGCCACGTGTTGGATCAGATCGTGTGGCTGCTTGGTCGTCCCCACACCGTGACTTCGTTCATGCGCAACGATGCCAGTAGCCATCTCCCGGAATTTGCGGATAACACGCTGGGTGTCTTCGAGTTCGACAGCGCCATGGCCTATGTGGACACCTCCGCTATGGAGACGCGTCCGCCAGCCCGCCGTATTGAGGTCTACGGCACCCGCGGCAGTGCCATTATGGAGCCGCTAGAGCCGGCTACCGAAATTCGGCTCTGCTTGGCGGAGGCGGCAGGCGGTTTTCAAGCTGGTGAACAGATGGTGCCGATCGAAGTGCAGACCCGCCAGCAGTTGTATGAGCTGGAGTTAGCGGCTTTTCGAGCTGCTATTTCAGGCCAGCAAGCGCCCGATAGATCTTTGGCGCATGAGCTTTTGGTGCAAGAGACGCTGTTGCGGGTGACGGGAGCAGTATGAAAAATCAATTGAATATTCTCTTCTTGCCTCACCCCATCAAAGCTTCTATGTTCAAACCGTGGGGAGAGGATGTGCTGGCGGCCATTGACAATCGCCATACCGTGCGCGTTTTGGACTACAATCAGCCGATTGCGCCTCAGTTCGACGGCATTGATGTGGTGATCGATCATGGTGGTTCGGCCGGTACCAGAGAGATGGTCGATGCCGCCACTGCTGCCCGTCTGTGGCAGATTCTGGGAACGGGCATCGACCACTTTGATTTGGATTACTGGAAGACCACGGGCATGCCTGTTGCCAACTGTCCTGGTACCTTTAGCGCGGTGGCCCTGGCCGAATGCGCAATGATGTTCATACTGATGCTCACGCGGCGCTATCCCGTGGCCCGCGCCGAATTGGATGCTGGTCGCCTTTATGAGCCAATGGGATTGGAAATGGTTGGGCTGAAGTTGGGCATTGTGGGCTTTGGGGCCAGCGGTATAGAGTTGGCGCGGCGGGCAAAGCCATTTGGGTTGGAGATATCGGCCATCGACATTCGCGAGGTAGACAAAGATGAGCAGGATGAGTTTGGTCTCGCCTTTGTGGGGAAACCTGATACGCTGGACAAAGTGGTAGCCGAGTCCGATATCCTCTCCGTGCATCTCCATCTCAATGCCGAAACGCACCACATCATCGATACCCGTCGTCTTGCGATGATGAAACCGGCGGCGTTCATCATCAATGTGGCGCGCGGTGCCTTGATAGACGAGGAAGCCTTAGCTACAGCACTTGTCAACGGCCAATTGGGTGGTGCCGGTCTTGATGCCTTTGGACAAGAGCCGCCGGACTTGAGCTCGCCCCTCTTTAGCCTGCCCAATGTCATTGCCACGCCCCACATTGCAGGCGTCACCGATGGCACCTCGCGTAAACGCGCCCGCTGTGCCGCCGATAATGTAGAGCGGATTGCGGCTGGGTTGGAGCCACTGTATCGAGTAGACATGGACTGAAAAGTTGGGTAGATTATGAGAATAAATACCGTTCGACAAAAAGTACGTGATGGTAAGCCGACTATCGGCACATTCATGGGGCTCGGTAGTCCAAACGTTGCCGAACTGCTGGCCCACGCTGGTTTTGACTGGTTGGTGATCGAGACTGAACACAATGCCTTGGATGTGGCCCAAGTTGAGCATATGTTGATGGCCATGAACGGCACAGAGACCATTCCTCTTGTGCGTGTGCCATCGTCAGATCAGGTCTTTATCCAGCGGGCCTTGGATATTGGCGGGATGGGGATCGTTGTGCCTATGGTAAAGACGGCTGCAGAGGCCCAAACCATTGTGCGAGCCACCCGCTATCCATCCCAGGGTACGCGCAGCTTTGGCGCCTTGCGTGCCTCCAATTACACTCATGATTATGAGACATATTTCAACCAGGCCAACGACAATATTTTGGTTGTCCTGATCGTTGAGACTCGCGAGGCAGTCGAAAATCTGGACGCTATCGCTGCGGTCCCTGGCGTTGATGTGCTCTTTTTTGGCATGTTTGATCTCTGTCTCGCCTACGGACTGAATCCATTTGAGATGCCCTTTCCAGAGATCGATGCCATCGTTGAGCGGGCGATAGCAATTAGCCAGCAAACTGACGTCGCAGTTGGCTTTGGTGCCAGCACACCAGAGGAGCAACAGCAGCGGGCAAAACAGGGGATAACCTTTTTGAGCTATGGCACAGACTACAATTTGCTTGTCGAAGCCGCTCAGAACGGAATTCAAGCCTTTAAGGAATGAGTTGTAAATAACTTGCGCGTTTCAATCGGGTGTAGCCCCTTCAAGTGCTCAAGTTATTTAATTCCCGTTCCTAAAAGAATAACTCAACGATCGGCATTATGATCACCCGCGCCCGACGTAAGGCATCTTTGTCGCCATGATTGTCATGAACAGGATATTGGCGTCAAGGGGCAGATTTGCCATATGTACAACGGCTCGTGCAATATCATCAGTGGCCATTCTTGGTTCAACTTCCATGCTGCCATTTGGCTGGGGCCTCTCCATTGTCATACCTTCATCTGGATTGATTGATGCGTTTCCAATATCGATCTGTCCACAGGCAATATCGTACTTGCGTCCATCCAGAGAGGTTGCTTTGGTGAGTCCCGTTAGTGCATGTTTGGTGGCCGCATAGGGGGCCGAGTTAACGCGCGGCACGTGTGCGGATACAGAACCATTGTTGATGATACGCCCGCCCCTCGGGTCCTGACTCTTCATCATCCTGAACGCCTCCTGGGTGCATAGAAAGGTTCCGGTCAGATTGGTATCGACCACGGCCGACCAATCTTCGAAGGTCAATTCCTCCAGAGGGACGCCGGGCGCGCCTATCCCTGCGTTGTTAAACAATAGATCAAGCCGACCAAATGCCTCTTTAGTTTTGGTAAACAAGTTCTTTACGGCTGTGGGATCTCTAACATCTGTGGGCACGATCAGGGTCTGGGCGCTTGCTATGCCGGCCTCCGCAACAGTGGATTGCAGCGCATCTAAACGCCGTCCCGCGAGGGTGACACAATAGCCTTCCTGCAAAAGAGCGATGGCTGTTCGCATCCCAACGTTTGATCCTGCTCCTGTGACGATTGCTACTTTTGTATCTGAACTCAACTTGGGTGCCTCCTAACGAGTATTGCAGACGGGTAGATAATATAGGGCGACTTTGATAGCCGAACACTCTCCTTGCCATAGTTTACTCTCACCCCCATTCAGAGAAAAGTAGAAAAATGGAGGCGAGTTGCCAAAATAAAATGAAATCAGGCGTAAAGGGTGAAAGTGTTAGGAGGTGTTTGCTCCATAACGTGTTGATAAATAAGCCAATCCCAGCCAATGCGGAA
>JBCCHB010000158.1:0-37019 GCA_039028975.1 Chloroflexota bacterium
GTCCTTTTCGTGGGGTTCACAAACGCTATCTTGCCCAATATGTCGCTATGTTTGAATGGACTCACAATCTCAAATCTGTTTCCGATGACTATCTTCGGGCTCTTATGATTCCTCATTTCACCTACTTCCCTACATGAGCCATTCAACAAATAGAACGAGAACGATACTGATTCACACTTTCAGAGAATAATCCTTCCTGCTCTTCTAATCTTCCTGTGAAAGTGTAGATGTTTTATTTTCTGGAATGGCCTTAGAAGCTTGTTTCATTACTTAAAGCCCTATCTTACTCAACGCAAAAAACAGATCTATAAAAGTTAATAAAAGGGATCTTGATTAATCACAGGAAGAGCAAGAAGTTCAGGAAGCTCTCTCTTCTTGCTCTTCTCGCCCTTCCTGTGGGCAATCTTTTTGGCAGAAATCACCTATATCGACGCATACGGATCTGCCGCATCCCTCAACCCATCCCCTACAAAGTTAAAGCAAAGAATCGCAACAATCACAAACAGCCCCGGCGTCAATAACCACGGCGAGTCGGCCAGAACAATAATCTTTTGGGCGTCTTTGAGCAACACGCCCCAACTGATGGCCGGTGCCTGTAAGCCCAACCCAATAAAGCTCAATGCTGTTTCACCCAAAATCATGCCTGGAACGCTGAGGGTAAGCGAGGCAATGATATGGCTGGTAAACGAAGGCAGCATGTGCTTGAAGATCACCCTTGCCTCGTTGGAGCCATTGAGTTGCGCTGCCATAATGTACTCCTCCTCGCGCAGGGCCATAAACTTGCCCCGCACCACGCGGGCCAAGCCAGTCCAGCCAACAAGAGAGAGAATGACAATAATGCCAAAGTAGGTCTGCACCACCGACCAGGTAGGCGGCAGCGCCACGCTCAAAGCCATCCACAGAGGCAGGGTCGGGATCGAGCGAAGAAATTCGATGACGCGCTGGATAATCAGGTCGGTGACGCCACCAAAGTAGCCGGAAATGCCGCCCATAATGACACCAATAACAAAACTGATGGCGATCCCCAATAGCCCCACCGAGAGCGAAATCCGTCCGCCGTGAATAATCCGTGAGAGAACGTCCCGCCCCATCTTGTCTGTCCCCAAGAGGAAGAAGGTGCCTTCCTCAACGCCAATCAGGTGGATGTCACTCTCAAATAGCCCCCACATCTCGTAAGGATCCCCCTGCACAAAAAAGCTGACCGGGTATTTTTGCGCTGGATCCAGCTCCCATGTGGTTCTAAACGTGTTCATATCCATCTCGGAGGTCATACCATAGACGAAGGGCCGTAATCGAAAACCATTTTCGTCCATGAACTGAAGTCGCTGCGGCGGCATGAACATAAAGTCCGTATCGTGATGGGTCGGATCATAGGGTGAGAGAAACTCGGCAAAGACCGCACCCACATAAAAGAGCGCAATGATCACCAGCGACGCCACCGCCACCCGATGCCGCATAAACTTCCAGCGGATCAGCTGCCACTGGGTCGCTACCTGAAGGTCTTCTTCTGCTTTGGAAACAGCTTTGCCGCCCCCAGAAATCGGTTCATCCATTACGGCCATAAAAGAATGCCTTTATGTTGCAGGTAAGCAGGTTTGCAGGTTTGCGGGTGGTTAACGATTCTTTTGATTGTTGAGGATAGGGATAAGACTACCAATAATTTTGTCGAGTAGCTGCATCCTATGCTGGATAACCTCCGGCTTAAGCAAACGACGGCCTCTGTAATACCATCCACGAGCTTCGCGGGCAGAACCGATAGAATAGCGAAGAAAACGAGCATAGTCTTTACCATATCCTCTTCCAAAGCCTTCTTCCATATTGGCGGTTATGGACCCTCCACTTCGAATTAACTGATCCGCAATCGGCTTTCCCAGAGTGTGGTTAGATAAGATTTCACAGTCATGCCAGATCAGATCAAAAAGAAATAGCGCATCTCTATAAACCTCAAGTTTCCACAAAGGGTCTTTCTTAATACTATCTGGAACTTGCTCCACCCAAGCATCAATGCTTTGCAAGTAAGACGAATTCATAATTGCCTTCTGTTCTAATCTCCACCTACCCACCTGCAAACTTTTCCACTTGCAAACGTGCCTAAATCGCCCCCCGAATCCGCGGATCCAGCCACGCCAGCAGAATGTCCGAGAGCAGCGTTCCAATGAGCGTGAGCGAACTCAAGATCATGACGATGCTGCCTGCCAGAAACATATCTTGACTGAGCAACGAACCAACAAAGAGGGGTGCGATGGTGGGCAGCCCCAATACCAGGGAGGCCAGCAGCTCGCCATTGACCAAGGCCGGCAGCGTCCAGCCGATGGTGCTGGCGACCGGATTCATGGCGATACGGAACGGGTATTTAACCAGCAGCTTGCCTTCCGTCAACCCTTTGGAGCGAGCCACCATGACGTAGGGGCGCTCTAATTCATCTAGGAGATTGGCGCGCATGACGCGGATCAGCCCCGCTATGCCGGCTGTACCCACGACTACTGCGGGTAGCCAGAGGTGCTTGAGCAGATCCACAAACTTTCCAAAGCTCCAGGGTGCTACTAGATACTCATCCGAGAAGAGTCCCACCGCCACGTTGCCGGTGGCCACAAAGTAGTACCACAAAATCAGCAGTGCAAGCAAGAAGTTTGGCGTCGCCAAGCCGATAAAGCCAATCAGTGTAAAGACATAATCGCCAATCGAGTACTGGTTGGTTGCCGAGTAGAGACCGATGGGAATAGCCAGAGCGTATGCAAAGAGCAGTGAGGCCACCGAAATCGCTAAAGTCCACGGCAGGCGATCCGCAATCAGTTTGGCGACGGGCTGATTCCATTCTAGCGAACGACCCAAATCGCCCTGCAAGATATTGCCTAGCCAACGCAGATAACGCATGTAAGTCGGCTGATCCAGCCCGTAGCGCGCCCTTAGTGATGCAATTTGAGAGGGATCGACCGCCTCCTGCTGCTGGATGAGCTGGTCCACATACGCATCCATAAAGTCACCCGGTGGCGCTTCGATAATCATAAACGAGATAATCGAGACCACCAAGAGGGTGGGTATCATCAAGAGGGTACGGCGAGCAATAAAGCCAAGCATGAGATTGCTATGCTACCTCTGTTGAGGCTGGTTTTGTTAAGGGTAAATCCGTCAAGGCTAGCTCGGCCAGATAGATGGCGGACGGTGCCAAACTGGTTCCGCTGCCTTCATGGCTCGAATAGTAGGAGAGCAACCCGCTCTCGGGCGATAGTTCCAAAAAGCCAGGATAGGAGTTGTCCCCACCGCTCGGTAGCTCTGCAACCTCAACCAGCGCATCATCAATCAGCCAGTAGAGCGCAGTGACGGGTTTGGCATCGTCTATCTGTTTGCGGCCGCCCACCAGATAGAACGTTCCCCATTTGGCCAGTAGCGGACCACCGACATGGCGATCAAGATCTGTTCTCGTCCAATCGGTATAAGGGGGGCGAGAGCGGCAGAGTTGAGCAGGCCTTCCGCCGGCACGGGCCAGGGCCAGAATAGAGCCATCCTCCTCGAAGAGTACCGCGGTCTCATCACCGTAGCTGGGCTGCATCAGCCCCAATGGCGCCCACGAAAACCCACCTGCACTATGGAGCAGCCACGACTCCATGTGCTCAGCGGGTTCAGCGCGGCGGGGTACTACATCGAAATTGCGGATACGCCGACCGTTGAGGTAGGCCATTCCATCATGAGCTGCAGCCCGCCAAATGTAGTGTCCGTGGGTGCCATCCAACATCTGGGGACCATGCCAAGTGCCACCATCTTCGCTCCAGATGCAGTAGCCTAAATGGTGGTTGACGTCTCGCTCATGAGCGTCGGTCGTATCGACCCACCAAGTGCCAGAATAGACAAAGAGCTTATCGTTAAAGATCAGAAAATGGGGGTCACGCACGTCTCGATTTGGCACACTAAAGGTGAACGCCTTCTTCCACTCCGACCCATCGTCGCTAACCATGACCACAATGCTTGATGAGGTAAAGAGCATATGCCCGTCAGGGCAGCTGCGGAAGGTCAAATAGAGACGGTCCTGAAAGCGGCAGAGATCGGTAAACGCGTTATGATTTCCATCATTAAAAATCTGGCGAACGGAAGCGATTGTCATACTGGCGGTCATCAGCACATCTCCAAAGCTGGAACTGCTCTAGACAGTCAGATAGTCGAGTTGAGGAAGAGATATGGGGGAAGTGATTAAGGGTAGTATACTTGCTTAGGCTGACGTTGTCAATCAGCTCAAAAACACGCTCTTGTTCATCTCTTGATCGTCATATTCAAGCCGAATGAAGGTCGTTCTTTATCCAGATCTTGACCCAATGCCTCTGTTCATCGCCCAATCTGGATAGTAATTGTAGAGTTCCGCGTCTGGCAGCGGCTTGCCAAGTGGTTGGGGCGGCACTCGAAATGGCCCAGGGATGCCAACTATATCACACATGATGTAGCGCAACCCCATGGAGCGCTGCAGTCGAGAAGACGGTACATTCCACGGTGCCGTACGCGCCAGAATCAAGCCACCTTGCTGCAAGATCCATTTTCCCGCCGCGCTTACGACGCTCCGTCCCAGTCCTTGTCGACCGCTTCCTGGTGCAACGTCCACGCCAAACTCATAAACAGGACTACCCTGATCATGAACTGTAGCCAGCGCCACCAATTGCCCGTCATCGAGGATTCCAAAGCTCACGACGGCATCCCACCAGTTGCAGTGCCAGAAGATCTCTCGATCGGCAAGCAAGTCAATTTCCTCGCTCGACAAATGGACAACGTCATGTGCGGGCGTGGCGCTAAAGTGCGCTGCATCACCGAAATAATACCAGGATGGCCCCCACACACCAACGTCTTCTGCTAGGGCGACGCGTGCCAGTTCGTAGGCCCCAAAGATCGAGAAGAGTTCATCCAGGGTCAGACCGTCAGCAACGTCCCGCGCCGCTTCAAACCACGTTGGCCGTACCCGCATAAACGCGCTTTCGCCAATCCTCAATGCCAGTAGCGGTTCCGAATCCTGGACTCGATTGGGCAGGATCACTGTTGAGCCTTTCACAGCTTCTGCCAGGCTGCATCCGATCCTCTCTTCTATCCACGGTCGCAAGCCGTCAAATGTGTCAATGTTTACCATAAGCGATTGGCTCAGATTGCCATGATTTCTCAGAGTTTTAGACTATCGATGAAAGATATATAGCTCTTTGTTTTCAAGCGGCAACATCACCCGCTTCCCCACTCGATGGCTCTCGGCCACTGCTAAGCATGCCTCTGTTAAGTGATGGGTGACCTCTACATGGCCTAATGTCTGGCGGCCATCTTCATGGGCGGCAACCAGATCTTCGAGGCAGAACTGGGTCGTGCTGTGAGGCGGTAGGATCGGAACAGATACCTCCTCGAATGTGCGACCGCGAGCACCGCCAGCTTTGCGTAACTGAACGCGTTCGCCATTGTTCAGGACGCGCAGACTACCTTCCGTGCCAATCACCTCAAACTCCCAACCGCCAGCATGGATGCTTGTGGCCTCCATCCCATTTTCAAAGACGACCTGATAGATACCGTTGGGATCTTGATCAAGCCGATTCTCTGCCAACGAGAGATCGCGTGGAAACAGCTCGCCCCACACGCTGACAATCTTGGGATCGCCCAGCAGAAAGCTTAACGTGTCTAATGAGTGGATATGACCGTGGAGTAGGTTGGTAGCCGCATAGTGAATCGCTCTCCTTGGCTCGCCAATTTCACCTTGTTCAATTAACTCCTTGGCCTGATGGAAAGTGCGGTTGAAGCGGCGCAAGACGCCGGTGTTAAAGAGGTTGTTGTGCTTCTGAACCGCCTCCAGCACGCTATCGTTCTCTCGCCCAGAGCAAGCAATGGCCTTTTCGCAGAAGATCATGGGAACGCCCGCCTGCGCGGTCTCTACGGCCATCTCTGCGTGGAGATGACCACGGGTGCAGATGGCGACCATATCGGGCTGCTCACGCTGCATCATCTCTAGGTGGTCTTCATAGAGAGTGTGAACGCCCCAGCGTTCTTCAAAGGCCTCACGCTTCTCTATATCCGTGTCTGCACCAGCAATGATTTCCAGGTGTGTACTGGACTGGCACGCAGCCGCCACCGAATAGGGCGGCGATCCAGCAGGCAATTCATCATCAATGGTGCTGCCCATCCGCCCCAAACCGACTATTGCCACACGATAGCTTGATTGAGTCATCTTGTCATCTCCATCATCTTGTCATCATCACGGCGTCCAATGATTCCACTCATCCGTCTTCTTCCAACGAGCACAGGCCGAACAGGCACAGAAGTATCGCATCATCAAGCGCGGTTTTGAACCGGTGTTGGATGTCCCATTGTGTCCAAACAGGTGTTGAAAGAAGAGTACATCCCCTCGTTTGGGCAGTAGCTCAATTGGTTCACCTAGATCAAGGGACAGAATGTCTTTGTTGAGATCGTACAGATAAGTGTACTTCTCCCGATCCGATTCGGCCAAGGCACGGATCTGCTTTTGTGATCCAGGCCAGACGACTGTTCCACCGCCGCCTGGCTCAATGTCAGAGAGATAGACAAGGCTCGCGATCCGGTAAGGTCCAGGGAATGTCTTGTGTTGATGCTCCCGTGGAATGCCATCGACATGAGCATGGGGTATCGATGGTTCTAGTTGAGCAGGCAGAAGATTCTGGGTATGGATGGCTTGCGGTGGATGGAGCGTTTGCGCACCTTCACCGACTAGCTGGGCCACAGCAAATAGATACTCTGGCGTGGCACAGGCCAAAAGATCTGGGTCGGTGACACCGTTGAAGATGACGATCCGACGCGCCTCGTTGTATTCTGCCTCGGGTGGTATCTGGTTCCAGGTTTGGGGATCGTCTCGGCCCATACTCATCAAACGCCACATGGCTGCTTCAGCCTTCTCTGCAATATCTCCAGAGAACAAATTAGAGACCAGCAGGTAGCCATCTCGCTTGTATTGATTTACTTGCTCTGTGGTTAAGGCATTCTTGAATGCAGTCCTCATCAATATCTTGCTCCTCTGGATACTGTTTTGACACAACCTTTATGATGGATGGTTGTAGGCGCTGCTCGGCGCTGCGCAAGTATCGATTGCTCCTTCACTTGAAATTCATGGGATTCATGATGTTTGTCCGGTTACAAACCGTACCTACGGCTATCATCATTACGCCATAAACTTCGGTTGCCTTGGTGTATGGTTACGCTGCATCCGTAGCGTTCGGTCTTGAATGGGAAGAGAAATACGTACTCCCCCTTTTCGATGAGATTCGATAAAGCCAAAGATCAGCTCCATGTTGAGTAGGGCTACCCGTGGTCCGCAGCGCGACGGTTCACCCGTGTCCAGGCTGTGAACCAGATCCTCGACCAGACGCAACGTCGAGCTGGCTGGCGGCACTTCGGGGAAATCTTCGGTCACAAGCCCGGTTCGGCCCTGGGGATCGACTGGAACGCGCCGCCGATAGTGCCATTCCATGCCGTCGTTGAGCGCGCTGATCACGCCGTCCTCGCAGATGGCCTCAAACTCGACGCCGCGCGGGCTGAGCATGGCGTAAGCCGTTACGCCATTAGCAAAGCGGATGATGCCTTCGGCACGTGGGTCTTCGGTCATGATATCGCCGTCGAAGATCTGATCGCCATCGGGCAGGGTCGCCTGGACCCATTCTACAGGGGCATCGTTGTTGAGATGAACCAGCGTGTCGAACATGTGGCTCCCCGTGTTGAAGAGCGTGCCGTTGTTGTAAGCAATAAGCGTCCTGAGTGCGCCCAGCTCGCCGCCGTGGATCGCCTCTTTCATCTTGTCATAGGCGACAGACCAGCGCCGATTGGTGCCCAGATTGAGGAAGACCTGATTGCGCTCCAGCGCCTCGACCATCTTGTCAGCTTCAGCCAGAGAGGCGGAAAAGGCCTTCTCGGCATAGATGGCTTTGATGCCGTGCTCAGCCGCGTGGATAACAATCTCGGCCCGCGGTTCTGGCTGGGTGGCTACGCTGACAATGTCCAGATTCTCGCGGTCAATCATCTCGCGATAGTCAGTGTACTGGCTGGCCTTGGGGACGTTGTAGCTCTTGCCAAACGCCTCCATCACATCGTGTCGCAGATCGGCGCAAGCCACCAGTTCGGTGCGATCACAGTAGGTAAAGCCAGCCGCGTGAGAGTAGGGTGGCACGTGTTTAGGCGCACCAATCACTTCATTGTCGATAAAGCCGCCCATGCGGCTACAGCCTATGACCGCGGCGCGATAGGTTTTCATATGTATTTGTTCCTTTCCCAATCATGCTTTCAGCCACCAACCGTTGTGTCGGCTGGTACTAACTGCTAGCCAGTCGGCCAATGCTCTCTGTAAACGTAGACGTATTTCCTGGTGCTCGGCGTCATCCCACAAGTCTACTAGTTCGTTAGGGTCCGCTTCCAGATCAAACAACTGCCCCTCACCCATACCACGGTAATCGACCAGCTTGTAGCGTTCGTCTCGCACCATATAGAGGTAGCCTACGTTCTGTAGCATCAGATCTGGCGCGTGTTCGGAAAAAATGTATTGGCGCGGCGCGGCTTCGTCCCTATTTTCCAGGAATGGCAGCAAACTTTGTGCTTCCATGGGCGCGACTGTTTCCGCACCAGCCAGATCCAGAATCGTCGGTCCGATATCAAACCACTGGGTGAGCGCATCCACCACCCGTTTGCCTTGGTAGCGTTCCGGCGACCAAACCACCAGCGGCACGCGCACCGAAGAATCGTACATATTCCACTTCTCCACCAGCCCATGATCGCCCAGACAGTCCCCATGGTCCGATGTAAAGAGCACCACGGAATTCTCCAATATACCCTGCTGCTCCAGGGCCTCCAGAATGCGGCCAACCTGTTCGTCAATCATGGTCATGTTGGCCAGATAGTAAGCCCTTTGACGCCGCCGCTGTGAATCTGTGGCCAGCGGGTCAAAGTCGATGGAGTCGGCCTTGCGGTCCGTAATACGAGCGCGCAACGACTTCAGAGTCTCGGGCTGCCCCGCCATCTCGGCTTCCGTCACCGGCAGGATCTTCAAATCGCGTTCCAAATAAGGTTCCGCATACCGCTCAATCGGATCAAAAGGGGGATGGGGGCCAGGGAAGCCAATCTGTAGGAAGAGTGGCTCATCCATTGCTTCGGGAGCCTTGTCGATCCAGCGCAGGGCCAAATCGCCAACAAAGACATCTGGATGCAACTCGTCGGGCAGGGGCCACTCAAAGCACCCCTGCCGTTCCCTTGCATCGGGCCAGGCCATGTACTCTGGCTTTTCAGGGCGTTCAAAACCCCGCACCGCCAAGGCCTTGTCCCACTCATCATCATAGACGTGGGGGTTACCGCTCCAGAGCGGCTCTGCAATCCGCCGCTGCTTGTTCTCCACCACAAAGCGCTCATGGAAGCCGTGCATGCCGCTATACGGATCCGCATGCATTTTGCCCACATTGACGCAATAGTAGCCTGCCTCCCGCATGTCTTGAACCCATAGTCGCGGCCAAGGATCGTTGTTGCGTTGAACCCCGCTGTTGTGGGGAAAGTGTCCGGTAAAGAGGCTGGCTCGCGATGGGCCGCAGGATGGCGAGGTGACATGGCATTGGGAGAACGCAACGCCTTCGTCTACCAGTCGATCTAGGTGAGGCGTATCCACATAAGGGTAGCCCAACGCCCCAATCGTTTCGTACCGCTGCTGGTCTGTGATAATCAGGATAATGTTTGGCTGTTGACTCATAGTTATGATCTGTTTGTAACAAATGGTGAGGCATGTATGGCGGCTGACTAATTATTAACTATTTTGTATTTATGATTAATTATTAGGACAAATTATGCTGAATAATTAACAATCAACAGCCAATACTTAATAATTAAGTGTTTGCCGCTAAATATTGGGCACCCGCAGAACGAGATTACGGGCCTCCATCGCCCATGTCTCGTTATAGACGGTTGGCCGCGGGCGCGCCATAAAACCGCCAGGTGGCTCCTGCGCCGGATCGTGGAGTTCCAAGCGGTCCCGGCCCCGTGGCTGATCGAGCCATGCCCGCTCTTCCGGTGCGGCAGCCACTTCACGCTGCAAGATAAACTCCACATGGTCAAATTGGGTAAAAGCAGTATGGGCCAGAAAAACGCGTTGTACATTATCGCCATCCCACGTTGCCAGGTCCGGCAGAATAAGCGGCCCCGTGCAGACCTGGAAGGTCTTCTCTGCGACGTTGAGATTGATGAGGTTGATAGGATACTCTACTGTGACGCTTACGTTTCGTTCAGCGTCATGATAGGTCGTGCTGGCGTTGAGCAAATCGTTCGCTAGCGTCGCTTGGATCAATGCATCGGCTTCGCTAACCTCCATAAAATCAGCATGGCTGCTGACAGTAATCTGGGTCTGCTCAAATGCCGTTAGATGATCGACAGCAGAAACCTCTTCTTGCACGTGACTTGGCTCTTTAGCAATGGGGATTTGATGGGTGTAGCCGAAGGCCAGACGAAACTCGCTGCTGGGGATCTGGAAGAGGTTCTCTTTGACGATAGTGTATTCGGTTCGGCAAGGCGCGCCCAGGAAGATCTCGACCACGTCGCCATCTTCATCGCAGATCTGGCAGCGGGCCTCCAGATTGAAGCGTACATGATGGATCGCACCGGCCTCACCCACATAACCACCTGCGTACTTGTAGTGTGGGTCGGACGCCCACGGGTGGGATTTCCAGGTGAAGGTGGAGCGCGGGAAGTCTATCATCTTTACAGCCTTTCTACCGGATTCTCCAATACGCCTAAACCGTCGATTTCACCGCGAATATGGTCGCCTGGGTTGAGTCGGATCTTCTTGGCGCTGCCCACCCCGGCTGGCGTACCGGTACTGATCACATCCCCCGGTTCGAGGGTAATAAACTGAGAGATAAAGGAAATCGCCTCAGCGGGTGAGAAGATCATCTGGCCCGTGTTGGCATCCTGTTGTAGCGTGCCGTTGTGCCAAAGTTTCATGCCAAGATTATCGGGTTCGGCGATCTCATCAGCAGTGGTGAGCCAGGGTCCCATAGGGCCAAAGGTGTCCAGCCATTTGCCCACAAGCCAGTCGAAGAAGTAGTCGCCGTCCTGTTGTTCCAACTCATTGCGGAAGGTTAGCTCGCGAGCTGAGATGTCGTTAAAGATGGTGTAGCCGCCAATGTGTTCTTGTGCTTGCTCTGTGGTCAGGTCGCGACCGCCTTTGCCCATGACAACGGCCAGCTCCAATTCCCAGTCGGCAAAGTTAGTAGATTCGGGAATACGAATGGCATCCTCCGTGCCGATGATGGCCGTACAGGGCTTCATAAAGAAGCGCGGGATCATCTTCTCTTTACCGGCAAAGTTGCCGCCGCCCTCAAGGATGTGGGAGGCGTAATTGCCAGCCAGACATAGCATCTTGCCGGGGCAGGGTAGGGGTGCCTGCAATTTGACATTTGCTAGCGGTTGCACCAGTTCATTGCCACCGTTGGCTACTGTCCAATCGATGGCCTTGCTAGCGGCTTCCAAGGCGCCCTCTCCGCCAGAAAGAAAGGCCAACGTGCTTGTGGCAATCGACGGATCATCTCCTCCACTGGCGGTGATGCAGGCCATCAGATTGTAGATTTGGTCATCAACAACGACACCAACTTGGTCGCTGTTATTTTGATGGTACGTGGCAAGTTTCATTTTGTATCCTCCATTTGTTGCCTCACCGAGATGAAGTTGGGCAATCAGCGTTAGCCCACATAGTCACGCCACGATTATCTAGCGAACATTCGCTCGATGGTACATAGATGCATCCGCTACTACGCCTGACTCCAATCAAAGAAGACGCTCATCCACCCCTCGCCACCTAGCATCATCTGGTCGTAGAGCGCCGGCGCTTCAGTGTAGGGTACTACATGGCTGACTAAGGGTTTGACATTGAGTTGTCCACGAGCGATCAGATCCAGTATGGTAGCTCGGTTACGCGCCCGCGTCCATGGCCAATAGGGGTGCGAATCAATCATGCCGGTCTGATAAGAGCCGCGCAGGGTGATCTCGCGACGAAAGAGTTCATTGGATTCGATAGGAACTGTGCCAGACGTCGCGCCCACCAGGATGATGCGACCGCGATCGGCCGCGGCTTTGATTATGGTGGGATAATTGCCAATGTAGGAAGTGGTGTGAAGCTGGGCCGCGGCACCCGCTCCCTGCTCCATGCCGGGCAACGCACCACGCCAGCGCCAGGGAAGTTCCGTGAGATCCCGAATCTTCTCGACTACATCTTCTTCGCCAGCGTGGATGGTGTGGCTGGCGCCTAATTCACGCGCCAAGGCCAAACGCTCTTCAATCAGGTCGACGCCGATCACTGGGTGAGCGCCAGAGAGGCGGCATAATTGCATCGCGAGCAACCCGATGACGCCCAAGCCATGAATCGCAACCGATTCGCCTATCTGAGGCTGGGCCAATCGTACCCCGTGCAGAGAGATATCCCCCATGACCGAAAAGCAAGCCTCGGTGTCGCTAATGTTATCGGGCAGCTTCTCAATCTGGAACTCCTGCGAAATGGCGGTATGCTCTAAAGTTTTGGCAGGCGTAACCAACCAGTGGGTGCCATGATTACCGCTACAGAGCACCCGATCCCCTACGGCAAAATTGTGGATCTGGCTGCCGACTGCATCCACGTGGCCGATGGCGGTATAGCCCAAGCCAGCAGGCGCAAAGTGGCGTCGTTCTGTTGCTGAGGCTAGCCGCCGTTGCCGTACACCATTGATTTCGGAGCCAGCACTGACCTGGGTTGTCTCAATTCGCACTCGAATTTGATCCGATTCAGGTGTCGATACATCCATATTCTCTACTTGAATCTGACCATCTGGTTGTAGTACAAGGCGTTTGCCGATTTGGGTCATGCGTTTTCCTCTTTCTACGGTTTGACACTCCCCAAAAAAGTGTCGTCATTGTTAATCAATAATCCAGTGGCAAATTTACCCGCGTATTGCCTAGCTCATGTGACTTCAACATGGCCAGCATAATCTCCAGCGTTTTGCGTGCCTCAGTTGCGGGCGAGATCAGCGTGCCACCCACTTCCAGCACCTGAATCAATTCAGCTACGGCACCGAGCTGGTAGCTCTGCATGTAGTCATCGACGGGGACGTTGGCGCGCGCCCACTGATAGTGTGAGGTCCCCTGGATGACCGTCACGCCCTGATCTGAGACTTCGATACGGCCCTGGTCACAGACTAGCTCGAATTGGGATCCGGGCATGGTCACCTTCAGGCCGTTGTAGTAGGCGCGTACGCCGTTGGCAAAGTGAATGTAGGCCGACGCTGCTGGGTCAGTGGCTGGATCGTGGCCGCCATCGCTCTTATATTCAGTAAAGTGGTCAAAACCTTCCTCCAACTCGGCAAAGACCCACTGAGGCTCTGCATTGGCAAAGAAGCAGATGGTGTCCACCACGTGGGTTCCGTTGCGAAATAGCATAGAGCGAGAGCTGTAAAGATTGGCCACGATGCCGCGCAGCGGACCGAGTTCGCCGCTCTGGATGAGGGCACGGGCGGCATGAAAGTTCGGCGACCAGCGCCGCGTATGTTCAATAGAAAGCAGCACGTTATTGCTTTCAGACGCGGCTATCATACGGTCGGCGTCGGACAAAGTCGTGGCGATGGGCTTCTCGCAGAGAATGGCGCGGGCGCTGCCTTGAGCCGCGTTCACGGTGATATCGGCGTGGAGATGATCAGGGGTCGCCACGCTGACAACGTCGGGTTGTGCTTTGTCCAGCATCTCTTGGTAGTCCGTATATGTTTCCATATCTGGCCAGACATCATGCCAATCTTGCTTAAAGCTATCCAGCGCTTCTGAGCGAATGTCGCAGACGCCAACCACCTCGGTCTGGGGATGGCGGTAGTAGGCCGCGGCGTGGGAACGGGGCATAGCTCCATAGAGGGGGCGGTCTTCTTGCTCTGCAGGCCGCCGTGCACCGATACCGGTCAGCCCGATGATAACAGCTTTGTAGGTGGTCATTTGGCTCGTCTCCTATGGGGTCAGCTCAATTCGATTTCCGGTGCGGCTCGATTCATAGGCGGCATCGACAACTCGTGCCACATTCAGCGCATCGTCCCCCGATGTGGGTGCGACTCCATCTCCCTGCGCGGCCAAGATAAATTCGCGCAGGAACTGTTCGCCATAGACGCCGCCATAGGCTGGGGAGACGCCGTATTCGTAGTGGAACGTGCGTTGGGGCGCGCCCGCCCAAGCAGGGTGGGTCGTTTCTACACTGATTTCTGTGGGCTGGCCCGATGATGTCCAGGTGATGCGGCCTAGCCTACCGTTGATGCCCGTGTAGGTGTCGTAGCCAGACTTATTGTGGTAACCGCTCCCGCTCAGGGCCAACATATAGCCAGCATGAAGCGACGCGACAGCACCCGATTGTAGCCGCATAGAGAGGGTGGCTGCGTCTTCCACATCAATGGCCTCACCGCTACGCGTGGCGACTTCCGCCGCGATAGATACGATCTCATCATCAGTGATGAAACGCAACATGTCGATATAGTGACAGCCTAGCCAAGAGAGGATACCACCGCCGGCCTGCGCCTGGTTAAAGAGCCATTGTTTGGGGTTGCGAAACTGAACTTGAGTGGTAATCATACGCATCTCTACAGAGATGAGTGGCCCCAACAGTCCCTGTCTGACGATGTTGCGCGCATCACAAATGACAGGGTTGGCTCGATTTTGGTAGCAGACGCCTAGCTGCAGACCGGTACGGTTCGCCGCGGCGAGTACTCGTTCTGCATCGGCTGCCGTCTTACCAATGGGCTTCTCAGCCATCAGATGCTTGCCTGCCTCCAGTGTACGGATGAAGATGTCTGGTCCCAAGTCATTACGGATGGCAGCAATCGCAAAGAAGAGCTCTTCCTTTGAGAGCAGCGCGTTCAGGTCGGTGAAGGTGGCCGTAACTTTATCACCTGCTGACTCCACGGTGGCAGCCAGCACGTCTGTGTTTTCATCCCAAAGAAAAATCTCCTCGATCTCGGGCAGTGCCTGGAGGGTGCGCAGATGCGCCTTGGAATGAGGATGTTCAACACCAAGCAAGGCTGCTTTAACACGCTCCATAGCCATTTTCTCCTTCGCAATTTATCTTCGCAATTTATCTTCGCAATTTATCTTCGCAATTTATCTTCGCAATTTATCTTTTCAATTTATCTTTTCAATTTATCTTTTCAATTTATCTTTTCAATGCATCTTCTCAATGCATCTTCTCAATGCATCTTCTCAATGCATCTTCTCAATGCATCTTCTCAATGCATCTTCTCAATCCAGTGTCATGCGCGGGTCAAGTGCATCGCGCAGACCGTCGCCAATAAAGTTGATCGCCAAGACACAAAGGCTGATCATCAAACCTGGCGGCAGCCAGAGCCACGGAAAAGATTCAATCAACTCAATCGATTGGGCTTCGTTGAGCATGTTGCCCCAACTGGGGGTTGGAATCTGCACGCCCAGCCCCAGAAAGCTCAAGCCAGCTTCCGTGAGAATTGCGCTCGCAATGCCAAAACTGCCGGCTACGGTAATGGGGGCCACAATGCTAGGCAGAATATGACGGCGCAGAATCCGTCCTTGGGGAATGCCGACAGATTCAGCAGCCAGCACAAAGTCCATGGCGCGTACAGAGAGGATCTGGCCGCGCACCAGCCGCGCGACGCCGGTCCACCCGATGAGACCAATCGCGACCATAGCGTTGAAAAGCCCTGGCCCAACAATCGCCACAATGCTGATCAATATGACCAACACGGGAAAGGCCATGACAGTGTCCGTGATGCGCATAATCACCATATCGACTTTGCCACCGTAATACCCAGCAATGCTGCCGAGGAGGGTGCCGATGCTCATGAAGATGGCTACGGCCACCAAGCCCACAGCAATCGACACGCGCCCCCCATAGACAAGGCGGCTCCACATATCGCGCCCAATCATATCGGTTCCCAATAGATGGTCCGCGCTGGGTGGTTGTCGCACTTCCCGCAAATTGGTGCGTACCGGCGAGATAGGGGCCACAACGGAGGCCAGTGGAAAGACACCCAAGACGACAATAAACATAAAGATAGTGCTGCCCGTGGCTAACTTATGGCGCAGAAAGCGGGTCCGGGCGCGTTGACCTGGCGTCTGGATTTGTACATTGATTTCATTCATACCGGATTCGCGGGTCTATGATGGCATAGGTCAGATCGGTGATTAAGTTGCTGGCAACAATCAGCAGGGCCGAGATCAGAACCATGCCCATAATCAGAGGATAATCGCGCGTCGTCACGCTGTCGAGATAGAGAATGCCCATGCCGGGCCAATTAAAGATATTCTCGATGATAATGGCACCGCCAAAAAGAGAGGGTAGACGTAGCCCTAAAATCGTAATGACAGGCAAAAGAGCATTGCGTAGCGCGTGACGGATGATTACAGTCCGTTGCGCCAGCCCCTTGCTGCGTGCGGTAACAATGTAGTCCAGCCGGATCACCTCTAACATGCTGGACCGCGTGTAGCGCATCACCGCGGCCGTACTCTCAATGCCAAGCACTAAGGCCGGCAGGGCCAGATGATGGAGCTTGTCAAAGAGAGAGCCCCAAAAGCCAAAATCCTCGCCCGGCGTCGAGTAGCCGCTGGTTGGGAACCAGCCAAGTTTAACGGCAAAGATATAGATGACGGCAATCGCGGCAAAAAATCCAGGAACAGAGATACCAATAAAGACAAAGGTTGTCAGGAAATAGTCAAGGCGGGAATATTGACGTAACGCAGAGAGGATGCCAAAAGGAATGCCCAGCACTACGGAGATGAGCAGTGCGGATAGCATCAGTTGGAGGGTGGCTGGTAGGCGACGCCCAATCTCCTCCGACACCGGCACCCGACTGCGGATGCGCACACCCAAGTTCCCCTGTGCCAAACCACCCATCCACTGCAAGTAGCGAACGGGCGGCGGCTGATCCAACCCGTACTTTGCGCGCAGCGTCTCCACATCCAGATCACCGGTCAATCCCGATTCCTGTTGTGACAATAGCATGGACGAGACCGCATCCCCAGGTGCCAACTCGGTGAAGGTGAATGTAATGATCGTAATGCCAAGCAAAACCGGCAGCGCCTGGAGAAGACGGCGGAGAATGTAGCGATTCATAAGTGCGTCCCGTCAGTGGTCAGCAGTCGGTGGTCAGTAGGTCAGTGAGGAGGGGATCTGCTTTTGCCTACCGATTACCGACCTACCGATTACCTACCCACCGAACACCTACCTACTGTGCCAACCACCACGTATGCGGATTCCGTTCCGGCCAGACAATGTTGGTCCACTGGCGGAATTGGTAGTTGCAGGCACTTTTGTTGATGGCGTGTCGGCGATCCTGTTGATAGAGCGTCATGTGGAGGATCTCATCATTGGTGATTTCGCTGATCTCATACCACATAGCTTGACGTTTTTCCGTATCCGGCTCGACTAGCGAGGCGTTGACCATTTCATCGATCTCGTCATTACAGTACTGGGAACCGTTGAAGCCAGACGGCGGCAAATTTTCACAAGAATAACGGGGATACTCAAAGGGTAACGCCACGCCACAGCAGCCGTAGCCCAAGTCAAAATCGGGCTCTTCGTAGAAGCGCGCCACAAAAGTCGGACCATCCATATGCTCGATTGCAACTTGGATCCCAGCATCCGCCCAATATTGCTGCATGGCGGCCACCACACTGCGATCTAACTCAGACTGATAGTAGGTGATGAACTTGAGTTCCTGGCTAGAATCCCACCCTGCTTCGGCCAGCAGATCCTTGGCCTTCTCTGGGTTATATTCATAAGTAGGAATGTCAGGGCTAATCCATTCGCCTCGCGGATCTACATTGGCATACTCATACGCCAGTGCCTGACCAGGACCATAGATGCCTTCCACAATCGCGGTGCGGTCAATGGCATAGACCAACGCCTGCAGCACGCGCTTATCCTCAAAGCGACTGTGGTTGGGCCAGATGGACATGGCACCCGGCAGCGGTGCGCCGACAACGGTTAAGTCAGCGTTCTCTTCAACCCGCTCACGATCCAGGCCATTGACCATATTGCCGATCTGAATTTCATCCGCCTCCAAGCCGGGCATCCATGAAGCCACGGAAGATAGACCAATGCGGAAGATCAAGCGGTCCAGGTGGGGCCGACCCTGGTAGTACTCCTCAAAGGCTTCCAAAATGTAAAACTGATCCGGTTCAAACTCAGCCATTTTGAAGGGGCCGGATCCGATAATGTTTTCGCGCGCGGACTCAGATTCACGCATATCGGCAAAGGCCATGCCTTCCCAAACGTGCTTGGGGAAGAGATTCAGTCCACCCATGCCATAGAAAAAATCGGCTCTTGGTTCGCTCAACGTGATCTCGACAGTGAAGTCATCAAGTACCTGAACACCAGTAATTTCTTCGGAGTCGCCACTGGCAAATTCCTCGGTGCCAGCAATGTTAAAGAGGGGTAAAGTGGTACGCGTGGGTATGTTGGTGTCTGGGTGCCAGAACATCTCAATCGTCCACTTGATGTCATCGGCCATTAGCTGTTCGCCATCGTGCCAAAGCACATCATCGCGTAGGTAATAGGTGTAAGTTAGGCCATCTTCGGAGACGTCCCAGCTTGCGGCCACGTCCGGCACAATCTCTAGCGTGTTAATATCCAGATCCACTAGCTGGCTAAAGAGAAAGCTCTCATTGGTTGATGAGCGAGACAGCCAATTTTCGCCGGCCATGGCTTGGTCGGCAAAGGCCATGGTCAGCGTCCCTCCACCGACGGGTTCGCCTTCACACTGATTTACCCACGGTGTGCTGTTCGCTACTTCTTCGTTCGCCAGCGCCTCCGCTTCTTCTACCGCGGCTTCGGTTGTCGCTGGTTCTGCATCCGCAGCTGTGGTCGTGTCATCTGCTGGAACGAGCGACGCCCCACAAGCAGAGACCAACAACCCAACCAGTAGTAACGTACTGATCCAGATGAAATGATTTATTCGTAGCATGTTTCCTCCTGAAGGTAGACTTGAATCAACGTAAATCAACGTAAATCAACTACAGCAATGCAGGGTACTATCGATACTCAGCTCCGTTTGAAAACAGGTGTATTGTCTCTCTGGTAAAGCTTTGGAAAACAACTGTTTTCAAAACGACCGCAGTATAGCTTTGATAGGGGGCGCCAAAGGAGGGAGAGATCTTAACACCTTGTATTTAGTAAATTATACTATAGCACAGAACAGATATGGCAACAATCACTTTATAGCTCTTATCCTACTTCATTTCCCCTCAAAATCGTCTGTTGATAACGGCGCTCCATCTCCGGCCCTTGCTGCTTGACATACTCTGCCTCAGCCACACGTGCCACTTCTGTTGATGGCGGCAGCGGGATGGCAATCTCCGCCTTAGTGATCTGGTCGTTGCCCCACTTGTAGGCCACAATTTCACCCTTGCTGATGATCAGGTTCATGCCTACATTGGCTTCGACAATCGGTACACCATTTTCGCGGGCGCGGGCCAGCACCGTCTGGTTTTGGGCCTTGGCTCGACTACCATAGGAGGGAATAAAGATAACCCGAGCACCATCCAACACCAGCGTACGCACAATCAGCGGATTCCAGCGGTCGTTACAGATGACAATGCCCGCACGCCCAATAGGAGTGTCAAAGGCGCGGATCTGCTTGCCGACGCGATTATAGGTCCAGGAAGCGTGGGTGCCTTCGGCCAGCTGTACCTTGTGGTATTTGCCACAGATGTCGCCTTCAGCATCCAGAAAGACCGCGGCATTGTAGACCTCATCGCCGATGCGCTCGGCAAAGCCAAAGCAGAGACAGGTTTGCAACTGGCGGGCTAAAGCCTGAAAGCGTTGAATGTAGGGACCGTCTATTGGCTCTGCTATGGCCAGCATCTCTACTGCTGGTTTGCGCCCCTCATAGATATCGGAGACTACATATCCCTCCAGCGCTCCTTCGATAATCAAGATAACGTGGGGTTTTTCCTTGGCTGCCTCCACAAAGAGTGCCTCCATACGCTCCGCATTGGCGGCTTTGTCCCACTTTTTGGGTTTGAATGAGATGGCGGAGGCGGTTACGGTTTCGCAGCCGATCATGAAAATTGCCCCGCTTCGCGCAGCCGATAAAGGGCCGAATCGCGCTGCTGCAGGGGAAACGCCACAGGCACATTTCCCTGTAGTTGGGACTCATAGATGCCCATTACCATCTCCAGCGAGGCCACCCCATCTTCACCCGTGGAGCTAGGCGTGGCACCCGTCTCGATACAGTCGACCAACTCGGCCATAGCCGTCGCGATGGAACTGGCCTCGGTCACTTCCGGAAATGGTTCAGGTGTCAGTGAATACCACTCGATGCGTGGATCTGGCTCATTGAGATGGTCGGTCTGGTCGACGCTGCTGCACCAGCGGTTGCCCAGGTTACCAAGCACTATCAGCCCATCGGTCCCCTGGATCTCCAGCTCAAAGCGATTGTAGCGGGTGATTTCGCTGGACATAGCAACGCCGTTGATACCATTTTGGAAGGTAAAGATGGCGTCGCTGATATCCTCAACCTGGAAGGGCTGGACGCGGCGCTGCGCTGTGCCGACAACCGAAGCCACGTCTCCACCAAACATGCGGAAGAGATCGAAGGTGTGAACCGCGTCATGAATCAGCGGACCCTCTTCGTCAGCAACCCAGGCTGGGAAGGGTTTGATGCCCTGGCAGATACCCAGTAGCGACACAATCTCGCCGATTTGTCCCTGCTCAACCATGGCTTTGGCCTTGCGATGGGCCGGATCCCAACGTCGCGAGTGATTGACCGAGAGCACGCAGCCAGTACGCTTACACGCCTCCACAATTGCGTCGCCATCGGCCAGTGAAAGGGCCAGCGGTTTCTCACAAAGAATGCCCTTGGCCCCTACGGCCACCGCCGCCTCCACAATGGGCAAATGCAGGCCAGGATGGGTGGCTATGCAGACAATGTCAAGCTGCTCTTGTTCGAACATCTCTCGGTAGTCGAGGTAGAGCGCGTCGATATCCCACCGACTGCCAAACCACTGAAGATGCTCTTCGCCCCGGCTACTGCCAGTAACGAGGTCGATGTGGGGGTGAACAGCCATTGCACCAGCGTGGGTTAGTGGTGTGGGCGGGTCTGTTTCCCACAAGGTGCCGATTCGACCGCAACCAACCAAGCCACCTCTGTATGTTGTCATAGGGATCTCCTATATGAGATTTGCGGATTATAACGATATTGTGCGACCCGTCTCTGCCGACTCGTGGGCGGCCTCAATAATTTGTAGCGACTTGATGGCATCATCCACCGTGTAGCCGCTGCTGCCTTCACCGCGGATGGCGGCGGCAAATGCTTTCACCAAGGCGTATCCTTCCGCGCCATACCCACCCACATCGGGCGACGGCATTTCGAATCGACGCAGCGGTGCACCAGCCCAATCAGGGTGGGTGCTCTTAATTGTGCAGGCTTCTTCCGCCTGCTCCCATTTGGCCCAGCCATCAGAACCGCGTAGCCCAATCGAAATCTCGCCATCTCCCGACGTGAAGTAGCCGCAGTGGAGCGTGCCAATCATGCCGTTATCAAATTGAAATGAGACGGAGGCTGCGTCCTCGACGTCGATATTGTGGCCACCCACATTGGCCTCAATGGCGCTTACTTTGGTGATTTCGGCACTGGTGAGATAGCGCATCAGATCGATCCAATGGCATCCTAACCAGTTGAGAATGCCGCCACCCGCTTCCGCTTTCTTAAAGTACCAGGTGCTGGGGCCGCGCCGCGCCACGCTGGAGGTGACGAAGCGAATGTCAATCGAGTAAGGATTTCCCAAGAGACCATTGTCGTAGGCTGCCTTGATCTGATTTCCAATGGTGTGGAAACGCCAGGAGTAACCACATGAGAAGTGGAGATTGTTGCGCGCGACAGCTTCTGCCAGCAGCGTCAACTGGTCGGAATGGATGGCAAAGGGTTTTTCTCCCCAGACGTGAACACCCGCCTCTGCCACTTTTAGCATCCAATCGGGCATCTCTTTGAGATATGTCGAGACCATGACCGCATCTGGCTGGGCTTTGTCGAGCAACTCATCCAACGTATTGTAAAATGGAACATGCTGGACATCAGGCTTGAGGTTTGGGCGAACAGCGTCAGGATTGGGATCATAAAAGCCCACTAATTCGATCTCATCTTCCAAAAGCATTAACGTATCGCGGAACATATTGGCGTGCATGAGGGAGACGCCAGCTTGGGCAAAACGGATTTTTTTCAATTTGGTTCTCCTTATCTACCTTAGTATCTATCCGAAAAGTTCTGTGAAGACGTAGTCTCGCTCGAGTAGTAACGGGACTTATAACCACTTTTCGGATAGGCTCTTAGGAGGTTTTGAAAAGGGAAGGCATACCCGTCTTCACAGGTCCAAGTTTCTCTGGAGGTCTATAGGGATAAATTAGATTTCGCCATCGCTGGTGGCTCAGGTCGGACGGCCCCAAACGGCTGCGGCAAAATCTAGGGGCCTTCGGTCGTATTAACGAACTGGCCGAATTCAACATCCACAATTCATTGTCGATATCACAGCCGTTAGGGCCTACAAAACGGTTTGGGGGGTTGGAAAAGATAGGATTAGTTGTAGGGTAGCATGAAACGCTTTGGGCGTCAAAGTAAAAAAAAGCCTCATCAACATGGTGCTAGGCCATCAAATTTAGCGCGTTTGACAAAGCCTTCTCGCTAAGCCGATAATCAGTAGACTATGCAAAGAAACATCGAATCCACCAATGTTATCTGGGCCGGGATCCACTACCTGCTCTATCTACGTCAGCCAAATCAGGAAGAGAGTGTCCGTTTGAGCCTCTTCGAAACTGAGTATTCCCCACATGGTGGCGGTAATGCAGCCTTTCTTTATGTGGCCCCCAATATCGAAACGAAAAACCTCTCATTAGGGATCTACGCAGACAATCCAGCCTTGGCCCAATGGCTCTTTGAGACTATGTATCAGGGCCGAGATAATCTGCTGGCTGCTACAGGCGATAACATGGTTACAGCGCGCTTCACCCGTAGCGGCGATCTGCGCCGTGACGTGACGATTCACATCGACACCAGCCATGGGGCCATTGAGGCGCGCTGGGCTAATCTCGAGCCACCTTTTGTCCACCACGGCCCAGGTGCTATTGGGACTGTTTACACCTATTGTCTCTTTGTCACCGCACCGATAGCGCAGATTCGAGTCGAAGATGTAGAGATACCGGGCCAGCTCTACGACCGAGAAGATTGGCAACCGTTGTTAGGAAGGTCGCTTAGCTCCTGCCTCATTGGATGGGAGATGTGGACAGGAATCGAGGAGCAGGGCGCAAAATGAGCACCGGACCCCTGAAAGCCGCCATGATCGGTCTGCGTATTCACGCAGGAACGCTGGATCCAGACAAGAATCACGGTCTGCTTAAATCGTTCAACGCCCATCCTGATGTTGATGTGATGGCCTACTGTGAATGGGATACGACCGAAGCGGCCGCCCTTGATGCGATTGGTCGTATGCATCCAACAGCCCGCATTTACACTGACTTGGATGAATTGCTGACCAACGAAGTCTTCGAGCTGGCTGTGATTATGCTGCCGCCCAACGAAGCCATACGCGCCGCACTGCGTCTGGTTGAAGCGGGCAAACATCTCTATATCGAGAAGCAGGCCGCTCAGACCGCTGCCCAACTGGAGCCATTGCGTGCTATCGCCCAGCAGAATGAGGTTGTGATCCAGGTCGGTTATCCCTGGCCGTGCCATCCCGTTGCCAAAGCGATTAAGCAGCACATTGAGGCAGGAGATTTGGGACGTTTGGCCGCGATGGAGGCGCGCCTGGTTACCACAGGCATAGGACCGGGGCTGCGCGATCCCAAACATTGGATGTATCGGAAGGATGGTGAGGGCGGTGGTATGCTCCATATGGAAGGAGGCCACTGGCTAACCCTCTTTCGCTTCTTTGCGAATGCACGAGTAAAGTCAGTTACAGCGCTTTGCAGTCGTGTAATCGGCAATATTGAAGAAGGCTTAGAAGATGTCGTAACGGTTGCACTCGAATTTGACAGTGGCGTTCACGCGTCTCTGCATATGGGCTACCTACTCCCCGCTGTTGGGCCGCGTAACGATATGTTCTTTGCTTTGCGCGGAACTCAGGGGACGGCTACATGGCCAGAGCCAGGCAGTGGAGCCTACACGGTAGCCAGCGGCACACCGAACTGGGCAAGCGCACCCGTGCGCAGCTATAACCTGGACCTTGCGCCGCGGCCAGTCTATGCAGACCAGTGGGGCTACGAATTTGTGGCAGACTTTGTGCGCGCCATTCGTAAGCAGCGAGAGCCGTTGGTCAGCCTTGATGATGCGGTTCATGTATTGCAGATCATAGATGCGGCGTATGAGTCTTCCCAAAGCGGCCGCCGCATTACGTTAGGCTAATCCAGAAAATTAATTACCTACAGGAAGAACGAAAAGGACAAGATGTTTTCTTCCTGCTCTTCTCGCTCTTCCTGTAAATTATTGGGTATTTTAATTTGTGCAATGGCCTTATCGTATTTGCAAAAACAAGGAGCCAACCATGAAATACCGCTATGCCGAAATGATCTGGCACGAGACCAAAGAGGCTGCCGAAGAGGGCCGCGTCGCCGTGATCCCTGTTGCCACCTACGAAGATCACGGCCCTCACCTGCCAGTCGATGTGGATGTGGTGCTCTGTACCGAGATCTGCGAGCGGGCCGTGGCGCGGATTCCCAGCGAAGCCGTAGTAATCCCGCCAGTCCTCCACGGCTACAGCCCTCACCATATGGACTTTCACGGCACCATCACCATTACCTGGGATACCTTTATCCGCTACGTCAAGGATGTCTGTTGCAGTTTGGCCCATCATGGGTTTACTCATATCCTGATCGTCAACGGGCACGGCAGTAATGCTTCACCACTGGACTTGGCTGCACGGCTTTCCATTATCGACTACGAAGGGCAAATTCTGTGCGCGTCTGTCAGCCATTGGGACTTGCGCAAGGTCAAAGAGGCAGCGAAAACCCTGCGCGACTCCGATCATGGCGGTGCGGCCCACGCTGGCGAGTATGAGACTTCTTTGTATCTGGCGTTGCGCCCCGATCTGGTCGATATGAGCAAAGCCGTGGACGAGCGAACCCCGTTGTCGCCCAGCTTTCAGATCGATCTGCTGGCGGGCACCCATCCAAAAGGTTCGGCCGCCCGCCTGACACCTTATTGGAGCGTACAGACTGGCAGCAGCGTTTTGGGCGATGCCACCAAAGCAACCAAGGAGAAGGGGGAGCAGTTTCTGGAAGCGGCAGTTGAGGGACTGATTGAGCTTATTCGTGAACTACGAGAAACGCCCATTCTGCCGCGGCGAAATCAGCATTAAGACTATACTTTAGACCCGCCCTTCAAACTCCTGCCCCCGAATCAACATAAAACGGAACTCCCCCTTGGGCTTCTCGCACTCGGTCATCAGGCGGTTCGATTCATTGGGGTTGGGCATGTACATGCTTTCGGAACGCATATAGTGCAGAGCCAGCCCGCGGCGACGATTTGGTGTGGTATTGGCACCTGTGCGATGGAAATTTAGCCCGTTATGGAACATACAGGACCCTGCGGGTAGTTCCACAGGAACTGGCTCTTCCAGCAGCGGATTGGCCAGAAATTCATCCTTGAATTCTTCCTTGATAGGGCCCCACTGGTGGCTGCTTGGTATCACAGTCATGCAGCCGTTATCCACGGTGGCATCATCCAGCGCGACCCAGCAACTGACGTGCTCCTGGGGCGCAAATTGAGGCCAAGCCACCGAATCCTGATGCCAGCCGGTGACGGTGCCGTTATAGCGCGGCTTCATCATGAGCTGATCGCAGTAGAGCTTGATATTGGGGCCAAGCAGTTCTTCGATGACGTCGACGATCTCTGGCTTGCGGGCAATGCTCTCAAAAAGATCGTCGAAGTAGCAGAGATGGGTCATCTTGCGTACCTGGTCCAGCCGCTCCTGCTCGCTGCCATCACCATCGCGGAAGGCGGCTTCAAGCTGAACGTAACGAGGCGGTACGTGATCCATGCGTCCATAGACGATATCCTCGCTGCGTTGGCGCAGGGCCTCTAGATCCCCATCTGAGAGAACGCGAGTGTAGGGTAGATAGCCTTTTTCTTTGAAAAATGAGTTTTGTTCTGTTGTGAGCGTCATGGTTGGTCTCCGTTATGCTGATCCATTGTGGAACCGTTTGCGATAATGCATGGTCACTTTGCGTATTGCTTGTGCAATATCCGCCACATCTTCCTCATCAAAGCTGGGTTGCATCGCTATGTTGAAGCCACGTTGCATGAGCGCCTCGCCGTTGGGACACTCTACCTGCCGATAGTCGATGGGTTTGTCACGTTGATAGTCAAAGGGAAAACGGCTGCGTCCGTAGCAGTTTGGATCTGCGAGAAAGGGGTTGCGATAGAGCGGACCTTCTTTGCTGGAACCAATGTATGGACCGCCCGCGGGAATGCCCTCTTTTTTCAGCGCATCGGCAAACTCCCAGGCATCACAACGAAGGCGGTCTGTATACAGCGTCATGCCCATTACCCAATAGGAGTGACGGTCACCAGAACGGACGCGTTGGGGCGTTAGCTCCTCCATGTCGGCCACCTGCTCCATGATCCCCTGGGCTGCGTTGATCTTGGTCTGAATATAGCCATCGACCTTGTTTAACTGGGAGAGCAACACTGCTCCGGTAAGGTCATTAATTCTGTAGTTGGGTGCCAGAAAGTAGTTGGCGTAGGGGCGACCTTCGTAGGGTCCGTCGGCCCGCGGCAATGCGCAGTCAGAAAAGATCAGCCCTCGTTCCCATAAAGATTCGTTGTTGGTCATAAAGGCCCCACCCGTCCCTGCCGAGAGATGCTTACCGCCAAAACTGAAGCCGCTGATGTCACCTATTGTCCCCACAATCTGGCCCTGGAATTCGGCAAAGTGGGCCTGGCAGCAATCCTCAATGAGAAAGAGCTGGTGACGGTTGGCAATCTCTCGCAGCGCGGCCATATCACATGGGTTGCCAAAGAGATGCACGGCGATGATGGCGCGAGTGCGTGGCGTGATCTTGGCCTCTACATCCTGTGGGTCGAGGGTGTAGGTGTCGTCAATATCGGCAAAGACCGGCACACAGTTTTGGAGTAAGGCCCCAATAATGCTGCCGCCTGAGGTCCACGGCGTCACAATGATCTCGTCACCTGGATCGGGGTTAATGGCGGCCACACAAGTATGCATGGCTGCTGTGCCGGACGTAACGGTACCGACGTGGCTCACGCCGTGTCGCTTCGCAAATGCTTCTTCAAATTTGCGGACATATGCTCCTTTGCTAACGTTCCCAGAGTTGATTACTTCGGTCAGGATCTCAATATCTTCTTCGCCAAAGTAATGGCTCGGGCCAAAGGGGAGGGTGCGTACTGGGGGACCGCCGTTGATTGCTAATTCTTCGCTCATTGGAATTGCGCTCCTAGTCATTAGTTACCGGTGAACAACAGTTGGAAGTTGACGGCAAGAACATTGGTCAATTGTAAAAGGCTGTTCACGCAAGGCCAAATAGGAATGGAGATTGGAGTATATCATGGGCAAAAGTGCCAGACAAGTGCTCTTTTTTTGCTCACTGGGGCCTAAGAATAGCCATTTGCATTGCTGAAAAGATTGCTTTACAATAGAGAGGCTCATTAACTTTCCCCCCTCCTTATGCACCATTTCACGTAACGGCATTTCCCTATTTCTGAAGTTCACCAACTGGCTTTATTTGTATAATAGAGTTGTTCTGAAATAACAAAACCTTGAGGTGACAGGCACTTGGCATGTCTAGTTAGCCAGAAAGCATCGCCGAAAAAGTGCCAGTCACCCAGTAAGTTCTTAATTCGGAACAACTCTAATTGTTTATCAATCGGTTGGGAACCAGCATTATTATATACCGCATTAAATACAGCGTACGCGAAGAACTAAATTCTACCTCCAACAAGATGTACAAGCGTATCACACACAAAGGAGAATATGTATGAGGTCCTCTACCCAACGAAAGTTTGTCCCATTGGCACTGCTATTGATTCTGGGCTTGGTGCTCTCTGCCTGTACGGCACCGGCTGCACCAGCACCAAGTGCTCCAGATGCAGCCGCTGATACCGGCGGACGGGCGCTTCCCGATGATGCCGCAGCGGATCAGACGATCAACTACGTTACCCGCAACTTTAACCGCCTCAATCCTGCTTCGGAAGGTGGCTTTGGCCGGCCCTTTACCTCCCATATGTGGATGCCCTTTTTCATCCGCGACCGCAACCACGATATTCATCCATGGCTGGCAACTGGCTACGAGGTGAGCGATGATGGGTTGACCTACACCGTGAACATCAACCCGGATGCGGTTTGGTCTGACGGTTCACCAGTGGTGGCTCAGGAGGCCGTCGACTACTGGTCGTGGGCAATCAGCCCCGACTGCACAAAGTGTTGGGCCTATCTGCGCCTTGGACAGATCGCAGGTGCCCAAGCCGTTATCGATGGTGAAGCCGATACCATTTCAGGTCTCACCGCCGTGGATGACAAAACCTTACAGATCACACTCGAAGCGCCCAGCCCCATCTTCCCAGCCAGCTTGGCCCACTACAATACGGGCTTTATTAAGATGGAGGATGTCTCTGGTGGTGAATTTGCTGCTGATGCCAGCACCCGCGTCAACGGACCATTCATGATCGAAGAGTGGGACGTGGATCTGCAAAAGCACTCTATTGTCCAGAACGCCAACTGGTGGGGCGAGACCCAACCTTACGTTCAGCGCATTGTGGCCCAGCCTGCCGACGATGAAAATATCTCGTTCATTATGTGGCAGAACGACGAAGTCGATATTGCCCACTGGCTAACCAACATCCGCGAACCGCTTCGGGCTGATTCACCAGAAGCCTTTGTGCTGATTCCCTACGCCACCAACTTCTACTTTGCCCTGCATACCACCAAGCCACCCATGGACGACATCAATGTCCGTCGTGCGCTGGTCCATGCAGTCGATTGGGATGCCGCAGTTGGTGCCGCCTATGAGGGCGCACGTGACGAGCGCATCATGAAGACCCATCTGACGCCGGAGCTACCCTGCTACAATGCTGACAACTGGCCCGATTTTGGCTATGACCCAGATCTGGCCAAAGAGGAGCTGGCTGCGTCCAAATATGGTGGACCGGATGATCTGCCCACGATTCGCATCTCTACGGGTGGACAGTCTCCAAACTATCTGCGCACGGCTGAAATTATGGCCGAGCAGTGGAAGAACGTGCTGGGCATCACCGATGTGGAAATTCGCCCCGGTTGGGCTGACGCTTGGGGCCAGGAAGCCGATCTGATCAACGTTCAGCGTAATAGCTGGGGTGCCACCATTCCCGATCCCGGTGCCATGATCTCCGGTCTCTACCAACATTATAGCACCGATGGTGAGGTTGGTTTGGATGATGAAGAGTTGGGTGCCATGATGGCCGAATTGGGCACCATGGATCCAAGTAGTGCCGACTATTGTGACAAGGTCCAGGCCGCGGAAGAGCGCCTGCTTGGTCACTACTATTACCTGCCCATGATTTGGGATCTCTATGAGTATGTCGTCAAGCCACACGTCATGAACTTTGACACAAACGTGGACAACAACTGGGCGAATCTGATCGATATGTACGTGGTTGAACGATAGACGATAATCGGTAGGTCGGTGGGTCAGTTGGTCGGTAGGTCAGTCGGTCGGTAAATCAGTAATCGACTTACCGAATGCCGACTTACCGAATGCCGACTTACCGAATACCGACCTACCGAATACCGACTCACCGATTACTGAATACCGAAACCCCAGGAAAAGAAGCATGTTGAAGTACGCGGCAGGTCGCTTGCTCATTGCCATCCCTACCTTTATTGCAGTTCTCCTCATTACCTTTACGCTAACGACCATCAGTCCTTTCGATCCGGTTGAAATGATGATGACTCAATATGAGGGGACCATGGACACGATGGCCCAGGAAGAGACCATTGAAAAGATTCGTGAGCAGTTTGGGCTGAACGATTCTTTCTTGGTTCAATTTACGCGCTGGGTTCAGAGACTGGCCCAAGGTGATTTGGGTATCTCAATCAATGGGGAGCGGGATGTGCTGACGACCATCGTCAAGACCTTTCCGATTTCGTTTCAGCTAGGTGTTGCTGGCGCTCTTATGACCGCGCTCATCGGTATTCCGCTCGGCTGTATCGCTGCGCTGCGGCAGAATAGCTGGGTCGATTACACCATTGTGGGTGGGACGCTAGTCTTTCGGACTATGCCGGTTTTTGTGTTGGCACCACTTCTACTGGTTCTGTTCGTTCTGATCCTTGGTATCATGAAAGTGCCTCGGGGCTGGGATGGCCTCTTTCAGTCAAAGACTATCCTACCTATCTTTATCCTCTCCCTTGGTCCGCTGCCCGTGGTCGTGCGCCAAACCCGCCAGGCCGTCCTCGAAATCTTTGCCATGGATTATGTGCGCACGGCCAAGATGAAGGGCCTGAAACTATGGCTGATCATCTTGCGCCACGTACTGCGCAACGCGATGATCCCGGTTGTGACCACGTTGGGCTTTATTGCTGAGGGGCTGATCGTCGGTGCCATTTTCCTTGATAAGATTTTCGCCATTCCTGGTTTTGGCCGAGTCGCTGAAGATGCCTTTCGCGGCTTCGACTATCCCGTCATCATGGGTGTCACCATGGTGACGGCGGTTGTGATTATTTTGACCAATCTACTGGTTGATTTGATCTATCCATTCCTGGATCCGAGGATTAAATTGGAGTGAAAAGGTATCAGAACTCTACATAAAATAAGTGAAGCCCCTTCATGGCCGACATGACAAATGAAGCTCCTGCCCAAACCTTATCCGAAGAGCTGCGTGAGGCGGCTGTACTGAAACACCGCTCCCTGTGGCGAGACGCTGTCCAGCGGCTTTTGCGCAACCGCCTCTCCATTATTGGCTTGATTGTGGCCGGATTGCTGCTGATTGCGGCCATTTTTGGCCCTGTTTTGGCCCCTTATTCCTATACAGAACAGGACTTAGAGAGTGTGGCCCAGATGCCCAGCGCCGATCACTGGCTGGGAACCGACGAAATTGGCCGCGATCTATACAGCCGCATTCTTTGGGGGGCGCGTACAGCTACGCTGGTTGCTACCTTCACCACCTTCATTAGCGTTCTTATCGGTGTATTGCTAGGCGCATTGGCTGGCTACGGCGGGCGCATGACCGACAACATCATTGGGCGTATCATCGATATTGTGATGTCGGTGCCGGGGTTGCTTCTGGCCGCGCTCATCGCCGTTAGCATCAAAGAGCCCATTGTCACCTGGGCCGAGAGCGTTTATGACAGCACAGGATTTCCCCCTTTTGCCGACACAACCTGGCTGGATCTGCTTGTAGTATTTGGCGGCTTGGCCTTTATTTCTTGGCCAGGCTATGCACGCCTGATTCGAGGGCAGATCTTCTCTTTACGCGAGGAACAGTATATTGAAGCAGCCAAAGCTGTGGGCGTCTCTGAGATAAATATAGCGCTACGCCACCTGTTGCCCAATGCCATCGGTCCTGTCGTAGTTACCCTGACCTTTAGCTTCTCTAGTGCCATGGCGCTCGAATCGTCGCTCAGCTACTTAGGTATCGGGGTGCAGCCACCTCAGGCTAGCTGGGGCAATATGATTGCATCGAACATCGGCAGTTGGTCCTATCGTCCTTGGCTGGTAGCCGTTCCGGCATTGACATTGGCCATTGTCACGTTAGGCATCAACTTCCTGGGCGATGGGCTAAACGATGCCTTGAATCCTAAATCGAAACGGGCGGTTTGATTGTTGACCGAGAATACAAACCAACTGGAACTAACCTAGGTCACAGAGATTCACAGAGGAGGCACAGAGATTCACAGAGTATCGCAGGGAAGCTAGCCATGCGCCAAGATGCACCACAAAGGATGAAAAAACCATACTATTCGCGTTAACCCATTCTCGTCCGCATCCCATTTTTAAGATAGGCCTTTGCAAACCATTATTAGCATTTTGTGTCGAAGTTGAACGACGAAACTTCATTGGTGCTGCCGAAGGCCCCTTTTTTGTCGGTTTGCATTGGGGCCGTCGTCCTGAGCCACTAGCGAAGGCGAAAAAGTAATAGGTACTTAAGGCCATCAGCAATCTCTGTGAATCTCTCTATTTCTGGCTCCGTGAATCTCTGTGAAATAACGTCACGGAGATCTTTTCATGACAGAACAGAAACTACGGGCAGCCGTCATCGGTGGCGGCTTGGGTGGCTATCACGGCTATGCATATGCCCAAGCACCCGAGTATGACCTAGTGGCAACGTGCGATATCAATCCCGATGCCTTCGAGCGCTTCTTTGAACGTTCCCAAGTAGAGCGAGGCACCATCAACGAGTACACTGACTATCGTGAGATGTTTGTAAAAGAGAATCTCGACGTCGTCAGCGTAGCCACACCCGACCACCTCCACGCCGATCCAGTCTGCGACGCAGCCGAGGCTGGGATCAAAGGCATCCTTTGCGAAAAACCCCTCTGCACCACAGTCCAAGATGCGGATCGCATGGTCGAAACCGTTGAACGCACGGGCACCCACCTTGCCATCGACCACACCCGCAGTTGGATCCCTTCCTATCAGGCCGTGCGCCAGGCCATCCGTGACGGTGAGATCGGTGGCCTGACCCGCATCATTGCTCATATGGGCGGTCGACGCTCAATGCTCTTCCGCAACGGCACCCACCTAATCGATGCGGTCTGCTACTTTGCCGATGCCGAACCCGTGTGGGTCATTGCCGCGCATGAGCAAGGATTTGAGGATTACGGCATCGAATACAAAGGCGAAGGCGGCAAAGACCCCATGCTCGATCCTGGCTCCACCATCATCATTGAGTTCGCCAATGGGGTGCGCGGCATCGTCAACAGCGCCAAAAATACGCCTCAGATCTTCGAGTTTGACCTACAAGGGCCGGAAGGGCGATTCTGGCTAAACGACCGCAAATGTTTTGCCTGGAAAACGGCCCAACGCGAAGGCGCGCCCGAAGAGGTGACCGCGCCAGACGCCAGAGGATACATCGACTTCTTTGGCGAAAATTTGATTCCCGCCGTCCAAGAGATGGCCCAAGTGATTCAAAACGGTGCGGCCAACAGTTCCCCCGCGCGTCGTGGACGGGACTCATTCGAGATTATGCTGGCTGCGTTAATCTCTCAATCGCGAGATAGTGCCAAGGTGCAGTTACCGCTGCCGCGGACATAAGGAAAAGCAACATGCCTTCCAAAGAGCTAGTCGTTGGTGCAATATCATCCCACGGCCATGAACGCGGTCACGTGAGTGTCCTCCATCAATTGCCCGAAGTAGAAGCAATTCATGTCTGCGCGGCCACAGATCTCGTCGATGTCGAGGAACTGGCGGCTGAATCATCGCGGGTCGTTGGCAAATATACAGAGGTGTCCGATCTGCTGGCGCGCCCCGATCTCGATGCTGTGATCGTCTGTGCACGCCCCGATCATGCCCCTGCAATCCTGGAACAGGTTGTTACCGCTGGTTTGCCTGTACTCTATGACAAACCCGCAGCCACCCATTCGTCTCATATGCGCCAAGTTGCTGAGGCTGCGCAACAGAAGGGCGTGACTGCAGGAGCCATGCTTCAGTGGCGTTATCATCCCATGGTACAGAACCTCAAGCGGGCTTTGGCAGAGGATGCGCTGGGTGACGTGATGACCATTGAGGCCAAGATCTTAAATGGTCTGCTCATGTACCGAGACACGTCCACCTATCTCTTCGACCCCAAAACCGCCGGACACGGTATTCTGTCGTGGCTGGGCTGCCACTGTCTTGATCTGGTTCTCTATTTGATGCAGGAGCGGGTTGTGGAAGTTATGGCGATGGTGGGGAACCTGAACCCGGAAAAAACTGCCGTTGAAGATACTGGATTTCTGCTGCTTAAATTTGAAAGCGGCCGTTTAGGAACCTTCCAGGCTGGTTACCACCTGCGAGGCAGCAAAAGCACATACGATTACTATGTAGGCATGCGCGGAACTGAGGGGTATGCTATCTTGCCTCTTGCGGAGCCATATGAGCCACCTGGCCGCAACGCCGCAGACGTTGGTGGAACCTACACATTGTACAGCGAGGCACGACATTGGATTACAGGACGCAGACGCCAAGAGCGCTTTGAGATTCCTGACTCACCAAGCTATGGTGGCGTCATGGCAGAGGAGTTGTTTCGTGATTTCTTTGCTGCAGCCCAGAATGGCGCAACGGCTCCGGCCCCGATTGAAGACTCAGTTCACTTGCTAGAGATTATTGAGACCGCCAAGGAGTCGTCAGCCACAGGCCGCGCCATAGCAATTGTATAAATAAATGAAAAGTGAATCATGATCACCATTGGCATGATCGGCGCGGACAGCACACATACCGAAGCCTACGCACAACTGACCAATCGACCAGGTGGCCCGCTCTATGGTCGCGCCCAAGTGACCAAATTGTGGGGAAACGCTCAAGCACAAACCGAAAAAAAGGCAACCGAGTGTGACATTCCCCAGGTCGTCACAACGCCCGACGAAGCAATCAGAGAGGTAGACGTGGTCATGGTCTGTAACCGTTATGGGGATGACCACCCGCCGTATGCTCGCATGGCCCTTGAGGCTGGTATCCCAACGTTTATCGACAAACCCTTTGCCAATGACCTGGGCGATGCCAAAGCGCTGGCGCAACTGGCAACGGAACACAGCGTTCCTCTCATGTCCTGCTCGGCTATACGATATGCTGTCGAAGTGATGGCCCTACAGGAGCAGTTGGCCAGCTTTGGCCCTCTCAATAGTGCCGTTACCAGCGGCATGGCGACGGGCGACTTTCCTGATCAGCGGGCTAAGCACCCCTTCTTCTATGGCATCCACCCGGTCGAATTGCTGCACACATTGCTTGGCCCAGGGGCAGAGAGCGTTACGACTCAGCGGACTTCTCGTTGTGATGTGGGGCTGGTCCACTACACGGACGGTCGTCAAGGCGTGATCAACCTCTTGCAAGAGACGCCTAGCTTCTATCATGCCGCGGTCTACGGGGCAACTGGTTGGGGGCAATTTGAGATCGTCGATTGGGAGAATTTCTATGTGGAAACGCTAGCCCAGGTCATTCGCATGGCCGAGGCTGGAGAGACGCCGTATCCCATTGCGTGGGCCGTTGAGGTGATGGCGATGATGACTGCCTTGGTCCAGTCAGCCGAGAATGGCGGCAAGACAATCTACCTGAGTGATCTATGAGCAATGCCATGACACCGCTCAAACTCGCCATAGTTGGTCCTGGACGCATGGGGGCCATCTACGCCCGACTGGCTAACGAACTCGCAACGGCCCAACTCGTCGCTATCTGCGGACGCAGTAACACCTCAACCCATGCGCTAGCCAACGAATATAGCGTTCCTGGCTACGTCGATGGCGCTCACCAGCAGATGCTAGCAGCCCACCCCGAAATTGAAGCCGTGATTGTCTCTGCATCGGAATGGGCTCACACGGAACCCGTCTTAGCCGCTATCGACGCGGGCAAGCACGTGCTTGTCGAAAAGCCCATGGCGATTGCGGAAGCCGGGGCCGCGGAGATGGTAGACCGCGCCGAGAAAGCTGGCGTCACGCTTCTTGTGGGCCATAGTTTGCGTTTTGATTTGCGCTTTGCCGCCATGCGTCAAGCTGTACATGAAGGCAAGATCGGGGAAGTGCTACACGTCTATGCACGACGCAATCCGCCTCAGGTGGTGGCAGAACGGGTCCTGGGACGGTTTCCGCTGGTCTACTGGCTCATGCCCCACGACATCGACATGATGTTGTGGACCGTAGATAGCCCCGTTATCAAGGTCATGGCGCACTCACGCGCTGGCGGTAGGGAACGAACCGACTTTATCATCGCTGTCCTCACCTTTGCCAGTGGCGCTGTCGGCGTGGTGGAAAGCTCTTGGGGTACGCCAGCCCATGGTGGACGCCCCCAAACCGAGCTCTTTACCATACGCGGCACAGCCGGTGCTGCGGAAGTCACAGGCCACGAAAACGGCGTGGGTGTCTATGTGGCTGGCAGCGACGCCGATTATCCGGACACGGGCTATGCACCGCTGATTCACGGTGAACAAGACGGCATTTTTCGGCGCGTCTTTCGTCATTTTGTGGGCGTGGTTCAAGGCCAGTGGGAACCCGTCGTGACGGGGCCAGATGGGTTAGCCGCAATTCGGGTGGCCGCCGCCATTGAGCGTTCGCTTAACGACGGGCAGGAGGTTGTATTGGAATCTGAAAACGATTACGGACAGTAAAACGATGAAAATGGGTGGTTTATGACACTCAACTGGGGTATTATCGGGGCCGGCAAGATCGCTGCTCGCCAGATAGCACCGGCCATTGCCGCAGCCCAAAACCAGCAGCTGATTGCCGTATCACGCCGCGATCTGACCCAGGCGCAAGCATTTGCGTCCCAACATGGCGTGCAGCGCGCCTATGATAATGTCGAGGCCCTGCTAGCCGACGATGCCATCAACGCTGTCTACGTGGCAACACCGCCCCATCTCCACGCTGAACAGACCATTCTGGCCGCAGAACATGGCAAGCACGTGCTCTGCGAAAAGCCCATGGCCCTCAATAAGGTTCAAGCCCAGCAGATGATCGACGCCTGCCGTGCCCATGACGTTCGCCTCATGATCTGCTACTATCAGCGCTTTAACGCCCGTCATCAGCGCATTAAACAACTGCTGGCGGACGATGTCATCGGTCAGGTCACCGCGGCCCGCATCAGCTTCTCTGAATATTTCCCGCCCCAGCCCGGCTTCTGGCACCATGAGCCGACGATTAGCGGTGGCGGTCCGCTTATGGATTTAGGCACCCACTGCGTCGACCTGCTCACTTATCTCTGTGGCCCAGTCGTGGAGGTGAGTGCGCTGATGGAAACCCTAAGAGCGTGAATATTCAAATACGCTCTTGTATTATGTCAAGTTGATTGCAATTGAGACGAATGCATATGTGCCAAAAAGTAGATGATCGGTCACACTTATGGACATGAATAAAACAAATGATGAAACTAACAATAAAACAAA
>JBCCHB010000159.1:0-36914 GCA_039028975.1 Chloroflexota bacterium
CAACCCTAAACTGACCAGCGTTGCTCATATACACAACAACCATTCATCAGAGATTGCTACACAAAGAGAGCACGCTGGCCCAACATGCCAAACTCAAACGTGCCAAATCATTAATGTTTCACCAAGGAGAGGTAAAGAATGAACCGATTATCACCCAGGCAAATATGGAAAACAATTGCCCGCAGCACCCGAACACTACTCAACGCCTTTCTGGCAGCCTCGCTGTTGCTGGGGTTAATCCCACCACCATTGGTGAGCCACGTGGCAACCCATACGGCAGACCTGACAGGTTTTGAAAACCTGTCAGGTCTTGGGGACCAGCTTGCCGACGCCTTGACTGAGCCATCGGCGGCCAAAGGCGCGCCTATGGACGCATCGCTGAAGAGGGGCACAAACGCACCGACCCATGCACCGCTTGCGCAGACGACGGTGATCTTCAACGCCGATTTTGAGTCAGCGACAGGGGATAATAGTGGTTGGACTACCACTGGTTCTACTGCGTCTGCGGGTCTCTGGGCGCGAGGCTCGCAACCACAATACTCAAACGTCAATTATGTGGTTCAAATTCCTCCGCAGAATGGTGGCAACAACTATGCGACTGGATTAGGGGCTGATTTCAGTGGTGTGTCTGGCGACGTAGATGATGGAGCAGCGATTCTCAACTCCCCATCCATCGCGCTACCAGCAGGCCAACGAATCAACCTCACCTATGACTTCTATGTCGGCCTCAATACCGCTACAACCAATTCCTATGTGCGTGTTGAAATTGTGCGTGCGTCAGACGACGTCGTGCTGGAGACGCTCTACAACATAGAAAATATGCCTCATGGTGTTGCCGCAGTTTGGACACCCCATGCCGCGACCCTCTCCGACTATGCTGGTGAGACGGTCTATCTGCGCGTGACAGCCAATGATGGAGACGGTTTTATTGTGGAGTCAGCCATCGACAACGTGCAGCTTGCCACCTCTGCGCCGACAAGTTTGGGTGGCCAAGTTTGGCACGATACAGACGACAATGGTCAATTTGACGGTGGGGAAGGTGGCTTATCTGGCATTCTCGTGGAGCTACTAGACGAGAACCAACTACCTGTAGACGATCCGGCTGCGCCTGGCTATCAAGGTGCCGTTCGCCTCACCGAGCCAAATGGAAGTTATGCCTTCGACGATGTGCCACCAGGCAACTACATGATACGGATTGCAACGCCGCCTGGTGACTATGGGGCCTCTTCGACGGCAACGTCCACGACTGACAACGGCATCGACAATGACGACAACGGTATCCAAAGCGAAGCGGGGCGTACGATTCTCTCTCCTGTTATCGCCATCAGCGACGGCGAAACGGATGAGACCATCGATTTCGGTCTGGTTGCTTCGCCAACGCTGCCCACTTTCCTCTACTCGACCCTGCCTACGTTTAACTGGCGCAATGCCGGCGATACAGCTGGTGCAGAATGGCTACTTTCCGATACAACCCGCACTTGGACAACAAACTACACCGACATCTTTGGGAATCCGGAAACGCTCGATGTGACCATGACAATCATCGACCCCGACAATCGCAACATCGATCCCGATGTCTTTGATGCTGGGTCGCACCCCTTTGATCCAAGTGGGGGATGTGATCCGCTGCCCGCAAGTATCGATGATGTTCTCAGCCCAGGCTCGGTTGACGATCCATGGGATTCGGAGTGTCGGCTTGGCTCGTTTGCTACCGAGACGAATGGTGATTACGGTGCAGATTATCTAACGTTTGCAATGAAAGCAGAAGATGCCACAGAGCGGGTAACGCTGCGCTTCACCTTTGACAAAGTTGTGAGAATCACCAATTTAAGCGTCAGTGACATCGATGCCAATGGACAAGGGTGGTCGTCTCGTAGTGGACTCGATGGGCTGCTCACTGTACGTGAGTCGTCAGGCGGTTCATATCAAGATCGGGTCGAGATCTATGCTTGGCGTGATGGGGTACCCGTGGCTGTCACTTATACAAACGGCAACACCTTGTTCTTTGCCGACGGCACCTCCTATGCCATCTATGACACTAACGTAAACTTGAACGTGCCCGCCGACACGGCGTCTGCTGAAACGACCTTTAGTACGGCGACAGGTATCGACACCTTTGAGATTGTCTACTCAAACGGCTCTGATGATGCGACACAGGAACGCTATCGCCCCGGTTGGTATAGCTGGTGGTCAGACACCCAAGGAAACACCATCGGTGCCAGCGATGATCAAGCCATTCGCATTTCCGGTTTTGGTTTGGTCGCCGCCGATACAGCCAACATTTCTGGCGCCGTCACCGTTGACACAGATAACGATGGCGCTGGCGATTCTCCACTTGCCAACGTTCAACTACAGCTCCAAGATACCTTGGGCAATCCAGTGAATGATGCCAATGGCAACCCTGTTGCACCCGTCACGACCGACAGCATGGGCAACTACACCTTTACGCTGCTGATTCCCGATGATTACCAGGTTGTGGAAGTTCAGCCAGCCGACTACACCGATGTCACCGACGGAGACACGACAGACGCTGGCGACGATACACCCAATACCGACACACTCGATAACATCATTCCCGTTTCGGTGACGGCCAGCGAGACCGATAGCGGCAACGACTTTGTCGAGCGAGCAGCAGCCCAAGGCACCATCACCATCGTCAAGCAGACCGACGGCAACGATGCCACCTTCACCTTTAGCAGCGCCGACGGCGACCTGAACGGTCTTTCCATCCCCACAACCGGCGGAACCGGAACCAGCACGGTCATCACTAAGACCATCGGCTCTTACGTCATTACGGAAGATACGCTGGCGGGCTGGGGCGTGACCAGCATCACGGTTAGCGGCGATACCGACGGCGGCTCGACGTCGTCTGGCTCTGCGGCCACGATAGACTTGGACGAAGGCGAGAATATCGTCGTCACCTTCAACAATGGCGAGATCATCGCCTGTGGCACCAACGCCGCTACTGATCTAGGTGGCACCATCTGGCGGGACTTTGACTCCGACGGTCTACTCGATGCCAATGAGTCGGGCTTCACCAACGTCACCGTCACGGCCTACGACAACAACGGCCTAGTGACCACGGCCCCGGTCAACAGCGACGGCACCTACAACTTCGACGACATCTTCAATGGCCGCACCGGCGACGATGCCCACATCCGGCTGGAGTTCAGCGGCCTGCCCGACTGGGCGACCAGTGGCGTGCAAGGCACCAACAGCGGCACCACCGTCCAGCACCACAGTGCGGCGAGCTGTGCTGCTGACCTGGCTGTGCAGAACCCAACCGACTTCTGCCAAGCGGATCCGCCATTGACAGTCGCCTGCTATTTACAACCGCTCGATGCCACGGCCACGGCCTGGACGGACGAACCGGCCATTGTGCAGATTCCCTACGAGTCTGGTACCACGGCCACCGACACCAGCGCCATCAATACAGTTGAGGACGAAGCATTCAAGACCATACTGGCCACCAACGGCGAGGTCGGTTCGGTCTTTGGATTGGCCTTTGACCAGGGCGAGGGCATCATCTATACCTCTGCCTTTATGAAGCGCCACGTACCCTACGGCCCATCTGGCGTTGACGCCATCTATAAGATTGATGGCACGGGTGTATCGACCTTTGTGGATCTACACGCGCTGGTTGGTGGCACGCCAGCGGGGACAGATGAACATTCACCCAACGTCAACAACTACCAAGAAGATGACGTATGGGATGCCGTTGGCAAGAGCAGCTTTGCTGGCTTGGCTATCTCTGAGGATGGCTCTACCCTCTATGTGGTAACGATGACTGATGCTGACCGCCAGCTCTACAAGATTAACGTGCCAGCCGACGGCACCAACCCACTGGCTGCTGACGTGCAATCCTTTGTGCTGCCCAGCCCGGCTGACTGCCCAGCCCACCCATCAACCGGTGGCGGGGAACTAAACCACAATCTGCGGCCGGGCGCGCTGGAGTACAGCGATGGCACCCTCTATGTTGGATTGACCTGTACGGCCGAGTCAACTCAGGATACAGGTGACTTGAAGGGCTACGTCTATACCTTCGACCCAACCAACAACACCTTTGGCAGCACCCCATTGCTGACCATTCCCTTCAACTATGCTCGGACAAACGTGACCAGTAACCCAGTCGTTGCCCCTGGTGCCTTCAACCCGTGGACAACTGTACAGATGACCTTTGCCACATCGCCTGCTTTGAATGGCCGGGACGACAATGCCAGCTATCCCATGCCCTGGCTGATGGACATTGGCTTTGCCGACGACGGCTGTATGGTCTTGGGCATCGCCGACCGCTTTGGCCATCTCTCAAGCGGTCGGAACAGCCCGCCTGTGCAGCTCAACGGCAACGCCGGTGGAGACATTCTGAAGGCTTGTAACCTATCGAGTACTTGGACGCTGGAAAGCAACGGCAACGATGGCGTCAACCCGGCAACAGCCGGTGCCGGAACCAATTCAGGTCCAGGCAATGGCGAGTTCTTCCATGATGAAGCCTTTGACATGGTATCTGATACCTATCACACCGAGATTAGCAACGGTGCCTTTGCCATTCTGCGCGGCAAGGAAGAGGTTGTGTTAGGCGTCTACGACCCTGCACCCCGGCCGGGCACGCTGCCGAATGGGGCCACTGCCTTTGATTCGGGTGGCTTGGCCTACCTGAGCACAGTTGATGGCTCAAGAACCCGCTCCTACATGTTATTCAATCGGCTCGAGAATGGTGGAGAGACGGGCAATGGCTTTGACAAGGCCAGCGCTACCGGCGACATTGTGGCCTTCTGTGACGCCGCCCCGCTAGAAATCGGCAACTACGTCTGGCTGGACGAAGACGGCGACGGCATCCAAGATCCGTGCGAAGAGCCGATTCCTGGCGTCACGGTGGAGCTGCTGGATGCGGGTGGTGCCTCTCTGGCCACGGCAGTCACCGACGCCAATGGCGAATACTACTTCGTAGACGCCACCGATCCGCGCTTGGCCGCGGGTGGCGTCTACGAGACCGTGCCCATCAGCGTAGGTGTGGCCACCAGTCTCACGCCCAGCACCACCTACCAGATCCGCATCGACACCACCCAGGCCGCGGTCTCCGCCTACTCGTTGACCACCGCCAACGCCAACTCTGGCAGCACCCTGCCCGACGGCGTCGACTCGGACGCTACCCAGAGTGGTGACTACGCCATCATCGACATCGTCACGCCAGAGGCTGGTCACAATGACCACACCTTCGACTTTGGCTTCAAGCCAAGCAGCGTGGTTGTGGGCAACCGCGTCTGGTACGACGCCAACGACAACGGTGTCATCGACGGTTTTGAGAATTCCTACGGCATCGACGGGGTGACGGTGGAATTGCTAGATAGCACCAGTGCCATCACCGCCACCACAACCACAACCAACGGCGGCTTCTACCTCTTTACCACCAATCTCAATGGTGACCTGCTGCAGGACGGCGACTACCAGGTCCGCATCCCGGCCACCAACAATATGGGGGCGGCCGGTTCGGCCCTGCCGCTAGACGACTGGCGCTCCAGCACGGACACGGGCGATGCCGCCGACCCCAACACGGACGTGGACTCGGACGACAACGGCGCAGGCACCACCAATGGCGTAGACATTACCAGTGGCACGGTGAGCCTAGCTGTCGGTACCGAACCTGATACCGCAGTGGACGGGGACGACACCAATGGCAACCTGACCGTGGACTTTGGCTTTGTCGATGTCTGTAGCACAGCCAATGGCGACCTGGGCGGCAACGTCTTCCGCGACTTCAACTCGGACGGCATCTTGGATACCAACGAACCGGGCTGGCTGGACGGCATCACCGTGACCGCCTACGACAACGACGGTAACGTCACCACAACCACCATCAACCCCGATGGTTCCTACGACTTTGACGCCATCTTCCCCAACCCAGTGACCGATGCCGACCATATCCGGCTCGAGTTCAGCGGCCTGCCCGACTGGGCCACAGCTGGCGTGGCTGGCACCAACAGCGGCACCACCGTGCAACATCACAAGACGGCAAGCTGTGGGGCTGATCTGGCCGTGCAGAATCCAACTGACTACTGCCAGAGCAACCCCAAAGCAGCCACAAGTTGCTATGTGAACGGGGACCAATCAGTAGGCTCCGATGCGTTAGTAACTTGGTCATATACTAATCGAGGCACTGACACCCTTGACAAAGCTTCGGTGAGTGCAACAGATGACATCGCTAGTGTTTGGGGATTGGCATATAACCGAACGAATGAAACGCTGTATGCGTCTGCATTTGTAAAACGTCATGTCGGCTTAACTGCAGCCGGTGCGGACGCCATTTTTACCATAGACCCAAATACAGGTGTCGAAAATGGCACGCTATGGTTAGAGTTGGAAGATGATCTGGGTATTAGTGTTGGAAGTGTCCCGACCGCTACCGTACGCAATCTTCCCGCCGATGTCACACAACCCAGTACAGATGCTGATGTCTTTCCACTCGTGGGCAAAGTTGGTTTGGGAGATTTGGATATTTCTGAGGACATGCAAACGCTTTGGGTCATGAATTTAGCTGACAAAACTGTCTATGCGATTGATATTGCTACCAAGTCTATCAACGGCTCCTATGCCGTCCCTAACCACTGTCCTGTAGCTAATGATAACAGGCCATTTGCCGTGAAATATCATGATGGAGCGGTCTATGTCGGCACAGTTTGTAGCGCAGAAAGTTCGCAAGATGTCAACGATCTGCGGGCCTATATCTACCAGCTTCCAGATGATGGTGTAAGTACAACCATGACGCTCGTTAACTTAGGTGACCGAACTGATGGTGGTATTGATCTGGATTATGAACGAGAGTACGCTGCTTCTGATCCAGGCACAGGTGATTGCCGCTCATTCACGGGATGGTATCCCTGGGCAAACACATTTAACCCGCTCGGCATCTGCGATGTATTGGTAGGGCCAAAGTATCGGTGGGTCTACCCAACACCGATACTCTCGAACATAGAGTTTGATGATGATGGTTCGATTATCTTAGCGTTTATGGACCGTAGTGGACATCAAGGTGGTAGCGAAAATGTAAACCTGGACGCCTCAGTTAGCCGACTTGAGGTTGTTATCGGTGGCGATTTGCTCCGTGCCTGTAAAATAGCTGACGGCACCTATACATTCGAGGGGTCAGATGCTAGCTGTGCCCAAACTCAGTTCAATGGCTCAGGTAGCGCTGACACGACCTTTGGCGAATTTGAATATTACAATGATGACTCTTCTAGAACAGGGGGGACTGCCCATATGGAGGCCAGCCTTGGCAGTGCGATAATGCTTGTCGGTTCAGGGGAAGTTGTCATGACGATGATGGATCCAACTGGAGACTTTGACGAAGGTGGTGTGGGCTTTTTTGATAATATAACGGGACTACAAACAGATCAGTATCGAGTGTATAAAGGGGACACTGATCTAAATGGTCTCTTTGCCAAGGCAGCCGGTCTAGGTGAGCTAACGATGTTGTGCGACGCCGCTCCGCTCGAAATTGGCAACTACGTCTGGCTGGACGAAGACGGCGACGGCATCCAGGACCCATGTGAGGAGCCGATTGCAGGCGTAACGGTCGAGCTGTTGGATGCGGGCGGCACATCGCTGGCCGCGGCCACGACCGACGCCAATGGCGAATATTACTTCGTCGATGCCACCGACCCGCGATTGGCCGCGGGTGGCATCTACGAGACGGTGCCCATCAGCGTCGGTGTGGCAACCAGCCTCACGCCCAGCACCACCTACCAGATCCGCATCGACACCACCCAGGCGGCCGTCTCGGCCTACGAACTAACCACAGCCAATGTGGCAAGCGGCACCACCTTGCCCGACGCGGTTGACTCAGACGGCGTGGAGAGCGGCAACAATGCGGTCATCAGCCTAACCACGGGCAATGCCGGGTCCAACGACCACACCTTCGACTTTGGCTTCAAGGAGTCAAGCGTGCGCATCGGCAACCGCGTCTGGATCGACAGCAGCGGCAACGGCCTGGACGACAGCGAAACCGGCGTTGACGGCGTGACCGTCGAGCTGCTAAACGACGCCGGTACGGTCATCTCGACCACGACCACGGCCAACGGCGGCTACTATCTCTTTACCACCGACAACACCGGCGCTCTCCTGCATGATGGCGACTACCAAGTGCGTATCCCGGCCAGCAACTTTGGCGACGGGCAGCCGCTGCAATACTACCAGAGCACCTCGCCAGATGGCGGCGACCCAGACAACGACACCGACCTAGACGACAACGGACCAGGCAGCGCTACTGGTGCCGACGTGACCAGCGACCTGATCACCGTAAGCGTGGGCGGGGAGCCGACAACCGACGGTGACGATGCCAACGGCAACCTGACCGTGGACTTTGGCTTCTACCTGCCGCCGGCGTCGCTGAGCGCGCAAAAGACGTTGGTGACGCCAACTGGTGCAGCCCTGGTTGGGGAGACAGTCAGCTTCCAACTGCGCATCGAAAACACGGGCCAGATGACCGTCACCGAGCTTTTGCTGACCGACACGTACGACACAAGCGGTCTCCAGTTTAGCGGGGCATCTATCGCGCCCGACCTAACATCAACAGGCGTTCTGACGTGGACAGGTACCAACGGTGGCACAGACAGTTTAGCTGGCAATCTGCCCTTGGCACCGGGCGGCGTGGTCATCATCACGGTTGACTTCGTGGCGATTGAGCAATAGGAGAGTATGAACATGAATCACGATTCGCAAAATTACCATTGCTCAAATCAATTCTTGCCAAGCCGTGAATTAGACAATGGCGAGAATGCGCAGCTCAAAGCTGCGCCTACGACAGAAGAATCAACATGCTCAACCGTAGGTGCGTGCTTGCAGCCGGACAAACATGGAAAGCAGAGATACCGTCGATTGGCCGAGGTTGCGCAGCTGCAAGCAGCGCCTACACGAGGCGAACGTGTTTGGCCCATTGTAGGTGCGGTTACCCTGCGGGACCGCACAAATGTGGCAAGACGTGAGTACCATCGGAAGAGCCAAACGCAACCACACAGCGAGCGTTCGAAAAAGGAAGTGAAAACCGGTATGAAGGAAACGAGAACCCTCCACCATTTTGGTGCAGTGGCTACACTTGGTCTCCTGCTGACGATTGCGCTGTTGGTGAGTGCGCTTTCGCCAGCCACTACCTTTGCCCAACAGGCCACCACGCCCAACACCGAGATTGTGCTCTCGGTGAGCTATGACGGCACGGCGCTCTTTAGCGACGCCGACCCGCTGAACGACGGCAATGGCGCGCATACGCCCGGCCTTGACCTGAACGCCAACAACAACGTGGTGCGCACCTTCGACACCATCGGGTATCGGGTCGACTGGAACGTCAATGAAGTGGATGCGACCGGCGTAAGCGTGGATGTTCAGCTACCAGCTGCCATTCCAGAAGTCGTGTGGACCGAGATTCCACCAGGTTGTGACCTTACACTGTCAACCATCAGTGCAGATGGTCAAACATTGACCTGTTTGCTGGGTGACGCCATTGAAGGCACATCGGGAACATTTTTCCCCGTGGCTGAAGTGGCAAGCACCCGTGTTGGCATCGATGGCGATGTGATTGAAACCGAGGCCAGCATTGTCACAGACCAAACGACTGGGAATGCGGTGACCTCTGATGCTGTGTCAACCACGATCTCTGCCGGTATAAATGCCGACTGGTTGAAAGGAATTGCCACCGAATACACCGACATTCAGTTGAACGGCACAGACGGCCGTATCTACGTCTACCCCATTGTGCTGGCTCCAGATGGTGATGGGCGCGGTGTCGAACCACTGAACGACGCCGTGGCCATTCAGCTCTTTGACCATTTGTATCGTTGGACAGGGGCTGCTGGTGGTTCGACCAATGCGATTAACGCCACGCTAATCACAAGTGCCAATGTGGCAAACGTGACCGGAGAGTACGATGGGCAGGTCTGTGGTGGATATACTGGCGCAGGCACAGAAGCGTTGCAAGCGGGCACACCATTTTATGTTCCCTACGGTCTGAATGGTCTTGGCGATGCAACCAACACAACGGCTGGTGCGGCAGCGGGAACCGAAACCATCGCCTGTACAGACGCAACTGGTGGCAACAGCTACCCAATCATCCAGTTTGATATTTCGGGGCATGACACAGTCAACATCGCAGAGAAGTCGGTTGCGGGCAACGGCAACAGCACTATTGTGATTGCGGCCCAAGTTGCCTTCTTCCTCGCCGATGGCGACCTCTTCCCTAACGGCAACGAGCAAGGGTATCTGCACAACGCCATTACGGGTGACACCACAGCCGTTGGTGCGCCCGCTGCTGATGCTACGCCAAATACAACGGTGACCAGCATCGCAGTCGCCGGACCCATATCCGGCGCTGAATCCACAACAGAGAACAATGCGGTTGCTGCCTTTATCGCGGCTGTGCCATCCGTTGCTGCCGGTTTTTCATTTGAACATTGGGTGCAGATGATAGCAGGGCCGTATTCCCAAATACAGGTAACAGACCCCAACACAGGGATGCCGCTCGCCGCCGTAAATGAGCTGCAGATTGATAAGGGTGGTCCGGGCTTTAACCTCTTTGTCAAAGATGATGACAACGACAACCAAAACTGGGACTTTGTCCAGTTTGCCACCCGCGACCAAGTGGTGACAATTGAAACCGCTGTCAGCACTGTAGACCCGAATGGGTATGCCGACGCTGTGGATTTCCCGATCCATAGCTGTACACGTATCGACACCACCTTCATGGAGCTGATTGACTTCCCCAGCACCTTCGACGTTGTTGAGGTGAATTTCACAAACTTGCGGAACAGCGGGACTACAATCGTCGGCTCCAGTACAGGTACACCGACAAACGGCATTGCTCACCTCCTCCTCGGCGACACACATAACGACCACCTTCACACATATCGAGCAATGAACGGTGTTCGTATTAATCCAGCCTTTACACCCCAATATGAAATCCAAGTGGCAACGGCTGCTGTTTCTGTGCAGAATACATATGGCGTTCATGCAACGACCTGTAACGATGCAGATGCGGTTGGTGGTGCTGCGGGCTGGGTAACGGTCAATTCAGGCACCGATTTGTCTGCGTTTGACGGGAACAACGACGGTCGCTACGAAGGCATTCAGCTTGTACGCGTGCGCCTGCTTGACCCAGTCAAATGGGCATCACCATTCCCTGCTCAGAACAGATTAGAGTCTACAGGGAGTGTTGCTTTTACCACCGAGAATGCCGGTGCAGCATTCCGCCTCTATTTACAAGCACAGATGAAAGACAACTTAATCGATGCAGCAGATGGGTCACAAATCCAAGTCCATGCGTCGCGTGCTAGCCGAGAATGGCCAGCTGCCAATGCCGCACCCAGCACAACAAACTGTACTGACACCGGTGCTTATGGTGCCGACAACGGAGTCATCCCAAATGGCTGGTGTAACCTGCCAAGCGCCAGCCCGGTTGAAGAGGCTAGTGGTAACCCACAGGCCGCCCATCGTGACTTGGTGACAATCGGCAGCCCGCAGTTGGACCTGCAGAAACAAAACGTTGCTGGCTTGGCCGACCAAGTTGAAAACGGCGATCTCGTCGTCTTCACCATTGACATCGGCGTGAGTGGTGCACCAGTGGCGGGCGATGCGCTGGGAGATGTGCAATTTGTGGATACGCTACCCGCCAACTTGGCGTTTGTCTCCATCAACCCAGGTGGCGGCTCCTGTGCGACAGGCAGTGCTCTTTCCAGCGGCGTCTTCACCTGTACCTTTGGTACACAACAATCACCTTGGACTGACACCATCACGCTCACGACACGGGTGGTCGAAGCGGGTGCAAACCAAAGCCTTATCAACAACGTGCTCGGAACCGCGGTCTATCCCGCAGCGGGTGGCGCGGGCGCGGAGACAATTGAGGTGAACGCCGCGGCCGGGGCCTATACGGGCGACGGGTACCACAAATTGGAAATCCGCAAAAACGTGCCGGATATCAACGGCCCCTGTATCAACCCACCGGGTAGCACCCAGCTTCCACCGGAGGACTGCTCGCTCATCGACGTCAACGGTCAGATGACCTTCACCCTGCACTACAGCAATACGGGCAACGTGGATCTGACCAACGTCTCCATCATCGACCTTTTCCCCCATTTGGATGACGAGATTGAGGCCCAGACCACCTTTAGCGGCACCCCTGCCTCTGCGGGCGACCTGGGGGATGGCCGCACGCCCGAATCGCTCTTCAGCGGCACTACTTCTCTGGTCAGCGTGGTGGAGAGCAATGGTTCGACCATCGTCTACACCACCGATGCCGCAACGGGCGTCAACCGCGATCCGGCGGCCAATACGAATACGTGGGGGGCCTTCGATGCTGCGGCCACGGCCTTCAGCACCACGGTTGCTTCGCTGGCGGCTGGTCAATCGGGCCAGATTTCTATTGTCCTTGATACGGACGGCAATGAAATCGACGATATCTACACCAACAACTTTGGGGTAAGGAGTGCCGATATTCTGCTGACCAACCGCTCCAATGATGTCTCTGTCATGCCCTCAACCTGTGAGCATAGCCGCCTGCACAACAACGCGATGAACGTCTCTGGCAGCAGCATCGCCAGCCAGACAATCTCGTCAGTGAGCGATAACGCCTATGTTGCCGTCCACAACTGTGGGGTCGACTATGGTGATCTGCCCGACGGCAACGCCACCAACTCGCCCAACTACGCAACCCTCATCACCACTACTGTGGCCAGCGGTAATGCTGGTCCAAGCCACGTCATTGTGGACGGTCTCTACTTGGGTAGCTTGGTCGATGGCGAGAGTGATGGCCAGCCCAACATTACCGCCACAGGCGATGATGTGGTCACTGGTACGGTCGGTGCGGGTACTGGCGTGGGCGCTGGTGGTAACGCGGGCGATGACGAAGATGGCATCACCTTCCCCACCTTCAACCTGGACCAAAGTGCCACCATCACGGCCACGGTGGTCAACACCAGAGGGGTCGATGCGTACCTCTATACCTTTATCGACTGGAATGGCGATGGCACCTTTAGCGGTCCCGACGAAGTCATCAGCCAGACCGTGGCCAGCAATACCGCCGCCCAGAGCATAGCAATCGTGGTCAACGTCCCTGCCGCTGCCGATACGACCCAACAACTGGGTGCCCGCTTCCGCCTCTCCACCGATACGGGCTTAGGCGCAGACGGCGCAGCCACGGACGGTGAAGTAGAAGACTACCTCATTGAGATTGAATCGTTAGAAAGTCTGGCGCTAGAGAAGACGCTCATCAGCCCGGCCAACGGCATGGCCATGCTCGGTGATACCCTTACCTTCCAGTTGCAGATCACCAACACGGGTTTGGTCACCGTCACCGAGTTGAATCTGGTTGATAGGTATGACCCGGCCATTCTGCAGTACATCTCGGCATCCATCACGCCGGATTCACAGGTGGCGGGCACCATCACCTGGGCAAGCGTAGACGGCGACGGCAGCAGCCTGGATGCCAACCTACCGCTAGCACCGGGCGTGAGCTTCATCATTACCGTCGATTTTGAGGTAATCGCGCCGACGAGGCCGTAGGGGGCGGAAAGATTGCGCAGCTGCAAGCAGCGCCTACGACAGGCAAAGAAACCTAGTCAACCATAGGTGCGTGCTTGCAGCCGCACAAACATGGACAAAAGAATCGGGTCGGATTGACGAGAATGCGCAGCTCAAAGCAGCGCCTACGACAGAAGAACCGACCTGGTCAACCGTAGGTGCGTGCTTGCAGCCCATAGGCATCAAGCTAAGAGTTTCTTAGGTGTCATTCTGAGCCACCGCACGTCCTACTAAAGCAATTCGGAGCAAAAATGTTGGTCGATCCAGCCCAGTTGATGCGAGTTGAGCGAAGAATCTCAGGCCCCACTAACGATCTCGAGATTCTTCAGTCGCCAGGGGTTCTCGTCGCAAGCGACCGTAACCAAACAGAATGACATTTTTTGGCCTTATTTGCTTAACTTGATGCGCATGGTGCTTGCAGCCGCACAAACATTGCCAACCAACGAATCCCGGATATGCCGAAGAGGTTGGACGACCAAAGAATGCGCAGCTAGAAGCAGCGCCTACGACAGGAGAAGCAATCTGGTCAACCGTAGGTGCGTGCTTGCAGCCGCACAACCACTGCCAACCAACGGATCTCGGATATGCCGAAGAGGTTGGACGACCGAAGAATGCGCAGCTCAAAGCAGCGCCTACGACAGGCGAAGCAACATGGACAACCGTAGGTGCGTGCAGGGCTTCGCCAGCGCCGCACAAACATGGACAAGGGAATCAGGTCGGATTGACGAGAATGCGAAGCTCGAGGCTGCGCCTATAATGGGAAAGGATTGACTGGAGAAATACAGGTACTACTGATGGTATACTGACCAACGTCTGGTGAAACGCGTATGCAACCTTCAATTAAATAAACGCTTGATTGATAAAAGTAGGTGTGATTTCGATGGGGTGGCTCCCATTGATACCTTTTTTTGTCGGAAGCGAACTGCGGGTGGGAACGGTACACCTGCCCATGGGTCTCCTTGGTGAGGGTTGCGGTCGGTATGTGTGAACAGTAGTATCTGTATTTCCCCAGTCAATTTTTTCTTGCATGTCTACCTGCTAATTCTGTTAGATTCCTCTATCATAAAAAAGCTTTCAGCAACTCAGCCATCAGCGTTCAGCCAGAATTTGGCCATGCTGGTGGCCGATTTTTATACTTTCCCATACCGGTACAAAGCTTACGTGATACAGCTAGAAGCCTTCAAGCACGATTTTCCCACGCGCGGTTCCGCTTTCAATCTGTGCGTGTACCTTGCGCAGCGTCGCTGCATCGATCTTACCGGCAACATCGGTCGCTGTGGACCGAATATTCCCCGCATCAACCAACGAAGCGACTTCATTTAACAGCTTTCCCTGCTCATCCACGTCCGGTGCATTAAAGAGTGCTCGAGTGAACATCAACTCCCAATGCAACGAGATCGCTTTTCGCTTTAGCGGCATGATACTGAGATCTCCTGGATCATCAATTAGACCCAAACGACCCTGTGGCGCAATCAGTTGAACAGTTTGAGTGGTAACGAACAGTAGAGAAGCACCCCTGCCTGTTCGTCGCTGGCATTGGTGCTTCCTTGGCGAGGCGAATGTGGGACAGAGTATTCAATCTATCCCACATTCGGCTTAGCGATTCACAAAGGGCAGGAAGAGATAGATGTTTCGGTCATCCTTTTCTGCACCCACGACATCGATATCATCGGCCACTAGAATCTGCTCGTCGATTTCGAAAGAACTCTCGGTCATGTCATCAGCATCCACCCGAACCTCGTTGATAAGAACTTTGGTGGAGCCATCGGCCAGCGTCAGGTCAACCTGGAGCTGGTAGATTCCCTCGGCTAGACCATCCACATAGAACTTGCCTGTCTGGCTGGTCTCGGTCTGGGCAATGATGTTGCCGGTTGCCAGGTCGCGCACCGTCACTGTGAGGCCAGAGATGGCTGGTTCGGCGGTGACGCTGCTTGGTACACGGAGGGTGCCGAAGAGGCCGTTGTTGTTGACGGTTGTGCTGCTTCGATTTTGGGCTTGAGCTACCGAAGTTGCATCCACAAGGGCCAGCTTGTCCAGAACGGTGCCATCTTCCCGTGGGTAGATGATGACCGTATGCTCTCCAGCGCTTAGGCTCAACTGGACTGGGTCAGCTTGACCGCGACTGTTGAGGTAATCCTGGATGTAGTTGGCTGGAGCGATAGCCGTATCCCAGAGGTATCCGGTGCCTGGCTGCCCATCGATGGTGGCATAGAAGGAGTTGTTGCCGCCGCCCGTGGCCAAGATTGTGCCTTGGAGCAGATAGGTACCGGCCGCCGGTACATCAAAGCAGTACTCAGCCTGATCAGGAACCGTTGGCCCATTGAGGTTGTTGCCGCTGCCGTTGGGCAGATGGACGTACTGTCCGCCGCTGGCGTTGGCGTCCGTTCCGACGACCATGCTCCCACGCAAGCTGCCATCTTCTGCCTCCTGCTCCAGACCACCGCAGGTGACTGTCTGGTCTGCGTTAACCAATTCTAATTCGAGCTTGTCCAAGATGGTGCCATCTTCCCGTAGGTAGATGCTGACTGTGTGTTGGTCAGTCGAGAGATTGAACTCGACTGGGTCTGCGCCACCACGCTGGGCAACATAGTCATCCCCATAGCTGCTGCCGGTGATGGTTGTGTCCCAGAGGTAGCCGTCTACTGGCTGACCATCGATGGTAACGTAGAAGGAGTTGTTGCCGCCACCTGTGGCCTGAATGGTGCCCAAGAGGCGATAGGTGCCAGCCGTTGGCACATCGAAGCAGAAGTCGGCTCTGTCTGCGCTTGGGCCATTCCACCGATTGCCAGAGCCGTTGGGGGCCTGGATGTACTGCCCGCCGCTGGCCCCAGCACTGCTACCGATGACAAATGTGCCAGAGAGTGTGGCATCTTCAGCTTCCTGAATCAGACCGCCACAGTTGGCCGTTGTCCCATCATTGACCACCCAGCTAAAGCTTGTGCTATCCGAGCCGCCATTGCCGTCGCTGACGGTAGCAACCACGTTGGAGGTGCCTAGGGTTGTGGGCGTACCCGAAATCGTTCCGCTGTTGACATCGATGGTAAGCCCACCAGGAAGCCCCGCAGCCCCAAAGGTGAGCGCATCGCCGTTGGGATCGCTGGCGCTCAAGCTCAGCGAAACAGGGTTGCCTATGGTGTTGACCTGTGTGCCTGGGTTCTGTAGCGTCGGCGGCAGGTTGACTGCGTTGCTGGCAAACTGGAAATAGCCATTACAGGAGAGTCGCTCCCTCTGGTGGAAGGCCACAACGCTACAGCTGCTGCCGGTCCAGACCCCCCGGCCTTCCACGTTTGGTGCTTCTGTCTCGTAGACCGTCCCGTCGATGCGAATCTTGTCCACAACCAGGTTGCGATCTGCATTGTTGCTCGTGTCAAAGCCGTTGTTGGTGAACTCGACCCGAATCTGGTCTGCCGTCACGAGCACCGTGTGAACATAGGAGAAGATCTGGATGCTGGTGGAGGTGGTCCAGCTCTGGACCACCTGACCATCGATAAGCAGATTCATGTTCTCGCTACCAGCCGAGCCGTAGGCATCTACATCGATGGTGGAACCAGTGACGGTTGGCACTTCCACCGTCCAGGAAAATGGTGCGCTGTCTGTGCCGCCATTGCCATCATCCACCGTAACAATGACGTTGAAACTACCTGCCGTGGTAACGGTTCCAGCAATGGTGCCGCTACTGCTGTTGATGGATAGCCCTGTTGGTAAGCCAATTGCGCTGAAGGTGAGTGTATCTCCATCATCATCAGTCGCGGTGACGGTAAGGTTGACGCTGTCATTGACCGTGTTGGCCTGACCGCCTGGATTGGTAATGACTGGCGGTATGTTGGCCGGAGCATTGACGTTCCACGTGAAGGATGCGCTATCCGAGCCGCCGTTACCATCATCAACCGTAACAGTGACGTTGAAAGCCCCCTCTGTTGTAACGGTCCCTGCGATGACGCCTGCACTACTCATGGTCAAGCCATCGGGCAATCCGGTAGCACTGAATGTGAGCGTGTCGCCATCATCATCGGTAGCGCTGACGGTCAGATTGACATTATCACCCACCGTGTTTGATTGTGCCGCCACTGTTTCCAGCACAGGGTTCGAGTTGGGGGGAACCCCGACCGTGATGGTAACGCTGTCCGTTGCCGTTGCACCGTCATCGTCAGTAACGGTCAAAACGATGGTATATGAACCAATGGGCAGATCGATGGTCGGACTTGGTTCGCTCAGAATAACGACATCGTTGATTCCGCCCCACTCATATGTTGTAATTGACCCATCGCTATCAGCACTAGCAGACCCATCAAGTGTGACAAGTTCTGAACCGCTGTTGTCAATGTCTAGGATAGTTTGGTCCAATCCGGCATCTGCTACGGGTGCAACATTGGCAGGCTCATCTACAACCCATCCAACCGTTACCGAATCGACGCCACCGTTGTTATCGCTGACCGTGATTGTTGGGTTGAAGGTGCCGATGTCCGTGACAGCGCCTGAGATGGTGCCATTGTTGGCATTTATGCTCAAGCCATCTGGTAATCCTGTCGCGCTGAACGTGAGCGTATCGTTATTGGGATCGCTGGCCGTTATGGCTAGACTAACTGTATCGCCCACAATGTTTACCTGTGGATCAAGCGGGGCAATGACTGGTGCATCGTTGGCTGGCGCAGTTAATTCACTGTCGTCAATTTGAGTTAGATACGCAACCAATTGATCAAGCTCAGTGCCAGTTACAGAGACATTATTGTGGGCTTGAATTGCCTCGGCAATCGTTGCCGCCGAGCCGTCATGCAGATAGGGAGCTGTCTCCCAGAGGCCACGCAATGTTGGCGTATCAATACCGCTCAAGCTGGCACCTGCTCTTTGGCCGCTGCTTGGCTGAATTGTTCCGATGTCGTGGAGGGCATCGGTTGCGCTGTCTGTAAAGGCGATTCCGCTATGGCATGATGCACAATTCTTCTGAACGAAGATTGTTCGACCCGCCAGGCCATCCGATGTGAGGCTGCCGTTGACAGCACGATTTGGGCTAACGCCAATGGTCGTGAGTGAATTGACGTAGGCAGCTAATGCATCAAGTTCGTTGCTTAAACCTGCTTTGGGTGCACCAAGCGGATCAGTGGTCGCATTGAAGTCTACATCACTCATCAATCCTAGCCCACCCGCCAAGCTGCGAATCTGGTTCTCAAAATCGTGAATCTCGTCAAAGTTAGCAGACCAGTGCAAGCGACCATGTTCTGGTCCGCCGTGACCGTTCAGGGAGATGGTGTTTCGTAGCCCCTCACCTATGTCCGTAAAGTCCCAAATACGGCCATCGTGGCCACCATCGTTATGACACGACGCACAGCTCATGTATGCGTCCTGGGTTAGGCGTTCATCGGCAGCATCATAGAAGAGCTGCTTTCCACTGAGGATCTGGTTGGTGAGTGCCTCACTGGCAACCGTGTCGTAAGTGGCAAGCGTGGAAAATGCCAAAGTCCCACTCCCCATAAGCTGGCTAATATCATAGACCCCAATTGAGCGGTCCATAAAGTTGTGGACAAACAGTTGAGCGCCATCTGGTGAAACAGCAACACCCTGGGGTGCTCGACCTACATCCAAGCGAGCAATCTCCTGGCCACTGTATGCATCGAGTATGCCCATTTCCCGTGAGGTCTCTAGTGCGACAAAGAGATAGTTGCCATAGATCCCAAAGGTAGCTGCGCTTGCCAGGCTAGAATTGTCATGATCGAGACGGCTCCCATAGATCTCGCTTTGGGTACCCAAATCAATCTTGGATGAAATGGCTCTCACGGTGTGCTCAAAGTTCAGGCTGGCACCGTCACGCAAGCCACCGCGCAGGATGTTGTCTTGCTTAGAGGGAACCCAAGCAACGCCGCCGTCCGGCGAGATGACAGGCGCACCCAGGTAGTTGGGTACGCCACGGGCACCGGCTTCGAAATCGCTATTGTTATTGACCTGCAGCTTGATTGTGTTGAGGACAGTCATATTGGCAGCGTCGACAACCAATACTTCACCACCCGCATTGTTGATTTGGATATTGGCTGTCTCTTCTCCTGGCAGCCTGGGCGTAACAAATCGAGATACGTAGGCGCGGCTACCATCTGCATTGACGGCGACATGGCGTACATCGCTCCCCACATCTAGGCTGCCGACCTGGCTACCATCTGCCATATCCAATTTGAGCAGTTGTCCTGTTCCCTCTAAGGCAACATAAACATACCCACCTGTTGGTGTAGCGGCGACACCGTAGGGACGAGAGCCTTGCGACAACTGGATTGTGGCATCCACGCTGCGGCTAACGGCACTGATAATCGTCAAGGTAGAATCTTTTTTGTTGGTGACCCAAACTCGGCTGTCTGGAGTCAGGGTTAAGGTACGTGGTCCAGACCCGACGGCAATCTCGTCTACTTTGGTATTGGTAACCACATCAAATACGCTGACCGAATCATTATCGGGGTTGACGTTCCAAACCCAATCATTACCGCCACGCTCTTGGTAAATGATGCTGGTCGAATTAGTAGGTTGATTACTTGTTTGCGGCAGGTAGATGGCCTGGTAGAACTGAAGAATCTCTTCCTGACCTGCTGCGTCTGTCACCGTCACCTGGACGAGATACCGCCCTGGTTCGGTAAAGATGTGAGCTACACTTGCCGATGCTGACGGTGCGGTTGAGGGCGTACCATCGCCAAAGAGCCAACTGTACAATCGCCCATTCCCACCGCTGGCCGAAGCAGTGTAGGTTATGTTGACGCCAGTGGTCTTGGGCGTGGTGGTTATATCATTGATTGCAATGGGAGGGGCATCATTAACCGTCCACTCGAAGCTAGTCTCTGCGCTTCCACCATTCCCATCATCTACAGAAGTGGTGACCTGATTTGTACCCGCAGCATCAACAACACCGCTGATCTCACCGTTGCTGGGATCAATGCCTAATCCAGACGGTAGTCCGGTTGCGCTATAGGTAAGGGTGTCGCCGTCTTCATCCGTAGCAGAAATGGCCAAACTAATCGCATCGCCAACTATACTTGTTTGATTGTCTGGCGTGTTGATGGAAGGTGCAGCATTACATGTGCCAGCATCATAAACAGTTACATTGCGGAAGAAAGAATCCCCATTTTGGGGGGCGGCATCATGATCCGCGGTAAAGTAGAGGACTGTCTTATCCCCGCTGAGATACTGACCGAGCGGGATAACATAGTGTTGATACTCGCCATTGCCAGCATAGTTATCAAAGTTGTAATTTGCTCCTGAAGCACCTTGGGTTCCATATACTTTAAACCGTTCGGTAATTGACCCAAGCGATGTGCCAAAACCCACTGCGTGTTCTTCCCCAAGCAGTGTGCTTTTGAAATCAAACTCCAGCATCAAATTGGGCGTCATCGAATAAGGCTGAAGTATTCCTTTCCAGGCATTGTTAGAGACCTTGAGCGTCATTCCATTGTCTAACACTTCGGCCTGTCCCTGGTCTTGGTTACCGCCGACCGATTGAATAGTGTAGGCGCTGAAGTCAATTGGTTCACAATTTGGCACATTGCTAACCACCCAGCTAAATTCGGCCGTGTCATAGTTGCCGTCTGGATCAGAAGCAGTCACCTCAACATCATAAGAACCGATACTGTTAATTGTTTTTGGCCCTGCAATGGTGCCGCTTGTGCTATTGATTGTTAACCCAGGTGGCAATCCAATGGCGCTGTACGTCAGTGTTTCTCCTTCAGGCTCCGTCGCTGAAATTGCTAGGTTAACTGTGTCGCCAACCATACCTACTTGGTTCTCTACTGTTTCTATCTGGGGAAATGCCTGATACATCAGGTCAATTGGCTGCTTTGGAATGCCAGGGCCAGCATAGCGTACTTCTAACCCTTGACCGCCTCCTCGTTCGAAGTATTCGACCCGAATGGTGTGTAACCCCTCATTCAGAGAGACCGTACCAGACTTCTCAATCATAGGATGAGTACCGTCGTTGGAAACCACGAGCTGTTCGTTGATCCACAGCTTAGAGCCATCATCCGATGTTGTATAGAAGGTGTAGGTTCCATCCGTCGGAAGGTACACGGTCCCTCTAAAGCGGAAGCCGAATTCGTTGTCGCGTTCACGTGGCTCAATGGTAAACGTATCCACCGTTCCACTCTTAACCAGCACTGGGCCGGAAAAATCTGGCAAGCTAGACCACGTACCATGATAGTAATCATATGAAAGCTGGGATAAGACAGATGTTGGAATGAGCTGTTTTGAAATACCTGGACCAGCATAGCGTACTTCTAGCCCCTGGCCGCCTGCTCTTTCGAAGTAATCAACTCGAATATTGTGTTGGCCTGCACTCAAGGAGATTGTGCCTGATTTCTCAACCATGCCATGCGTACCATCATTGGAAACCACGAGCTGATCGTTAATCCACAGCTTAGAGCCATCATCCGATCTTGTAAAGAAGGTGTAGGTTCCATTCGACGGAACGTTTAAAGTACCTTCGAAATGGAAACCGAAATTGTCGTCCTGTTCACGAGGCCCAATGGTAAATGTATCCACTGTACCGCTCTTAATCAGCGGCGGTGCTGGGTTAGAAAAATCTGGCAAGTTGTTCCATGAACCATGAAAGTAATCATAGTTAATTTCCCGTTCCCGACGTCCGGAAATTTGCACCTCTGCCAAACTAAGGATGCCGTTGTCTGCTTTCTGAATACGAACATAGCGCCCCGTTCGCCCGACATCAAACTGCTGGCGACCATTAACCTGGGAAGGTACAAAGATTTCGGTTACATCCGCCTGATTGCGAGCTTCGTCTAAATCTTGTGATATGAATGGTACATCAGATATCAGAATGTAAAAGTTGCGCAGGCGGTCAATACAACAGTCTGATCGATTCCAGAGGCTGATGCTGTCTATCTCCGCGACTGATTTTAGGTCGATTTCCCACCATGGCTGCAATTCAGTGGCTGTATGCGTAACTGATCCGTATGGATAATGTCCACTCGGGTTACCATCATTTGCCCGCTCAGGAACACCGTCGTAAGCGACAGAAGACTGCGTAACGGTGCCATCTGGAGCTAGGTTATTCTCGTCGCCGCGAACAACCTGAACAATCTTTGCGATTGACGGAACACCGCTACTGTTAATGGCAAATAGCATCCAGTAGCCTGGTATGATGACATTGATATTTCGGTTTGCAGTCAGTTGGTAGCTGTTGTTGGATCCAGTAAATGCCACATTCAGGAAGCGCTGCCCAGTATTCATGGTGTGGGTCGTGGCAGACATGCGCACCATGGTGAATTTCTGGATAGATTGCGATGTGTTGACGGTAAAGGTTTCGCCTGCTGCTATGACCTCGGGTGCGCTACTAATTTGAGGACGTGTAGCCAGCGATCCATTGCCGCTGAACAAGTACGGTGGAGAGAATATTTCTGCATCTTGGTGGGTTGCTGGATGATTTGCATTACCAGAGGAGTATCCACCGCCACCGGAAAAGACACGACCGTCCGGTAGCAAAATAGCCGTTGAGTGATAGGTCCGGGGGACAGCCATCGGGTTCATCAGCGTCCATGTACCTGTGGATGGATCCCACACTTCGGGTTCCATAACGGCACCACTATCAGAGAATTTGGTTCCTGTTGTATTCCCCCCAATCACAAGCACTTGGCCTGTGGGCAACACGACTTCGTTGCCAAACTGGCGGGCATAATTCATAGTCGAGATGTTGGCGATCTGAGGCGTTGTTCCTCGAATGTCTATCGTCGCAGCCTTGTCACTACTGGTATTTGTACTGCTGCTTTGGGCACCCCCTGCCACAAGGATCTTGCCCTCATCGTACATAATGGCGATATTCTCTTCGGGATACCAGCTAAAGTTGTTGTTGCCTAAGCTAGTAATAGAGCCGTTTCCATTGGGGTTGATGCTGTGCATGACGGGTGTTGCGCCGTAGTGAAGAATATTCCCGCGCGGATCCTGATGCACAAGGGGCCACCAACCAGCGCCATCTTTGTTAGTGCCATAGTCCAGAATAGCTGATTGGATATTGGCTCCAGTCAATTGGCGCCACCCGGCTTCCTGTGTCCATACCTCGGGGTACGGACCACCCTTACCTGCCAAGGTAAATACTCCGCCATCGGCAAGCGACATAGACGATGGATACCAGCGGCTACTGCTCATATCACCTAGCCGAGTCCAGCTATTGGTCGAAGCGTCAAAAATGCTCGTGAACTGTACTGTGTTTCGACCACCCAGAACAAAAACGCGTCCATCATCGAGCGAGACCAGATCTGAGCAAAACATGTTGTGATTGTCATTAAAGTATTCGGCAAAAGTACCTGTTGCAGGATCCCACGTAGCCGTGTAGGATTGTTCGGTACTTGGCCATGTACGGCGCTCACTGCCAGACCACGTCAGAATGCGTCCGTCAGGAAGGTTCGCCACCGAAACGGGAACATGTGGCCAGTCGAGCACAGGCCCCCATTGCCCACCGACATTATTGGCAGAAGCCGCCCTCAACATATCTTCTGTGACGACAAAAGGTGGTTCGTTTTCGGTCAGTTTCGCTAAATAGGCATCGTCATGGTCGCCCCGATAGAAGACGCCATCAACGACATTCCCGTTTGGGTTTTGCGTTACGTCCTCAGCGCCTTGCTGATTTGTAAGTTCTTGCTCGCCTGTTTCCGAAGGTACGGTATTGGAATTGGGCGCGTTTGAGACAAGAGGTAAGAAAATATACGTCTGCCCACCGCTACTTTCGCTGGTAGATTGACCATAGACCTTGGCGCTCTCCTTATTCTGCGACAACGCTATAAAACATAGCACAATCACAAGAATCGCGTTCCTGAGTAGAGAATACTTCATTGACTTTTACTTCCTTTAAGGTTGCAGGATTTGAGAGGCTCATCCTTATTGAATTTGCCCCCGAGGAACAGGAACCAAATGAACCACACCAAAGCGCGAATTATTTGCTACTCGTTCCTGAATTAAGATTTTACAATCAAAAAGACAACGAATGTCTGTCAATTTACAAGCAGATTGTGAACCATAAGCGATTCAGGAGATTATGGTGGGGGGAGAACTGAAACGAATTTATTCCCTAAAACATGCTGATGTGTTTGGGATGTGCCGGAAATATTGCGCATCAGATCAGTTTAGTCCATTCCAAGAAAATAAACCGTCCACGTCCTCGGCACTCGACAGAGCCCGTAGCCGAGCGTCACATTCTCACGTCGAGTGCCGGGGACGTTTGTTGGCATAGTCTATTCTTTGGATTAGCCTTATACGTTAACGATTAAAGAAAGGCAGGAAGAGATAGGAGGTTGGTTCATCGTTTCCTGAATCAGAATCGCCAATATCATCGACCTGTTGAATCTGCTCTTCAATTTCGAAAGAACTCTCGGTCATGTCATGGCTACCCACCGTTACCTCGTTGATGAGAACCTGTGTGGAGCCATCGGCCAACGGCAGCTCAACCTGAACTTGGTAGCTGCCTACAGGAAGGCTTTCCACATAGAACTTGCCGATCTGGCTGGTCTCGGCCTGAGCGGTGATCTCACCAGATGCCAGGTCGCGGACCGTCACGGTGAGGCCGGAGATGTCTGGCTCGGTGGTGACGCTGCTTGGCACGCGGAGGGTACCGAAGAGGCCATTGGTGCTGACCATCGCGCCACTTCGCTGCTGGGCTTGTGCCACTGTGGTTGCGTCCACTAGTGCCAGCTTGTCCAGGGTGGTGCCATCTTCGCGCAGGTAGATGATAACGGTGTGCTCACCAGCACTCAGACTCAACTGGACCGGGTCGGCCTGACCGCGGCTGTTGAGGTAATCCTGAAGGTAGTTGGACGAGTTGGTGGCTGTATCCCAAAGGTATCCGGCTGATGGCTGACCATCCACCGTAATGTAGAAGGAGTTGTTGCCACCACCTGTGGCCAGGATGGTGCCTTCGAGTAGGTACGTACCAGCCGTTGGCACCTTGAAGCAGTACTCCGCCTGATCGGGCACTGGTGCACCGCTGAAGTTGTTGCCATTACCATTGGGGACATGTATATACTGTCCACCGCTGGCATTCGTGCCGCTACCGATGACCATATTGCCTCGCAAGATTCCATCCTCGGCCTCCTGCTCCATGCCGCCACAGGTAACTGGTGGCTCTGCACCCACTAGCTCGAGTTCGATCTTGTCGAGGATGGTGCCATCTTCACGTAGGTAGATGGTAACAGTGTGTTCTCCGGCTGAGAGATTGAACCCCACCGGGTCCGCGCCGCCACGCTGGGAGACATAGTCGTCACCATAGCTGTTGCCGGTTCTGGCCGTATCCCAGAGATAGCCATCCACTGGCTGCCCGTCGATGGCCACATAGAAGGAGTTGTTACCGCCCCCATCAGCTTGAACCGTACCCAATAGGCGATAAGTGCCAGCCGTGGTGACAGTTAAGCAGAGATCAGCTCGGTCTGTGCTGGGGCCATTCCACCGATTACCAGAGCGGTTGGGCACATGGATGTATTGACCGCCGCTGGCATCGGCGTCGCTACCGATGACGAACGCACCAGATAGGGTGGCATCTTCTGCCTCCTGAATCAACCCGCCACAGTCGGAGGCGGCCTCTTCATCGACCACCCAATGCCGCTGTGGCAGCTTGCACAGTTCTGCTGGGCGAAGATGAGCCGTCCGGCTAGACCGTCGCTGGTTAACGTACCGTCACTGTTGCGGTAGGGGCTGCTGCCGACCGCGGTCAGCGAGTTGACGTATGCAGCCAGCGCATCTAGTTCGGCGTTGCGGCCAGCTTTCGGCGCACCCAGCGGATTTTGCGTTGCATTAAAGTCAGCGTTGCTCATCAAACCTGTGCCGCCAGCTAGGCCACGAACCTGGCCCTCAAAGTCATGAACCTCATCGAAGTTGGCGCTCCAGTGCAGACGTCCATGCTCAGGACCACCATGCCCCTCCAGAGAAATGGTGTTGCGTAACCCCTCCCCAAAGCCGGTGAAGTCCCACACTCGTCCGTCACTCTCTCCGCCGTTGTGGCACGAGGCACAGCTAATGTAGCGTTCGGCTGCCAGACGGCCATCAAAGGCGTCGTAGAAGAATTGTTTCCCTTGCAGGACCGTAGCGGTAAGTGACTCTGTGGCAACAGTCGAAATCGTTGCCAAGGTCGTCACGTCAACGATACCTTGAGTCATCAGCTTGTTCAGATCCCGCACTTCGACGGAGCGGTCCATAAAGTTGTGGATGTAGAGCTTGCTCCCGTCAGGCGAGACGAGCAAGCCTTGGGGCGCGCGTCCCACCTCAATGCGACCAATTTCGCTCTTGCCATAAGCATCCACGATGGCTACTTCACGGGAGCCTTCTAGCGCCACAAAGAGATAGCTGCCGTAAAGGCCATAGGCTGCGGCTGAGGCAATGCCGCCATTGTCGTGGTCGATGCGGGCCGTGCGCTCTTCACTCCCTGTTTGCAGATTAATCAGTGAAGTAATGCTACGGATGGTTCGGTCGTGATTTAGATTGTTACCGTCACGCAGTTGACCGCGCAGAATGTTGTCTTGCTTAGAGGGAACCCAGCCAGACTGGCCATCGGGTGACAGAGCAAGCGCACCCAAATAGTTGGGCAAGCCTCTTGCACCAAAGGGCGTGTCGAGCTCCTGACTCTCCTCAAGCAAGATGGTCTGCTCAATCTGAAGTGAACTGGCATTGACGGCGACAACTTCGCCACCATGACCGTTCAGACTCGGCGCAGCCGTAGACTCGCCTGCCACAGGTGGTGTGACAAAGCGAGCGACATAAACGGTTTGGCTATCGTAGGAGATGGAGACATGACGGGCGTGCTGCCCAACATCTACGTTGCCGACCTCTGCACCTGTGGCTGGATTAAGCTTGAGCAGCTTTCCGCTTCCTTCCAGCGCGACAAAGGCGGCGGAACCATTGGGTGCAAATGCTAGCCCGTAAGGCGCGGCCCCACGTATCAACTGGATCGTCTGAACAACATTGAGCGAACTAGGGTCAATCACGCTGATTGTGCTTGAGCCTCTGTTGGCTACCCAAATGTCCCCATTGGGCGCAATGGCTAGGCTGCGTGGCTCTGTTCCAACTGCAATTTCAGCCACTTTCTGGTTATTGCTGGCGTTGATGACGGTTACCGAGTCATTGTCTGGGTTGACGTTCCAGATGCGCCCAATGCCAACTGCTTCATAGGCGATGCTCATGGAAACGGCTGGCTGCTGGGTGGTTGTTGGTGCATGAACAGCCTGAAGGTGAGTTGCAGCAGCCTCTACTCCGCTCACGTCCCGCACGGTGAGGATCACGTTGTAGCGACCAGGGTTTTGATATTGATGGCTTACGGTTGCTTCTGCGCTAAATCCGGTTGTGGTGCCGTCGCCAAAATCCCACTGGTAAGTCAGGTGTTCGCTGCCGGTACCAACACCTTCAAAGGTGATGTCACTTGCCGTTGAGGTAGGCAGGGTTGGCTCGATCTGCGCCGTGAGGTTATTGGGTGCCGGCTCGTCAGGGATATCGTCAAAGTGGTAGACAATATCATCGACGGTCACGCCAGCCGCTCGGTTGTAGTCCAGTGCATCTACCTGGGTCAACCCAGATACCGGTAACGTCATGCGCTGCCATGTGGTGGCTGTGGCAGTGCGGCGGTAGACCTGATTGTTCACATTGGTGCCCCAAAGAGAGCCGTCAATCCCATAAGAGACGTGCTTCAGGCCACCTGGCAACTGAGTCCAGCTATTGCCATCATAAAGGTAGATTCTATCAGCGGTCGTCACGCCGACTGCTCGGTCATAATCCAGTGCGTCTACTTGCTTCAGACCGGCCACTGGCAGGGTCATGCGCTGCCAACTGGTTGCTGAGGCGGCCCGTCGATAGACCTGATTGTTCACATTGGTGCCCCAGATGGACCCATCCACAGCATAAGAAGCGTGCTTCAGACCACCTGAAATCCGAGTCCAGCTGTTGCCGTCATAAATGTAAATCTGATCGTTGGCCGTTACACCGACGGCTCGGTCATAGTCCAACGCGTCCACCTGCTTCAGCCCCGAGACGGGCAGAGTCACCTGCTGCCAATTCTCATCGCTAGGCTGGCGGCGATAGACTTGGTTACTGGCATCTGTCCCCCAAAGTGAGCCGTCAGTTCCATAGGAGACGTGCTTCAGACCGCCTGGAATCTGGGTCCACTGGATGTCACTTTGGCCCAATTGGAACATCTCGGAGATCGAGGGCGTGCCCTGTTGGTTGATAATGAAGAGCATATAGTAGCCAGCCGTCGCTATATTTGCGTCCGCGGGCGTGGTCACCGCTAATTTTTGGCTATTCACAACCTGATAGCTCAGTGGAACATAACGCTGGCCCGTGTTCAGCTTATGGGTGACCGAAGAGAGCTTAACCAGGCCGACCTTCTGGATGTCATTTGCGTTGGTCGTCAACAGCTCAAACGTCTTGTTGTAGAGGGCTGACTTGGGAGCAAAGGTGATTTCAGGCCGTGTGGCTAAAGTTCCATCAGGATTATAGAGATAGGGAGGTGAGAAGATCTCCGACGTGTTCTGGTAGGGGCATCGGGCCTGTTGGGTGGATACATTGGTTGCATAACCGCTGCCGCCAGACCAAACCCGACCATCGGGAAGCAAAACAGAGGTAGAGTGATAGTGGCGTGGCCGATCTTGGCTGGCCATAATGGACCATTGCCCCGTCTCCGGATTCCATATTTCGCCAGCATGGGTACTCGACTCTGCGTTACAAAACCCGGTACCGCTTAGCAAGCCACCAACGGCCATGACAGAGCCATCGGCCAAGATAGTCAAGTTATGCCGGAAGCGGCGATAGTTCATGGTATTGGTTGAAGCAATCTGACTGGAGTCTAAGTCTAGAATCCGGGCTGATTGACGATTCAACGCGGTATCTGTACCGACACCACCGCCAGCGTAGAGTACCTTGCCGATGTCATACATGGCATGTACTGACGTTCGGACAAGTGGACTGTCTGTTCTTGATGCATTTAGTGATCCATTTCCGGTTAGGTCAAGGGTATAGATATTCCCTGTACTATCCCCCCCAGCATAGACAATACTCCCGTCAGGAGCCTGCCTGATGATCGGCCATGAGCCGCCGATGGAAATACCCGAATACTGCCGAAGCGAATTGGTTACCGGCGTGTAAAGCTCGGGGGTATTGCCTCTACCGGCTGTAATGAGCATATTGCCGCTAGCAAGATCGGCTACCCCTGGGTACCAGCGAGCCTGGGATAAGGTAGGTCCTAAAACCCATTTCTCTGTCAAAGAATTAAAGGTCTGGGTGTTGTGAATGCTCTGGTTATAGCCTTGGGTTCCCCCAGCCACAAACATACGCCCATCGGCTAAATGATTGTGGCCAGCACAGAAGAGGTCCGTGCCATTGGCATTTTGGCCATCGGTGTGAATGCCCGTCTCTGGATCCCAGAGGGTGGCCCGGGTGGTGTTATTCGGGCTGGTGTGCGGGTCATGCACTGGGGTGAAATCATCGGGCGTGGCGTCCCAGGTGAGTAATTTGCCGCTGGGCAGCATACTGGCATGGACTGAAATGTGGGGCCAGGAAATCGGATCGGACCACTGCCCAAATTCGGCCGGATTGAGCTGTTCGGTCGAGGCTTGAGATGATGGGATACCGTTTATCACCACCTCGGCAATGGTCAGGAACCCAGTTGTGTTGCGCTGAATGCGTAGATAGCGCCCTTTGGCATCGCCTGCTGCGACCAGATAACGGCTACCCACCGCAGCAACTTCAAAATATTGCCACACATCGGGATCGTTTTTCAGTTGGTCCAAAGTGCGCCCGCTCATATCTGTATCAGATGCAAAGACATAAAAGTGGGCAAAACGCTCTCGGCAGCAGTCTGATCGATTGAAGAGCCAAATCCGGCCAAGGTGATGGGATTCGCCCATGTCAAGCTGCCACCATTCTTCATTGCCCCCATTTGTGCTGGCAACCGAACCATTGTTAAAGACGCCGTCTATATTGCCATCTATGGCCTTGGCCGCTGTTGTGGCTCCGTTATACTGGGAGGACTGGGTAGCTGTCTTACCAATCGCTTTGTTTTTGCCGAACACCTGGGTCTCAGCGATCTGGAGATAACCAGCGCCTCTTCTTTGAATGCGTACAAATCGACCGACTGCGGGCGTGCTGAACTCTTTGTTGCCGTCAACCACACCGGGTTCATATAGCTTCCAAACCGTGGGATCGCTGAGCAATTGGCTCAAGGTTTTGCCCCGCATATCATTGTTGGAAATGAGGATATAGAAATCGGAGAGACGATCTTTACAACAGTCGGTCCGGCCAAAGAGTTTCACGCTCTCCAACTCATATGTGTTTTTCAGGTCAACCTGCCACCAGGGTTGGTTTTCAGATTGGGTATGCATGACTGAGAGATTGTTGTAAACGCCGTCAGGAGAGCATTTCATAAATATTTCTACTACATAGAGTGCATAAAGACAAAATCAAGCACGATATAAAGGCCATCAGAAGAAGGTAGTATAGGGCAGTCTCAGAGAGTAAAAAGCTTGTGACTAGAGTGTAGCCAAGCCCCTAACTGATTCGATAAAAGCGGATAGTTTATGTGAAAGAGAGGGATAAAAATTAGACAGGTGTCAAAGTTTGTAAGACGATTAAGTTTCTCACGCAAAAAAGCCACAAACAGTGACACTGAAAATGATTATATCTCAAATCGATACGTTACCCGAATCATTTAAAGAGCATATTGAAGATCCAGCTGAACAACAGGCGGTTCTGGATGAGCTGCTAGAGTGGCTCAATGGTCAGACGAAATGGATGCGAGAAGGCCATCCGTTGGTGCGCATAAAGGAGCGCTTTGACCTAAGCGAGATGGTGGAAGCGTGCCAAGGGTTTCACATTCATGAAATGGGAAAACCGGGACAAGAGGCGACCTATAGCATAGAGCAACTCAGTCGAGCGTTGTTGGTGAAACGGTTTTACGGTTGGTCTTATGAAAAGACGGCTCAAGAACTGGCAAGCCAAGGACCGGTGCCTTGGTTTGTGGTCCTGGCGCCGTATGAAACGACAATCAGTGCAACGACCTTATGGCGATTCGAGCAATGGGTGCAAAAGAAGCAGCCGCGTATATTATTCAACACCATCCTAAAACAAATCGATGAAGATTTTCCAGAAGAACGGGAGAAAATGCAGGCGGGCGACACCTACGCCATGGTGTCGGTGGTCAACGCCCAAAGCCGCAGCGAACTTTTGCGGACAAGCTGCCAAAATCTGCTCGATGCCATAGAAAGTGCCATGCCAGTTGTCCACTCCATGCTCATGCCCATAATAGACAAAGAAGCCATATTTGGCAAAGAGAAAGCCCCCAAAGAAGCCTGGTTGACCATCGAAGAGCGCAAGGCTCTGGAAGTTCAAACGGCTTTGGCAGCGGCCAACTTTCTCCTCCAGGTTGAGAGAGCGCTCAATGGCATCAACCTCTCGTCAGCCGTTACCTATGCGGATATCGTTCTCTGGCAATCGGTGCTGGATAAGGTACTGAGCGATGAGTTTATGCTGATTGAGGATGACTCAGCCCAATCGCCAAAGAGACAATTCAAGGAAGCCAAGTTACTAACCAAAGCCCAGCGAGAAAAACGACGCCAAGAGAGGGGTGGGACCTATCGCTATGGCTCGACCAAAGAACTAGAGGCGACCTTCCGTAACCATGGCAAGTCCAACGATTTTGGCTGTAACATCTCCATTGCCGCCACCGAGAACTTTATCCGAGAGATTGCTGCTGCCACCGGTGCCACGCCTGACGCCACTGGCATCCCCCTCATGCTTGAGGCCCAAATCGAGAACCTGGGGACTCTGCCACCCAAATTTGTCTACGACAGAGCGGCTGGATTCCCTATCTATTTTCATCAAGTTGACAAGGTAACTGATGGCCAAACCCAACTGGTTGCCCACCTGATTGAAACCGGCAAGAAGAAAGAGAAAGAGCTCTACGGTCCCAAAGATTTTACTCTGGATGAGAACGGGGTCTTGACCTGTCCCGCTGGCGAGCAAACCTCTCACGCCTATCGCAGCTCTACATCCGATGGTTGGGACTTCCGCTTTCCTGCCAAAACATGCCAGGGCTGTCCATTACTGGAGAAGTGTCGGCCCGATACCAAACCGACCACTCGCCGCTCTGTCTTTATCTCCGACTATCGCTATTTTCAATGGGAGGCCATTGCCTACGCCCAGACTGACGAATTCAAGGTCGATATGAAGTTCCGAGCCCACATCGAGCGCATCATTGCTGCCCTTGTTCGCTACAATGGCGGACGACGTGCCACTTCCAAGGGCCTTGAGGCCGCTGACTATCAGGCTCGCATGGCTGCCACTGCCTACAACCTGAAACGCTGGCTTAAACTCACCGACGAGTAGTCCCTAGCTCGACTCTCGACCCAGCCTCCACCCAACAACGTAGACTGGGTGGCTGAAATAGCGTCGCTGGACAACAACATACTCGCTTTCCCAAACCAAACGGGCAGGATTTCACACTTCTGCCCTTGCCTGGGTTACCTGATTTTGCCTGCCTCGCTCGCCTTTGGTGCGGTTCAACGGCTTCATCATGCTGCAGAATGGGACCTGTTGCCTCTGGGACCCGCAGTTCTGACTATTTAATTTTCTGTTTGCTCAAAAAAATTACCCTTTTTTGAGCAAGACCCCTCACACCTATTTATGAAATGCTCTCCGTCAGTGACTCCGTCAACAGCTCGGCCAGCAACACCACCCCAGCCCATCGAGGACTGCATGGCCGTCTGCCCAGCCGCCAGATTAAGCTTGGGCGGAGCAACCGCTGCCGCCTGCACGGTAAGCTCTCGCTGGCTTGGCTCTGGTGCATCCCCTTCTATGAGATGCTTGGCCCATTCGTCCCAATCTTGCTGGGTTAGGTTCCAGTTCTCGAAGTACCAGCCGCGGTCTTTGACTGTCGGCAAGGTGAAGTTTGGAACGGTGGGTGGCGCGAACTCAGACTCTACCGTGACGTCAGGAGCTTTCTGCATATTGTCGTTATGGGCGTTTTCCGGCACGTCGCCGTTGTCATTCTGAATGAGCGGTAGATAGAGGTCGGTGTTGGTTGGCGAGCTATCTTCTAGTAGCGGTGCAGCATTTAGCGCCTGTTTCGACGGATCACGCCATGCGCTCCAGAGTAACAACGCGGCAACACAGACAACCCAAACAATTTTGGGGTTGATGAATTTTCTCATTTACTTCCCTTTTACTTCATTTGCGGTGCAGGTTTATCTTTGTCCTCGAAAATGTGATGACCATGGACAATTGCCCAACTAATTATTTCCATATATATTCGTGACACAGACGGGACCGAATTTAATTTACGAGGAGGGTGGACATACTTGTAAGTTTGAGGGGGTAGCGGGTTTATTCTTTATCCGACTATTAAATCATAATTTTTGAAGACAATATGTTACAATTTTACGTCAAGTCTTCGTCCAACTTAAGGAGCAAAATGGCTACCGATCTACAGAAAAACAAAGAAAACGCAATTGCATTTTATAGAACCGCTTACTTGGGCAACCCCAAAGGGGCAATGGAAAAGTATGTAGGTGACCAATACATCCAACACAATCCGCTGGTTGGTGACGGGAAGGAAGCTTTCATCGAATACTTTACGCAGATGCAAGAGGAATACCCTGACAAAAGCATCGAATTTGTCCGTGCGGTGGCTGAAGGTGACTTGGTTGCGTTACACACCCACCAAACATGGCCGGGTGGTGATGAATACGTAACCATGGATTTCTTCCGCTTTGACGCAAATGGGAAAATTGTGGAGCACTGGGACTCGATTCAGCAGATCCCGGAGACAACATTGAATGGCAATACCATGTACTAATAAACTATCTGAAAATGATGCAATGCGTGTCATTCTGAAGGAGCGAAGCGACTGAAGAATCTGTGCTCTTAGTGCGAGCAACCTTGAGATTCTTCGTCGGGTACTCCTCATAAAGACTTTCTAGTCGGCTTCTAAGGAAGAGCATATAAGGAAATCACAAAATGAATAAAGTCAAATTAGGCATCATCGGCTTTGGCATGCAAGGCCAGTTCTATGCCAACCTGCTTACGGGTCAGCCTCCTTTCCCAGGGATGCCAGCCAGCGGACTAGAGCCAGAAGCGATTGAATTGGGGGCCATCTGCGACATCTCACCAGCCGCAAAAACCACGTGCGCAGAGAAATTCCCCGACGCCCCGTTCTTTGAGGATTGGCAAAAGATGGTCACGAGTGGCCAAGTAGATGCAGTTGTCATAACTTTGCCTCACTACATGCACCCCGAAATCGCTATCTTTACCCTAGATCACGGTGTGCATACGCTGGTGGAAAAGCCGGCTGGTGTTTACACCAAGCAGGTCCGCGAAATGAACGAATTCGCCGCAACCAAGCCAGAATTGACCTATGCCATGATGTTCAATCAGCGGACGAGCAGCCTCTACCAGCGCTTAAAGGAGATTATTTCCTCAGGTGAATTGGGCAACATCCGCCGCACCAACTGGATCATCAACTCTTGGTGGCGTCCACAAGGTTACTACGATCAGGGAGACTGGCGCGCAACCTGGGGTGGCGAAGGTGGGGGCGTGCTTGTCAATCAAGCGCCCCATCAACTAGACCTGTGGCAGTGGTTGTGTGGCATGCCAAAGTCAATAAATGCCAAAATTATCTACGGTGCGCACCGCGATATCGCCGTTGATAACGACGTCACTGCGGTTGCTGACTATGGAAATGGGGCAACGGGCGTTTTCGTCACCTGTACCCACGATCCGATTGGCACGGATCGACTAGAAATTAACCTGGATGGTGGTAAGATCGTTGTAGAAAAGGGCAAAGTGGCCACCGTCAATCGCCTGAAGAAGTCGGAAGCGGTGATGAATGAGACGATGTCCATGATGGAGGTTGGCCGGCTGATGATGAGCGGCAAGCAGGACGAACTCTTCTCGACCGAGACCATTGAAGAGACTGGTGGTTGGGGGACCCAGCATCTGACGGTGCTGGAAAACTTTGCCAAAAATATCCTGGATGGCACACCCCTCATCGCACCCGGTGCCGACGGCATTCGCGGCGTTGAACTCGCCAACGCAATGCTACTTTCTAGCTGGCTGGGTAAAGAGATTGAAATGCCCGTGGATGAAGACCTGTATCTAGACGAACTGAACAAACGGATCGCGGAGGAAGGGAAGTTTCCGACGCGATAGTTGATTGCGTGATTAGCAAAATCTCATATTTTACTGCGGTTAGCGAAATCCGCAATATTCCGTACCCAAACAGCCTAGGGATAAACTCTGGTTTTCGCACAGAACAGAGAATAGTCCCCAAATCACAGAACTCAAATGGAAATCGCTTGTGGCAGATTCAACGCTGATTTCAGCCGAAGAGTACTCAGACCTGGCGGTGGTAGCTGCTGACCACCGCATCTCCTACGGCAATGACCCCTCCCAATTTGGCGACTTCTACTTGCCGAAAGACAATGATGCTCATCCTCCAGCGTACCCCGTTGTCTTTTTGTTACACGGGGGCTGCTGGCGCGCCAAATATGGCCTTGCTCCAATGGGTCAATTTGCCCGTGCGTTAGCGAATCGCGGAACAGCGGTTTGGAGCCTAGAGTATCGCAGATTGGGCAATGGGGGTGGATGGCCCAACACCTTTTTAGACGTCGCCTGTGGTGCGGATTTGTTGCGTGATCTGGCTAACCGGCACAGGCTTGATTTGAACCGGGTAGTAGCAGTAGGGCATTCTGCGGGTGGCCATCTGGCCTTGTGGTCAGCTGCGCGACGGCTGCTCGCGTCCGATTGTCCTATCTCTCCCCCCAATCCATTGGCAATTCAGAGCGTTGTTGCGCTCGCCCCAGTCTGCGATCTTGAACGGGCGGTAGCGTGGGATATCTGCGTTGATGCCTCAGACGTGCTAGTAGGTGGCCATCCACGTGAAGTGTGGGCCAACTACTACCAAGGCTCACCCAGTTCGCTCCTACCATTGGGTCTTCGGCACATCACCATCACAGGAGTGCTCGACGACACGGTGCCGCTTGAATACGTGCGACCTTTTGTTGAAACGGCAAAAAATCTTGGTGATGATGCTACGTTGATTCCTGTACCGGATGTGGGTCACTTTGAAATCGTCACGGCTGCTCATCCGGCTGGGCAGTTGGTGATAGACACCATCCTGGCTGAATTTGAGTAGCGTAATCTTATTTGGGAAAGTCAGAATAAAATAGCTTTCAGCTAATCAGCCGTCAGCATTCAGCTAGAGTTTGGCCATATTTCCAATACCGTGGTCAAAAAAAGGCCATAAAGGCTAGCAATTGACGGCCCCGATAGTCGGGAGGCGCGAAAAGATGCGCTCAAAAAAACCATTCTCGGCGGAATCGGGGAATAGTTTTAATATTTCAGAGGCGTAGAAGTAG
>JBCCHB010000160.1:0-36849 GCA_039028975.1 Chloroflexota bacterium
GTATGAGCAGCCGGTGCCGTCGGATTGCTAGTGTGGCAGAAACATGAATAAATTTCGATAACTCATGAGAAATCACCAATGACCACTCAACAATCACTAACTACTCGCAAACGCAACATGGTCGAACGGCTGGATGGCCGCATGGTCAATGCGGGACGGTTACGGGGGATGCTCAACGTCTGTGCGGTGGGCTGCTGCTGCGGCAAGACCAAGCGGGGCTTTGCGCCTGTGCCGACAGATCTCTATCACCAAGAATGGGAGCGGCGCAAGCTGCGCAACAAGATTCATCTGCAGCAGGGCGGCTGCTTAGGGCCGTGCGTGCTGGCCAACGTTGCCATGCTAGTGCTGGACGGGAGCTCATTCTGGTTCCACTCCGTCAACGACGAGGCGATTATTGTTGCCATCTACGACTACATCGACACGCTGCTCGAAGATAGCGACGCTCCGCTGCCGTCGCTCCTGAAAACGCACATCTTTAACGGCTTTGGCTGGGGCGATGCAGAAGTAGAAATGGCAAACGACCCAGCCAGCAAACCGCCTGTTGAACTAGGCGATGGGATTCTGCTGCTGACCCAGGCCGACACCGATCTGCTGACGCTAACCAAGGCGCGCGATCTGCTGCCCGACGGCTTTGCATCCATTTCCGCAGCCAATGTGGGCCGCCTAACCGAGGATAAGGCCGTCGACGACTTGCTCGACAGGTTGCTGCCGAATGCACAAATTGTGGTGACCCGTCTGCATTCGGCCAACGCCTTTCAATACGGTCTCTCCCGGGTTCAACGCTGGGCCGATGAAACAGGCAGCTTCCTGCTCTGTATGCCTGCAGTAGAAGCGTTTGACCCAGATCTCATGGCTCGCTCCAATGTGGGCGTGCCGCTGGCCCAGGCAATCAGCGTCTACTTCCAGTGTGGGGGCGCGCAGAATCTCGCCAGCGGATTGCAGTGTCTCAGCGATCACCTGCTCGTTACCGGTTGGGGGTTCGAGCCGCCGGTAGAACTTCCCCTGTACGGGGTCTATGAGGCGATGGACGCTAAGCCAAGCCAACAGCTACCAGCAAACGGTCAACAGCCTACCATCGGAATTCTCTTCTATCGTTCACACTTACTCAGCGGCAACACAGACTTTGTGGATGCCATCATCGCTGAACTTCAGCTGCGCGGGATAAGGGCGCGGGCTGTCTACACCCAGTCGCTCAAAGAGGTGGACGAGGAAGGCTTTCCGCTGGCGTTAAAACTATTGGCCGAAGCAGGAGCCGTAGATGCCATCATCAACACGTTGAGCTTTGCGCTGGGTGACAATGGCCGAGCCTTTGCCCAGCTTGACGCCTCTGTTTTTCAGGCCATTACCGCTAGCAGCGACCGAGCCGCCTGGCAGCGCAATGGGCGCGGTCTCGGTCCGCTAGACACAGCCATGAACGTGGCCATCCCCGAATTTGACGGACGCATCATCGGCGTGCCAGTTTCGTTTAAGGAGGAGCTGCCCGACGGCGGCGCACGCTATGCACCCGATCACGAGCGGATTGCCCAGCTAGCAAAACTGCTGGAACGCACCGTTGCCCTCAAGCATAAGCCAAACCGCGAAAAGCGCATCGCATTTATCTTCACTAACAGCGCAGCAAAGTCGGCACGAGTGGGCAATGCAGTGGGGCTGGATGCGCCAGCCTCGCTGCTCAATTTACTACAGCAGATGCAGGCCCAGGGTTACCAAGTGGAAAATTTACCGACCACCAGCGATGAGCTTCTGCTGACGCTTATCGACCGCTGCTCCTACGACGTGACTTGGCTAACCGAAGAACAATTGGCCGCGGCAGAAAAGCTACCGATAGCGCGCTACACCGAGTGGTTCGCCGAAGCCCCACCATCGAACCAACAGGCCATGATCCGCCAGTGGGGAGAGCCGCCAGGCAAGGCTTATATCCACGCCGAGGGAGAGGCGCAATCTTTTGCCCTCGCCGGTTTGGAATTTGGCAATGCCTTTGTCGCGCTCCAGCCGCCACGTGGCTACGACATGGAGCCAGATGCCATCTATCATCAGCTTGACTTGGCCCCGCCCCACAACTACTACGCACTCTATCGCTGGCTGCGCGATGAGTGGGGCGCGGACGCTATTGTCCACATGGGCAAGCACGGCACGCTGGAGTGGCTGCCGGGCAAGAGCGTCGGCCTCAGCCAGGAGTGCTTTCCTGACCTCTTCCTAGGCGATATGCCGTTAATCTATCCCTTCATCATCAACGATCCAGGGGAAGGTAGCCAGGCCAAACGCCGCACCCATGCGACGATTATCGATCACATGACGCCGCCCATGACCAGTGCTGGGGTATACGGCGCGCTGGCCGAATTGGCACAACTTGTTGATGAATACTACAAGGCAGAACAGCTTGACCCCGCCAAGCTACCGCTCTTGCAGCGTCAAATTTGGGATGTGATCGAAAAAAATCGGCTCGACGACGATCTGCAATACTTGCTCACGGCCGATCATGGCGATCATAGCCATGAGTGGGATGGCGAGTTCCTGGAGGATGGCACGCCGACCGCCTTTGCCGAGTTGCAGGGTGCGCAGGTGGCTCACTTGCTCGAGGACATCGAAGGGTATCTCTGCGAATTAACCGGCGCGCAAATTCGCGATGGGCTGCACATCCTGGGCCATCTGCCGGAGGGCGAACAGCTTGTGGAACTGCTCTACCACTTGCTCAAGCTGCCCAATGTCAGCGTGCATGGGGACGTTCCCAGCCTACCCGCAATCGTAGCGCAGCAGATGGGTGAAGATTGGCTGACGCTGCAAGATAGACCAGGTGCTAGACGCAATGATCTTGCAGAGGGTTTGAACACGAACGCCGACCTAATCGAACATCTCGAAAATGCAAGCAAGGCGCTGTTGGCAAAGATGGGCGAGGCAGGCTGGGATGTGACGCGGGTGGGAAAAATTGTTAGTTTGTGGATGAAGAATACCCCTTCCGGGAACCCTTTGGGTGCCTCTCCCGACGGGGGAGGGAGCCGCAACTGGGCGGATAGCAGCTTGAGTGATTCGCAACCCAGTCGCGCAATCAACGAACGATTGGCCCCTCCCCCCAGTGGGGGGAGGCTGGGAGGGGGTCTTACCACCATCCTGTGCTTCGCCTGCGAATTCCTGGTCCCCAAGCTGACAGAAGGCTCGCGGGATGAGACTGCCAATTTGCTTCATGCACTTAATGGCGGCTACATTCCGCCAGGGCCAAGCGGCGCGCCAACACGTGGCATGGCCCACGTACTGCCAACAGGGCGCAACTTCTATTCGGTTGACCCACGGGCACTGCCCAGCGTGGCCTCCTGGCAGGTAGGGCAAGGGCTGGCCGAGACGCTGATTCAGCGGTACGAGCGTGAAGAGGGTGAATTTCCCCAGAGCGTTGGCATCAGCATGTGGGGTACAAGCGCCATGCGTACAGCGGGCGACGACATTGCCCAAGTGTTGGCGCTGCTGGGTGTGCGGCCCGTTTGGCAGCAGGAGAACCGTCGCGTCACCGGCATTGAAGTGATTCCACTGACGGAACTGGGACGCCCCCGGGTCGATGTGGTCTGCCGAATTAGCGGCTTCTTCCGCGATGCCTTTCCCCACCTGATCACGCTAATCGACAACGCGGTGCAGGCGGTGATCGATGCCAGCGAGCCGCTGGAGATGAATTTCCCGCGTAAGCATACGCTGGAAACCACGGCTGCGTTGCACGCCGCGGGCCAAAACGGAACAGCCGCCCAGCGGGCGCGCTTCCGCATCTTTGGCTGCAAACCTGGCAGCTATGGCGCGGGCATCCTGCCGCTGATCGACGCCAAGAATTGGCAGAGCGATCAGGATTTTGCCAGAGCCTATTTGCTGTGGGGCGGCTTTGCCTACAGCGCCGACCACATCGGCATCCCGGCTGAAGACGAGTTTGCCCAGGCGCTCTCCACGGTGCAGATTGCCACCAAGAACCAAGACAACCGCGAGCACGATATCTTCGATAGCGACGACTATTTGCAATATCACGGCGGTATGATTGCCACCGTGCGCGCACTGACGGGCAAGAACCCAAGCCGCTATTTTGGCGACAGCAGCGACCCACAGCGCGTCAAGACGCGAGATCTGCGCGAAGAGGCGCGCCGCGTCTTTCGCAGCCGGGTGATCAATCCCAAATGGCTGGAGAGCATGAGGCGGCATGGTTACAAAGGCGCGCTGGAGGTTGCCGCTACGGTCGATTATCTCTTTGGCTACGATGCAACTGCCGATATTCTGGAAGATTGGATGTATGAAAAGGTGACCGAGGAATTTCTACGCAACGAAGAGATGCAGCAGTTCTTCGCCGAGAGTAATCCGTGGGCGTGGCAGGCCATTGCCGAGCGGCTGCTTGAAGCGATTGAACGCGAGCTTTGGCAGGATCCCGATCCGCTTGATATGCAGTTGCTGGAAGCCGCCAAGGAATTAGGGTTGCAGCAAATCCAACAGCGACAGGCATCTGCGTGAGTGACGATACGCCTCGTGCAACTAGGTCACTTAGCGCACAATTACCGAACCGCTGACTGTTCAGAGATCATTGTCGCTGGCAAGTCGTCGCACCATCACTGCCGAACGTCTACATGACCTTGGGTTAGCTCATATTGATCTTGATGCAAGACCCCGTGAACTTTCGGTGGGCCAGTGCCAACGTGTCGCAATTGCCCGTGTCCTGGTTGCACAACCGGCGCTCGATGCATCGGTTTCAGCGGCGATTCTCCATTTACTGGCGGATGTCGCTAATACGGGAACTGCCATCGTTATGGTCAGTCACGATCAGGCCATACTCCACGCGCTCTGTCACCGAGTGCTGGCAATGCGCGATGGCATTCTCGAAGGGAGTCAACATACATAACAGATTACATTCACTAGATAGAGTAGGCAGACTAACTAAACCTACCTATCTTTGGCCAAGCGAGTATTTGAGCTTAAATAGCGTAAAAATATTCTGATTCACACTATTATGTTTATGTATAAACGAAAGAGGGAGAAAAAATTTAATATGCAACATAGAACATCGTCACAACGAATCCTGATGCTGGTGGGGATTATCATGCTCTTGTTGTTAGCAGCATGTACGCCCCCAGCAACAACCGAAACGGCTGATTCTTCCAGTTCAGCAGAACAAGGTGCTGATGCGGCAACCAACACACTAAGCATTGCCGCTCCATTTCTCAGTACGCCACCAGAGCCTATTCTGGGCAGTGGCTGGTATGCCGTCCAATGGGGGGCTGGTGAAACGCTGATGAGGCTGGACGACAGTTTCACGCCTGTTCCGTGGTTGGCCAATGATCTTAGCCAACTCGACGATTTAAGCTGGGAGATCAAGCTGCGACCCGACGTCACATTCCATGATGGTACAGCTGTGGATGCAGAGGCCATTAAAGCTTCATTGACCCGCGCGATTGAAAATAGTGGGACGGCAGCGTTGTTGCTTGATGCGCAAGATATTACGGTTGTGGATGAGTTGACGCTCATCATTACGACCAACACACCTAACCTGCGCATGCCCGGTGTGCTAACCGAACCAACAACCGTGATTGTCAATGCGGCGGCCGCAGCCGAACAGGGTGATGAACAGTTTGGTCTGAAGCCGGTTATGACGGGTCCGTTTATGTTTGAAGAGGTTATTCTGAGCCAATCCGCATCTTTGGGCCGTTACCAAGATCATTGGAATGGTGCTGCCGCTCTGGAAGCGATTGAGGTTGCGATTTTGGCTGATAGCGATGCTCGGATGCTGGCTTTGCAATCAGGCGAAGTTGATATTGCAGTGGACATCCCGCCTGAAAGCGTGGCCGTTGCCGAAGCAGATGACAGCTTGGCCGTTGTGAAAGCACAGCCAGTGGCGACAATTTTTATGTACATCAATCAGAACAAAGCGCAATGGCAAGATGCGACATTGCGGCAAGCGTTGGCAATGGCTATACCCAGCCGAGAGACGTTGGTCACAGCTGTGCTGCGTGAGCAGGGGATTGCAGGTGTCGGCCCATTCTCGCCAGCCGTTCTCGCTTGTGATGGGCTGCAAGCTAGCGAGATGGATCTATCTCAAGCAGAGCAATTGCTGGCCGAGGCAGGCTATAGCGATAGCGATGGTGATGGCGTTGTTGAAAAAGATGGTGAACCCCTTACCATAATGGCGTTAACCTATCCGCAACGGGCTGCGTTGACGCCAAGCGCAGAGATTATCCAAGCCAACCTACAAGAGATCGGCGTCGAAATGGAGATTCGTAGCGTTGAAGATATTAATGCTGCGCTCACTGAGCCGGATTGGGACCTTGGTTTCTATTTCAACAATATGGCGAGTACGGGTGACCCCTATGGCTCGCTTGCGAACTTCTATACGGCTGACGGGGCGGCGAATCGGGGCGGTTATCTAAATGAAAGTGTCGAAGCCGCCATTGCCGAAGTGCGGGATATAGCCGACTTAGGAGAACGACGGGCCAAGGCATGTGAAATTTCACAAACACTCATGGATGATGTTGCCATTGTGCCGCTCTTTTACCCATTCTACTCCTATGGGGTTCGCGCTCAAGTCAGCGGCTTTGACCAATCACCGGCCTTTTTCCTCTACTTTGTGACGCCTGAAATCAGTCTACAGTGAGCCATATCATCGTACAACGGTTGAAGGCAATGGTCGGTATCCTGCTCGGCATATCGCTCATTGCTTTCACCTTGACCGTCATTGCGCCCGGCGATCCGGCGCAGATATTGCTTCAGCTCCAAAATGGAGGGGATATCCCGACAACAGCAGAAGTAGAGGCCATGCGTGAAAAATTGGGGTTGAATGATCCCCTGCCCCAACGCTACCTCTATTGGTTGGGGCAAGTTTTGCAAGGCGATTTAGGCGTTTCATACCGTACTGGACAGCCAGTATTCACCGAGATCAGTAAACGGCTCCCAGCCACGTTTCTGTTGGCGTTGACTAGCTTGAGCATTGCTGTCGGCCTGGGGATACCGCTCGGTGTGTTGGCTGCACTCCATCGCGGCTCCAGCCTTGATACGGTCTCTCGCCTTATCGCCCTATTGGGAGCAACCATCCCAAACTATCTACTCTCGTTGCTGTTGATTTATTTTTTTGCCGTCGTTTTGGGTTGGCTGCCATCATTTGGCTATGGCAGTCCACGCCATCTTGTGCTACCGGCTATTGCGTTGGCGATGGGTATTATGCCTCGGCTCATGCGCTTAACAAGGGCCAGCCTATTAGAGGTATTATCGCAGGGATATATGCTTACAGCACGGATGAAAGGATTGCCATCGACCCATGTTCTTTGGCTTCATGCCATGAAGAACGCCTGGTTGCCCATTGTCACCGCTATTTCCCTCAGCTTGGGGCATCTGTTGAGTGGTGCCGTTATTGTAGAGACTGTCTTTAGTTGGTATGGCATCGGCAAATATGTGATAGACGCGATTGCCTTACGTGACTTTCCAGTGATACAAGGGGTAACACTCTATATAGCCCTGATGGTGGTCATTGTCAATTTACTGGTCGATCTTTGCTATCAATGGTTAGACCCAAGAATTCGCGTTGGCGCGAAATCTTGAGAGGTTAGCGTGTGTTTAAGCCATCATCTGCCCGTCGACAATTTTTTCGTGACCCCAGCACAATTATTGGATTGCTCCTAGTTTCTGTAGTCCTGATCTTAGCTGGTGGGGCGAACTGGTTGACGACGTTTGAGCCTGATAAGCAAAACTTGGTCAATGCCTTTAGTTTACCAGGACCGCCACACCTGTTGGGCACTGACCATCTCGGGCGAGACATTTGGAGTCGTATCCTTTTTGGCGCACGCAACACACTGATGTCGTCATTTTTTGTACTGTTGCTGGTCCTCAGCATCTCATCGGTGGTTGGGATCACAGCCGGTTATTTTGGCAACAAGATCGATTCCATTTTGATGCGGCTCGTGGATATCTTTCTCGCCTTCCCGACCATTCTGTTGGCCGTTGCGATTGCAGGTACGTTAGGACCGGGGTTGTTCAATCTGACCTTAACTCTGGCTCTGGTGTGGTGGGCTGGCTATGCTAGACTCATTCGTAGCGTTGTGCTACAAGTGCGAACAGAGCCATATATTGAAGCGGCGCTTTCTTGCGGGGTGAGCGATTGGCGCATTATGTGGAAACATATTCTGCCCAATGTCGCCGGGCCAATCATGGTCTTTGCTTCAATCGACTTTGGCGCGGTGATCTTAAGCATCGCCGGACTCAATTTTCTAGGGCTGGGTGTACAGCCCCCTGATCCTGAATGGGGAGCTATGCTGAATGATGTACGTCGATTCTTGCAGACTGAACCTTACCTGCTTGTGGCACCGGCTATTGCCATCATGACCACCGTTCTCGGGTTCAACTTGCTGGGCGATGGGCTGCGCGATTGGCTCGACCCACAATAAAAATCAATCAATGGCAGAAATTCTTTTTATCACCTGTAACCGCTGGCCCAACATTTCGCAAAGCGACATGCTACTTGCCAATTCGTTGCGCAAACGCGGTCATAGCGTCGAATCAGTACCATGGCAAGGTGACTTCACACGCTTGCAAGCAGCCGATCTCCTCCTCTTGCGCAGCAATTGGGATTATCACTATGACCTGCCAGGTTTTACAGCCTGGCTTGATCAGATCGAAGCGGCAAGGTTGCCCATCTACAATCCCATATCATTGGTGCGCTGGAATTTGCATAAAAGTTACCTCTTTGATCTCGAGGCGCAGAGAATTTTGATTCCTAAGACACAGGTACTGAATAAAGACGAAGCGGTGGAACCGATTTTCGAACAACAAGGCTGGACCGAGGCGATCATCAAACCGCTAGTGGGCGCGAGCAGCCATCTGGTGGAGCGTGTGTCGCGCGCTGCGCTGGCAACCTGGTGTGAAGAGATACGGCCCCAGCGCGCCGACGAGGCATGGTTGATCCAAGAATTCCGCCCTGAGATCCAAGAGACTGGCGAATGGTCATTGATCTTTTTTGCCGGCGACTTTTCCCATGCTGTGGTCAAGCAGCCGAGCGCAGGCGAATTTAAGCTCAACAGCCAATATGCGGGGCAAATCAAGCGCACAACCCCAGCATCTTCTCTACTACAACAGGCGCAGCAGGTCGTCGCGGGGCTACCGCTGATACCGCTTTACGCACGCATCGACGGCTTTGTTAGTAAAAACGGTGATTTTTTGGTGCTGGAATTGGAACTCAATGAACCGGGCCTCTACTTCACCTTTGCTCCCGAGCAAGCAAACCATTTTGCCGAAGTGATCCATGCTCTGTTGTGAAATTTCTAAATTAAAGTGCGGTTATGTTGAAAAGGGTAGTTTCAATCGCCATTTTTAGAAGAAGGCTAACTACCGTTTTCAAACAGAGCTCACTATAAAGAGGTAAAGGTAAACAGTTCTGTATTTGACAGTATTCTGCTTTTCCATACAATTGAGACAGCGTCTCAATAAGGCGCTTGGGGGTGATTACGATGGCTACAGAAAAATTCGATGTCATCATTGTGGGGGCTGGTCCAGCCGGGGTAGGCATGGGCGTCACCTTGCAAGAGATGGGTCTAGAGAACTTCATACTTCTTGACCGACATGAGGTGGGTGCCTCCTTTGCCCGATGGCCGGCAGAGATGCGGCTGATTACGCCCTGCTTCACCAGCAACGGCTTTGGGCCACCAGATTTGAACGCTGTTACCTACCATACCTCGCCCGCTCATATGCTTCAAAAAGGGCACCCAACTGGCTTGGAGTATGCCTATTATCTTAAGAATGTGGCTGAGCATTTCGAGCTACCCATCCGAACCGGTGTAGAGGTAGAGGCGGTCAAGCCCAACGCTACCGGCCAGGGCTTTGAGGTGCAAACCTCGATCGGCCAGCTAGCAACCCAATTTGTAATCTGGGCGGCAGGCGAATTTCAATACCCTTGGCTCGATCCCTTCCCGGGTGCGGAACATTGTTTGCATAACAGCACCGTTTCTAGTTGGGCAAAGCTTGAGGGCGACTCCTTTGTGGTCATCGGCGGCTATGAAAGCGGCCTGGACGCGGCCTACAACCTAAGCAAGCGGGGCAAAGAGGTCGTGGTGCTGGATAGACAGTTCCGTTGGGAGAGCCGCCCCACCGACCCCAGCCGAGGTCTGGCCCCCTTCACCCACAGCCGTTTGCGTAGCGCCTTGAACAAAGGTCGGCTCGACCTGCAGGGTGATGTGACCATCGACGGCGTTGAACGAAACGGTCAGGGCTATTTCGTATTTGCCGAAGATGGTCGGATGTGGCATAGCCCCACCCGCCCAATTTTGGCACTTGGTTTCAGCGGTAGCCTGACATTGGTGGATAACCTGTTTGACTGGCATGAAGAAGGCTACCCGCTACTAACGGAACAAGATGAATCAATCGAGACACCAGGCCTGTTTTTAGTTGGCCCAGAGGTACGCCATGGGCAGGTTATTTTTTGCTTCATTTATAAGTTCCGACAACGTTTTGCCGTGGTCGCTCAAGCAATTGGTGAGCGGCTGGGCCTGGAGACCGAAGCCCTGGAAATGTATCGCCGCCACCATATGTTTTTGGACGATCTATCCTGCTGTAATGTTGAATGTGCTGCTTGTTAAGAGAGGACAGAAATGGACATTTCAAGTAAAGAACAGCGACACAAAATGATTTTGCTTGGGGGATTATACATCACCCAATTTTTGGGGCTGGGCTTTATCATAACGGCAGTTCCCGCCATCATGCGCGAAAACGGTGCCAGCCTCGACGAAATCGGGGTTATTTATGTTCTAGGTCTTGTCTGGGCCATCAAATTTTTATGGGCACCTCTGGTTGATCGTTACGGCTCCAAAAAGCACGGTCACTACCGCAGCTGGCTCATTGTCTTGCAAAGTCTTATCATTATTTCTTTGGTGGGTGCTGCATTTTATGATATTGGTACCCAACTCAATATTTTGGCTATCTTTTTTGCCTTGATCTCACTTTTTTCGGCCACGCAGGACATCGCGGCTGATGCGCTTGGCGTCACCATCCTCAAGCCAGAGGAGCGGGGCATCGGCAACAGCATTCAGATGGGCGGTGGCTTTATTGGCAACCTCATCGGGGGCGGCATTGTCCTCATCGCCTACGAATGGATCGGGTGGACGGCCAGCCTGCTCATCTTGGCGGCTGCGACGTCCATTCCTCTGCTTAATATTTGGCGTCACAAAGAGCAGCCTGCCCCCGCCGACGCACGCGACGAGAAGGTCGGCTACCGTGATATGATTCGCTTTTTCCGTCGTCCGCGCATTGGTGGATGGGTGGCGGTTCTCCTGACTTACTCACTTGGTATCTCTGTAGTCTATGCCCTCCTCAACCCGATGCTCGTGGATATTGGCTGGTCGCTCGACCAGATAGGGCTGGCGACCAACATCGTTGGCATGATCGTCTCCATTTTGGGGGCAGCCGTTGCGGGGCTGGTGGTGCAAAGAATCGGCTGCAAGCTGGCCATGCTGATTGCAAACGTGATGGTTGGCCTTTCCATATTTGTTCTCTTTCCTACTGCGCAAGGCGTGAACAATGGTTCCCTTATTTATGGTTCCATCTGTCTGATGCTCTTTGCTTATGGTGCAAACTCGACCATTCTCGCCACAATGATGATGGATAAATCTCACCCTGAAACGGCTGGCACAGATTACACGCTGCAATATTCCCTATTCTCTATTTTTTCGTTTGTGTTTTCGGGCGGTGCCCTTGCGCTGGCTGAGGTGATTAACTATTCGGGCGTGCTGTGGATCAGCATTGGTATAACGGCTGTTTCCCTCGTCCTCGTCTGGATCTACAACGACTTTGAACCAGCCACCTTTGGGGGCGTAGCGTATGAGCTGCCGCTGGGTGATGATGCCCCCGTCGCCACAGGAGATTAGCCAATGACCCAGCCAGCTGAATCAAAAGAGCTTTCGCTTTGGGAGATTATTACTCCCGTTAAGCGCCCCATCTACATCGGCATGACCCTTTCAGCCATCAGTGGCGTCGCTTGGGTCTCCGCTGTCATCCTGCTGCGCCCGATCATGACCGAGCTGCTTCTGCCAGAACCAAATGTTGCTAGATTGTGGCAGCTTGGCGGCTTGATTCTGCTGTCGATTGTCGTTGCTATTATTCTACGCGTTTACTCCTTTACCTGGTCACACTGGGGGGCGTTTGAGCTAGAAGAGATTTTACGTACCCAGCTGACCATTCATTTGGCAAAAGTGCCGCTGGGCTACGTGGTCACCGCTGGCTCCGGCAAGCTCAAGAAGATTTTGATGGACGATGTGCGCAGCCTGCACACCTTTGTTGCCGATAGCACCCCGCTGTTGGCGCGCGGCTACACCGTCCCGCTGATTACCCTCGTCGTGATGCTGCTTGTTGATTGGCGTATGGCGTTTATCAGCTTGGTGCTCCTACCCGTGGGGCTGGTTGCCATGCGGATTGCCTTTCGGGATTACGCCGAAGGTCGGAACGCCTATGATGACGCCACCGAACGCATGAATCGCACCATTATTGAATACGTACAAGGAATGCAGGTCGTGCGCACCTTTGACGATGGCAGCAGTTCCTTTCGCCGCTACCGCAACGCACTCACAGAGGCGACCGAGACGATGCGTGCTTGGGCCGACAGAAGCAAACATGGTGGTTACGTTGCCCGCACCTTCTTTGCTGCCCTGCCCACCCTTGCCGTGGTTATTCTGATTGGCGGCTACTTTGTCTCTCAAGGTACCCTCGATTTACCGACGCTGCTGCTCTTTATCTTCATCGCGCCCACGCTGCCCGACTCCCTCATACCGATGATTTGGCTCTCCCAGCTGATCAATATGGCCAATGCTGGCGCCAAGCGAATTGGGCAACTGCTGGCCGAGCCAATTCTGCCCGAACCAGCTTCACCCATCTCCCCCCAAAATGGCAGCGTTCGCTTTGAAGAGGTCACTTTCACTTATGAAGGGCGCACCACGCCAGCACTCGACAACGTTTCTATCGAGATGGATGAAGGAAGCATCACCGCTCTGGTTGGCCTCTCTGGGGCGGGCAAAAGCACGGTCGCGCGGCTCATCCCGCGCTTTTGGGATGTTGATTCAGGGACGATCTATGTTGGTGATGTTGACGTGCGCCAAATGAGCAGCGACACCTTGATGAAGCAGGTGAGCTTTGTTTTTCAAAACCCGTTTTTGCTGCACGACACCATCCGCGAAAACATTCGCTTGGGCAAGCCAGAGGCGACAGATGACGAGGTTGAAGCCGCCGCACGCGCGGCACAAGCCCACGACTTTATCATCAATGAATTGCCAAATGGATACGAAACCAAAGCGGGGGATCGCGGCACGCGCCTCTCTGGTGGACAGCGACAGCGCATCACCATCGCCCGCGCCATTTTGCAGGACAGTCCCATCGTGGTGCTGGATGAAGCCACGGCGTTTGCGGACCCCGAAAATGAGGCCAAAATTCACGCCGCCATCGCCAACCTCACGGCGGGCAAGACGCTCATTGTGGTCGCCCATCGGCTTTCAACGATTCAGGATGCCGACCAGATCGTGGTGATGGGCAAAGGCAAAGTGGCCGAACGGGGAACGCATGAAGTTCTGGTTGGGCTAGCGGGCATCTATGCAAAGCTGTGGGCCAAGTATAATGAGGCACAAGGGTGGGGGCTGCGGCGTCCTGCGTATCAATCGGAGGCAGCGGATTAAGATGGTCGCGACCTACAATAACATGGTTCGGGCGGCTGGCTCAAAAGCACGCGAGATGCAGTTGGGCTTGCTGTATGCGATTTTTGGGGCAGTGGTGCAGGGGATTACGTATGCGCTGCTCTTTCCATTTTTCCGCGCCCTGTTTGCGGGTGACTCAGGCTGGCAGCTCTATGGCGGGGTAATGGTGGTGCTGATTGTGATCGACGCCATTTTGCGCTGGCAAGAAAGCCGGTTTGATTTTACGACCCAGATGGATGTGGGGCATGAGGTACGGATGAAGCTGGGGGAGAAGTTGCGTAATATACCGCTGGAATATCTCACCTCGCGGCAGGCGGGCGATCTGAACGTTGTGCTGAGCGGCAACGTCAACGATGTGGTGGTGATTATGGGCGGGCTTTCGAGCATCGTGTTGCACACCATCGTTGCACCCGTCACCACGGTTCTCATTACGCTCTTCATCGATTGGCGGATGGCGCTGGCGCTGGCGCTTCTATTTCCGCTGGCCATTCCAATTTATCAGCGCATTCGTCAGGTTGCGGCCAAAGAAAATCAGGTGTCGGCGGAGGCTCACGCCGTGGTTACGGCCAACCTGATTGAATATGCTCAGGGGTTAGAGGTTCTGCGCGCCGCTCGACAGGTTGGCACGAAATCGGTTCGACTCCAAGCGTCGCTGGCTGACCTGCGCCAAAAGCAAACGGTCGCCGCAAATTGGGGCATTGTGCCCAACATTGCCATCTCTTCCATTGTGCAGGTGGGCATGTTGCTGGTGACGGTGCTAGGAATCTACCTTGTGCTGGGTGGCAACGTCGAGATTGCCGTTTTGTTTGCCTTGTTGGGGATTACGGTGCGGTTTGCGGAGCCGCTTTCAATTTTTGCTAACTTAGCAACCATGTTTGACTTTATGGAGGCGGGGTTGGAGCGGATCAATGCGCTGCTTGATGTGGCACCGTTACCCGTGCGGCAGCCAACCCAGCAGCTTGAGGCGTTTGATATCCGCTTTGAACAGGTCGATTTTGCTTACGCATCAGGAAATGAGGGTGAAGAAGGGGAGCAGGTGCTGCACGATGTCTCTTTCCATTTACCCGCGAAAACGTTGACCGCGCTGGTTGGGGAATCTGGCGGGGGGAAGACAACGGTTACCAAACTGATGACCCGCTACGCCGACCCGCAGAAAGGCGCTGTCAAGATAGGGGGCGTGGATATTCGCGCGTTGGAGGCACCTGAGCTGATGCGCCACATATCTGTTGTTTTTCAAGATGTGTATCTGTTTGACGACACGATTCACAACAATATTCGCATGGCGAAGCCTGAAGCGACGGATGCTGAGGTGGAAGCGGCAGCGGAGGCGGCCAACTGCCATGAGTTTATCAGCCGCTTGCCAGAGGGGTATGAGACGACGGTGGGCGAAATTGGTGGGTCGCTCTCGGGTGGGGAGCGGCAGCGGATTTCGATTGCGCGGGCTATTTTGAAGGATGCCCCGATTGTGCTGCTGGATGAGCCGACGTCAGCATTGGATACGGAGAGTGAAGTGGCAGTGCAGCGGGCGATTGACCGATTGGTGGAGGATAAGACGGTGGTGGTGATTGCGCATCGTCTTTCGACGGTGGTGGCGGCGGACCAGATTTTGGTGCTGGAAAACGGCCGTATTGTTGAGCATGGCACGCATGACGAGATGCTAGCGAATGAAAACGGACGTTATGCTGCCATGTGGGTGGCGCAGCAACAGGCGCGTCGCTGGAAGGTGTAGGAAAAGTCAAGTCAAGCTAATGGCACATGCGATAGGAGAATTGAATTGAAACGGATACAATATGATGTTGCGATTAACGGACCCTTATCTGCTTGTTGAACCGGCCATTGCCATCATGACCACAGTTCTTGGGTTCAACTTGCTGGGCGATGGACTGCGTGATTGGCTCGACCCACAATAAAGTGCGGTTGTATTGAAAACGGTAGTTCATTACTTCTGTCAATAGCGGCTGAAACTACTGTTTTCAAACAGAGCTTACTATATATACGAGTCTGCCCAATAGAACGCTTTGATAATTGTTTGCTGTTGGGGGCGTGCTCAGGCTATATGTGGGCCATATGATCCCGCTAAATGCACTGTGCACCGTCTCTTTGTTGTATTCGCTCATCAGCCGAAAGAGCGCAAAATACCAAGTGTCTCTGACTAAGATCCGTAGAATTGCACTCTTTTCACAGATGAGCCATCGTATTATATATACCAATTAACAAGAAAGGATTTTTATGAAGACCAATTCTACTTACAATCGCTCTTTAGCAATTCCCTTGGTATTGCTGCTTTTTCTGCTGGGCGCTTGCCAGCCCGTACCTGCGGCACCGGCGCAAGCAGATCCAGATGCGCCGCTGACCGTTGTCGCCACCTACAGCATTCTCGGCGATCTAGTAGCAAATGTGGGCGGTGATCATGTCAACCTCATCACGCTGGTTGGCCCTGATGGCGATGCCCACACCTTTGAACCGACACCGGCGGATGGGGTGGCGCTCACCCAAGCGTCGCTGATCTTTGAAAATGGTCTCGAATTTGAGACTTGGCTCGACGATCTCTATACAGCCGCAGGAGCTGGCGCAGAACGAGTGGTCGTGACCGATGGGATCGAGCTCCGTGCAATGGAAGATGAGCACGGTGACGAACACGGTGATGAACATGGCGATGAGCATGAAGAGCACTCGGATGAAGAGCACTCCGATGAAGAGCATTCCGATGAAGAGCATTCCGATGAAGAGCATTCCGATGAAGAGCACTCCGATGAAGAGCATTCCGATGAAGAGCACTCCGATGAAGAGCACTCCGATGAAGAGCACGCCGATGACGAACATGCCGATGAACACGGTCACCACCACGGCGAATTTGATCCCCACGTCTGGCACGATGTTGCTAATGGCATGTTGATGGTTGAAGCAATCCGTGATGCGCTCAGTGCTGCGGATCCAGACAATGCAGATGCTTATGCCGCCAACGCCGACGCTTACTTGGCAGAGTTGGCCGAACTCGATGGTTGGGTGACCGAGCAGATCGAGAGTATCCCAGCAGAGCGGCGCAAACTGGTCACCGCCCACGACACCTTTGGCTATTTTGCGGCACGCTACGGTTTAGAGGTTGTTGGCACTGCTATCGCATCATTTTCAACCGAAGCCGCCGACCCCTCGGCAGGGGAATTGGCCGAGCTGATCGAAACGATTCAAGCCGAAGGGGTGCCCGCGCTCTTTGCCGAGAATATAAGCAACCCCGATCTCATCGAGCGTATTGCCCAAGAGGCAGGGGCGACCATTGGCGCGCCACTCTATACCGATGCCCTGGGCGCAGCGGACACAGATGGTGGGACCTATATGGACATGGTTCGTTATAATGTAACGGCTATTGTCACAGCACTGAGTGAATAACAAGGGTGATACTCAGCTAAACTCAACCAACGAGCCGGGAGCACTAAGTACCCGAGCAAAAGTAAACAGATACTGGGTATGTTCACCCCCATCCCCAACCCTTCCCCCACATGTGGGGGAAGGGGGCAATCGTTCCCCTCTCCCAAGCTGGGAGAGGGGCTAGGGGAGGGCTGAAATACAAAAACATATGTTTCACCTTACCTATACAAATGGCGCTGATGGTGTTCCGCTGAGTGACGCTCCTGCGGTCAGTGCCCTCAACATCAACGGTAGCTATCCGCGCCATGAGGTGCCCGCGCTGAGCAATCTTTCCATGACCGTACCCCTAGGTGCGCGCATTGCCCTGGTGGGAGCCAACGGCGCGGGCAAATCCACATTACTCAAGTTGATCGCTGGCCTGTTATCCCTGGAGCACGGCACGCTCAACCTCTTTGGCCACCCGGCAGCAGCCATGCGTCAGCGGGTGGCCTATCTTGCCCAACGCAGCGAACTCGATTGGCGCTTCCCCATGACGGTCGCACGGTTGGTAGGCACTGGACGATACAGTCGTCGTGGCTGGCTGCGTAGCTTAGGATCGGCTGACCATCAGGTTGTAGACGCAGTCATGGCCCAATTGCAGATCGACCACCTGGCCCATCGCCAAATCGGTCAACTCTCTGGCGGCCAACAGCAGCGCGTCTTGTTGGCCCGTGCCCTGGCCCAAGAAGCCGACCTGCTCTTGCTCGACGAACCGCTCAACGCCGTCGATGCCGAAACGCGGGCTATCGTCGGAAACGTGCTTGATGACCTCAAAGGGCAACAGAAGACCGTCCTCATCGCTACCCACGACCTGGGTCGTCTGGAACATGACTTCGATGGTGCGCTCTACCTGAGCGAAGGCCGCGAAATTGCCCCACCCCCAGGCAGTTTCGTTGGTATGCTGGTGAATAGTGAGCGGGGAAGTGGATGAGTGGAGGGCGACAATCCAACGCTTTATAAATGGCCAGAAAAGTTCTGTCCTCCCTCTACGGAATTTTTCAGAGTAGGTTGGATAAGGGTCGGGACAAGACTTTTCTGGCGCAGTATAACGCCTTCAGTGGAGGAATCGATGTGGGATGAACGATTCAGTGCAGATGAATATGCATATGGCAGGGAGCCAAACGAGTTTCTTGTCCAGAATCATGAAGCCATTCCCAAGGGAAAGGTGCTAAGCCTTGCAGAGGGCGAAGGCCGCAACGCAGTGTTTCTGGCAAAGCAAGGGTATTCGGTTACTGCCGTTGATGGCTCAAAGGCTGGCTTGGAAAAGGCCAGAAAGTTAGCGATGGAAAATGATGTTGAGCTTGAACTCATTCATGCCGACCTCACTAAATTTGATTTCGGCGTTGCTCATTGGGATGGCATCGTCTCAATTTTTTTTCCGTTGCCTTCTGCTCAAAGATCGAAGCTGCATGAAAAAGTAGTTGCTGGTCTAAAGCAAAACGGCGTCTTTTTGGTCGAAGCCTACCGACCAGAACAGGTCGAATACGGAACCGGCGGCGGGAAATCGCCCGATAGGATGACCACCAAGGAATCGTTAAGTCAGGAGCTCAGTGCGCTGAACTTTACGCACCTTATGGAATTGGAGCGCAACGTCGTCGAGGGCTTGTATCATACTGGTCTGGCGGCAGTCGTCCAGGCTATTGCAAGGAAAGAAGCGTAGCCATTCCTGGCTGAAAAGTCATGAGATTTAATGTGTTTCCATGCACAAAAATACCAATAAAAACTATCATCTAAATGACACAATGGCCAATACTCAATGATCAACTGGCTGCTTGAACCTTTTCAATATACCTTTATGCAATTCGGCCTGCTGGCAGCAACGCTTGTGGGCTTCACCTGTGCCGTGATTGGCGTCTATGTGGTTTTGCGGCGCATGGCCTTTATTGGCGATGCATTGGCGCATACCGTATTGCCGGGGTTGGTCATTGCCTATCTCAACAGTTGGAATCTGGTAGGCGGGGCCACAGTGGCGGGGCTAGCAACGGCGCTACTCATCGGCTGGCTGGCCCAACGGCAGGAAATCCGCGAGGACACGGCCATTGGCATCGTTTTCACCGGCATGTTTGCCCTGGGCATTCTCCTTATGAGTACGGTGCGTTCCTTTCGCGACTTTACCCACATTCTTTTCGGCAACATTCTGGGCGTGACAACCCAGGATCTTGCCTTTATTGGTGGCGTGGCGGTGGTTGTTCTATTGATTCTAGCGCTCTTTCACAAAGAGTTGGAGTTGGCCTCGGTCGATCCTGGCTACGCTACCGCCATCGGTCTACCCGTCAATGGACTGCGTTACCTGCTGCTGGCGCTCCTTGCCCTCACTGTCGTCAGCGCAATTCAGGCTGTCGGTGTTGTACTCACCAGCGCACTTCTGGTCACCCCGGCGGCGACTGCGTCCCTGCTCACCCACCGACTCACCCCCATGATGGCGGTGGCCACGCTCTTTGCAATTGGCTCCAGCGGGGCCGGTCTCTACGCCTCCTACTATGCCAGCGTCTCTTCTGGGGCCGCGATTGTTTTGGTCTGTACACTGGTGTTTATAGTGGTCTGGTTGGTGCGCCGATGGTAAGGTCTTCTCGCTCAATTCCTGTCGTTATCCTTAATGGGTTCCTTGGGTCTGGTAAAACCACGCTCTTCCGAAAGCTGCTTTCTCAGTCAATGAAGAAGGGCATACCTGTTTGTGCTATCGTCAATGACATGAGTGAACTGGATGTGGATGGTGAATTAATTGGCAACACCAGTATCGTTGAAGAAAATGACAGCATCTTAGAATCGATTCACTCCTGTGTGCTTAGCAGTAAAAAAGGGGTCGAAAAACTCGATCAGGCGCTCAAAAGACTGTTATCAAATCATAATCCGGAACTGGTCATCATTGAAACTTCCGGAAGCTGCCATCCCATGCCACTTGTTGAATATTTTAAGGGGCAGACAAAGACAAAGCTAATCGGAGTATTTGCTTTTGTTGACAGTTTAATGCTGGCTCACGACTACAATTATGGCGAGTCCCTTATCCCCAGCATGCAACAAAACATGACACAAGGCAAACGAGATACTGTGAACTTACTAGTAGAACAAATCATGTTCGGTAGTCACGTAATTCTTACCAAAGCCGATCGCATAGAAGAAAGTAAACTGCCAGGAATTGCTTCGATTATCCAATCAATTAACCCGTATACTGCAGTATATTCGGTGCTTTTTGGTAACTTCGCCATTGAATCTTTATTTGAACTTCAGGAGTATGATTATTTTAAGGTGGCTCAGTTAGTTAAGGAACTGAAGCCTGTTTTAGAGTCTGAAGAGCAAGGCGATAGACCTTATAATTTAGCCACTAGAGTTATCAAAGATGACCGCCCATTTCATCCGCAACGCCTTTGGGGCATTTGTCATCAATACCTTGATAAGAAAATTTATCGCAGCAAAGGATTCTTCTGGCTCGCTAGCCGGGACAAACATTCACTACTATGGAATCAAGCAGCCGGTGGCATTAATCTAGAATTAATCGGGACGTGGCGATCAGGGATCGTTGAAGACGAGAACCACGGTATTTCAGAAATGGAGATAAAGCTGCTAAAAGAACGGCTCGCCAAAGAAACAGGGCGTTTTGGTGATCGTCATTGTGACCTGACTGTAATTGGAGATAAAACACAAGTGGATCGATTTACTGATGCGCTAAAATCTTGCTTTCTAACTGATGAGGAAATAGAACTTTGGCATGATGGTCATGAATTTGATGACCCATGGCCTAAAAATATAGTTAGAATGGTGAATTAAATGTTGGATTGGTTAATTCTCGGCGGGGGAATTCATGGCACCCATATCGCGCATGTGCTGACCACAACGGGAACGGTTGCACCCAACCAGATACGTGTGCTCGATCCAGCCGGAGAACCGCTGGCGCGTTGGAACCACTTGACGCGCAATACAGGAATGGAGTTTATGCGCTCCCCCTCGGTTCATCACTTGGGCGTAAAAGCGGATGAGCTCAATAAGTTCTCTCGCACACCTAACGGCATAGGCTACAGAGAATTTCGCTACCCGTATGGACGTCCAGCCTACGATCTCTTTCAGGCACATAACCGTCATCTGGTCGAGCAGCATCGGTTAGATCAGCTATGGCTACAAGGCAAGGCGTTGCGCCTATCTAAGCGACGGCACAGTTGGGATGTGCATACAGATCGAGGAAAGCTCAGCGCACGCCGTATCCTACTTGCTTTGGGACGCACGAACATGGCATGGCCAGCGTGGAGTAGCGAACTGCGTATGGCAGCGCACAGAGTATCGGTTCATCATCTGTTCGAGGAATCATTTGAGATGGCAGCGGTTCCACCTTGGCGTCATCTTGTCGTCATTGGGGGTGGCATATCCGCGGCACAAGTGGCCTGTTCTCTGGGTGAGCGGGCCAAAAAGGATAGATTCAATGGCCGTGTCACTCTGTTAACGCGCCACCCCTTGCGCAAATCCCACTTCGATAGCAACCCTTGTTGGAATGGCCCCAAGTGTCTGACAAAGTTTCACCATACGGCTGATTATACGCAGCGTCGTGCCCAAATCACCGAGGGGCGCTACCGTGGCACAGTGTCGCATGATGTTATACGTGTGGTGGAGCGCCACTGTGAGGAAGAGACGCTTCACCTGCGTCAGGATCAGGTAATTGCCGCACATCTCCCTCCATCGCAGCCGGGGGCATCGCTAGAGATCTGTCTACAACTTGCCAGTGGTGCCACAATCACCACGGATCGCGTCATTCTGGCGACTGGCTTTGAGCAAAGACGCCCAGGCGGCGACCTGATTGACAAAGCCATTGCCGCCCATGGATTGCGTTGCGCCCTCTGTGGCTATCCTATTGTGGATCCACAACTTCAGTGGCACGAGGGGCTGCACGTCACTGGGCCACTGGCAGAGCTGGAACTTGGCACAACAGCCCCCAACATCCGCGGAGCACGAATGGCTGTCGATCGATTACAGGCAGCAGTGCTGTAAGTCATTGCCATCTTCTTCAGCAACTTCTGCCGAGCACTTTACCTACCCGGCTATCGGCGGCTGGAATTGTTAGCCAGCAGCGCCGAGAACCTGCGCTGGCAGCATGGAGAGAAAATGACGTCAGTGAAGTCCATACCTAGCTCCTATGAACGGGCCTTGCAGTGGCTCTCTGGAGGCGGATTGCGTTTCCAACGACAAATACCCCAAAATCAGAACCTCCATCGTATCCGCCGCTTGAATTTGGCGAAGATGGAGTTAACAGTTCTGTCCTTGTCACATAGTTTGACAATGTTCTCAGTAGATGATCTTCTAACCGTTGATAGAAGCAGCCGAAAAGCAGATCAGTCCGGCTAAATTTATTGTGTCAGTGAGTTGCTGGTTGCTCTCATTCGACTCTAGCTTCAGCCAAAGATTGGATTTGTTAAGTGGCCGAGCGGCCTCGAATTAGTCAGTAGTAAAGTGACCCCGCTGAGAATTCCGGCCAAACGGTACTTACCGCAAGTCGACAACGTTCTGGCCTAGACCTGATACGGTCGCATCTGGCTCAGTGGACCTTATGGGATTTAGACCTATTTTAGTATCGCAGAAATATTAGCAGATGTCGAAATTGCGGCATGACAAAGGCGGTTACTCTGGTCGGTCTAGCCGCAGATCGAAGTGATTGCAGGGCCTACCCAGGCGGTAGGGTTGTTTCAAGTTGCAAGTGTACCTTAGACGCACAACGTATATTGCAAATTCGGCATCAAAATACGTGCTGCGTAGACAAATTCACTCGCAGACGTCCGCCAAGTGTTGGCTTGAGTGAGAAATCATAGGGAAAAATCCGCAACATTCCGTGACTCTTTTTCCTCAAGTGGAAACTTGAAACAACCCTGATCCAGGCGGTATTTGTGCTGTACATTGCAGAAACGTATCAAGTTCATCGACGCCAGCGGGCAGACTCAAGCAAGTCCGGTGCATGGGAATGTGTTCTTCTACGTGGGAGATGGGGAGGAGCGGTTTTGGGCGGCGTTTGGGGGGATTAGGGTAGTGACGAAGCCATTTTGAATGTGTTCTTGACCAAATGAAAACGGGCCGAACAACCTACGTCGTTCAGCCCTTCATTTTTCTATATAATACGTCTATCTACTTATAGGGTATCAGCAGCACCTGACCGATGTAGATGTGATTAGCGTTGCAGATTCCGTTGAGGCGTATCAACTCATTGATACTTACTCCAGAGTGCCAAGCTATCTGCATAAGCGTGTCGCCGTACTGGACCGTGTAGGTATGATACGGCATGTGAGTGAAAGTTGGCATGGCGTAGGGCATCGCTCTCGCCGTTGGTGCTGATGTTGCCGTTGGCCCAACATAAGGTATCCGCACTGGGCAGTGATAATAAGGTGTCGGTGGCGTTGTTGGTATGGCGTTTTCAACCTGACAAGTCAGCGAAATTGAATCTAGATTGAGAAGAATTTCTTCTTCAGGAACGCCCCACTTTTTCCAGAAGCGAATGAAGATTGTTTCGCTACTACTTTCTGTCGTGAATGTATAAGTAAAGCTGCTGAATTCACCTGGCTCCAGTCTATCGTAGTACGTGTACCAGCCTGTATCAACCCAGTTAAGTACATTGGTCCACTCCGAGCCCCTTGATATACCGATTTGTACACTATACGACCAGGGATCGGGCACTACATCACTGGTCGTGCGGATCATTCCCTTCATGATGAATGTGCATTCGGATTGTGCAGGTACATTGACGGTTTGGTATATGCCAGCATAGCGATTGTGGTCGGGAATTTCGTAGTCCCAAGTGTTAATTTCGATAAGCTGGCCGTGATCGCCATCGGTCACAACTGGAGTCCATTGTTCATCATAAAAGCCGTACTCGGCTTGCCCGCCATTGGTAAAGCAGTGCCAGCCGTTGCCTACATCTCCACAACTTTCGCGGTGAAAGCCTTGTTCAAAATCTCCATTTACCAGTACGTTCGCGTCCGTGGCGTAGGTCGTTGTGATAGAGACCCCGTATACAGCTAAGGCCACCGTCATTGTATTGATAAGGGTTTGCATCTTCATCATTATTTATCCTTCTCGTGAACTTGAAAGTGAAATTTAAGACAGGTAAGTAACCCAGCGATTAGCACCCACACGATCTCTTCAATTACCGTGTTGATGAACCGTACAATTCTTGTGCCGATAGCTATCCCAACTACCTGTTCGTCGAACGTGGGATATTCACCGCCAAACATTTCGTACCCAGCAACTAAACCTACGGCTATGATGAGGGTATATACGTCGGATAGCCGTTGATTTAGCGGATGACGATTCCTCTGCTCACGTTTTTCGGTCATGTTGACAACTCCATTTTGTTGAAATCTACTTCGAATCTTGAACTTTTACTTATCCCCGGAGATACCTCCATTATGACCTACATTAGCTTGGAAAACCTGCCTGATGTTTGGTATGGGACACCCTAATTTAAGGGGCATCCGCTAACTGATGACGTAGCGTAGAAAGTGTGTACGTTTACGAAGAAAGTCGAATCGACAAGCAAAACAAAAAAGAGCCCGCCTATGTAGGCTGACTCAATGCTTATGTGATGTTGGTAAAGAATATCTATTCTAAATAACCTAGCTTTCTCCCTCTGTTGATCGCTGCTTGGCGATTGTTGACGCCGAACTTGGCGTAAATTTGTTTGATATATTGGTTTACAGTGGATTGCTTAATACTCAACTCAACTCCTATTTCAGCGTATGTAAGTCCTGTGGGCAGTTGATGCAGCACTTCGCATTCGCGTGGCGTAAGAGGCTCATAATAGGGTAACTTTTCGTGTTCTGATTCGTCTTGATTATATAGAGAAGTATCCTCTTGCATGGCTTGATTCTGTATTCGTGCGGAAAACAAAGATAGCTGTATTTGAAGCTTCTGTAATTCTCGGATCATATCGGAGTAATTCATTCTGTGCTCCTATGTACCTTACGTACGTGGAGACAAGACCGGTCTGTCTGATTTCTTCGTCCATTTGCTAGCTGATTTCATCATACAAGACTAACAGTTACTTTTTGAGGGTGGATGCGTTCCGGCGATAGTAACAATTCGTTACGCCATGATCATTTACAGTCCGCAACACACATCTCAGCTATCCAATCCAGAATGCCGAGCGCAAAATCAGCCCCAAAAACAGGAATGTAAAAGTAATGTCTAATATAAAGTTTGGCAAGTTGTTTAATAGCCATTTGGGGAATGCGGATCGTTCTCTAGGCTGGCTCGCAGGGCGCATGAAAGTGTCCAAAACCACCGTTCATAGATGGGTAAATGGTGATGCAAAACCAAGAAATTCTGAACTTATCAGGGACATTGCTCGCCATCTTCAACTGTCTAACGACGAATATGAGGAATTACTCAAAGTAGCGGGGTATACTGTTGTTCCTCCGGAATCACCGGACACAGAGAATAGCGTCAATTCCACCCTACAAATCGAGATCCGCCCACCTTCAGAACCTGAATGTCCGCCATCTGTTAAAGGGTTTGTGGAGCGAGAGAGTGCTATGGCATTCTATACAGACCAGTTGCAGGCCAAAGGTATTGCGATAATTGCTGGGATGCCTGGGGTGGGCAAGACAACTGTGGCTAGCATGTTGGCAAGGCGCCGTGGCGTGCCAGACAAGACATTTTGGTATTCATTCTACCGAGATGAAGGCCTCGAACGTTTTATCTCGAAGCTCGCTGAATTTCTAGCTTGGAATGATAAAAGCGATGTATGGGAAATGTTGCAAGGCCAACAGCAGACTGGTGGTCACATGCCTTCATTTGAACTACTTGATCATATTGTGGAGGTGCTTACTAAAGAACAGTTCTTGATCTGTCTTGATAATTTTCAGTTTGTGGCTCAAAAGCTGGAAAATTTCATACAACAGTTAAAACCTTGGCTTCAGATCAATGACCTAGCCATGATCATCACTGCCCGACAAGTGCCAGAGTTTTTGTTCGAGCTTAGTTGTGGTCCGCTAGAGGGTATGTCGATTTCAGAGACAAAGCATCTGTTAACCCAATACATACCAATGCTGACCCAAGAACAAGTCGTAAGACTTCACGAATATACGGGAGGTAGTGGTGAATTTCTGCGACTTGCTGTAACTGCGCTGAAATCGTTGGACAATTCCAGACAATGGTTCGTGCAACTGCCGTACGATTCTGACTTTCAACAGTATCTGTTAAGCAATGTTGATTCAACCCTGACAGAGGACGAACGTGATATCCAGATGGCAATTGCGACGCTGTCTGAGCCGAGTTCCCGTGAAGTCATAGAAGCGATTCTGCCAGATGCCGCAAATCTGCAGCTACACCTCCATCTTCTATCTTCCGTTAAGTTTCTCCTCACGGCCCACATACATGAAGGACAGCAGCAATACACTCAGCACGACCTTCTACAGAATTATTTCTATGGCCAGATGGGCCATAACCAAAGGCGGACGATGCACCGCCGGGTGGCAGAGCATCATGATACACAGGCCAAAGTCGACCTGCTAAAGACTGCACAGCATTATTTGAAAGCAGGTGATAAAGATGAAGCCATTCAGCGGGCCACTCAGTATCTGAATGTCATCGAAATCATTAACAGCGGTAGAGTAGAAGATTTACATAAGTTTTTAGAGTGTTTTCAAATACAGGATTTGACTGCCGATCAATGGTTACAGGCCAGTATTGCCCGTGGTTATGTCTGTAAACATTTGGGAGAAAAAGAATCTGCAAAAGAAAGCTTTCAAACGGCACTTAGGTGTCTGGAAGAACGGGAAAGTTTGGCAGAAACACACCTATATCTGGCTCATGTTTGTCGCGGATTAGGTGAGCTGCTACAGGATGAAGAGCCAACCAAATCGCTCAAATGGCTTCAGCAGGGATTAGATGTATTAAAAGACAATGTCTACACTGACTTTGTTGGACCCCAAACGTTGTCCGCACGCAATCAGGCTGCCGAAATCTACATATTGCAGGGTGGGGCATACATAGCATCGGGTGAATTCGAGCTTGCTATCGAGTCTGTTGAGCAGGGGCAGACTTTACTACCTAAGGGGTTAAGCCATGAGCGCTTAAAGGCGCTGAATAATCTGGGGACAATTTATGCTGTACAGGGCAATAACAAAGAGGCAAAGAGATACTTTGAGCGTGCGTTGATGCTCAGCACCCAGCTCCACAACAATTTCCAACGAGTCAAGCTACTGCATAACTTGAGCATTCTGAAAGAGTTATCTGGCGAATGGGATGATGCGATTCAAGACTATGAGGAAGCGTTATCATTGGCAGAGAGGCTAGGTAGCGCGGATAGGCAGGCTGCCATCAAGAATTCTCTGGGGACTATCTATACCAAAAAAGGAGAATACTCAGCAGCGGAGCGTAATCTGAAAGAGTCGCTGGAAATCGCCCAACGCTATGAAATTCATGAAAATATTGCCTATGTATACGGCGGTCTTGCCGTACTCTATATTGAGGGGCAAAGATGGGAGGATGCAGAATCAGCACTAGTTGCGGCGGAGCAGCTAGCTAGGACGCAACAGTTCGACTATCTCTGGCCCTACATGTATTATCTGCACGCACAGATATATCTAGCCAATAGTGAATTCGACAAAGCACTGCGGTATGCCGAACGATCTGTTGATCTGACCTTCGATACGGACAGGAAAGTAGAATGCGGAATTGCTCTGCGCATTCAAGGCCAAATATTTGCTGCAACAGACGAGGCCGAAGATGCCCAAGCCTGCTTTGAAGAGAGTTTTGCGATTTTGGACGTGCTTGACCATTATGAGGCAGCCCGTACCCAAGCTATATGGGGGGCGTGGCTTTGCGACCACAAGAGTAATGAACTGGGTCCGAAACTATTGCAGCGGGCCAGTAGAACATTTGCAGAACTAGGTGCTCAGCACGATTTGGACAGCATACCATCATATTGAATTTATTATTTTCTATCGATATTGCGAGGCAAATATGAGATCCCCAAACCAGTCACAGTTCATTAAAGAGCTGACCTTACTTTTTTCCTACAACCAGCTATACAAGTTGGCAATTGTCACGATACTTTTGAACGTGTCTACCTTGCTCACCGCACCTGTTTTGGCTAACGAACCTGACTTTTTTGCTAGACTTCATATTGGTACCAATTCGGGCTATACTAGAAGCGTAGCAGTTGGGGATATGAATGGCGATGGTCACCTTGATGTTGTTGTTGGCGATTATCATAACCCGTTAAAGAACACAGTGTATCTGAACGACGGCGAGGGGAATTTCACCGCGAACAACTTCATAGACACTGACAGTAGTCAGGGCAACACTTGGAGTATAGCGGTTGGAGACATGAATGGCGACGGGCATCTTGACATCGTTGCTGGTAATGGAACCCGACCATACAATAGCAAACAAAATAAACAGAATTTGGTATATTTAAACGATGGAGCAGGCAACTTCGAAAAAACACGCAACTTTGGCACTGGTGATGATGATACAAGAAGTGTTGCGGTCGGGGATGTGGATGGTAAAGACGGTCTGGATATTATTGTGGGCAACTTCATCGACGATGAAACAGAAGAAAATTCCGGACAGAATGTGGTGTATTTGAACGATGGAACAGGCAACTTTACTGAAAACAACACTAGTCCCTTTGGCACTGGTGATGATAACACGAGCAGCATAGCGATTGGAGATATGGATGGTAAAGATGGACTCGATATAGTTGTTGGCAATCAAAATAAGCAAAATATGGTGTATTTGAACAATGGAGCAGGCCGATTCGAAAACACCAGCCCTTTTGGCACTGGTGATGGGGATACAAGGAGTGTTGTAGTCGGAGATATAGATGGCAAAGACGGCCTGGATATTATTGTAGGTAACATCAACAAACAAGACATGGTGTATTTGAATGATGGAGCAGGCCGATTCGAAAACACCAGCCCTTTTGGCATTACTGACCGTACGAGTAGCATAGCAGTCGGGGATATGAATGGTGATGGCCACCTTGATATTGTTGCTGGTCGTGCTGACGGGCAAAATAAAGTGTTTTTAAACAATGGAAGTGGCGGTTTTTCTGAACCAGATCATATCCGTGACTTTGGCACCGGTGAAGATCGTACTTATGGTGTGGTTGCTGGCGATATGGATAGCGATGGCGACCTCGATATCGTGGTTGGTAATGAGACTACGCCAGACGCAGTTTATTTCAACGATGGTGCTGGCAAATATTCTGATGCGGAAAGCGATACCCGTAAATTTGGCATAGATCCTAGTATAGACCGTTATACCAGTAACGTAGCGATCGGAGATATGGATGGTAAAGACGGTCTCGACATCGTGGTTGGCTACTCTAAATTACGCCACTGCTGGACAGACGGATATTGGGATGACGAACTAAATGAGGATCGTAGGGGAAGAAGCGCAGTCTATCTGAATGATGGAGCGGGCAATTTCTTTGAATCCAGCGAATCCGGCTTACCTATTGATTTTATCGATGATCGTGCTATTAGCAGCGTTGCGGTTGGGGATATGGATGGCAAAGATGGTCTCGACATAATAGTTGGCAATTATGCAGGATACAACATGGTGTATTTGAATAACGGAACGGGCAGCTTTACCGGACCGAACCGCTTTGGCACTGGTGTTGATCAGACGACTAGTATAGCTGTTGCAGATATGGATAATGATGGCCATCTTGATATTTTAGTTGGGAATGATTCCCAACAAAGTTTAATCTATCTGAATGATGGCGTAGGTAATTTTTTTGAGGGGGACATAGATGAAACCACTGAAGATCACATCCGACCCTTTGGTGCCGATACGCATCCCACAACTACCATAGTGGTTGGGGATATGGATGGCAGAAACGGTCTGGATATTGTTGTTGGCAATTATTTTCAACCTAGCATGATATATTTCAATGATGGCGTGGGTAATTTCTTTGAGGAAAATAGCCGCCTCTTTGGCAATAGCGAACCTATACAAAGCGTAGCCGTTGGGGACATGGATAATAATGGGTATCTCGATATCCTCGCTGGCAGTGTTACTGCACAAAACATGGTGCATCTGAATGATGGTATGGGCAACTTTCCTAACAGCAGTGCCCGCCCCTTTGGTACGGGTGGAGATGTTACTTTTAGCGTAGCGGTTGGAGATATGGACGGCGATGGCCACCTTGATATCATTTCTGGTGATTGTGGTGGCCAAAGTGCAGTGTATTTGAACGACGGGGCAGGTTTCTTTTCATGGCATGAAAACGCTCGTGACTTTCGCTCTAAATCTGCTACACGGAGCTTAGCGGTTGGCGATATGGATGGCGACAATCATCTAGATATTGTCGTCGGTAATTATTATTCTGGGCTAGCGCCACAAAATGAGGTTGTTTACAGTCGAATTCGACCACGAACCGGGCTATCAAATCACCCGCCTCAAATTAGTGTAGAAAGCATTGCCGGTGCGGTCGATTCCAGACTCTATGCTACACCCGTCATTCAAACGCAGCGTTCTATCACGCTTACCTATACCCTATCTGATACAGAGGGAGAAAATGTTGGACAAGTAAAAGTTTTCTATTCTGTAGATGGTGGAGGAAACTGGGAGCTAGCGGTTGCTAGTCCTGACACCATCACAACGAACCTAGCAACTCGCTCTCCAGTTAGTAGTACCATGCCAGCAAGCCATACCTACGTATGGGATGTCTGGGCTAGCGAATTCTTTGGTCAGTCTGACAATGTGGTTGTGCGAATGGTGGCCTATTCTCAGCCGCCGCCCGCGAATGACTCCCTCAGTGGTACCTATCACTACACCAATACAACACCTGCCCCTATACTATGGCCCTATTCCGCTTCTACTACCTTCCCCTTCCGCGTTCGGGGAACGCAGGTACAGGTCACAACTGAATCCGACTCTGTTGAATCCGTTGTCGACGCAATTGTCTATCAACTTCCATCGGGTCAGGCGCGCGACGCCCAGCCGATGGGTGGTGTCGATTTGCCGTTCCGCACAAATTCTGATGGTTATCTAGATGGTCGTGGTCGCATTGCAATTAGCGATACATTGATTGCGTTGTTGCCAGCTGCTCTGCCGATCACGCTCTCCAAACAGCTCAGCGACACAGCGCGTCTCTACTACACGAGCGATATACCAGGGATTCACGGGGCAGCCCCGATTACGGTCAGCAAACCGGGTGTTCAACAAGTGTCGGTCTCAGAAAACAACCCGCTGCTGCTTTTCGATCTAGATGTGGCACTGGAATGGGATGCGCGTCAAGATGCTCAGTTTGTTGCACAACTGGAGTTTGATCTCAAGCGAGCGTCTGAACTGCTCTTTGATTGGAGCAATGGTCAGATTGCCTTGGGCAATACCACCATCTATCACGACGCACGCAGCGTACCCGAAGAGAATGGCTTCCAACCGTGGGAGGACGCCCATATCCGTATTTATGCCACCAATCGGCTGCGTCCGAACGCAGTGCCCGGTGGCATTGTACGTAGCACATTGACCGATACTGTGAAGTTATCAAGTACTGGGACGATCACCTTTACAAGGGGTCAAATTCGTATGCCCGTCATCTGGAACCGTTACGGCGAATCCAGCGGTAGGCTAGGCGAAGATTGGCCGCGTGCGCTCGCCCATGAGCTAGGCCACTACCTGCTCTTCTTAGATGATAACTATATTGGACTCAACGAGCGGGGACTGTTGGTCGCTGTTCCTGAGGCAAACTGTCCAGGCGTCATGAATAGCCCCTATAGCAATGTCAACAGTGAGTTCCACCCTGAAAGTGGTTGGCTGACCAGCTGTACCGAAACCTTGTCTCATCAAAGAATGGGGCGCTCAGATTGGGAAACCATTCACTCAATCTATGATATGCTCGATAAACCTGATGGGGGCATCAATGATGAGGATATTGCAGGTCCCAGTGGCTTGCCTTTGTCCCTCACACAGGTTAAGCATCTGCCGGAGCAGGAAGGCGAGTCTTTGGATGTTCCGATCTTCTTTCTCTCTCAGAATGGGCAGGCCATACAAACGGGTAACAGTGCTCGTGCATTCTTCTATCCTAAAAGTGGAGATCGCCTAATTGACTTAGGTCGCCCCAGCCGAGATCAAGTCCATGCCTATGGAGCACAGCTCGGCGATAAACTTTGCGTTTACGAGCTAGCAGCTAGTCGATTAGGGTGTCAAGAAATCGAGTCTGGAAATGATCAGCTTCTTTTACATCATGTAGAAAATTGGCAGCCAGAGGTGCTGGTAACGCCGATAACCTCAACGACGCTCCACATCAGCGTTCAGTCAGCCATTGATGGCCCCTTAAAGGCAATGCTCTATCCTGTTAATAATCTCGCCCCAATAGAGATTCCGCTTCAACAAAATCCTGAAAAAGTCAATGACAAATATGTCTACATGGGTACTTCTCTAAAGCTAAAAGAACCGGTACTAGAAGGCTATGTCCGCGTCTGGATAGACGGGATTGCTAACCCAACTCCGGAAACGGTTATCGATTATGCGCTCGGCGGTAATCCGATTCATCTGTGGAGCCGCAACATCCATCTGTGGAGCCGCAACATCCATCTGTGGAGCCGCAATGTGCCAGCCATCTCGGCTGACGGTCAGGTAACGCTGTTTGGGGACCAACTGCAACGGAAACAAGATGAAGAGTGGATCTTCACTGTACAGGGCGCATCTACAACGCCCGATTCTCCACCGTGGTTGAATGTTGTCGGTCAGGCCTACTGGATTATTGCCACAGAGAATGCACCAGATTTAAATGGGGCCAGCCTTAGCTTTCAGTACCTTGGTGAAGATGTTCCAGTGGGCGAGGAGAACTTCCTACAGATTTATTATCGAGCGGAGAACGATTCTAAAGTTTGCCCAACTTCCCAAGCGTTTTCCTGCTGGCAACCATTGCATACGGAGCAAGATTCTGTCTACAATATTGCATCCGCCTCAATTCAAGGTCCGGGCCTTTATGCGTTGATGTCTAGCGTACCCGTAAAGGTCGAATCGGCTGGCTGGAACTTCATCGGCTATCCGCTCCAAGAGAGCCAACCTGTTACGCAGGCTCTTGCTTCCGCTGAAGGTATATATCAAGCAATTTACGGCTACGATCCATCGAGAGATAATCCGTGGCTTATACATGATGTGAATGTCGAACCATCATTGAGTCCACTGGTAAACAACTTGAAATCACTAGAATTTGCAAAGGGATATTGGCTTCTTGTTACCGAGCCGATTACAATTTATATGACATCACCCTCTCTTCGCTCGGAAGTTCAAGCCGCAGCAATAGATGGGCAGAGTACCCCACTGATTCCTGCCATCTACTACGGCTGGGTGGGAGAGGCATCAGCAGGAACCGCATTGTTTCATGTGCCAATCACCGCAGAAATCGACGGTGTCAATTGTGGCCAGGCTTCTATCCAACTTATCGATGGGAAAGCAGCTTATATTCTTTACGTGAAGGCAGCAGATCCAGCCGATGCAACTCTAACCTGTGGAGAACCTGGAAAAGATGTTGCGTTCAAAATCAATAGTCAAGTAGTTGCCACCGCACCTTGGAACAATGGAAGTCCCCAATATTTTAATTTGGCGGACGTGCCTATCGATACGCCAAGACCAGATATCGAGACAAATATTGAACTCTACTTTCCGGTTATTGTACATTAGATTAGTTTCTAATAGTCATCGTGATAGTGTTGGTTCTCCTTACACTTACCTGCACTGCTCGCATGCCAGCCCGCGCAGAATCGATGGAGTTTCTAGACTTCCCGAATGCGCAATGCATTCGCAACGACACTCAAGCTAGAAAGCGCCATGGCCCCAGCAGCCAAAATCGGATGCAGTTGACGCAAAAAATCCGGTGCCCAAATAAACGGCGCTAGGATGCCCGCGGCAATGGGCAGCAAGGCTATATTATACCCAAAGGCCCATCCCAGGTTCTGCCTGATGTTACGCATGGTGGCCTTGGATAATCCGATGGTTTGGGAAACGGAGCGCAAGTCGCCACGCATGAGCGTAACGTCCGCGGTTTCCATGGCCACATCGGTGCCGGTGCCGATCGCAATACCAACGTCCGCTTGGGCTAGGGCAGGGGCATCGTTGACGCCGTCGCCAACCATAGCAACGATGTAGCCATCTTCCTGCAGTTGGCGCACGTGATTGGCTTTGTCGGCTGGCAGTACTTCTGCGATGATACGGTCGATGCCAACTTCCCCTGCGATGGTCCGTGCCGTTGCTTCATTGTCGCCAGTCATCATAACGACGGTTAGACCGAGATCGTGTAGGGCAGCCACCGCCTCCGTTGATCCATCCTTGATGGTATCCGCAACGCCAATAATGGCGCTTGCTTGGCCATCGACGGAGAGCCACATGGCCGTCTTGCCAGCCGCTTGAATCTGGCTGGCTTTGGGGCCAAGGCCATTGAGCGCGACTTGTGATTGCTCCATTAAACGCAGGTTACCAAGTAATAGCTCGTGCCCATCTACCATCGCTGCAATGCCATGACCAGCAATTCCTTCAAAGCTGGCTGGATTACCCAACATTAGTCCCTCTTCCGTCGCTGCTCGTACGATGGCCTCGCCTAGTGGATGTTCCGAACCTCTTTCTGCTGAAGCAGCTATACGAAGTAATTCTGTCCGATTCAATAAAGATTCGCTGCTGACGACCATATCGGTCACGGCGGGTTGGCCTTTGGTGATGGTCCCGGTTTTGTCCAAGACGATGGCCGTAAGCTTATGGGCCTGCTCTAGTGCAGCACTATTTTTGAAGAGAATGCCATTCTCTGCCCCTTTCCCCACACCGACCATAATCGATGTCGGCGTGGCTAGACCCATAGCGCAGGGACAGGCAATCACCAGTACGGCGATAAGGCGCAACAGGGCAGGGACAAAACCAGCGCCCGAAGCCAGCCAGATGACAAAGACAAGTATCGAAAAAATAATGATGGCTGGCACAAAGTAGGCCGACACACGATCGACTACCCGTTGGATAGGCGCTTTGCTGCCTTGGGCCTGTTCGACAAGGCGGATGATTTGGGCGAGGGCGGTCCCCTGGCCGACATTGGTGGCTTTGATGTGCAGCAGCCCTTGCTTATTGATGGTGCCGCTGATGACGCTATCACCCATGGCCTTGTCGACGGGCAAACTCTCACCGGTAATCATGCTTTCGTCTATGGCAGAGTGGCCGTCCAGAATTGTACCATCGACGGCAATCTGTTCGCCGGGACGCACTAGGATTTCGTCGCCTGGTACTAACTCGCCGATGGGCAAATCCACTTCGCTGCCGTTGCGCAAAACCCGGGCTGTCTTGGGTTGCAGACCCATGAGCTTCTTGATGGCTAAACTGGTCTGTCCTTTGGCGCGTACCTCTAGCAGCTTGCCCAGCACAATCAGCGTGATGATGACCGCCGATGTCTCAAAGTAGACGTGGTCGCCCAGTACAGTAGAGCCAGCGGTTTTGGCGATTAGCACGGCCACGCTGTAAAGATAGGCTGCCGACGATCCCATGGCCACGAGTACGTCCATGTTGGCGCTACCGTTGCGGATACTCTTCCAGGCTCCAATGTAGTAGTCCCAGCCAACATAAAACTGCACCGGCGTGGCTAGCACTAGAAAGAGCCAATTGACCCAGTTGGCGTGAGCCCACATGCCCACCAAACCAAAGTCTCGGGCCATGCTTAGTAGAAAAAGAGGTAGCGCAAAGGCCACGCCAACGATCAGCCGGGTCCACTGATGGCGGATCTCGGCGGCTCGTGCGGCGGCTTCGGCATCCTCCATCTCGGCTTCGGAAGCTGCCTGGACTACATCGAAGCCAGCCTTACGGACAGCCGCCACAAGATCGGACCAAGCGGCGACCCCTGCGACGTATTCGACCGTTGCTTTTTCGCTGGCAAAGTTGACATTGGCCGCCAGCACACCCTCCACTCTATTGAGCCGCCGCTCGATAGTATTAGCACAGTTGGTGCAAGTCATGCCCAACAGGGGCAACTCAACGCTTGCAGTCGGTATATCAAAGCCTGCTTTGTGGACTCGCTCAACTACTTCGTTGAGGACTTGCTGTGGCTTAGTTGTGGCAGGATCATAGTTGAAAGTCAGTTTTTCGCTGGCAAAATTGACGTTCACGCCGTCTACGCCATCTAGTTTTTTCGTATTACGCTCAACGCTCTTGACGCAGTTGGCGCAAGTCATGCCAATGACTGGCACAGTCAATTGACGGATTGTCATACAGCTATGCCTCCTCGGGTGGGAAGTCAATCTCACTGAGTAGCTCTTTAATCGCATCCCACGATGTGCTGCCATCCCACTCAACAGTGACCTCTTTGGTTTCTTCATCGGCTGTAACTCGCTGAACACCAGCGAGTTCCCCGACTTCGAGTTCAATGGTATGGGTGCAGTGGCTGCAGTTGATGGCCGGAACGGTAAATGTTTTGGTTGTCATGATTTGGCAGACCTTTAATTTTATGGTTTTAGAATAACAAACTGATAGGGGTAGTATAAACCCTGTACTTAAGTACGGAGTCAAGAGGCAATTTCAAAAATCAGTCTATTTCGCTCAAATAAGGGGGTATCCGCTGTGGGATTCTAAGGATTACTCTGGTAGGCAGGATATTATTGGGGTCTGCCCTGTAAATATACAAAGATTAGAAGATAAAAGGATAGAGAATCTGTGCAATCTATGCGATCTTTGTTTGATACCTTATTTTTGATCAAACGCGGTGCATTTTAACTCTTTTGCTTCAAACCGAGCGGGTTTCTATTCATGGTATACAGCTATTTTGAGCTCAAATCCATCTGAATTCTGGTCTTAGCAAAACTTCATTTGACTTAGAAAA